>JAZQQU010000105.1:0-28186 GCA_045629225.1 Bacteroidales bacterium | reverse complement strand
TAAAAATGACGCGCGAAATTTTGCAGAATGAAAATAAATCCTTAACTTTGCAAGTGCAAAGTGTCTCGCGGGACACAATGGTATGAATCACTTTTTATAAAATAAACAAAAGAATTATGGTAAATTACAAAGACCTTGGTCTTGTGAACACTCGTGAAATGTTCAAGAAGGCCGTTGCTGGTGGTTACGCTATCCCAGCTTTCAACTTCAACACAATGGAGCAAATGCAGGCTATCGTTATGGCTGCAGTTGAGACTAAGTCACCAGTTATCATGCAGGTATCTAAGGGCGCACGCAACTACGCTAATGGTACCATCCTCCGCAACCTTGCCAAGGGTGCTGTAGAGTACGCTAAGGAGCTCGGCTGCGAGAATCCTCAGATCGTGCTTCACCTCGACCACGGTGACAGCTTCGAGCTCTGCAAGGACTGCATCGACAACGGTTTCTCTTCAGTCATGATCGACGGCTCACACCTCCCATACGAGGAGAACGTAGCCCTCGCTAAGAAGGTTGTTGAGTACGCTCACCAGTTCGACGTTACCGTTGAGGCTGAGCTCGGCGTTCTCGCTGGCGTAGAGGATGAGGTCTCAGCTGCTGAGTCACACTACACCAAGCCTGAGGAGGTTATCGACTTCGCTACCCGCACTGGCTGCGACTCACTCGCTATCTCTATCGGTACCTCACACGGTGCTCACAAGTTCACCCCTGCACAGTGCACCCTCGTGAACGGTGTGCTCGTTCCACCACCATTGGCATTCGACATCCTGCACGAGATCGAGGTTAAGCTCCCAGGCTTCCCAATCGTTCTCCACGGTTCTTCATCAGTTCCACAGGACGAGGTTGCAACCATCAACCAGTATGGTGGCAAGCTCCACGCTGCTATCGGTATCCCAGAGGAGCAGCTCCGCGAGGCTTCTAAGTCAGCTGTCTGCAAGATCAACATCGACTCAGACTCACGTCTGGCCATGACCGCTGCTATCCGTAAGTACATGGCTGAGAATCCTTCACACTTCGATCCTCGTCAGTACCTCAAGCCAGCTCGCGAGAACATGAAGAAGATGTACATCCACAAGATCGTGAATGTGCTTGGTTCTAACGACAAGCTCTAATCTTGAGAAAGACAATAACAAAAAGCACCCGGGGCAAGAAGCCTCGGGTGTTTTTTGCATTAGATGAACTTGGAATACATGTGCTTAATCGTCTGGGAGGAGAGCCTCTTCGAGTACCTCCTCTTCGGCCTCAGCCTCCTGACGCTGATCCTCGACGAGGAGACCATTGATCTTGCAGGCTATGCCATCCTGATTGCGGAGGAAATCGACCAGGCCTGGGGTGATGCCCACGCGATGCTGGCGGCTATAGAGTCGGACAGAGTAGTTCATGACAGGGTCGCACACCTCGAAATAGAGGTTAGAGGTGGCGGGCATGCTGGAGTCCTCGCTGTCACGACGCATGATGCTGTCGGCCATGAGCTGGATGCTGGCCATGGAGAGCTTGTGTGAGTCGAGCACCACGGTGAGGTCTTCGAGCAAAGTGGGTGCCACCTCGTTGAGCTGACGGATCTGTCCGATGTTGAACTCCACGTCAAAGATGGAGCGCACCTCGCGCACAAAACGCTTAGGCTGATACTTGGCCTGGATGTAGAGATACATACCCTCGCGTCCGAAACCACGCCACTGTGGGTAGGCTGCACCGAAGAAGACGAAGTCGTGCTTGCCCGAGTAGTCCTCGAGCGTAAGGATGCCGTAGGGGTTACCAGCCTTCGAGGTACCTTCGCGCCAGCCTGTTACGATGCCACCACAGGTGATCTCGCGCGACTGCAGCTGTGTGATGCGATCAAGTTCAGCACGGTTCTCGGGCTGTGACAGCTCGCGCAGTTTGGCATCCTGCTCCTCGCGGGTCTTGGGATTCGGTATGGTCTCAAGCTCGGCCATGGTGGTATTGCAGGCATACTTAAGCACCAGTTTGTATTCGTCGAGCGGATG
This sequence comes from Bacteroidales bacterium, assembly GCA_045629225.1. Taxonomy (GTDB): domain Bacteria; phylum Bacteroidota; class Bacteroidia; order Bacteroidales; family UBA3663; genus Liminaster. Next base: position 26,204 of record JAZQQU010000105.1, on the reverse strand, counting down.
GGCCGAGAGGAACAGGCCCACCAGCTCCTTCTCCTTGTTGAGACGCTCCAGGGTGCTCCACCTCTCAGCTTCGGGAGGCACAGGATGGGCAATGGCCACCTCCATGTCGTCCATATCGCCAAAGAGCGAGGCCTCGTTGCTCTCCTTGTCAGCCTTGAACTTCTGGCCGTACTTAGTCACCTGGTCGAGGAACGCCTCGCCACGCGCATTGACACCCATGTACTGCTCGCGCGAGATGTTGCCCAGTGAATCGAGCGCACCTGAGAGGGCGAGCGATTCGAGCGCCTTGCGATTGAGGGCACCAACCTCGACACGCTCCACCAGGTCGAAGATGTCCTTGTAGGGGCCATTCTTCTTACGCTCGTTGACCACAGCGTCGGCCGCACCTTCGCCAAAGCCCTTGATGCCAGCCAGGCCGAAGCGTACAGCACCCTCTGCATCGACTGAGTAGCGCTGACGCGACAGGTTGATGTCCGGTCCCTTCACCTCAAGGCCCATGGCGCGACATTCGTCCATCTGCTTGGCCAGTTCGGTCACGTTGTTGAGCGAACGCGACAGCACAGCCGACATGTATTCAGCAGGATAGTGTGCCTTGAGGTAGGCTGTCTGATAGGCCACCCAGGCGTAGCACACAGCATGGCTCTTGTTGAAGGCATAGGAGGCAAACTTCTCCCAGTCGCCCCAGATCTTGTCCAGAATCTTGGGGTCGTGGCCATTGCGGATGCCGCCCTCGATGAACTTGGGCTTCATGGCATCGACGATGTCCTTCTTCTTCTTACCCATGGCCTTACGCAGCGCGTCGGACTCGCCTCGGGTAAAGTCGGCCAGCAGACGTGAGAGGAGCATGACCTGCTCCTGATAGACCGTGATGCCATACGTATCCTTGAGGTACTTCTCCATGATAGGGATATCGTAGGTGATCGGTTCACGACCATTCTTACGAGCAATGAATGACGGGATGTAATCCATAGGACCCGGACGATACAGGGCATTCATGGCCACGATGTCATGGATGCAGTCGGGCTGCAACTCTTTGAGATACTTCTGCATGCCAGGCGACTCGAACTGGAACGTGCCCACGGTGCGACCCGAGGCAAAGAGCTTGTAGGTGAGCTCGTCGTCGATGGGTATATGGTCAATGTCAATGTCGAGGCCTGTGGTCTCCTTGATGTTGTCGAGCGCCTCGTTGATGATGCCGAGGGTCTTGAGTCCGAGGAAGTCCATCTTGATCAGGCCGGTGGACTCGATGACGTGACCATCGTACTGCGTCACGAGCAGCTTGTTGCCGTGGTCATCGACCACTGAGACTGGCACGACGGTATCGATAGGGTCACGACCGATGATCATACCACAGGCATGCACACCCGTGCCACGCACATTGCCCTCGAGCATCTGGCCAAGCTTCATGACATTGCGTATGGCCGGGTCGGGCGAGTCGCAGGCCTGACGCAACTCTGGCACCACCTTGATGCAGTTCTTGAGGTTGCACTTCAGCGCCTTGCCATTCTCCTCAGGCATGCGGTCAGGCACCAGACCTGCCAGACGGTTAGCCTCGGGGATAGGAACCTTCTCCACACGGGCCATATCCTTGATGACCATCTTGGTGGCCATGGTACCATAGGTGATGATGTGCGACACACGGTCAGCACCATACTTGTCCTGCACCCACTCGATGACGCGTGAACGTCCATCATCGTCGAAGTCGGTATCGATATCAGGCAGCGAGATACGGTCGGGGTTCAAGAAACGTTCGAACAGCAAGTCGTACTTGATAGGGTCGATCTTGGTGATGCCAAGACAATAAGCTACGGCCGAACCGGCAGCCGAGCCACGACCAGGTCCCACCGAGACGCCCAGCTCCTCGCGACAGGCACGGATGAAGTCGCTCACGATGAGGAAGTAACCAGGGAAACCCATGGTCTTCATGATGTGCAGCTCGAACTTGATGCGCTCCCACACGTCGGGACGCAGGGCGGCGATGATCTCGTCGTCGGTCATGGGCTGCGCCATGGAGTCGCCCTCATAGCCGTACTCCTTAATTAAATAATGGTTGTCACGAGCGCCCTGCAAGGTGAGGTGACGAAGATAGTCAGCTTCAAACTTGATGCGCACCACCTTATTGAAGTCGCCATTGCCCAGCTTCTTGAACTTCTTGCGAGCATCCTCCTCTGAGAGCACCACGTTACCGTTCTCGTCCTGCGTCATCTCATCGAAGAGCATCTGCTCGGTGTAACGCTGACGATAGTCCTCCTCAAGTCCGAAGTCGGCAGGTATCTCGAAGTTAGGCATGATAGGGCCGTTCTCGATGTTGTATTCCACGCACTTATCGACGATCTCCACCGTGTTGCGCAGGGCTTCAGGCACGTCGGCAAAGAGCTTGTTCATCTCCTCGGTGGTCTTGAACCACTCCTGCTTGGTGTAACGCACACGGTTCGGATCATCCAGATCCTTGCCAGTATTGAGGCAGATCAGGTGGTCGTGTGCCTCGCCATTCTCTTCATCGACGAAGTGCACGTCGTTCGTACAGATGAGCTTGACACCGTGCTTCTGCGCCATCTCCTGCAAAAAGGCATTGTAGGGCTTCTGCTTCTCGTAACACTCGGGATTGTAGAGGGGATCCTGAGAGATATGACGCTGCAGTTCGAGGTAATAGTCATCGCCAAACAGGTCGCGATGCCACAGGATGGCCTGCTCGGCCGCCTCCAGATCACCCGCCTCGAACTTCTTGGCCACCTCGCCACCGATACAGGCTGAACAGCAGATCAGATCCTCGTGATACTGCTGGAGCACCTCATGGTCGATACGTGGACGCATGTAGTAGCCATCGACCCAACCGATGGACACCAGCTTGATCAGATTCTGGTAACCGTTCTTATTCTTGGCCAACAGGATCAGGTGCCAGCCGCTCATGTCCTGCTTGCCCTCACGCAAGGTGAGGCTGCGACGGGCCACATAGACCTCACAACCGAAGATGGGCTTAACGCGAGGAAGGCCCTCCTTCTCGCGATCCTTGTTCTTCTTGGCAGCAATATCGAAGAAGTCCTTGATGCCGAACATGTTGCCATGGTCGGTCACAGCAAAGCCAGGCATGCCATCAGCGGCTGCCTTGTCGAACAAACGGCCTATCTTGCACTGGCCATCGAGGAGACTGAATTCTGTATGTACGTGTAGGTGGGCAAAAGGTTCCATGAGTATTCTGTCGAAAATTCGAGCGCAAAAATACTGCTTTTTTTTGACAAAAACAAATATTTCTCGGAAAAATATTTGAGAAATTTGATAAATCTATGGACTTTGAGATATTTAAGGAGTTTGAGAAATTTGAAGATTCAGAAGTTTTTGAAGACGACACCAATCAAGGGGCAGAACTCTTGTCTCAATTTTTGCGGACAAACGCTCGTCATCAAAAATCTACAATTACGTCATTATCATCAAAAACTACAATTACGTTATTATCCTTAAAATCCATTCTAGTTTCCTAAGCTGACGCTTGGCGAACCTACTTCCACTCCATTGCAGCTCTCCTCGCCTGTGCTTCGAGATAATAGTAGTCAGCATAGACGAGGGGGACATCAATCTCGCTGCCTGCGGGATAATGGCCCGTGGAATGCTGGAGCAGGAAGCCATGGTCGGAGCCCGTCTGGGCACGATAGTATCGGTCGAGACTGTCGAGAATATGATTGGCAGCCTGCTCGTAGCGCAAGCGACAGTCGGGCAGATAGGTGGCGAGCTCGTAGAGGGCCGAGGCGATGAGGGCTGCGGCCGAGGCATCGCGTGGAATAGCAGAGAAGGACGTATCGCCAGGTTCGGAATCGAGCAACTCGGAGCGGATGTCAGGATGCTTCATGTCCCAGAAAGGAATGCCGTCGGCAGGCATGTTGGGGAGCGCGAGCCAAAAGTCGGCAATACGACTAGCTTGATCGAGATAACGGACATCGCGAGTGAAGCGATAACACATCGTGTAGCCATAGAGTCCCCAGCCCTGTCCACGGCTCCAGAAGGAGTCGTCGGCATGGCCCTGTACCGTCTGACGAATGCGGACCTGACCGTCAGCAGGGTCATAATCGACCAAGTGGAAGGAGGAGGCATCGGAACGGAAATGATTGCGCAAGGTGACGTCGGCATGACTCACTGCCATCTTCCAATAGGTACTGTCGCCCGAAAGCTGGGTGGCACGGAACAGCATCTCCAGGTTCATCATATTATCGACGATGACAGGGAACTTCCATTCGTCGGGATTATGGTCCCACGAACGAATGCAACCCACCGTGGGATTGAAACGTGTGGAGAGGGTGCGTGTGGTGAAGAGCAGTACGTCGCGCAACGAACGCTCGCCCGTGGCCTCATATCCTCGGCCAAAGGTATTGTTGCAGACAAAACCGAGGTCGTGCGAACCTCGATGATACTTCATGTCCTCAATGGCCCAGGTGAAGCTGAGCGCCTCCTGTCGCCAGTAGTCGAGGTGCGTGTAGTCATACATCTGCCACAACTCGCCTGGGAAGAAGCCCACACACCAGTCGTGGATGCCCACCAGCACAAGCGAACCATCGGCACGCACGGAGCGAGGATTGAGGCGACCCTCAGCACGATTCTGCGGTTCATTCTTGGCCCGACGAGCCTCCTCCACAGCCAGACGAAGCTGTCCTTCGGCCCAAACGTATGCATGATCGGTGGCAGTGGCCTGATAGGTGGTGAGGGCGAAGCGATTGGTCAGGTCGAGCTGGCGATGGCGACTATATTGTTGCAGCAAGTCGATGCGAGCAGTATCGATGAGCGTGGCCATGCGGTAGAGTTCCTGACAGAGATGCTGCTGCGCCTCGTCCCATCCGCTGAGCTGCTGATGGGGCCACGTCTCCACCTCTCGGCCCAAATAAGGCACCAGATAGTCGATGGCTGCAGACAGACGACCATCACTACCCAAGACCTCCTGCGAAGAGAGTCCGAGCGTCTGACCCATCAGCACCACGTCGATGATGTGCGAGAGGTTATACCAAGAATAATGAAAAGACAGCGTGCGCGAGAGTTCATGAGGTTGCGAACCATCAGGTGCGATCTGAGAGGCAACACGACGAGTTGCGAACGAATGCAGGCAGGCGAGGGCCTGCTCGGTACGCTCGGCATAGAGAGCAAAAGCTATGAACTGAGCATCGTAGGCTATGCCATGATTGTTGGCCTGACGACTCTCCTCAACGCCCAATGGGTCGGTGGACATCCAGTCGAGCAGTTGGCCGAACCATCGACGCAGCCCCCGGCTGTCACGAGCAGTGAACGAACGCGAGCCCTCGAGCAAAGCCACAGCATCGAGCATGCTGACGAAAGAGTAGGTATCAATCACACCATAGCATCGACCACGATTGCCATCTACACCCTTGACCACCTGTGCATAACGCAGATGGGGATTCATGCGAGTGGCTTTGTCGAGGAACCAGGCACGGATCAGCAAAGTCGCCTTACGCGCATATTCCTCATTCTGGCTGAAGAAATAGGCCAACGAAAGTGTCTCGATCCGCCAGGCAGTCTCGCCCAGACGGTTACGATCATAGAGCTCTATCTCAGGATTGGAGAGTCCGTCGCGATGGATGTAAGGAAGACCATCGGGACGCGAGGGGTCGGGCCATGTGTAGCGGCCAATGCTCATATAGTCATGAGAGTCTCCGCTGGCAGGAACATCGGCCTTCTGCATCACGGAGAGAGGTTCGACAGAGAGCAAAGAGTCGGCCTGCGACAACAGATGACGATAGGCAGCAGCATAATAGGGCTGATCGAGCTGACTGCGCACTTCAACGAGATGCGAACGGCGCCAGATGGATTGAGCCGAGAGGCTGCACACTGCAGAGAAGACTGCAAAAAGAAAAATGAGAGTTCGCTTCATGACTTATAGCTGACGGATGGGGATGGCTGCGAGAGAACGTGTTGAATGCTGTTCGTCGAGGGTGATGGTGAGACCCTGCGAATCGGTGACCTCGTAGATCTGACGAATGCGGACAGCCTGCATCTTGGCACCAGCATTGCGACCCAGCAGATAGACCGACGATTCGCCCTCGCCTGTCTGCTGAGCAATGAACAGCTCCACTTCGTACGTACCATTAGGCACATCGGCACGGAATGCCTCCATGCCCTGACGCGTGGTCTGGTAGAGAGGACCGTCGGTTGTACCTGACACTTCACTGATCGAAGCCACTGCCTTGCCGCCCACATAGCCCCAGCTGCCTGGGGTGTAAGGACGCTCGGGCACCCAGGTGAACTGGCTTGCATCAGAGGTGAAGAAACAGTTGCTGCCCAAGTTGACACCCAAGCAGAGGCTTTCGCCTTGACCGAGGTTTGCAGTTACAGCATCAACCCGTGAAGCATCCGAAAAAGTTGGAGCATCGAACTGAGAGAGAACCACAGGTGCGACCGAAACCTCCACTATGTGAGCATCCATGGCTTCACCAGCCTGAGCCACCAGCACATTCTGGCCAGCGTGCATAGGCACGTCGAAGATAGCCACGTGGCCCATGGTCTGACGTGTGCCGAGCGAGATGCCATCGAGCAGCAGTTCGACCTCGGGCTGATTACTGTAGATGCGAACCTGCTGCACAGGCACATCAGCCATCAGGGTACGCTGTGGCCAGTCGCGTGTGGCAATGTGAACCATGGGACGGTCGGCCAGCCAATAGGCCTGGAATAGGTAATAGACATCCTTGGGCGTGCGGTCAGAATAAAGCAGGCCCTTGTTGTTGATGCGTGGCATCGACTCCTCACGGAGGGCTGACGAGAAGTCAATCATATTCCAGTAGCTGCCACCCATCACGTAGGGCGTGCGTTCTATCACATCGAGGTAATGCTCGGCATAGAGCTGATGATATTCGATGCTGAAATCAAAGGGCTTAGGATCGAAGCTATGCAGACGACGGTCGCTACCAGCGCCATATTCGCTCACAATCATCGGATGAGTAGGATGCTCGCGGTGCTGACGCTCGAGGAAACGCTCGAAGCCCGTGAGATCACCGCCATACCAGCCCTCATAGAGATTCCATCCCACTACGTGACTGAGCTCAGAGAGACCCGAGGTATTGTAGTCGTCCGAGCCATGGAAGGCCATCGTGGAGAGGCGATAGGGATCCTCCCGTCGCACCACATCCTCCAGATGTCGGGCCAACGCCAAAGTACGCTCCACCACGTCCTGTGGCATCTTGCCATCCTTGTCGTGAGGCATGCGCAACAGGATCTCGTTCATGTAGCCCCAAAGGATGATGCTGGGGTGATTGTAGTGCTGACGCATCATGTCCAGGAGCATTGACTCACAATTACGAGCAAACTCCTCCCCTTCTGGCACGAGATTCACGATCGGGATCTCCTCCCATGCCAGCATACCCTCACGGTCGCAGAGTTCGAGCAGAGCATCGTCCTGAGGATAGTGCGAGATGCGAATGAAGTTAGCTCCCATCTCCTTCATCAGTCGGAAGTCACGACGATGCTGCTCGTCGGTAAGCGCCACACCATAGGGTTTCTGGTCCTGGTGACGACACACGCCATGCAGCTTGTATGGCTTGCCATTGAGGCTGAATCCATGCTCAGCATCGAACCCGAACCAGCGCATACCGGTGTAGTGCCATGACTGGTCGATGATGCGTCCCCTGCCATCGATGATTGAGGTCTCCACACGATAGAGCGCAGGCGACTCGGGGCTCCAGAGCTGTGGGGCAGGGATGCGCAAAGTCATGTCCTCCACCTGAAGCTCAGCACGAGGGGCGATCTTGATCTTACGGGTGGCAGAGGTCACACTCGCACCCTGAGGTGAGAAGATTTCGGTCCTCAGGGTGAGAGTCATGCGCTGATCTGCCTCATTGCACACAGTGGCACGTACGCTCACCTCTGCCTCAGACTCGTTGACATGAGGGGTGGAAATATAGACCGACTCAGCTCCATGATCGGTGAGCGAAAAGTGCTGTGCTTCAGTAGCGATGAGCCAGACATCACGATAGACGCCGCCCTGGAAGGTGAAGTCGGCCGAAGTGGGTGGTACCAGGTCGGTGGCATTGTCCACCACCAGCTCCAAGTGGTTCGTTCCTGCGGGATCGATGGCCTCGGTGATGTCGTACGAGGCGGCATTGTAGCCACCCACATGCAGGTCGTAACTGTGACCATTGACACTGACCGAAAGCGTCTTGCTGGCTGCATCCACGCGCAGGAAGAGGCGCTTACCCTGCATCTCCTCAGGGATGGTGAGTTCACGCTGATAGGTACCCACGCCTCGCAGATAGTCCTTCACCACGTAGGCATCTGTATTCCAAGTATGTGGCAGATGTACGGCCTGCCATTCCTCCTGCTCCTCCATGCGGAAGCGCCAGGCATCGTTGAGCGAGAGCGTATGCAGACGGGTGGCATGCGCAGGAAGCACTGAGGCAAGAGAAGTCAGAAGGGAGAACAAACAGAGGAGAGTCTTTTTCATGACAAATGTATATTGAGAGTTCTATAATAATATTAATGTGACAGCTGGTGCTACTGAGCTGCCAGCCGGTGCTATTGAATGTATCACTCGGCCGTAAGTCCCTTGACGAGCTGTTCGCCCAGTCCGATGGTGTAGCCTTCAGAGAGGAAGACGATGCGGTTGAAGGTGTCGGCAATGACGAAGAGAGGCAGCGTCTGTGAAGTGAGATGCAGGGAAGAGGTGATCTCGTCGAGGATAGCCCCTGTGTGGTCGATGCCGAAGTGGGTATTCTGTGGCAAAGCGGGGAAATCGCTCAGACAGAAACGACGAGCCTCATCCTCGTTGCGGAACAGCAACATCAGCGAACCGCCCCATGCCTCAAGGGCTTCACGATACTGAGCGATGTCGCGCAGCGTGTGGTTAGTCGGCTCGTTGTTTGGTGCTATGATGCCCAGCACATAGAAGCCACGGCCAGTGGTGGAGAGCAGAGAGCCCTCATGTGAAGTGAAAGCGACCTGGGGATTCCACTCGCTGGCTGTGCCAAGCTTCTGATACAGATGCTCAGCGTTGAGCGAACCAATGACCTGCAAGCCCTCGGAGGCCTGACGCATGATGAGGGGGGCTGTCTTCTTTGTGAGATCCTGAGCAGCAATCATCTCGCCGTGCACCAATACGCTGCCATTGGCCATACGTGTACCTGTGATAAGCAGATGGTTGAGGCAACCATGGAAGTGCAGTGGTTCGGCCGAGAGAGAACGACAGGTCTCATCTTCGCCATACTCCAGCAACTTCAAATGTCCATTGGACTCAAGCTCTGAGAGCGTGAAATGTGTATAATATTTTGGATCTGGCAGCAAAGCGGTAGGCTGATAACTGAGCGTAAGGTCATAGCGCACATACTCTGCCTCTTCATAATCTGGACCCTGTGTTTCCAATGTCACCATCTGCCATTCGCCTGACTGCAGTTGCTTGCACCACACCGTACCATCAACACGATTGACGTAGGCCAAGTGACCCATACTGCGAGCCAAAGCGACAAAGAAGATGTCGCGCGACACGGCATCGCAGCGTCGTGACTGCCAGACGCCCATAGGTGTCATGCGCAACTGCTGCGGATTGCTGAGTTCGTCAATGGTTATGTTGTTCTTGATCCACACGATGATATTGTTGACATCGAGCTTGAATTCAGCGAGGAGCGCCTCAGGAAGCGTTTGCAGGAAGTACTGCTTGTAAGGAGTCAGCCTTTCGTTGAGGACACGAGGATTGAGCAGATAGTTGTTGTAGTCATTCACTTGGCAATACCGTGCTGGTGTATGCTGATAATGATCTTCGAGCACCTCAGGGACGACATCGCGAAGGTCCTTTTCGGAGATAGCATGCAGCAAACCCTCAGCCTTGGCTTTGTCATTGGCATGATTGAGGAAATCCCGGATGGTCTGGTGGTTGCCGCGCGAAGCTTTGAGCAGGTCGTCATCTGTGGCGAAAGTGGACACATAGGCATTGCGGATGCTATCCTCTTGCGCCAGGCGTTGCTGGTTGTATGCCTGCTGCTCTTCACTGACTGCTGGCAGGGTATTACGTTCGACTGGTGGCACAATCTCAAGATCGAACGAAAACTCGTCTCCAGTTTTGTGGGCAAGCACCACCTGCATCGTGTCAGCTTGCTCCCTGATACTGCATGCTGCATACCCGTATTCTGCCGCATAGCAAGGCTTCTCTCCTACCGTACGGTATGCCCACACAAGGAGATCGCCTAATCCCGCTTGCATATAAGTCATGCCATTGGCATCTGTCTGCTTGGTCGAAACCGTGTAGAACTCTGCGTAATTATAGATCTTGAACTCCACGGTGGCATCTGATACTGGTTGTCCCTTTGCATCGACCACCTGGACATAATTCTTGGCCACAGGAGCATAGTTCGAGGTGACATCAATCTCGGTGTAACAGGCCGTGCGCTGCATCACCTCCTCGGGGCCATCATAATTACCGAAAGCCTTGGTGTGCATCAGCATGCCGCGCGAGGCTGGAGCATTGAACCAACCCAGATCGAGCACAGCCTCGGGCTCGCACGCACCCAGGAAGTGCCACTCACCATCAGCCCAAGCTTCAACCCAAGCGTGATTATCGTCAGTGTGCGCCCATCGGGGTGTATAGACCTGACGCGCCGGAATGCCTACTGAGCGGAGAGCTGAAACCAGAAACGTCGATTCCTCGCCACATCGACCGATAGCACTGCGAATGGTGGCCAAGGGCGAAGAAGTGCGCTCGTCGCTGGGCTGATAGGTCACCTTCTCATGACACCAATGATTAACCTCAAGGATGGCGTCGGCCATGCTCAAACCGCTGACACGTGGTTTCAGTTCATCGTAAAAGAGGGTACGACTGTCGTCGAGGTTCTCATTGTTGACACGCACAGGAAGCACAAAATGTCTGAACTCTCGCTCAGGAATGTTCTTGCCCCAAGGCATCTCCTGTCGAGCCTGCAAGGCACAATCTATGTTCTCCAGCCAATAGTCGCGCGAATAGTCCACGCTATCAGGCAATGGCATGGAGGCATAGAGGAAATCAAGAAGCTGCTCGCGGTCGGCAGTTGTATTCGAAGGGGAACAAGCAGTGAGGGTCAGTAGACAGAAAGGAAGAAGGCGTTTCACGAGGAGCTAATATAAATTAAAGGTGAAAAAGTTAGACAGTGAGCGTTTGGCGGACTAAACTGGCATCAGTGATGAGCCGGCCATGCTGAAGAGAGCGCAAGGAACCATGTATCTCGATGGCTCCTGTCTGCTGAAGGATCATCTGGGCATTGTCCGGATTAACACCTGCTCCTGGCATAATGATGATGCGACCTTGCGACTGCTCGACCAACGAGCGAAGCAACGGAATGCCCTCGACCGCCGTGCGACATTGCCCCGAAGTGAGGAGGCGATGACAACCCAGACCAATGATCTGCTCGAGTGCCTCTTGCGGATTTCTACATTGGTCAAAAGCACGGTGAAAGGTGACCTGCATGCCCTCTGCTGCTCGCATCAAGGCTCGACAATGTTCCACGTCGATGTCGCGCTCGGGAGTTAAAGCCCCTATCACCACGCCGTCGGCACCAAGCTGACGAGCCATGTGGATATCGGACTCCATGATGCAGAATTCCTCATCATCATAGGCAAAATTTCCTTCACGAGGACGGATGAGCACATGGAGTCTGAGACCGGCAATGCGTCGTGCCTCAGCAATAAGACCGGCAGAGGGAGTCAAGCCATCTGCCTCGAGAGCAGCACATAGCTCAATGCGCTGCGCACCGCCTTGTGCAGCAGCACGGGCGCTTTGGATGTCGCCACAACAAACCTCTAGCAACATGTTGTTTTGTTCTATTTGTTGTTTTGTTAATGTGTTGTTTTGATAATATGTTGTTGTGTTGATTGGTTAGTTATTTGGTTACAATCTTCAAGATGTAATCCACGGTGGTTTCGTGCGCGGGAATGGTCAGCTGAACGTGGTTCTTATGCTGCTTAAAGGCCACCTGCTGTCCATCATTGAGGGCTACTACTGACTTCACCTTGCCTGTCAGTTCGATTTCGAGGCTATTGTCTTTCTGGTCGAGCAGATGCACATACTGCACATTATTCTTCACGGTGACTTCTCCCCATGGCTGTGACCCGATGGTGCTACCCGTCGTGCCATAGATACTCTCGCCATACTTGCTGAGCCACTCGCCCATGCCTTTCAGTCGTTCAAGAGCTGCTGCAGGCAGTTCTCCATTGGGCTGAGGGCCGATGTTGAGCAGCAGGTTGGCGCCTTTGCCCGCTGTGCCCACCAGCAGACGGATCAGGTCATCGACCGTTTTGTAGTTCTGGTCGGTAATCTTATAGCCCCACATGCCGTTCATGGTCTGACAAGTCTCAAGCGGCAGGATGCTGATTTCCTGCCCCGAAAGGCCAGCAGTATTCTGACCGGGGATATCACGCTCAAAGATCTGAATATCTTCACCAGGGAACACAGCCAAATGATGGTTGTTGCCCACCAGGCATCGTGGTTGCAACTGGTGGATCAGGTCGTACTGTTCGCGCAGCGTCCAGTCGAAAGGCTCAGGGTCTTCGTCATGGTCCCATACGCCATCGAACCAGATGGCTCCGATGTCGCCATAGTGGGTCAGGAGTTCGGTGAGCTGCCCCTTCATGAACTGCAGGTAGGTCTGCCAGTTAGGCTGTAGGTCACGCTTGGTGCCATGCCCTGTGCGCCCTAGCGGATAGTCAGCTCTGCGCCAGTCCAAGTGCGAATAATAGAGGTGGAGACGCACATCCTGCTCATGGCAAGCCTGAGCCAACTCGCCTATCACATCGCGATGGAAAGGGGTAGCATCCACGATGTTGTAGTCCGACTGCTCGGTCTTCCACATCGAAAAACTGTCATGATGGCGCGAAGTGAAGGTGATGTATCGTGCACCCGAGGCCTTAATGGCACTGACCCATTCCGAGGCATTGAAGCGAGCGGGATAGAAGCCTGAGGCTGCCTTCTGATATTCCTGCCAGTCCAGATTGGCGTTATGCATGTACCATTCGCCCTGACCGAACATGCTGTAGATGCCCCAGTGGAGAAAGATGCCGAACTTCATGTCGCTGAATTCAGCACGTGATTCCAGGTTTTCCGTGGTAGGCACATAAGGTACCTCCTGCACCTGAGCCATGGTGGTGCTGAGGGTGCTGAGTGATGCACAAAGGAGTGCGGAGAGGAGTGTTTTCTTCATATCTGGCATTTTTAGATGCGCAAATATAGTGCTTTTTTGGCAATCGGACAAATAAAACGACATTATTCTGCATGTGGTGGCAGAAAATTTGGTAGTATCAGAAAAAAAGCCTATCTTTGCGCTCGAAAAAACACGTACTACATGACGCGAAAACACATTTTAATTTAATATAATGAAATCAAAAGTTGTATTTATGACACTCGGTATGGCAGCAGCACTGGCATCGTGCCAGCAGGGCCCTATGACCCTCGACGAGCAGGTGGACGCCCTCTACGCCCGCATGAGCCAGGAGGAATGCCTGGCACAGTTGCATGGCATCTACCTGGCACAATTCTTCGACGAAAACGATCAGTTGGACGTGAAGAAGTGCGAGGAACTGATTCCCAATGGCGTTGGCCACTTCTCACAATTTGCAATGAACGACCGCAAGACTCCTGACGAACTGCGCGACATGGTAGCTCAGATGCAGGACTGGCTGATACACAATACTCCGAACGGCATCCCAGCCCTCTTTCACGAGGAGGTGCTGAGCGGTATCAATACCTACGAGGCCACCATCTACCCACAGCAGATCGGCCTGGCTGGCTCCTTCAACCCCGAGCTGGCCGAGCTCAAGACCTGGCAGACAGCCAACGGCCTGCGTCAGATGGGCGGTTTCATGGCCCTGTCGCCTATGGTCGATGTGGTGCGCGACCCATCGTTCAACCGTCTGGAAGAGTCGTATGGCGAGGACGGATACCTCTCGGCCGTGATGGGTGTTGCCTTCGTCAAGGGTCTGCAGCATGGCGACATGCATGAGGGTGTAGCAGCTACCACCAAGCACTTCCTGGGCTATGGCGGCGGCGGCAACGCTGACGAGAAGGAGCTGATGGAGGAAATCCTCCTGCCCCATGAGGCCATCGTACGCATGGCCGACAGCAAGGCGCTCATGCCTGGCTACCATGCCATGGCTCGCGACGGCATCAAGTGCGTAGCCAACCGTGGCATCCTGCAAGGTATACTGCGTGACTACCTGGGCTTCAATGGCATCGTAGTGAGCGACTACGGTGCAGTGGAGCAGGTCGATGACTCTATGACCGACGTGCAGCGTGCTGCAGCAGCCATCAATGCTGGCAACGATGTGGACTTCCCCGAGGGCAACAGCTACCGCTACCTGCCCGAAGCCATGCAGCAGGGCCTCGTGACCAAGGAGACTCTGGCCACCGCAGTGAAGCGTGTGCTCAAGTTCAAGGCCGAACTGGGTCTCTTCGACAAGAGTGTGCCCCTCTACTCCACCGAGCACATCATGCTCGACACCCAAGCCGAGCGTCAGACAGCCTACGAGCTGGCCTCTCAGTCGGTCGTGTTGCTCAAGAATAACGGCATCCTGCCTCTCTGTAAAGCAACAAATGCTGAAACGGGCACCACAAGCGACACTACCCCCGAGGGCAATCCTTCGGTCCTGACTCCCAAATCCTCATGCAAGAATATCTTCCTCACTGGCCCCAATGCCAACACCATGTGGGCCATGTGTGGCGACTATAGCTACCCAGCCATGCGTTACTTCTGGAAGATGTCCATCGAGGATGATCTGCACCCACGCATCATCGGCCTGAAGCAGGGCATGGAGGAGCGCAAGCCCGAGGGCATGAGCCTGACCTACAGCCGTGGCTGTGACTGGACCGAAGTGGTCGAGACCGTTGTTGACACCAGCGGTGACCCACGCACCGCCTACCTCTTCCATATCCAGAACCGCAAGGTTGACAGTGGTGAGGAGGCCAACTGGAACGAGGCCCTGAAGCAGGCTGCCAAGAGTGATGTGATCGTAGCTGCAGTGGGCGAGAACGTCATGCTTTGTGGCGAGAACCGCGACCGTCAGCACCTCCGTTTGCCTGGTCGTCAGGAAGAGTATGTCGAGGCCTTGATCAAGACGGGCAAGCCCGTGGTACTCGTTGTCTTCGGTGGCCGCGCACAGGTCATCAGCCGCATCGCCGACAAGTGTGCTGCCATCATTCAGGCATGGTATCCTGGCGAGGAGGGTGGCAACGCCCTGGCCGACATCCTGTATGGCAGCGTATCGCCTTCGGGCAAGTTGAGCGTCACCTACCCTGCACAGGAGCTCCACGAGAACATCTGTTACAACTACGGACTCACCTCGGCCGACCCACGCGTAGCATGGCCATTCGGCTTCGGCCTCTCATACACCACCTTCGAGTATAGTAACATGCAGATGGCCTCAGAGGTAGCCACTAATGGCGACCGCTTCAACGTGAGCATCGACGTGAAGAACACGGGCGAGATGGAGGCTACCGAAGTCGTAGAGCTCTACGTTTCGCCACTCGACCGCAGCATGAAGCATAAGCCCATCCAGTTGCAAGGCTTCAAGCGCGTAACCCTCAAGCCAGGCGAGCAGCAGACCGTCACCCTGGCCGTTTCGCCTCAGCAACTTGGCTATTATGTCGATGGACACTGGTGCATCGAACCAGGCCGCTACATGATCCGCCTTGGTGCCTCATGCGAGGACATCCGACAGGAGGCCGAAATTGCACTCACTGGCGAACCTCACACCATGGCTCTGCGCGACAGCTACTTTGCTGAGTAATCGTCAACCACAGACATCGATAGCTTTTCGAGCTGTCGGAATCCAAGCCAGAGTTTCTGACAAGGAATCCGACAGCTCGAATTGTCTGCCAGAGTTTCAAATACACTTTTCGACGTCTCGAAAATTGATGTATAGAATTGTGCGGTTAACGATCATTGCATAGCGCGCCCTTTCCCCAGCAAACTACTCTATACGAAAACTTCGAGACACAGAGCAGAGAGGTGGAGTTTCGGCTTTACTTCATCCAGCCTACAGCCAATGCAGCGCGGGCATCCCAGGACCTACATGCGTTGGGGTTGCACCAATAACTCGGTGAGAGCTTGCCGTTGCCTGTTGTCGGGCGCGATGACAGAGCAGGACTTTGTCGCATGTAACCACATTGACCAATGGCGCTTGTTCGGAGGTGAAGCTCCGCGTGTCGAGTCCTTCGCCAAGAAACTCTTCAGGAGCGAGGCACGTCTCGGGTTTCCTCCTGCTGGGCGCAAAGATAAGAAACCCAGATTTGGCAGTGACAGGTTATGGCAGGTTATGGTAGTTTTCTGGAAATTATTTCTGATTATTCTTTCAAAACCGCACAAAATGCTAACCTCACATGGCTTTTTTTCTGATTGAGTATGTAATTTTCTCGAAAAGCAGACGCATCACTTTATCTCGATGTAATGAATCTGCCTATTCATAAAGAGTCGAATTTCATACGACACTTCATCTATCCAGATTCGTTCAGCCTTGATTGGGAAAGGGAAACCCTCTTCTCTTGACCAAAGGCCATACAGACCGTCCTTCTCTACCAACAGATACCCGAAACCGAAATGAGTAACGCGATCAAACAGAAACGGACAGAGCATCGTTCCCTTGCCATCCGAGCAAACTGATCCCCACTTTGTTCCTCTGCGCGTGATGATTTCCAGGCAGTCATTCCCGCCATACGTGCACAGCTCAGGGATGTCCCAAAACTCTTCAAACTTCGCTGGCACCATCAACTTATTCTCGAACTGATTCCACAAGCCAACCCGTCCTGCATCATGAATGATTTCAGGAAGCCACGACCTGCTTTCAACAAGTCGTAAGTATTCCTTGCACCTCTCCTGCTGCCAAGGCAACGCAGGATTCCCATGCAAGTCCATCGTGATGCAGTCAGGATCAGCCTCATATTGTTTACGGAGGAACCAGTCGGAAAGTGTGGCTTTGAGCATGAATACAGAACAATACTATCGTTTAATCTTCCTCTCTAACCGTTCGGTATCTTCACTTAAACTATGATAAGCATTCACCTTGTAGAAAATACTCTGCAATAGAGAGACATTCTTGTCGCGCAAATTTTGGACCATCTGCGACGCTTTTCTAAAGGCGAAATTATCATCTCTATTGTGTTCTGCTCTAAACTGATCCCATGCAGCAATTAGTTCGTCCTGACTAGGATCCAATTGACAATAGTTCTTATCAAATGAAAGCCGAGTAACTTTGCATTCTTTCGCTTCTTTATTGTATTTAGCCACACAATCTTCAATTTCGGCAATCTTCTTCCTCAGTGTTTCTCTGTTGTGGCACACTTTCTTCATATTATCTGTCAATGGAGCAGATGCCATATCTTCAACAGAATAGCCAGCCAAGCTTAAGACATCGACCAAATCCGACAATTTGTGATTTAGAGACACAATAGATTGAGCAGTGTCAAAACCAGCAAAGAAAGGAAATTCTATTTCATATCCTTCAAGTTTATGAAGATCTTCGTTCAATTCTATATGGAACGATTGCTTTTCATGGTCACACCAAGTATTCCAGCTACCCAAATACCACTTTATCTGTCGTTGTAATAGCTCAAACTCGGAGAGATGGTATATATTGGTCATGTACTTAGAACACATGTCAATCAGAGTATGCCAAAGATCTTTTGTTCCCGATTCGATACCGCCAAAAAATATTGTAGAATATGGTTCATGCCAAGGATTAGCAAACATGCCATTCGAAAAATCAAAACTGATAGGCAGATAGCCTTCCTTGGTCTTTCCTTTTTCTTTTGCCTGATTAACAAGAGTATTATATTGTTCAATTACACCCAGAATCTCTTTTTCTAAATTGATTCTGGCCATATCTTCTTTACTTATGCCACAAAAATTGGTAGCATAAGCCGACACCAAACCATTCAAGTCATACCATATAGTATTAAGTTTCTGGTTAAGACTTTGAGCTGAAAAAAGTTCCCAAATAGAATAGTTCGTTATCTGATGGAACTCACCAGTGATCATTCCTGTTTCTGCCGAAAAGCTAATAGGCTTCAATCCATACTTCGGCTTTGACTTCTCATTAATCAATCTGTTGTATTGGTTGACAAGAACTTTAATTTCTGAAATAACTTTTTCTTTTTCCATACTGGACAATTTATATTGAAGTGAATATAAGTAATTAAAAACTTTGGTTGTATGACTTTATGGCATCAATCAAGAAAAATCAGGACAACTTAATCCATTCTGAATGCAATAGTTACATCGCTCTATACAGACAAATCGTTCATTGCCCGAGTCCGTCATTGACGAAATGAGATTATGCATCTGGTCAAAACAATTAGTTTCTTTGCCTTCATCTATGAACGATGTCTCCTTCAAAACTCTTATCTGGCAAGGTAGAAGGTGTAATCTTCCCACCTCACCTTGAATAATACTGCGCAAGTACTGTTGTTGGGTACGAGGCGGCATAACATTAGATAAAACCTCCTCAATTTTTTCTATATTAACCATTTCCATGAATCTATTAATTATCAAGTTTTCAACTGACCAAAAGCGCATTGACTACATTTGAAGCCTCCAGTACTATATTGGCCACGATGACGAGACAAACACGAGGGACAAATGCGATAGCCACACTTATCACACACATACCACCGCCAGGTGGTTGGAAGTTGCAGACCGCAACATTGGCATGGAATGAGCATTTTAATTTCTGAATGACTGTGTATTGAGACAAATCAAATCCGTAATCAGCGAACATGGAATCGATAAATACACAGTCAATCTTCTCATGTAATACACCTGCAATGAAGATTATTATTTTATATACGTCTAGAATCTCTCTAGCAAAGAAGTCCTTTACATGACGTTTATTATCTTCATTCGTATATGGATAGTTAGGAGAATGTGCTATCTCAAAATCCAAAAGTTCTAAAGCCCATGTATAATTATGAGTAGTAAGTGCATTATGGAGGATGCCATGATCATGAAGAATGCGCAAATTTCTAATCAAAACATCTGCTGCAATTAGGCTGTAAGAAGTTCGCTTTTTCGTATTCATCGATTCCCATTTCGATACTTCCGAAAGGATTTGATCTCGTGTCATAAAAGCGGCATCTTCAATACGATATGGACATTCTACATCGTATTCAAGCAAAACAGGATGAAGTATAGCACTAGTCTGAGCTATTGTGAGTTCTTCTTCACATATTATTACTCGGCGCATGTGATTTGTCTTAATACCCAGACCTTCCACCTCTTTGCCTATTATAAAATCACGGTTAGCATCTTGCAGAAGAAGAAGTCCCCAAGTATCATTCCCAAATTCTCCAGTATTGAGAAATCGCCATTGAGTATAATTCAAACCATTTCCTTTAGTAACAATATACCTACCATTCTTTGTTTTACCAAGGACATAACTCCGACCATGCAGAGGAGATATACAACACAGTTTATATTCATCATAAGTATTGTCCATTATCAAGCTGGTATCATTCTCTTCTGTCAGACAAGGAATTGAATCATGGTCGTTAATGAATTCCAGCGACATCATCATCTAAATCTGTATTGTCGAAATCGATCGATCGAGTTAGTATATCTTCTAATTGTGATAGAAACCCTTGTTCTGTAATCTTCTGAATGACGTGTTTGTATTTGTCTGGGATTTCTGTTGGAAAAGATTGTCTGTTCATAACTAGAGGATCAGTAAACTCTCTCAGATTTATGCCTTCCTCCAGTGTCAGATTTGAATCCTTAATTAGTCTATTTATTGAATCTAAATATGTCATAACTAATTTTCTAAGTGAGTCCACTATGGAAAACATTTGTTATGAATCCAAATTTGTTTTAGATAGTGGACTCTTGTGTTTAATTGATAGGATTGAATGGTTGGCCACTCAATCGTAAATGTGTTAATTAGATAATTCCACTACGATAGCCAATACCACATCCATAAGTGCTAGCCTTAGAGCAACCAGACATGGTAACTACGCGAGAAGCCTTCTTAATTGTCAATTCTGCTTTCATAATTGTACGCATTATTGTGTTGTGTGTTGTATTTCTTGGGGAACTACACTTACCCACCTACCTTTTATCTCACGCATCAGAAAGATGCTTATCATATATTCTTGAAAGTCGTTCTGGTATATAATCTGGCAGTTCCTCAAGACATTGCCTAACTGTTTTCCCACGCAATGGATCATAGCCACCCATCATTCGTGTTGCCAAAGAATGACGTATCCTTGCTGTATAGCAGCAGTTTTCCGAAGCACGAATAGGAGTGCCATGCTCCAAAAAATTGATACCTGGACATAGATTACAATATGCACAATAATCCAACTTGCCGCAGTCTTCATATTGCTTAAGTGTAAGCTGCTGCCATTTTGAGAGTTCTTCTGAAGCAAGAACCTCTCTCAATGATTTCTTCTTTAAATTACCCAGTTCTAAATGAAACGAACAACATGGCATTAAATTACCTTCTGGCGAGATGCAAAACGAATTCTGGCCTGCTCCACATCCAGAAAGATCCAAGTCTTTCGGTTGTCCGCCATAATTTGGAGCCTCAGGGCCAACATAAAGCTTGATGTTATCATCACGCAGTATTATTTCATATTGTTTCGGAGCCAGCCTTAAAGAACGAGCACATATATCTCCATCAATAGAATCTGTGATGTTGATTTCGAATTGAGGTTCTGCACCGAATTCTCGAGCTATGTCTGCTACCATCCAGTAGTGTTTTACATTAGGACGCATTACACAGCATTTTAGATTCATTGGAACTGCCAGAGCTGACAACTGCCGAACTACAGACATTGATTTCTCCCAAGATCCTTTGATACGTGTAATGTAATCATGTTCTGATGCCACTCCACTATAAATCGACACGCCGACTAAACGAGGATAATAACTTGCCAGTCTTTCTACATCATTAACAATGCGCTGTCCATTTGTATAAATATCAGTAGCAATACCTTTATTATATAGGTAATCAATAATCTCCCAAGCGTACTTGTTTGAAAATGGATCTCCACCGGAAAGACATACTTTAACTAAGCCTTCATCGTACAGCTGATCAATTATGCGTTTATAATCGTTGAGAGATAGTTCATCTCTATTGCCACGACCGCTCTTCTCGTCGTCATTACGAGTTGCGCCAGGATTATAACAATGAATACACTGCTCACTACAGTTATAAGTAAGCTCCATCATAACATTTGTAACACCACCGACCTTGTCACAATAATCCATTTCTGCAGTTGAAACAGCCATTGGAAGTTTATCTACTGTAGTTTGAATTCTGGTTTGTGATTGATTACAGAAGAATTCGCTGATAGCATGACGATAATTCGCAATTGCTTCTTGCGTCGGTTTTTCATCAGTAAGAAGATTAAGACCTTTCAGTTCTTCATAAAATTCAATAATAGAATCTTCAGCAACACCTGTATTCTTAGCGACCTCATTGGTTGAAATAATCCCATTACGAGGAGCCATCAATGCATTGCCGACTACATCTGCTGAAATATCTTCGAAATAATAACATAAACCTTCAATCAGGTTATAATAAATAGCAGCATGGACTTGTGCATTGTATCTGCCACAAGTCCATTCTGGACGATAATATGTTATAGATGATGTTGACATGGATAGAGCGTGTTTACTATGGGGCTCTATCCATAGTATTATAGATACAAAAAAAGACGGGAGCCTCCTACTTTCCTGCTTATCCTAATCTGAGGCTTCTCGCATTGCCTATGGTATGGGATAAGCAATGCGTAATCGACCCACGTCCGTGCGATATTTATATACCCTCCCTCCTATCCTCACGGACGTGGAAAGAAAGCGTATCAATACACCTTCTGTGGACGTTTACCATTGCCGTATCTTTCATACCATTTTGAAATTTTGCGAGAATTTCAGATTAGAAGATAGCGACGTGTAAGCGTCTTTCTAACAATAAATGCGTCGTAGAGTTGCTCCACCGTTGTGGCTCTTTGACGCGGCAAATATACGGAGTTTTTAAGAAATGTGCAAACTATAAGGAAAAAAAAATGACCTGAACGTGTCATTTTTTTTAATCATTGTGTTTTTTCAGGTATGCGAGAGCAAAAACTACAATCAATTTTTAGCTTAGGATTCAAGAATACGTAGCATGACATTTTGCTCATGCTACACTGTGGCTGGTCTATTATGCTGACAGAGTGTTGTGAATGCACGATACCTTGCCAGAAGTTCTGTCAAGGTATCCGAGGGCACGAAAAGGTAATTACGGATGTCTGCTAGAGAGTCTGAAGCCAAAGGCCCATGAAACGATCGTAAACGATGTAACCTTGGTCGGTGGAATAGACATATTCCTTTGCTATGAGAAAGTCTAATGCTTTGTTTATGCTGCTGGTGCCCTTGAGATGATGCGATGTGATGAACTGACTAGCATTGATGGCAGGAACTACCCCTTCGAGGGCAATGGCATGGAGCAGCTGGGCTTGATTGGCAGTAAGCATGCGATAAAGACGTGCGAAGTCATCGGCCTCTGAAAGAATAATCTCTTGCAGACACTCATCGACTATATGCTTGCTGATCTGGGGACTAGCAGCCTCATAGATATGGTTGAGCAGATTCTGTACATACCACGTATGACCATCGAAGCGCTGGTACAGACTATGATAGATCTCTTGAGGAAGAGTGATGCCTGATTGAGACATGTGATGGGCAGCAAACAGATGAAACAAGCCACCTCTTTGTCCGCCTGCTGCATCAGATAGAAAGCCTGCTTGATAAGGCCTGTCTTACCCATTCGCAGAGGGCTCATCAACGTGACATTGCGTCCATTGCGAAGAGCCGTAATGAGTTTTTGAGTCTCAGCCTCACGATCACAAAAATAGGCAGGACTATGATATCCGTATATAAGGAAAGGATTGCGTGGTTCAATCATATCGACATGTTAAATCAGTTAACATTTTACAGCACTTTTGGTGCTACACTTTTGGTGCTGCAAATATATTCCATTAATTTGACATAAGCAAAATATTGGGGAGAATAACTGATGGATACTCAAAAAAAAAGCATCTTGAGGATTTTTCGGCAAAATTGAAATTGCAATCAGGAGCGATGTTGCTCTTGAAGACTTTCGAGCCCTCGGACTCCTTGCCAGATGGTTTTGGCAAGGAATCCGAGGGCTCGAAACGACTTGTTGAAGCTTGCGAAACTTGAGTTACATCATGACCTTTTGGTTACCGATGACCACGATGCCCTTCATTCCATCTGCGCTGTTCAGTTTCTGGCCTTGCAGGTTGAAGACTTGTGAGCCAGCAGGCAGGGTGCCAATGGTTTCAATCGCTGTGGTCTCTGGCATAGTCAGGCTGAAGGTCTTGGCCTCTGGACGTGCAGTGGTGGTATCGGTCATGACCAGCAACTGATTGTTCATGCCAATGCTGAGGGTCTGTCCTGCTACAGGCTCTTCGGCCTGAAGTGTGAGGTGAATCATTGCTCCACCCTGCAGCAACTGGTTAGAGGAGGAGGCGACGAGGACGCGGCAGAGACCATCCTCCATGTCACGCATCACGAGTGAGTGACTGTATTCGATGCCTTCAGCCTTGTCGTAGTCTGCTACCACCCATCCGTCGGGAAGTTGGAGGTCGAACTGCGTGAAGGTGTACTGGTCGGACAAGGCGACATCAAGGCAGATGTCAGCAGTAATGACACCATCAACCTGCAGTGCGAAGTTCTCGATGGAGAGGCCCTCGAGGGTCAAGGAGGCAGCATCGTCATGCTTAGCAGCACGTTGCTGAGCCTTCTGCGATGGGTTGAGAATCAGGTTCACAGCAGCCACGTAATCCACACCATCGATGTTTCCATCGCCATTGATGTCGGCAGCCTGAGCGATGTTGCCCTCAATCTCGACACCGAGGATGAAGTTGACAATAGCCACCAGATCGAGTCCGTCGATGGTACCATCGTCGTTGACGTCACCCGGCCAGAAGGTGTTGACAAGGAGTTTGCCCGTCAGGTCAGCAGGGTTGTGAGGAGTCTCGTTGGGCTCCACCATCTGCACATTCTTGAGGCTGATGGGGAGTGCTGCACAATAGCCAAGGTCACCGATGCTGAGCTTGATGATTGCCACCTCACCATCGGAACCTGAGAAGGTCTGGTTGGTAGAAGACTTGCAGATGATGCGAATGCTGCCATCAGCCTGCTCCCTCGCACTGATGCTGTGGTAGTAGTCCTCTGTGCGTTCGGTAGAGAGGGTGATATCATAATCGCCACACATGTCAGTGGCCACACTCACACCCTCAGGAAGCACAAGGTCAGCTTGCCAGTAGGTGATGCCCTTTGCATTCTTCATCAAGAGAGGGAGTTCAACCTCGCTGTTGCTACGCACCTGTGCCTCGTCGAAGTAGAGGGCATAATCCATGTCGGATACATCTGCGCCCCATGTTAAGTCATCGACGATGGTGAAGCGATTCCACTCCTCTGCTGACTGATAAGCCTCTTTCGTGCCTTCGGGAACGTGCAGGGTGCCATAAGTGCAGAAACGATCGTCGTACCATTCGTATTCTTTTCTCAGACTCTGTGGAATAGGAGAATGATTGATAACATCATTCAGCATTGGACAATCCCAAAAGGCTCCTTCTTCAATGTTCGTTACACTTGCAGGAATCTCCACCGACTGAAGTCTATCACACCCGTGGAATGCATAAGAGCTAAGGGTCGTGATACCCTCAGGAATAATTACAGTCTCAAATGGACAACGATAGAAAGCGCTCTCGCAAATGGATCTTATGCTCGAGGGGAGCTGAATGGACTGAAGATTATAACAGCCATGAAACGCATTCATTCCAATCGTAGTCACACCCTCAGGAATGGCCACAGAGGTTAAGCCTGTGCAGCCCCAAAAAGCATAGCTGTTAATGGTTTCGATGCCTGAAGGAATTTCATACTCACCTTGCCAATTTTGTGGAAGATAGAAGAATGACTTGTCATTATAGATAGGACCTTCGATGCTGGAACATCCTTGGAACAACACACCAGTTGCATCAGTAACACTATTTGGCACAGTAACAGAGGTGATGTCCCTACAGTAATTGAAGGCACCTCCCACGATTGTCTCAATTCCATCAGGAACGTTGTAATGCCCGCTATAGCTTTCTGGCAACTTGACGAATATCTTGTCCGTATAAACAGGATAGTACAACTGACTGCAACCTTCAAGAATGTTCCCACCAATAGACGTTACACTAATGGGGATGCTTAATGAAGTCAAAGAGGTGCAGCCTTCAAAAGCAAAACTACAAATTTCACTCACACTTGAAGGAATGGATACAGAGGTTAGATTGAAACTCCAACCAAATGCCCAATCACTGATGTATCGCACAGTAGAAGGAACAGAAAATGAAGAAGACTCTTTTCCTCCTGGATATGCATATAAGGTGGTTTGGTCTGCATTGTAGAGCACATTATCAACGGAACGCAGGTAAACATTGTCGGGAGAGACTTCAATCGTCTTCAGACTCGTACAACCTGCGAAGGGTCTACTCACCCATTCGACACTACTGGGAATATAGACTGAAACCAATGAAGAACAGCCGGCAAATGACCACGAATTAATACCTGTAATGCCCTCTTCGATCTCAATGCTTTGAAATGATTTATAATATTCCAACCATTGAGCACAATTAGAATCAATAGACGCTCCTGAAGGACCCTGGCTAAGGCTACCTCTATGCCAAATAGATCCCGTTCCCGAAATCACAACCGAATAATCATCGTACATCGTGAACAATGCATCATCACCAATATAGCCTGAAGTGACAACCTGCTTCTCCTGTGCAGCAGCTCTCATTGGAGAAGTCTTGCTGACCGGAGCAGAGGTCTTGGCAGAAACAGGCACCTCAGTGCCCACAATAGCTGGCACCTCCTTGCCATCAGCACGATGGAAGGTGGAATAGAGGGTCTCCTCGCCAGTCTCAGGATTGATGACTCGCTGCGTAGTGATGGTGTTACCCATAGCATCGACCTGGGTCTCTACGGGATTGTACACCTGGGCTTTGCCGATCAACGTAGCAAAGGCAAACAGTGCAATAAGGAATTGTTTTTTCATATTCTGGTGTTTTTATTAAGTTACTGAAGTTTCCCACACCCCCAGAAGCAGCTGTACGTGTGATTTGACTTCAAATTTATATTGTTAAACAATCGTTCCTCAGGAAGTTAGGTTTATTCTGCTTAATAAATCTAAAATCCTAGGCACTATGTTCTTTGACA
>JAZQQU010000104.1:0-33765 GCA_045629225.1 Bacteroidales bacterium | reverse complement strand
CTTATCAGGCTACCCTCGTATGCGATGGCATCAATGCCGACCGCAACGCGCAGGACTACATGGTCAAGAAGATGCAGATCAATAACCAGTCAAAAGAACAGATTCACCTCGCTCCTGGTGGCGGTTTTGCCATCAGAATTGTGAAGCAATAAATAAAACATGCACATGAAAACGTTATTTACAACTCTCCTCGCTCTATCCGCCTTTACCTCTACATTGCAGGCGCAGGAGATTGCGTACAACACACCTGGAGCCGGCAATCCTTTCATCCCTGGATACTTTGCCGACCCTACTATTAAGAAGTTCGGCGATACCTATTATCTCTATGCCACTACCGATGGCAGTGGTGCGGGCTTCGGTCCTTCTCAGTGCTGGACGAGCCGTGACTTCCGCAACTGGACACTCCGCCCTATGAACTGGCCGACTTCGCATTGGATCTGGGCTCCAGATGTCATGCAGCGAGACGGCAAGTACTACATGGTCTATTGCCAGCCCTGCAACCTCTACATCGGTCAGGCCGACACGCCGCTTGGCCCTTGGCACAACCTGCTGGGCGAGGGTATCGCACAGCTTAGTGCCGCCAATGGTCCTCAGGGCATGGCTTTGGGCAAGGACTACGATAATGAGGGTCAGCCTATCTGGGTCTATGACCGATATGTTACCGGAGTCATCACGCTCGATGGCCAGACGTTTGTTGATGACGATGGTTCGGTCTATGTCTATTGGGGCACCTGGGGCATCTATGATGGCTTCGGCTGTGGCGTCGGCAAGGCTTCCGAGGACATGAAGACGTTCACTGAGACACGCCTCATACCGAACACCGAGGCTACCGACTTCTTCGAAGCACCTTTCGTGCTGAAGCGCAATGGCATCTATTATTTTATGTATAGCAGCGCTTCATGCCACGATGAGACCTATCATGTGCAGTACGCTACTTCACGTCACCCTATGGGGCCTTATAAATATCAGGGCACTATCCTCAAGACCAATGCAGATGGCACCGTGCATGGCCCTGGCCATCACTCTGTCCTTGAGAACGATGGTGAATACTACATCGTCTATCACCGTCATGACAATCCGCATTCTACCCGTGGCTTCCATCGTCAGATCTGCATTGACAAGCTGGAGTTCGACCGCCGTGGCCGCATCAAGCCTGTCTCACCTACACATAGCGGAGTAACCCTGGGTCATAGTGAAGAAAACAAGAATCTGGCCTATTGTGCACAGGTTAGCGCCTCGTCGCATTACGACAAGGATTTTGTCCCAGCATACGCCGTTGATGACAACAATGGCACTCTCTGGCGTCCTCGCACCAATGGCCGCGAATGGCTGCAGATCGATCTGGGCAGGACTCAGCACATCGAAACCGTCTGGACTCAATGGGAGTATGGCACGCAGTATTATCAGTACCTCATCGAAACTTCTGCCGATGGCCAGCAGTGGCAAGTGTTTGCCGACCGTAGCCAGAACCGTCATGCTGGTTCTCCGAAGGTCGATGTCGGCAATACCGAAGCCCGTTACGTTCGCATCACTTTCCTGGGTGCACAGAAGGTAGGCTATCCAGGTGCTCTCTGGAACGTCAAGGTCTTTGCTACCTGTGAAGATCAGGACAACTATGAGTGGCCAGAACCTGTGGATATTACTGAGACCGACGCTCCGCTCATCTCTATCTCAGCCGATAACTATCAGGCTGGTGATACCCTCCCTTACATTCAGAACTACGGGTTGGAAGGAGGTTTTGAGATGCACGATGCACCACTCCTTGTAGAGGAGATTGAGGGTCGCAAGGCATTCCACTTCGACAGCCTCACCGTCTTTACATCTGACTTCCTGATGCCAGCGCAGTGGCGTGACAATACTCCATATACACTCGATGCCTGGGTGCTCAACCCTCAGATGGAAGAGAATGAATGTGTTGCCGACTTCACCACCTCGCACGACGAGCTGGAGAAGATCATGCTCATCAGCGGCACCGAACCACGTTGTGGTGTCATCAACCACTATGGCTGGTATGAAGATGTAGGTTATCCGGCTCGCCCAGAAGCCAACGATCCTGGCATGAAGGGATTGGAAGGGAAATGGACACACATCTACGCCTGCTTCGATGGCCGCATGGAACGTGTCTATATCAATGACAAGCTCATCAGCGAGCGTGATATTCAGATCATGGTCAAGCCTGTTCAGTTCGTCACTCTTGGCCGCAATGCAGAACATGAATGGCCTTTCACAGGCTACCTGCACTCGCTCAAGCTCTGGAACCGTTGCATTGAAAAGTGAAAAGTTAAAAGTTTTGGCCTGCGCTAACAACAAAAGAACAAACAACAAAAGAACATCATAAAATGAAAAAACTATTCGCCTCTATGGCTTTGCTTTCTGCATTGCCACTCGTCGCACAAAACACCTCATCGGGTGGTTATCCTATCACCCCTGTGCCATTTACCTCAGTCAAGATCACCCCTCAGACCTTCTGGGGCCAGCGTCTTGATGCCAGCCGAGAGACCACCGTACCTCTTGCTTTCTCTAAATGCGAAGAGACGGGTCGTTACCGCAACTTCGAGATTGCTGCCCAGCACCTGCAGGGTGCCAACACCGACACCGTTACCGTAGGCGGTCTTGCTTTCGACGATACGGATGTCTATAAGACCATTGAAGGTTGCTCATACCTCTTGCAGACCTTCCCGAACCTCAAGCTGGCTATCGAGCGCCACGGGCATACCGACATCGTCCCTGCTCAGCAGTACATGGACAGTGTCCTGGCCATCGTCAAGGCAGCTCAGGAACCTGACGGTTACCTTTATACCAGCCGCACCATGAACCCTAAGCACCCTCATGAGTGGGCTGGTGAGCATCGCTGGGAACTCGTTGAAGACCTTAGCCATGAGTTCTATGATCTGGGTCACATGGTCGAAGGTGCCATCGCTCACTATCAGGCTACCGGCAAGCGTACTTTCCTCGACATTGCCCGTGGCTATGCCGACTGTGTATGCCGTGAGATCGGTGAGGGCAACGATCAGGTAGTACGTGTTCCTGGTCATCAGATTGCCGAGATGGCTCTGGCCAAGTTGTATCTGGTTACTGGCGAGAAGAAGTATCTCGAACAGGCTAAGTTCTTCCTCGACAAGCGTGGCTATACCACCCGCACTGATGAGTACAGTCAGGCGCATAAGCCTGTCATTGAGCAGGATGAGGCTGTAGGTCACGCCGTACGTGCTTCTTATATGTATGCAGGTATGGCCGATGTTGCCGCCCTCACAGGCGATACCGCTTATATCAACGCTATCGACCGCATCTGGAGCAACATCGTTGAGAAGAAGTATTACATCACCGGTGGTATTGGTGCCACCTCTAACGGTGAGGCTTTCGGCGAGAACTATGAGGTGCCTAACATGTCGGCTTACTGCGAGACCTGTGCAGCCATCGGTAACGTCTATGTCAACTACCGTCTCTTCCTCCTTCATGGCGAATCGAAGTATTATGACGTGCTCGAGCGATCACTTTACAATGGCCTTATCTCAGGCGTTTCGCTCGATGGTGGCGGTTTCTTCTATCCAAACCCATTGGAGAGCATCGGCCAGCATCAGCGTCAGCCGTGGTTCGGTTGCGCCTGTTGCCCAAGCAACATCTGCCGCTTCATCCCTTCGCTCCCAGGTTACATCTATGCAGTGAAGGATAACAACCTCTTTGTCAACCTCTTCATGGGCAATACGGCAGAGCTTCGTGTAGCTAACCGCAAGCTCACCCTTGAGCAGCAGACAGGTTACCCATACGATGGAGATATCTTGCTCACCGTCAAGAAGGGTAGTGCTCCATTTGCCATGAACATCCGCATCCCAGGTTGGGTACGTGGCGATGTAGTTCCTAGCGACCTCTATACCTACGTCGATGGCAAGCGTCTCGGCTACACCATTTCTGTCAATGGCACTCCGGTCGAGAGCAAGATCAATGAAGCCGGTTATCTGGTGATCGACCGCAAGTGGAAGGCTGGTGACAAGGTGCAGATTCACTTCGACATGGAGCCACGTGTTGTACGTGCCAATGCCAAGGTAGAAGCTGACCGTGGTCGTGTCAGCGTTGAGCGTGGCCCATTGGTTTATTGTGCAGAGTTCTGTGACAATGAGGGCTTCGACGTTCGCAGCATCCTCGTCAACCAGAATCCTCATTTCACCGTGGACAGCAAAGATCTTACCTATAAGAAGGACGGCAAGGATTACGTCTTCCCTATCACCACCCTCACCACCGATGCTCAGGTCTTGAAGTTCAATGACCAGGGTGCACTTGAGACCCGTGCCGTCAAGGTCAACCTCATTCCTTATTATGCTTGGAACCACCGTGGTTCTGGTTCGATGGCCGTATGGTTGCCACAGGAACTCCGTGCCACCACTCCAACCATGCCACCTACACTCAGCTCACAGAGCAAGATCGATGCTTCGCACATGGTTACTTCTATCGATGCCATTAACGACCGTCTTGTTCCTAAGGATGAGAACGACCGTTCTGTACCATACTATCACTGGTGGCCAGAGCAGGGTACTACTGAATGGATCTCTTATACCCTCCCAGAGGCTACCGAGATCAAGTCTTCTACCGTCTATTGGTTCGACGATGCTCCTTGGGGAGGCTGTCGCGTGCCAAAGTCTTGGAACATCTATTATGCCGATGAGCAAGGTCAGTGGCATCCTGTCGCAAACCCTGATAAGTTCACTCTTAACAAGGGTGTATCCAACACCGTACAGTTCGACCCAGTTGTAACCCGTGCTGTCAAGCTCGAAGTCGTTCAGCCAGCCGAGTATT
Organism: Bacteroidales bacterium; assembly: GCA_045629225.1. Classification (GTDB taxonomy): domain Bacteria; phylum Bacteroidota; class Bacteroidia; order Bacteroidales; family UBA3663; genus Liminaster. The sequence continues at coordinate 28,974 of JAZQQU010000104.1, read as the reverse complement.
CCTGCGGACTCTTCGAGTGGGAAGTAAAGTAATCAACTTTCCGAACCCAGGAGATCTTGTTCTAAAATAATATAGGACTCATTGTTTTTATTACTACACCCGCTATATACATCGAGAGATGCGTATAGCGGGTTTTTTTATGTCTATTCCAGCCGCTGATTGATGAGCAGATTGCAACTATTTCATTGACGCTAGACAGTCCGATATTGTTACAACTCGGACTATTTTGTATGCACAGAGGGGCAAAAGCTGCATATTTTGCCCCTCTGTGCGTGATGGAAATCAACACAACGTACAAAGTGTTGATCTCTGAGACGCCAGATGGTCCGACTTGACTTCAGCTCGGACTATTTTGTATGCACAGAGGGGCAAAAGCTGCACGTTTTGCCCCTCTGTAGATGCCGAAAATCAACACTTCGTACGGTGTGTTGATTCCCGAGATGCCAGATAGTCCGACTTGACACCAAATCGGATTATCTTCATCGTTTCTTTTCTCTTTTGCGTACGATGATCATCGTCACAGCTACGATGACGAGCGTCATGCCCAGCAGGAGGCGAGGGGAGAGGTGCTCGTCGAACACCGTGACTGCAATAGCTACTGCTGTAACTGGTTCGAGGGCACCGAGGATGGCTACAGGTGTGCTGCCTATGCGCGTGATGGCAGCACAGGTGCAGAGCAGCGAGAAGGCCGTCGGGAAGAAGGCCATGCCGAGGACGTTGAGCCAGAGGTGGGGATTGTCGGATAAGACCTGCCAGCAGGCCCCGCTGCTGAATGGGATGAAGAGCAGGACACCGAAGCAGATGACGTAGAAGGTCATGCGCAACGACGGGATGCCACGGAGTGGCGGACGGTTGACTCCCACCAGATAGATGGCGTAGGAGAGGGCAGAGACAAAGACCCACAGCAGACCGTAGGGATCGAGCACTACACCGCCCTCGCCACGATACAGGAGTCCGATGCCCAGGGTGGCCAGAGCGATGCAGACGACGGTTCGCCATGAGGTGTGCTCGTGGAAGCCTACTGTCATGATCACGGCCACTAGTATCGGGTAGATGAAGAGCAGGACGGAGGCTATCGATGCTCCGATGAAGGTATAGCTGACGTATAATCCAAGCGAAGAGAAGGCCATCATGATGCCCATCACGATGACCCCTGGCCACTGCCGTCCACGCAGGGCAAAGCTCTGCCGACGCATCAGCATGATAGCAGCAAGCATCGGGATGGCTGTCAGATAACGTAACAATAGAACACTGTGCGCCTCGATGCCTGCATTGAGCAATGGCAGCGCGAAGAACGGATTCATGCCGTAGCTGATGGCGGCTAAACAGCCGAGGACGTATCCCCAGAAATTTGAAGTTCGTTGCATAGGATCAGAAGTTCTTCCATTCGAGAATCTGCTGATATACATGTGATTTATGTTTGCTAATGTCCCCGGCTTATGGCACCGGATCGTAGCCTGAGCCGCCCCAGGGGTGGCAGCGGCAGATGCGCTTGAGACCGAGCCAGGAGCCTCGCAGGGCACCGTACTTCTGTATGGCTTCGAGGGTGTATTGCGAGCAGGTGGGAGTATAGCGACAGGCAGGTGGGGTGAAGGGGGAGATGTGACGCTGGTAGAAATGGATTATGGAAATGAGGAGAGCCTTCATGGGAAGAAGAATAAGGTGAGACTCAAGAGCAAGATCTGGCCACGGTCTTGACCAGACGGTTGATGGCGCGGCCGATGATGGTGTGGGCCTCCTCGAAGGTGATGTGCTTGTTGTCAACGTAGAGGAAGGCCACCTCCATCTGCTTGTGACTGGCTTCGAGCTGGGCCAGAAGAGGAAGTTTCTGCAGGCGGTATGCCTCGCGAATGAGGCGCTTCTCGCGGTTGCGATCCACTGCATGCTTGAAGCGCTTCTTGGGGGCGATGGCCATGATGGCACAGCGTGCCTGTCGCTCTCTGGCCGCTTTGTCTGCAGGTCCTTCTGCTGACTGCTGGGCATCCTCCTCGGCCGATGGCTCGGGTTTGATCAGATACACTACGCGATAGGGGAAGGCCGTAAACGAAGACCCATTAGCGAAGAGCTCGCTGATGGATTCGCGCAAGTAGAGGCGTTCGGCTTTCGGTAGTGTGAACTGGTGCATGGGTTTGCTATTAACTTTGCAAGTGCGAAACTCAAAACTCTTTGCCGTTAGAGATTCTCTTGCAGATAATTCATCAGTACGCCAGCCATCGAGGGGCATTCGGGTGTGGGACCCTGTGCGTCGATGCGCAGACCCTTGGCTTCGGCAGCCTTGGCAGTGCTGGGGCCAAAGAGTCCGATGAGCTGGTCGCCCTGCTCGTAGTCTGGCACGTTGTCGTAGAGTGACTGGATGCCTGTTGGGGTGAAGAAGACGAGCATGTCGTAGGATGCAATCTCTTCAGGGGTGAACTCGGAGCTGACTGTGCGATACATCACCGCAGTGGTGACATTGACCTTGGCCTTGGTGAAGCAGGTGAGGTCCTCCTTGTGCACGTCGGCCACGGGCATGAGGAACTTCTCACCGTTGTGCTTCTTCATAACGAGTGCCAGATCCTCAATCTTGCCTACCTTGCTGTGATGAACTTTGCGCTTGCGATAGACGATGTACTTCTGGAGGTAGAGTGAGATGGTCTCGTTGAGGCAGAAATACTGCATCTCCTCGTTGGGCTTGGCGCGAAGCTCTTCGGCCAGTTTGAAGAAATGATCGACTGCGGTGCGAGAGGTGAAGACGATGGCCGTGTAGTTCGGGATCGTGATCTTCTGCGCTCTGAATTCCTTGGTGGAAAGTGATTCGATTCGGATGAATGGCTTAAAGGTGAGCTCCACGCCATACTTGCGGATGATCTCGAAATATGGAGACTTCTCAGACGATGGATATGGCTGTGAAACCAGTATGTTTTTGATGTTCATTTGCGCTAATTGTTGTCGTTCACTCGGCTTTCATGCCAAGATTTTGGTGTAAAATACCAATAATGGGGCAATTTCGAGCGTGCAAAGATACACAATTATTATGAAAAAAGCGTAAAAATTAGTGCAAAAAATCTTAAATCCGTTGAAAATAAATGCTATTTGTGATAAAATGAAGAGCGTGGCGAGCAAAATGAACGTGGTTTGCGGCGAAAAAGAGCCTGCGAGAATGCTGATGAAGACGACTGTGGTGAGTGGCGCAAGCACGATGTGGGTGGCAGTGTAGCATCGGCTCATGATGATCTGTCGATCGTTGATGCCGAACAGATAGCAGAACCACGTGAAGAGGAACTTCTGAAGCAGGAACCAGCCTAAGGGAATGAGCAGGCAAGCGAGCAGCAGGGGCCAGGATTTAGGACGGAGAGTGTAGAGGAGCTGCGCCATGTCTGGGTCGACGACGTGGAGGCAGCTGAGGCTGAAAAAGACGAAATACTGGTTCAGAAGCATGGGTTTGAGCCAGGGGTAGATGACGGCAGAGGCCTCGAAAGTACGTGCATTGCGTGTGTTGGCCAGCCATGCCAGCTGGTGGATCATCACGCCATTGGGATGCCAAGCCAGCAGGTCTGCAATGATGAATAGCAGCACGAGGAGCACGATGCCCACGTTGTCCTGCAGCAGCACGGGAGCCCAGGACAGAGCCTCGGCTGTGGTGTGCATAGGTGTCGGGAATGCGGGTATGTCGTATGGATTGAAGATCATGATTGAAGTTGAGGGTGATCAGAGTTCAGGCAGAAGCTGCAATGTGGCCTGCAGTGGATAATGATCGGAGTAGGGGATGTCACGTCGTACTCGTATGTTGAGTGTGCGGAACTGCGGCGAATGGAGGATGTGGTCGATGCGGAACCAGAAATGGTGTTCCTTGTAGGTGATACCATAGCCTGTGCCTGCCTGTTGCCAGGCGTCGGAGAGTCCCTGGCTGAGGGTGTGGTAGCAGTGGCTGATGGGGGTGTCGTTCATGTCACCGCATATCAGCAGAGGCATACCCTCAGGGTGATTCTCTCGGAGGAAGCGTGCTATGCGTGCACTCTCGTCCGAACGTTGACGGAAGGCATTGCCCAGAGCGAGGAGCAGACCTGTGCGGATTCGGCCCAGGCTGTCAGGCTCGAAGTGGTCAATCATCTCGTCATATAGGGCACGGTCCTTGGGCTTGATACTGTTGGTGTGCAGGTGCATGTTGATCAGACCAATGCGACGGCCCTGCACCTCGAGCTGATAGTACATGCAGCTGAAATAACCCTGCTTGCGCGTATCGACGCGCTGAGCCTTGCGTATGGGATACTTGGAATAGAGTGCTATGCCCATGGCCTTGCGCCTGTCGTTGGGCGTGAAGTCGTAGTAAGGGTATTGCTCCTGCAGAGTGGAGCGCAGTTGCTCCTGCGTATGGCCACCCTTGCTGAGCGTGAAGGCATATTCTTGCATGCAGACGATGTCGGCGTCGGTCTGGCTCACAAAGTCCATGACGGGTATCTTCTCCTTGATCTTGGAGAGGTGAGTCTGCCCCATGGCGCAGGTGTTGTAGGTCAGGATGCGCAGGCTATCCACGGCGATGGGGCGCTCGCGTCCGTCAAGCCCTTTGACCTGGGTGATGGGCGAGGGGCCACCAAAAGGATGGATGGGGCAGTAGCGCCAAAGGGGAGGCAGGATGATGAGCAGCGTGATGCCCATGACGATGAGGCAGCGTCTGCGCATCAGCACCAGCAGCACGATGGCCCATATCAGTGCGACGACGAGGAGCACACCGAAGCCAATGCCCAGAAAGGAGGGATAGACCATCCACTGCGGATTGACATAGTCGCTATAGGCTGCCAGCAGCATGACGAAGCACAACATGATGGTGAGTGTGGCCATCACGCTGTGATAAGCAGTGCGCAAAGCCTCGAGGATCTTACCCCAGATGAGGCGACCCTTACGACTGTACTTGTTGCTGCTTTTAGTGCGTTTTTTGTTGCTGGATTTAGGCATCGTTTACTTGTTTCTCTTTTTCGAGGCATCGAAGAGCATCTGCTTCTCCTCGGCCGAAAGTCCGTCGTATCCGTGCTTGCTGATCTTGTCGAGTATAGCGTCGATCTGTGCTTCGTGCTGCCGACGGTCGGCGTTGTAGTTCATGTCGCGCATCTTCTCAGCTCCGATGGGGTCACGACGGCCACCACGCATGGCTGTCATGCGAGGGCGGCGCAGTTGGTGGATCCATTGCTGGACCGCCTGTGTCCAGCGACTGGCAAAGGCTGTGATGTCGCGTCCCTTCTGGTAGTAATGACCATAGATGAGGCCGAACAGGGCTCCACCAATGTGGCACACCAGGCCGCCAGAGTTGTCGGCCGTTCCGTTGAAGAGCGTGAGCGCCATGACGATGATGGTGAGCGTGCGCATCTGCATGGGGACGGTGCGCACTATGAGATTGAGCCCCACCATCTGGCTGGGCTGCATCACCACGGCACCCATCAGTGCCATGAGTGCTCCCGAAGCTCCAACCACGCAGGCTGACTGTCGCTCAAGGAGGAAATAGGGGAAGACATTGTAGGCCAACAGGAAGAACAGACCTGCAAACAGACCTCCCACCAGGTAGAGCGACAACAGTTGTCGACTGGTGTGATAGCGCACAAACATCTGGCCGAACCACCATAGCCACAGCATGTTGAAGATGATGTGGAACACGTTCTGCCCGATGTCAGCATGGCAGAACATGTAAGTAAAGAGGGTCCAGGGGCGCAACCAGAAGTCGTTGATGTTGGCAGGCAGTGCCAGGAACGACTGCCAGTGGTATCCGCTCACCACGAACAGCAGACAGACGAGTCGCCACAGCTGCGTGAGTGCGAAGACACAAACAGAGATATAGATGATCTGCCCGTAGATGGGGAGTTGCTTGTATTTGAGCATGAATGCAGGATTAGGGGTGGAAAACTTAGAACTCATGGCGACGTTCATTGCGCCAGAGCATGATGAGCAGGAAGCCGAAGATCATGCCACCGAGGTGGGCAAAATGGGCTACGTTGTCGCCCGTAGTGCCAGCCACGCCAGCAAGCAGCTCAAAGGCACCATAGCCCAGAACCAGCCATTTGGCCTTGAGCGGGATGGGAGGGAAAAGCAGGAAGATCCTGGCATTGGGGAACATCATGCCAAAGGCTAGCAGGATGCCGAACACCGAGCCCGACGCACCGACGGTGACCAGCTGGTTGAGCAGTCGGCCGCCCTCCTGGACGAGTTGCCCATAGGTGAAGCCTGCGTCCTGCAGACGGATCTGAGTGAGCCATGTGTCGATGATGCCCAGACGCCAGGCCAGCTGCTGCACGATGGCAGCGCCCACACCGCACACCAGATAGTAGATCAGGAAGCGCTGCGGACCCCACACCATCTCGAGCAGACGTCCGAACATGTAGAGCGAGAACATATTGCAGAACAAATGGCTGAATCCGGAGTGCATGAACATGTAAGTGAACATCTGATAGCTATGATAGCTGTCAGCGTCGTAGTAATGCAGGCCCAGAATGTGTCCGAGGTCGATTCCTTTCTGCCCGAGCACTGTGTCTGCCACCAGCATCAGCACATTGATGATGATGAGGTTAGTGGTGACAGGAGTGGCCTGCTGTCCAGTGAAGTTATTTTGTGAAAATGCCATAATGCAAGATATTTTGGCGCAAAAATAGTGCTTATTTTGCAAAAACGAGCATCTTTTACCCGGTTTTTTACCTTTTTAAATGAAAAAAATTGGATTTCGCACAAATTTGTATTATATTTGCACCGATTTTGGAGAGTTTCGCCTCTTTGGAACCACTAATTGTTATACCCCGGAACAGAAATGAAAAGGTTCTTTGGTGCCAAGTTCACCACTACCATCAGTATAGCTCTCGTGCTCTTCGTCATGGGTCTGATGACCATGGGCGGGATCATGGCTGTGCGTATGGCTCGTGAATTGCGTGAGCAGTTCACCATCACCATCACCGTGAGCGATGGCGCTAAGGATGGCTATGGTGCCACGATGGCCAAGAAGATTGCTCGTGCCGACTATGCAGCCGAGGCTGTGTACGTGAGCCCCGACAGTGCGCTGGCGGTGCTGCAGGCGGACCTGGGTGAGAACCCAGAGGAGTTTCTGGGCTACAATCCGCTGCCAGCTACGGTGGAGCTCAAGCTGAAGTCGGACTATGCTGTGAGTGACAGCATCGCCCAGATTGTGCAGGAGTTGCGACAGACCTACAAGCGCAATATCGCATCCATCGACTACAATAGCACGCTGGTCGATGACGTCAACCATAACCTGCGTCGTGTGGCCATGGCGCTGGCTGTGCTGGCTGCAGCCCTTCTCTTGATCAGTATTTCGCTCATTGGCAACACGGTGCGCTTGTCGCTTCATGCCGACCGCTTCCTGATCAACACGATGCGACTGGTGGGCGCCACATCCTGGTTTATCCGTCGTCCGTTCATCCGGACGCATGTGCTGTGTGGCCTGATAGCCTCTTTGCTCGCCCTGATAGCCTTGGCAGCCATCGTCTATGGTGCGATGAGCAAAGGTTTCATTACTGTCATGTCCGAGGGACTGCTTCATCCTGTGCCTCTCATGATACTCGTTGGCACGGTAGTGTCGTTGGGCATCCTGATCCCAGCTCTGGCAGCTTGGTACGCTTGCGATCGCTATCTAGGTCGTTCTGTCGATGACCTTTACCTGATGTAAGCCGCAAATCGTCAATCGTCAATTAGTAAATCGTCAATCGTAAATCGTCAATCGTAAATTGTCAATCCGTAAATCGTAAATAATATGCGTCTTTGTTTAGGCAAAATCAATTTTATCATCATGGGCATCTCTGCCCTTATGATTCTGGTGGGCTTCATCATGACTGGTGGAGCTTCAAGCACACCCGAACATTTCAACCCGGAGGTCTTTAGCGATGCTCGCGTCATCTATGGCCCCAACATCTGCTTCTTTGGTTACCTGCTCATGATCGTGGGCATCTGTGTCAAGGGCAAGAACTCCAAACTCTAAACACTCCACTCAAAACTATTCATTACCATGGATTGGTTGCAAGCATTGATCTTAGGCCTGGTGCAAGGCCTGACCGAATACCTTCCTGTCTCGTCGAGCGGACATCTGGAGATAGGCAAAGCACTGCTGGGCGAGGGAGCTGAGGCAGGTGGCCTGACATTTGACATCGTGGTGCATGTGGCCACGGTCCTGGCCACGCTGGTCGTGCTGTGGAAGGAGGTGGCCTGGATTCTGACAGGCTTGTTCAAGCCACTGCAAGGCGGACAGCTGAATCAGGAACAGAAGTATGCGCTCAACATCATCGTGTCGATGATTCCTGTGGGTGTGGTAGGCCTCTGCTTCAAGGACAGCATCGAAGCGCTCTATGCTGATAGCATCCTGCCCGTCGTGGGCTGTTGCCTGCTGGTCACCGCAGCGCTGTTGGCATTGACCCATTACTACAAGCCACAGCCACGCGAACAGGTCTCACCCCTTCATGCCTTCATCATTGGCGTCTCACAGGCCTTGGCTGTGCTGCCTGGCTTGTCACGTTCGGGCTCTACTATTGCCACTGGCCTGTTGTTGGGCAACAGTCGCCAGTCGCTGGCACAGTTCTCGTTCCTCATGGTGATTCCTCCCATCCTGGGCGAGGCGTTGCTCGACTTCAAGCACATCGTGGCACCTTCGGCCGAATATCTGGCCGAGCATGGCATCGAGGAGCCCATAGGCATGATACCCCTGCTGGTTGGTTTTGTGGCTGCTTTCATCAGCGGTTGCTTTGCCTGCAAGTGGATGATTGCCTTGGTCAAGAAATGCAAGCTCATCTATTTCGCCATGTACTGCGCCTTGGCAGGCCTCTTCACGCTGTTCGTCTTGGCGTGACCTGTAATTAATAATCAGCAATCAATAATCGGTAATCAATACTGCAATCCTCTTGAAGCCATACGATTTTATTGAAGGCGAAGTGCTCGCCTTCGACAAGCCTCTGACCTGGACATCATTCAATCTGGTAAAAGTGGTCCGTAACAACCTGAGCCGCCGCCTGGGCGTGAAGAAACTCAAGGTTGGTCATGCTGGCACGCTCGACCCTCTGGCCAGTGGCGTGATGATTATCTGCACAGGCAAGGCCACCAAGCAGATCGACGTGTTGCAGGCAGGCACCAAGGAGTACATCGCTACGTTGCGTCTGGGCTGTACTACGCCATCGTTCGATGCCGAGCATCCCATCGACCAGACCTTTCCCACCGAGCACATCACACGCAATTCTGTGATCGAGGCGCTCAGCAGGTTCAAGGGCAGCATCTGGCAGGTGCCACCTGTCTATTCAGCCTGTAAGGTCGAGGGTCGTCGAGCCTTCGACTATGTGCGTCAGGGCGAGGAGGTGGAGCTGAAGGCCAAGGAACTTGTCATCGACGAGATAGAGCTGCTCGACCTGCACCTGCCTCATCAGGGCATCCACTCGCCTCAGGCAGCACAAGTGGCGAGTATGGCTCGCGAGAATGTCGATATCAAGGAGTTTGGCCGACGTCGGCAGCGCATCGAGGAACTGGGCATTGCTCCGCGTGGCAATGCTGAGGCTGAGGTGCGCGAACAGCAGCAGGAGGCGGGGGCGGATGTCAGCCCTGACACTCTGAGCTACATGACCATCCGCGTGGTCTGCTCGAAAGGTACCTACATCCGTGCCCTGGCTCGCGACATAGGTCAGGCCTTGCAGAGTGGTGCCTACCTGATAGCGTTGCGCAGGACACGCGTGGGCCAGTTCCACGTCGATCAGTGCCTGCAGATCGACAACGTTGAGCAGTGGGCACTTGAGGTGCCAGTTGTGGATAACTTGAGTGACTAGTGATCCAAGAAAAAACATAATACATATAAATATAACATAACGTGAAGCTTTCTCAGTTCAAATTCAGGCTCCCCGAGGAGCGTATAGCATTGTTGCCCAGCGACAGGCGCGACGAATGCCGTCTGATGGTGCTCCACAAGAAGAGCCGCCGCATAGAGCATAAGATATTCCGTGACTTCATTGAGTATTTCGATGACAAGGATCTGGTGCTGTTCAACGATACCAAGATCTTCCCCGCCCGCCTCTATGGCAACAAGGAGAAGACCGGAGCACGCATCGAGGTGTTCCTGTTGCGCGAGTTGAATCCTGAAATCCGCTTCTGGGACGTCCTGGTCGATCCGGCTCGCAAGATCCGTATTGGCAACAAGCTCTACTTTGGCGAAGACGAGAGCCTGGTAGCAGAGGTAATCGACAACACCACCTCACGTGGCCGTACCCTGCGTTTCCTGTTCGATGGACCTCACGACGAGTTCATCGAGACGCTCTATGGCTATGGCGAGACTCCTATTCCTCCGTCGCTCAAGGAGCGTCGTGACGTGATTGACGAGCCTGTCGATGATGATCATCCCTTCACCGACCGCGAGCGTTATCAGACCATCTTTGCCCGCAACGAGGGCGGTGTGGTAGCTCCTCAGGCTGCTCTTCACTTCAGTCGCGAGTTGATGAAACGCATGGAGATCAAGGGTGTGGATTTCGACTACATCACCGTGCACAGCAATCATGGCAACTTCCGCGAGATTGATGTGGAGGACCTCACCAAGCACAAGATGGACTCCGAGGAGGTGATCATCAGCCCCGAACTGGCTGAGCGTGTCAACAAAGTGAAGTCGTCAGGTCATCGTGTCTGCGCTGTTGACACTTCGGTGATGCGGGCCATTGAGTCGTCGGTCAGCACTACCGGACTGCTCAAGCCTTTCTCTGGTTGGACCAACAAGTTCATCTTCCCACCCTACGACTTCTCGATTGCCGACTGCATGGTTGCCAACTTCTATGAGCCATACTCTACGCTTCTGATGCTCACTGCTGCCTTCGGTGGCTATGACTTCGTGATGGAAGCCTACAAACTGGCTATCAAGGAGGGTTATATGTTTGGTACCTATGGCGACGCTATGCTGATCCTTCCGGATTAGTTCATGCCCTCCACCCATCAGTCATGACACATATTATATATATAGGACTGGGTTCGAACCTGGGCGATGGCCCTAAGAACCTCGACGCTGCACGCATGTTGCTGTGCGAGCAGGTAGGCAGGGAGCTGGCCTGTTCGGACTATGTGGAGAGCGAGCCTTGGGGCTTTCGCAGCGATCATGGCTTCACCAATGCTGTGGCTGCCTATAGCACCGCACTTGAGCCTCTGGCCCTGCTCGATGTCACGCAGCACATCGAGCGTCAGTTGGGGCGCAAGCACAAGCATCGTCCGGGCGAGCCTTATGCAGACAGGGTCATCGACCTCGATATCTTGTTGTACGATGATCTCCAATATCAGGACGATCGCCTTACCGTGCCACATCCGCTGATCCAGCAGCGTGACTTCGTGCGTGAACCTCTCAATGAATGCAAGAATAAAATAAAGATTGACAAATGAAAAATGGATTTTTGAAGACCGTGCTGGCTGTCATTGTCGGTATGATCATTGTGGGAATCATCTGCACGATGTTCACCACCTGTGTGTTTATGGGTATCATTTCTGCTGCTACTTCCTCTAACGAGAATACTCCAGTCACTACCAAGCCAGGTGAAGTGATGTTGCTCAAGATCAACTCCGTCGTTTCCGAGGTGCCTGCATCCGTGCCAGTCATCTTCGATGTGCTTGGAGGCGTGAGTCTGGCCGACGACCTCAGCCTGCGTGGCTACCTCAACGCCATCAGTTGCGCCAAGCAGGATCCTAACATTGTTGGCATCTACCTCAATACCGATGGCATGACCGCATCGCCTGCTACCTACGAGGCGCTGCATGATGCCTTGGTCGACTTCCGTAACTCAGGCAAGTGGGTGATCTCCTACAACGACAACTACCAGCTTGGCCAGTATTATGTGGCCTCTGCTGCCAATTCTCTTTATGTCAACACCATCGGTCAGGTGACTCTCGATGGCATGTCGTCGATCCTGACCTATCCCAAGGGACTGCTCGACAAATTGGGTGTCGAGATGCAGGTGTTCCGCGTGGGTTCGTTCAAGAGTGCAGTAGAGCCTTATATGGTGGATCACATCAGTGAGGCTAACTATCTGCAGACCGAGACCTACCTGCACAACATCTGGAATGTCATGATGGGCGACATCGCTGCCAGTCGCAATCTCACTGTGGCTCAGCTCGACAGCTTGGCCAACCTGGCTGTGAGCTACATGCAGCCCGACGAGTTGGCTCAGACCTGCCTGGTCGATGCCATGCTCTATAAGACCGACGTGGAGCAGATCCTGCTCGACAAGATGGGCACTGACCGTCTCGAAGGCCATGCTGTGACTGCCAAGCAGCTGCTCAACAACTACGACCTGCTCTTCCCTGCTCTTGGCAAGGAGAAGATCGCTGTGATCTATGCTACGGGCGAGATTGCTTCCGAGAGCGAGGGCATGGATGATGCCATCTACTACGAGGATCTCATCAAGGACATCCGTGCTGTGGCTGCTGACAATAGCATCAAGGCTGCTGTCCTGCGCGTCAACAGTCCTGGTGGCTCTGGTTTCGCCAGCGAGCAGATCTGGAAGGCTCTCATGGACCTCAAGGAGCGCAAGCCTCTCGTAGTGAGCATGGGCGACTATGCTGCCAGTGGTGGTTACTACATCAGCTGTATGGCCGACCATATTGTGGCTGAGCCCAACACCCTGACTGGCTCGATCGGCGTCTTTGGCGTAATTCCAAACTACAGCGGCCTTGCTTCTGGTAAGCTGGGCGTCAACTTCGAGGAGGTCAAGACACACAAGTTCGGAACCCTCAACACCATGCGTCGTGTCACCGAGGCCGAGCGCGTACAGGTGCAGAAGGGCATCGACTCTTTCTACGAGCTCTTCACCAAGCGTTGTGCCGATGGTCGTCGCATGGCTCAGGATAGTATCAAGGCCATTGCAGGCGGTCGTGTCTGGACTGGTACCGATGCCTTGACCAATGGTCTGGTCGATGAGCTGGGTGGTCTGGAGGTCGCTGTTGCCAAGGCTGCTGAGCTGGCTGAGCTCAATCCTGCTGACTGCGTTCGCGACGTATGGCCACGTCCAAAGTCTTCTATGGAGATCATGATGGAGCTGCTTGACGAGAAGGCCGACGACATCAGCCTGCGCATTGCCGACATCATCACTGGCACCATGCCAGCCGACCGCGAGGCTCTCAAGTTCATCCGTCATCTGCAGGATGCTGACCACGTACAGGCTCGTTCGTTCGATGCTGTTGAGTTTTAAAAATTAAAATTCTCCCTCTTGCCATGTATTTGCCCAAAGTGCATACCATCCCCCTGCTGGCTCCGTTCGCCTGGCTCTATGGCTTAGGCGTGTGGGCACGCAACCGCATGTTCGATAATGGAGTCAAGCACTCTGAGTCGTTTGAAGACAAGGTTCCGGTCATCTGCATCGGAAATCTGGCTGTTGGTGGCACAGGCAAGACACCGCATACCGAATACCTCGTCGATCTCCTCCAGCGCCATGGCATCGGACCTGTGGCTGTGCTCAGTCGTGGCTACAAGCGTCAGAGCTCAGGTTTCGTGCTGGCTGGCCCTGGCATCACTGCTGCCAAGCTGGGCGACGAGTCGTACCAGCTCTATCGCAAGTTCCCTGGACTGATCGTGGCAGTCGATGCCAAGCGAGTGCATGGCATCCAGCAACTGTTGAAGCTGCCTGTGCCCCCTCGTGTCATCCTGCTCGACGATGCCATGCAGCATCGTTACGTGAAGCCAGGACTCACCATCTGCCTCACCAGCTACAACCGCATCCTCTACAAGGACATGATGCTGCCTGCTGGTCGTCTGCGCGAGCCTGCTCAGAACATTCGCCGAGCCGACATCGTGCTCGTCTCGAAGTGCCCTGGAGCCCTGCGCAGCGAGGAGGAGACCGAGATCCTGGGCAATCTGCCTACCAACATCGAACAGCCCGTGTTCTACAGTGCCTATCGCTATGGTCGTCTGGTCAATTTGGCCACCAATCAGCCTTGCGACATCGACCATTCGAGCCAGGTACTCATCGTGGCAGGCATTGCTGATCCGAAGGTCATGGAGCAGTATGTCAGTACCCATTACCGTCTGCTCGACATCCTCACCTTCAGCGACCATCATCATTTCTCCAACAAGGATATCAAGACCATTCAGGAGCGTCTGGATGGCGTGAATGGCGCAGGCTACTGCACGAACGATAGTGGCAACAAGGCCGTCATCATCACCACCGAGAAGGATGCTTCGCGTCTGGTGGATCATCCCGCTGTGTCCGAAGACTTGCGTCAGCGTATCTATTATCTGCCCACCGAAGTCTTCTTCCTGCAGAAACAGGAGGAGAAGTTCGACCAGCTGATTCTCGACTATGTGAACAAGCCAAGGAATTCTTAACACCCCTTATTACCTATGCTCCAGAAAATCAACGAAACCGCCCAGTACATCCTGAGCAAGACCACGAGTCGCCCCAAGACAGCCATCATTCTAGGCACAGGCCTCGGACAGTTAGCCACTCAGATCGAAGACAAGCTCGAGATCCCCTATAGCGAGATTCCCAACATGCCAGTCTCTACCGTCGAAGGCCATTCGGGCAAACTCATCTTTGGCAAGCTCGGAGGCAAGGACATCATGGCCATGCAGGGCCGATTCCATTATTACGAGGGTTACAGCATGAAGGAGGTCACCTTCCCTGTGCGTGTCATGAAGGCCTGTGGCATCGAGACCCTCTTTGTGTCGAATGCTGCTGGTGGAACCAACTCTTCGTTCCGCGTGGGCGACATCATGATCATCGAGGACCATATCAACCTCTTCCCCGAGCATCCGTTGCGTGGCAAGAACGATCCTGCCATGGGCGAGCGTTTCCCCGACATGTCTGAGCCTTACGACTTTGAGCTTATCCGTCTGGCCGAGCAGATCGCTCGCGAGAAGGGCATCCACCTTCAGAAGGGTGTCTATCTGGGTACGCAAGGTCCGACGTTCGAGACCCGTGCTGAATATCGTTATTTCCGTGCCATTGGTGGCGACGCTGTGGGCATGAGCACAGTGCCTGAGGTCATCGTTGCCCATCATGCTGGCATGCGTGTGTTCGGCGTTTCTGTCATCACCGACCTGGGAGGCTTCGGAGTGCCCGAGGTGGCCAGTCACGAGGAGGTACAGAAGGCTGCCAACGAGTCACAGCCCCTCATGACCTTGATCATGAGCGAGATGATCAAGCGAAGCTAACAGTTCTTTTCAATACATTTCCTCCATGGATATCAGTGAATATGGTGAGTTCGGCCTGATCCGTCACCTCACCGAGCAGTTTCCCCTCAAGCAGCCCTCGTCGGTCTATGGCGTTGGCGACGATTGTGCCGTCATCTCCCATTCGCCCGAGGAGGGTCAGCTGGTAGTCACCACCGACCTCTTGCTCGAGGGCATACACTTCGACCTGACCTATTGTCCGCTTCGTCATTTAGGCTACAAGGCCGTGGTGGTCAACTTGAGCGACGTCTGTGCCATGATGGGCACACCTCGTCAGATCACTGTCTCGCTGGGCATCTCTAAGCGTTTCAAGGTTGAGGACCTTGACGAGCTCTATGCTGGCATTCGTCAGGCATGCGACGTCTATGGTGTCGATCTGGTGGGTGGCGATACTTCGGCCTCGATGACGGGTCTCACCATCTCCATTACCGCCATCGGTGTGGCCCAGAAGCCTGTCTATCGCCATGGCGCCCAGCCCAACGACCTCATCTGCGTGTCGGGCGACCTGGGTGCTGCCTACATGGGTCTGCAGCTCCTCGAACGTGAGAAGGCCATCTACTACCAGGAGTACAACGACTGGAAGCGCAACAACTCTTCGAACCCTTCAACTTCCTCCAACCCTCCCGTCTTCCGTCCCAACTTCGAGGGCCGCGAGTACCTCCTGGAGCGTCAGCTCAAGCCCGAGGCCCGCAAGGACATCGTGGCAGCCTTGCAGCAGGCAGGCATCACGCCTACCAGCATGATGGATGTGAGCGATGGCCTCAGCAGCGAGCTGCTCCACATCTGCCAGCAGAGCCATGTGGGTTGCCGGGTCTATGAGGAGCGCATCCCCATCGACTATCAGACTGCCGTGCAGGCCGAGGAGTTCAACCTCAACGTCACCACAGCTGCCATGAATGGAGGCGAGGACTACGAGCTGCTCTTCACCGTGCCCCTGGCCCAGCATGACCTCATTCAGCAGATTCAGGGCATCCGTCTGATCGGTCACATCACCGATCCAAAACTCGGTGCTGCCATGATCACGCGCGATGGCAACTCTGAGATTTCTCTCAAGGCTCAAGGCTGGAATGCCTTCCGTAGCGAATAATCGTTTGACGGCTGATATTAAGCTATTTCCGTCTGTCAATCGCTGCCCCCGATTGCAAGTATTGAAAATAAATAGGAATTAAGAAAGGATTTTTCCGTTTTTGTCTGTATCTTTGCGACCGAATTTTTACACAAATAATTATTAATAATGTCTTGGTTAAGTAATCTGTTTCTCAATCCAGGCGTGGCACACAGCGTCATTCTCATTGCGCTCACCATTGCTGCTGGTCTGGCGCTCTCGCGCATCAAGATCGGTGGTGTTTCACTCGGTGTCACCTGGGTTCTCTTCGTAGGTATCGTGGCTAGTCACTTCGGTTTGGTGCTTGATGCCACCACTTCTCATTTTGTCAAGGAGTTTGGCCTGATCCTGTTCATCTTCAGCATCGGCCTCCAGGTGGGTCCTGGTTTCTTTGCCTCGTTCCGCAAGGGTGGCGTCTCGCTCAACTTGTTGGCTGCGGGCATCATCCTGCTCGGCAGTGCCACTGCTTACCTCATCCATGTAGTCACTGGTGAGGATCTGTTGGCCATGATCGGCGTGCTCTATGGTGCTGTCACCAACACACCTGGCCTGGGTGCTGCGCAGCAGACCTATAGCGACATGCATCTGGGAGCCTCCAATTCCATCTTCGCCCAGGGTTATGCTGTGGCCTATCCGCTGGGTGTCGTAGGCATCATCCTCTCCATTATCCTGATCAGGAGCATCTTCCGCATCAACTACAAGAACGAGCAGCGCCTCTATGAGCTCAATAGCCGCAAGGAGTCCGAGCAGCTGCAGGCCGTGACCCTCGAGGTCACCAACGAGGGCGTCAGTGGCCGCACCATGCAGCAGATCAACCAGCTGTCAGGTCGCGAAATCGTGGCCACACGTCTGATGCGTCGTCAGACCGAGAACATCGAGCTTGTCAAGGCCGACACCTCGCTCCATATGGGCGACCGCCTCTTCATCGTGGCCAAGCCTGAGGACGTCGAGGCCTACACCGTCCTGCTGGGTCGCAAGCTCACCGACGTCGATCAGCGTCAGTGGGACGAGGATAAGCACAACAACCTCGTGTCCGAGCGCGTCGTGGTCACCAATCCTAAGATGCAGGGCCGTCGCTTGGGCGACCTCGACCTGCGTCGCACCTTCCACGTCACCTTCACCCGCATCAAGCGTGCAGGCATCGAACTTGTGGCCAGTCCTTCGCTCATCCTTCAGCTGGGCGACCGCGTCACCGTCGTAGGTTCGGCCGACAATGTGAAGCGCATCGAGGAGATGTTGGGCAACTCCGTGAAGCGTCTCGATCAGCCTATGCTCTTCTCCACCTTCCTGGGCATTGCCCTGGGTGTGCTGCTGGGTTCCATCCCGATCTTCTTCCCGGGCATGCCAGTGCCTGTCAAACTCGGTCTGGCTGGTGGTCCGCTCATCGTTTCCATCCTGCTCAGCTGCTATGGCCCTAAGTTCCACATCGTCACCTACACCACCAACTCTGCCATGTTGCTGATGCGCGAGATAGGCATCTGCATGTTCATGGCAGCTGTAGGCCTGGGTGCAGGCGTAGGCTTTGTCGATACTGTCATGGATGGTGGTTACTGGTGGGTGCTCTATGGCTTCCTCATCACCTTCATGCCTTGCCTCCTTATGGGTGTTGTGGCCCGTATGGTGTTCCATCGCAGCTACTTCACCATCGCTGGCATGATCAGTGGTGCCATGACCGATCCTCCGGCCCTGGCCTATAGCAACAGCATCTGTGGCAACGACCAGGCCTCTGTGGCCTACTCTACGGTCTATCCTCTGTCCATGTTCCTGCGTGTGCTGGTAGCCCAGATCCTTGTGCTGATGGCCCTGTAATCCCTCTCGACTTAGAATTTTAATATTGTGGCTGCACAAAAGTTTGTCCGCGCCTCGGGCATGCTTTTGTGCAGCCACAATTCTTTGCTCACAGTTCTGGCAAGCGTTTGTGCATCCACAACGCCTTGCCAGCAGCTCTGGCACGCTTTTGTGCGTCCACATTTTTCTGCCAGCACTCCGGGCACGCTTTTGTGCGTCCACAACAGCTTGCTCGGAGTGCTGGCAGGTCATTGTGCCTGCACAACGTCTCAAAAAGTCAGCCAGCGCTTCTGGCAAGAAATGCGACGTATTCATGCGTCTTGTCTCTGGCTTTCTTGCATCTGGACAAATCGAAACTGCAGTCGAAGATAAGCCTTTGTCAAAAAGTGTTGAAACATTATAGTTGGTTTCCCGAGGAATGAAATTCAGCAATCGTACCAAATAATGACTTGCCCTTTTCTTAACTGATAACAAATAACTCCCAGATTAGAAGATAATCCAGGAGTTATTTGTGATGGGCAGCAAACCTTTTATCTGCTTGCTGCTGGTAATAATTTGTACTCGTCCTAATTTGGCAAGTATAGATTCGTATTCATGCAGTTCAAATTATGGGCGTACAGGGCGAACCGGTATGCCAAAGCAACGGTCCTCATAGGACAAACTAAGACGATGCATTTGAAGATTGAATGAAAGGCACATACCATATTGGTGAGGGTCGAAGTTCACGCCTGAACCCCATATATTAATCGTCGATGACCAATAGTTGTTGGCCCAGTCACCGCCATGTACGAAGCTGTAATAGCTGCGATAACCCGCAGCAGGCAGGAAAATGAAATTATCAGTATAACCAGCCTTATTGCTTCGTACCTCATAGCCGTCCACGTCATTCAGAGTGGTACGTGTCCAGGTGCAATTATCTGTATTCAGGAGTTCGTCCCAATCCTCTCTGGTTGGCATGCGCCATGAGCCACCCCAGTTGACATGGGCTGCATCGTCATCTAGTTCGAGAACGTCGCCATTATCTAAGTACTTGTTCAAGTATCCTCTATTGCCGTTGTTGCACCACTTATAGCTAGTCCATTCATAACCAGTAGACTTGCCTTCTTTCCAGTTCTCAATTGGACTATCCTGAGCGTGGCCCTCCTCGTAGTATGGTTCTGGATCACCCCATGCGAAATAGTCGCCGAACTCCTCAGGTGCATTGGCACCGACGTTCACGGTTGCCCACTTCAAGCCACTTGGTAAACCAAGGTCAACATACTCTGGGTGGTCAGTATTATCGGCAAAGGAGATAGGATAGATCGTGTTGCGTTTTGTAGTAATCGTCTTGCCGCTCTTTGTAACCATCTTTCTGGAATAGTTAGTACCATCAGAAGAAAGTGAAATGGTAAAGCCATTGTACTCCTTTACATAGATAGCGATATAGAAGGTTGTACCCGTTGCGTCAAGGCTCACTGGGGTTTCACTCACCAACTCTACGTAATTGTAGGTCGTGCCCTCTCCTGGATAAGGAGGAATTGCGCTAGTTTTGTCTTCTGTGTAGGTCTGGTAGTCACCGCTCACAGGACTGTCTGACTCTACTTTGATTGACTTCAGTGTGCTGATGGATTTGTTCGTGACATTGATTGCCAGCACTGAGCAGATGTTCTTGAATTGAAGGTCTGTGTTATCACTTGACGCATGCATTGGCATATTGAACTTGCCAGGAGTATAGACTTGGGTAGTTGGGATGAGTCCGTAACTGGCTGCACCTTGGAAAATACTGGTTGGGAAATAAGCGTCATACGAGTGATAATCTCCTGTTTCCAGTTCCCCAGCTGTTGGACTGAAAGTAGTGGTAGTACCAGAGGCATCGGCCTGATAAGTCGCAGTGGTATACTCATGACCATAATGTATATCTACGATGACGATCTCATCACCTGCATCCCAGCTTGGAGTCTTGCCATCAAGGGTGGCACGGGTAGCCCCATCCTCCATAGTAGCGGTGAAGACAAGAGGCTGCTTGCTGTTGTTTTCGTTTACGATTGGGTCATTGTCGCTTGAGCAACTGCTGAGCGCAGCTATTGCTGCCACAGCCATGAATGTATAATTTTTCATTGTTGTCATCATCATTTTATAGATTAAAACCAACCTGATGTTTCCTCTTCTTCATAGTCTTCATTCTGCTGACTAGCCATGCTACTACTTGTGCAGATCAGGTCTCTGCGTTCTAACACAACAACCTTCATCTTAGGTTGCTGAAAAGTTTTCTTTTTTTCTAACATACGTTAAGTATTTATTAAGTGAATAAAATAAATAGTTCGTGTAACCACCAAAGTTATGGTGATCGTTTTATGATTTGTCGTAGGTACATGAAATCATCGAAGGATGAGAGAATGCCATATTTCGTGCACAAATTTACAAAATTTCTTTTAATGCGCGACTTGCAAAACGTCTATTTATTTAATATTAGTTGAATTTTGGACGTTTTGCAAAGTTTTTAGTGGCATTCTGGACGTTTTGCAAGGATTTTTCTGTCAGTCTGGATGTTTCGTATGGCGTAAAGGCCCCAAACGACATAACGTGTTCCCCCGTAAACAAGAGTGGTCAATCTTGCCAGACATGCCAGGATGACTGCAGAATGACTGGAGCTCCTGAAGTGTATTGTCACAGAATGTGAAGTTGACAATCACACATAAAGAGGCTGGGGCAGAAAGCCCCAGCCTCTTCGGTGAAGATATGCATTGCTATTGTGTCTGCAGATTACTTGTTAGCGTTGTCCATAGGATACATGCCATTGTAGCGATCGGTGATGTTTACGCGGAAGTACTGGCTGTCCTCGCTGCAGTAATGATCCCAGTGACGATAGTGCTCGTAGCTCTTTTTGATGCCTGTCTTATCGATCCACATGCAGCCCACCTTCCAGTTGTTGAAGAATGGCTTGCTGCCGTTGCCTACCAGTACCTCGTCGAAGTACATGAAGTAGTTGCGGTTAATTATGCTCTCGCCCTCCTTGTGGCAGCCTGCCTGGAGGGTCATCACGTGAGTCTTGCCCTCTTTCAGGATGCTTGTGTCGAAGCCAGCCTGCTCCATGATGCCATCGAAGGTGATATTGCTGTCCAGCTGCTTGTAGTAGTTGAAGATGGTCTCAGCCTCCTTCTTGGTCAGTGAATGCTCGAGTACGGTCTTCGATTTCACACCCTCTTCGGTGTACATCAGTATGTCCAGATTTCCTGTGAATCGTGTATCGTCAGGGCACCAGGGATGGTTCTTCATGTCGCGCTCCACGAGCTCCTTGTCGAACACGATGTGTGCACCCTTGATCTGGCAGATGAGCTTGTCGTCGTGACGCTCCACGGTGGCGTTGTCCTTGTAGAAGCTGGTGAATGCCTCGTAGGCCTTGTCGAGCTTCTCGATGGCCTTGTTGCATGAGCCAGAGCCAGCAGCCAGGTTCTCGTAGTAGGCACGGGTCAGCAGGTAGCATGAGGTAGAGACGCAGATGTCGTTCAGACGCAGTTGGTCACGCTTCTGGTAGCCCATGTGCTCCCAAGGAGTGGTCTGATAGACCCAGTAGTCGTAGATGTCGGTGATGGAGAACTGCTGCGAGTTGTTCTTCATGGTGGTGGCGAGCAGGTAGTTGTAGGTGGCAGTTGGGGCGTTGGTCTTGTTGACAGGGAGTCTGAACCAGTCGTCGAGCACCTTGTCGATGGCCTGCTTGTCGCCCTTCTTCACAGCTTCGTAGTATGTGGTGAAGAGGGTGCAGGCGTTGAAATCGAGTGAGTTGAACTCCTCCAGACGCTGGTTATAGAGACTTGACAGCTCGGCGTCGAGGGTCTGGCTCTTCAGCTCGGTGATCATCTCGCTGATGTCGTCGAGCTTGCTGTCGAGGTCGTTGAGCTGCTCCATGGTGCCGTCGTTGTCGGCAAAGATCATGTCGAGCACGGCTGACACGGCGTATGATGCTGGCTCAGACTTCAGGGCCTCGAGTACAGAATCCATGATCAGATTGCCAGCTGCCTTAATGATGCCTCCGCGGGTTCCCTGGCTGGTGGCAGGGCCGTAGTTGATGTCGCCGACGAACTGGCTGGGCGAGGTGGTGCCCATGTTGTCGTAGCGGAACTCGATGATCTGGCGTGCCATCTCAGGGGTGAAGTCGTCAACCTCCTCTTCGTGTGCCTGTGGTGCGGCCTGCATCTCCTCGAGGGTATCGTCGTTGCAGCTTACCAGGGTGCTTGCTGCCATTGTTGTCATTGCTGCTGCGGTGAGTGCGAAAAACTTTTTCATATTCTTGGTGGGGGCTCACCTGTATCGCCCCTGGGGTTTTAGATTGTTTTTAATTATTATTATTAAATGTATTGTTTCTTGCCTGTGTTCGTGTGGTGGACTTGTGTTCACTGAGCGAATCCCGGTTGTGTATCGAACGTTTTTTTGTTTTTTGACGCTGCAAAGGTACGGCATTTTTTCGGCCCATATCGTGCAATGCATGAAAAGAAATGTGCAATCGGTGAATCGCCTGTTTTTTTCATCGTTTGAACAGGATAATTCACAGATTGCACAAAAAAAGGACTATTTTTCGTGTGTTTTTGGCCGAGAATGCTGAAGAAAGTTGTTTTTATGGCATAATTTATTGTCTCAAGTTTGGCAGACAGAAGAACATCGACAGCCGGTTGTGCCCATCGGAACGACAGTAACTGACGTCGGACATGTAGTTTCGCACCAGCAGGATGCCTAAGCCTCCGATGGGTCGCTGGTCGGCAGGGAGAGTGACGTCAGGGGCGGCTGCCTGGGTGGGGTCGAAGGGGATGCCCTGGTCATCGAGCACAAAGCTGATGCCGGCGTGATGGCGTTCTGCCACAAGCGTGACAGGTTGACCCTCCTGACTGGGATAGGCGTACTTCATCACGTTGACTACAGCCTCCTCCAGTGCCAGGTTGAGCCCAAAGAGCCGGCTGGAGGGTACATGCCAGTCGGTGGCCAGCTGTTCGAGCCAGGTGGCCAGACACGCCAGATCGCGTAGGTCGGTGGTGAGGTGCAGGGTTTTTATTCTGCCGGTCATAGGATGGGCATCATGGCCTTTGTGGTATGATTGCGGTGCAAAGATACGACTTTTTTGTGATTTTTCTTTACATTCAGGCCATTTATTTCCATATTTCCCGATTTTTTTCTCTCCTTTTTAAAATATATTACGGTTTTGATTGTTTTAAAGCAGTAGTGGGAGGCTTCTGATTAAGCCGCGCAAAGTTTTCATGCTGACAGCTCGAAATGTTCCGCCCCCTTCGTACGTCGAACTCAAAAACTGTTGGAATTATGACCATAATGCAGAAACATCTCGTGTTCATACCGCTCTTCCTTGTAGTGATGGCTGCCTTGCTGGGTGGCTTGGTAATGTGGCTTTGGAACTGGCTGATGCCCGAGATCTTCGGCTTGCCTATGCTGAGTTTCTGGCAGGCAGTGGGTCTGCTGGTGCTATGCAAACTGCTTTTAGGAGGCTTCGGTCTGGGTGGACATCACCACGGCGGGCATCATCATGGTCACGGACACTGTGGATGTGGCGGGCAGAACAAGCTGCGTGAGCGTTGGGCGAACATGACCCCAGAGGAGCGTCAGCGCATTGTCGAGATGCACAAGTGTGACCTTTCAGAATCAGCACCTGATGGAGAATAAGGAACTTGATGCCATCATCAAGCAGCAGACGCCCAGGCTCCGATCGTTTGTGCGAGGGAGGGTGAGCAACCGCGAAGATGCTGATGACATCGTGCAGGATACGCTCTACCAGTTTGTGCGCACCATAGGCATGCTGGAGAACCCCATAGCACAGGTGACGTCGTGGCTCTACACGGTGGCCCACAATCTGATAGTCAACCACGACAAGAAGCGTCGCGAGGAGTCGTTGCAGCTGGCTGCGTCGGATCATGGCGACGACAGCTTCCTGGGTGACCTCTCAGAGATCATGATAGCTGATGACAACGACAACCCTGACATGCGACTGCTGCGCAAGATGGTGTGGCAGGAGCTCGACAAGGCCATGGCCGAACTGCCTGAAGAGCAACGACGAGCCATACAACTTACCGAGATAGAGGGCCTCTCGATCAGAGAAGCTGCCGAGAGGATGCAGGTACCAACCAATACGCTCCTTTCGCGCAAGCATTATGCTGTGGTGCATGTGCGCAAACGCTTGCATAGGCTTTATCAGGAACTGACAGATGTGTAATTCGTAATTAAAAAATATGTGGCTAACCAAATCCTCCATCGGCCGTAAAGTCATCATGGCCGTCACCGGTGCAGCACTTGTGCTGTTCCTTACCTTCCATGCTGCCATGAACGTGGTGGCGCTCTTCAGTGCCGAGGGCTATAATGCTATCTGCGAGTTCCTTGGCGCCAACTGGTATGCTGTAGTGGCTACCATCATCCTTGGTGTTCTGGTGCTGATACACTTCGGCCTGGCTTCGCATCTGGTCATCTGGAATCTGCAGGCACGCGGTCCTCAGAAGTACGACATCCGAGTGCGCCCGGGCGACGTGGAGTGGTCGAGCCAGAACATGTTCTCGCTGGGTACCATCATCGTGCTGGGACTGGCCTTGCATCTGTATAACTTCTGGAGTAAGATGATGTTTGCTGAGCTGGCTGGCACAGAGGATGCAGCCTTGGCAACAAATGGCATCTATCACATCATCAATACCTTCCATGGCATCGGTGGACACACGCTCATGGGTTATGTCTATACAACGTTGTACCTCGTATGGCTCGCTGCCCTCTGGTTCCACCTCAACCATGGCATCTGGAGCTCGTTGCAGACGCTGGGCATGAACAACAGCCTCTGGTACGACCGGTTGCGCACCATCAGCCGCGTATGGACGAGCCTGATAGTGCTCGCGTTCGCCACAGTAGCCGTGGCTTTCTGTTTGGGCTACACTCCAAGTGACACACAAATAACAACTACATCTACATCTATGACACAGAGTAAACTTTACGACTTCACAGTGGTTGACAACAAGGGCAACGAGCAGTCTATGGCTCAGTACAAAGGCAAGGTGCTGCTCATCGTCAACACTGCCACAGC
Organism: Bacteroidales bacterium; assembly: GCA_045629225.1. GTDB lineage: Bacteria > Bacteroidota > Bacteroidia > Bacteroidales > UBA3663 > Liminaster. The sequence continues at coordinate 3,909 of JAZQQU010000104.1, read as the reverse complement.
ATGCGGATTCACGCCACAGTACAACGACCTCGATGCGCTCTACGATGCCTACGCGCTGAAGGGTCTGGAGATCCTTGACTTCCCTTGCAATCAGTTCGGCGCTCAGGCCCCTGGTACCGACGATGAGATACAGGAGTTCTGTACCTTACGTTTCAATACCCAGTTCCCTCGCTTCAAGAAGATTGAAGTCAATGGTGAGAACGAACTGCCCCTCTACACCTGGCTCAAGGAGAAGAAGGGTTTTGCTGGCTTCGACCCTGCTCATCCGCTGACTGAGATTCTGCACAATATGTTCTCTCAGGCCGACCCAGCTTATGCTGAGAAGCCAGATATCAAGTGGAACTTCACCAAGTTCCTCATCGATCGTGAGGGCAACGTCGTGGAGCGCTTCGAACCTACAGCTACGCAGGAGGTGCTGGCTCCAGCCATCGAGAAACTGCTGTGATGAAGCAACTCCTCTACAGACTGAAAGCGTGGCTTGGTACACTCTCCTTTCGCACAGGTGTGATAGTGCTGCTCAGCTGCATCCCTTGTTACATCCTCTCCTTCGCCCAGATGGCATTGCCTATCAGTGCAGGTGCAAAGAGCGTGCTTTGGTTCGTGCTCTTTGGCATGGCCAAGACGTTGCAATACGGTGGCCTCACCATTTTGGGAGTAGAGGGCGTGAAGCGACTAAAAAGATTGATTAAGAAACAATAAAAATAACAACAATATGGCAAACGAGAAACCATGCGCCAGCTGCAAGCTCCGCGCAAACTACGAACAGAATCCTAAGTCTCTGCTCGGCCGCTTCTGGCGCTGGCACATCAACTTCTGTCCAGGGTGGAAGGGTTACTTCACCTCGCTCACGAATGACGAGCAGCAGGTGCTTCGCGAAAAGTATAGCTTCACGAAGTATTGATACTCGTACGAGGTATTGATACTCGTCCCACAGAGTTTCTGACATCACAAATTGCTTGCCAGGGTTTCTGGCAAGCTTTTGTGTAATTATGCCAGCTCGTCGCCTGGTAGCACTAAAACCCTTTGGAAAGTTGTTGATAACTCCAATCGAGAGGGCTTGGCTATTGTATGGAAATGCGTCAATTTTAAGATTTAAAACTGCTAAAATTGTCAACTCGATGTGCTGAAACAGGGGAAAAGTGAAAAAGTTTTAAAGAAAAGAGGGGAGGGGTGATTGATTTTTAAGAAATATTGTGTATCTTTGCACCCGTTAAATCGCGCGCTGACGGCAACAAATTGCTTTGTGCAAGCGATTGAACAGAGAGATTAACAAACATAAATTAACCAAAAGTTAAAACAAAATGCCTACTATTCAACAGTTAGTAAGAAAGGGTCGCGTAGTTTTGGAAGACAAGAGCAAGTCACCAGCCCTGGCATCATGCCCACAGCGCCGTGGCGTTTGCGTTCGTGTTTACACTACTACTCCTAAGAAGCCTAATTCTGCTATGCGTAAGGTAGCACGTGTGCGTTTGACTAACGGCAAGGAGGTTAACTCCTACATCCCAGGCGAGGGCCACAACCTTCAGGAGCACTCAATCGTCATGGTACGTGGCGGTCGTGTGAAGGACCTCCCAGGTGTACGTTATCACATCGTTCGTGGTACTTTGGATACCGCCGGCGTAAATGGTCGCACCCAGCGTCGTTCTAAGTACGGTGCTAAGCGTCCAAAGCCAGGTCAGGCACCAGCTAAGAAGAAGTAATCTTCGCGCAGAGAGAACAAAAGTTTCAACCTTTTCACAAGTTGGTAAAGGCTCTTATAGGTTGAGTAATCCGGCTCGCAACGCCGAGAGGCAATCGCAAGTCACATTCCGGATGAAGCATTTCCCTAAAGAGAAGCAACCAAACATTGGCACCCGCAGGCGGGTCGCCTAATTAAAAACATCAAGACAAAATGAGAAAAGCAACACCGAAGAAGAGAGTGATTCTTCCAGATCCTGTCTTCAACGAGGTTAAGGTTACAAAGTTCGTCAACCATCTGATGTATGATGGTAAGAAGAGCATTGCATTCTCCATCTTCTACACCGCTATCGAGATCGTCAACAAGAAGTTGGCTGAGAAGGAAGGCGTTTCTGCCCTCGATATCTGGAAGAAGGCCCTCGACAACATCACCCCACAGGTAGAGGTTAAGTCACGCCGTATCGGCGGTGCTACCTTCCAGGTTCCAACTGAGATCCGCGCTGACCGCAAGGAGTCAATCTCAATGAAGAACATGATCATCTACAGCCGCAAGCGTGGTGGCAAGACCATGGCTGACAAGCTGGCTGCTGAGATTATGGATGCTTACAACGAGCAGGGTGGCGCATTCAAGCGTAAGGAGGATATGCACAAGATGGCTGAGGCTAACCGTGCATTCGCACACTTCAAGTTCTAATCTTACTTTACTTACACCTTTTAAAATATATATAAGATGGCAAAGCAAGACGAACTTCTTAAGTATACCCGCAACTTCGGCATCATGGCTCACATCGATGCCGGTAAGACCACCACTTCAGAGCGTATCCTTTTCTATACTGGTAAGACTCACAAGATCGGTGAGGTGCACGATGGTGCAGCTACCATGGACTGGATGGTTCAGGAGCAGGAGCGCGGTATCACCATTACCTCTGCTGCTACTACCGCTTACTGGCAGTTCCAGGGCGAGAAGTATAAGTTCAATTTGATCGATACCCCAGGCCACGTTGACTTTACTGTCGAGGTTGAGCGTTCACTCCGTATTCTTGACGGTGCTGTCGCTACCTATTGCGCAGTTGGTGGTGTTGAGCCACAGTCTGAGACCGTTTGGCGCCAGGCTGAGAAGTACAACGTTCCACGTATCGCTTACGTTAACAAGATGGACCGTTCAGGTGCCAACTTCCTTGACGTTGTTGACCAGATGCACGAGATGCTCGGTGCCAACTCTCTGGCTATCCAGCTCCCTATCGGTGCTGAGGAGACTTTCAAGGGCGTAGTTGACCTGATCGAGATGAAGGCTATCCTTTGGCACGACGAGACCATGGGCGCTGAGTATTCTATCGAGGATATTCCAGCTGACATGCAGGCTGAGTGCGAGGAGTATCGCGATAAGATCCTTGAGCAGTGCGCCAACTTCGACGAGGCTCTCATGGAGAAGTATTTCGACGATCCTTCAACCATCACCAACGAGGAAATCTACACTACCCTCCGCAAGATGACCCTTGCTCAGGAGGTGTTCCCAGTACTCTGCGGTTCTTCATTCAAGAACAAGGGTGTACAGACTCTGCTCGACGCAGTAGTTCGCTACCTCCCTTCTCCAATCGATACTCCAGCTATCGAGGGTCACGATCCACAGGATGCCGAGAAGACCGTTGTTCGTCATCCAAGCTATGACGAGCCAACTGCAGCTCTCGCATTCAAGATTGCTACCGACCCATACGTAGGCCGTCTCTGCTTCTTCCGCGTTTACTCTGGTAAGATCGAGGCTGGTTCATACGTTTACAACCCACGTTCAGACAAGCGCGAGCGTATCAGCCGTCTGTTCCAGATGCACTCTAACCACCAGAATCCTATGGAGGAGATCGGTTGTGGTGACATCGGTGCAGGTGTAGGCTTCAAGGATATCCGCACTGGTGATACCCTCTGCGACGAGGAGAACCCAATCGTTCTCGAGTCAATGGAGTTCCCAGATCCTGTGATCGGTATCGCTGTTGAACCTAAGTCTCAGAAGGATCTTGACAAGCTCGGTATCGGTCTTGCCAAGCTCGCTGAGGAGGATCCAACCTTTACTGTAAAGACCAACGAGGAGACCGGTCAGACCGTTATCTCTGGTATGGGTGAGCTTCACCTCGACATCATTATCGACCGTCTGAAGCGTGAGTTCAAGGTAGAGTGCAACCAGGGTCGTCCACAGGTTACCTACAAGGAGGCTATCAAGGGCGTTGTTTCTCGTCACCG
>JAZQQU010000103.1:0-6296 GCA_045629225.1 Bacteroidales bacterium | reverse complement strand
CCTCAAACTCCCCACTTCCACCCACCGATCCCCTCTTCACCATCAAGACAGGCAAGACCGAGACCCTCGAAGCTCCCGCTGCTGCTGACACCTCCGACCTGCCCCTTGAGGACTACGACCCTACGGCCGACCTGAGCCAGTATCAGTTCCCACCCTTCGAACTGCTGAAAGCCTACAGTGCCAACGTGCCTGTCGATATGGAGGAGCAGACGTCAAACAAGGAGAAGATCCGCAGGACCCTGCAGGACTATGGCATCGAGATCCAGTCCATCTCGGCCACCGTGGGTCCTACCATTACGTTGTTCGAGATCGTGCTCGTGTCGGGCACAAAGATCAACCGCGTCAAGAACCTCAGCGACGAGATAGCCATGAGCATCGCTGCCAAGAGTGGCATCCGCATCATTGCCCCGATCCCTGGCAAGTGCGCCATCGGCATCGAGGTGCCCAACAACGACCCTCAGACCGTCTCCATGCGCGACTGCATTTCGTCCAAGGCCTTCCAGGAGTCTAAGATGGAGCTGCCCGTAGCCTTGGGCAAGACCATCACTAACGAGGTTTTCACCTTCGACCTTGCCAAGGCTCCGCACCTCCTCGTCGCCGGTGCCACAGGTCAGGGCAAGTCGGTCGGACTCAATGCCATCATCACCTCGTTGCTCTACAAGAAGCATCCTTCGCAGCTCAAGATTGTGCTGGTCGATCCTAAGATGGTCGAATTCTCCATCTACAAGCGCATCGAGCGTCACTACCTCGCCAAGTTGCCCGACATGGACAACCCCATCATCACCGACGTCACCAAGACCGTCGATATCCTCAAGTCGCTCTGTGCCGAGATGGAGGACCGTTATGCCCTCGTAGAGGACGCTGGCGTGCGCAACATCAAGGAGTACAACGAGAAGTTCATCCATCGCCACCTCAATCCCAAGAAGCACATCACGGCCCCTATTGGCAGCCGCGAGGGCACCAACCATCGTTATCTGCCTTACATCGTGGCCATCATCGACGAGTATGGCGACCTCATCATGACCGCTGGCAAGGAGGTGGAGCTCCCTATCGCACGCATTGCCCAGAAGGCCCGTGCCGTGGGCATCCACATGATCATTGCCACACAGCGTCCTTCGGCCAAGATCGTCACTGGCATCATCAAGGCCAACTTCCCTGCCCGCATTGCCTTCCGCGTTTCGCAGAGCATCGACTCGAGCATCATCATCGACCAGCCGGGAGCCCAGAACCTCATCGGCCGCGGCGACCTGCTCTACTCTTCGGGCAACGTGCCTACGCGTGTGCAGTGTGCCTTTGTCGATACGCCCGAGGTCGATCGCATCAACCAGTTCATTGCCGACCAGCAGGGCTATCCTACTGCCCTTATCCTGCCTGAGCCTAAGCTGGCCGAGGGCGAGGGCACAGGCGAGGAGGGCGAGGCCTCGGCCGTCGATCTCAACCATCTCGATTCGCTCTTCGACGAGTGTGCCGAGCTGGTGGTGGCCACGGGTCAGGGCTCTACGTCCATGATCCAGCGCAAGTTCCAGATTGGCTACAACCGTGCAGGCCGCATCATGGATCAGCTCGAAGCCGCCGGCATCGTAGGGCCTTATTCCGGCTCGAAGGCCCGTGCCGTGCTGGTTGATAGCGACTCGGAGTTACAGAACATACTCATCGATCTCAAGAACCGCTGATCCCGTGTCTCTCGTAGGGCTGGGCGGATGCCTGCTTTGCACATTCCGTCCGTAGGTTTGCGATTTTGATTTGCTATTTTCGCCGTTTTGGGGGTAAAAGTGTGTCAATTTACACATTTTTACCCCTTCATATTTGGCATTCTCAATAATAAATTGTATATTTGCACGTAAATTATACCTAATTCAATAGTTCCAGACTTTCGGGTGGGTGTGATTTTTACTCTTAGTTGTCTTTTCACATTATTATATTTCTATAAGTATGTCTTTTATTGCTGATAAGGTTGTCATGGACGGACTGACATTCGATGATGTCCTCCTCGTCCCACAGTACAGTGAGGTGTTGCCACGCACAGTGGATCTCAGCACCAAGTTCTCACGCAACATCACGCTCAATGTGCCCATCGTTTCGGCTGCCATGGATACGGTCACCGAGGCCAAGATGGCCATTGCCATGGCTCGCGAGGGTGGCATCGGCGTCATCCACAAGAATATGTCGATTGCCGAGCAGGCTCATCAGGTCAGCCAGGTCAAGCGTGCCGAGAATGGCATGATCTATGCTCCTGTTTGCTGCACCCCTAACCAGACCGTGCGCGAGGTGTTGGGCATCATGGCTGAGTATCACATCGGTGGTGTGCCTGTAGTAGTTGGCTCCGACCACAAGCTCGTGGGCATTGTCACCAACCGTGACCTCCGTTTCCAGAAGGAGATGAATCGCCAGATTTCTGAGGTAATGACCTCTCACGACCTCATTACCACCAAGGTTGGTACCACCCTGGTTCAGGCCGAGGAGATCCTGCAGGAGCACAAGATCGAGAAGCTCCCTGTAGTCGATGCCGAGGGCCGTCTGGTGGGCCTTATCACCTACAAGGACATCACCAAGGCCAAGGACAAGCCTCTGGCTTGCAAGGACGACAAGGGTCGTCTGCGCGTAGCTGCCGGTGTGGGTGTCACGGGCGACGTCATGGATCGCGTAGCTGGTCTCGTTGAGGCTGGTGTCGATGCCGTTGTTGTCGATACAGCCCATGGTCACTCTAAGGGTGTTGTCGGCGTGTTGGAGAAGATCAAGTCAACCTACGACTGCATTGATGTCGTAGTGGGCAATATCGCTACTGGCGATGCCGCCAAGTACCTCGTGGCTGCCGGTGCCGATGCCGTCAAGGTGGGCATTGGCCCAGGTTCCATCTGCACCACCCGCATCGTGGCTGGCATTGGTGTGCCACAGCTCTCGGCTGTTTACGACGTGGCCAGCGCCCTGCGTGGCACCGGTGTGCCTCTCATTGCCGACGGTGGCATCCGCTACTCTGGCGATATCGTCAAGGCCATTGCCGCTGGTGGCTATTGCGTCATGCTTGGCGGTTTGCTTGCTGGCGTCGAGGAGTCTCCAGGCGAGACCATCCTCTTCAATGGCCGTAAGTTCAAGGGCTATCGTGGCATGGGCTCACTCGATGCCATGGCTGCAGGCTCCAAGGACCGCTACTTCCAGTCGGGCGAGGCCGATGTCAAGAAGCTCGTTCCTGAGGGCATCGTTTCGCGTGTGCCATACAAGGGCAACCTCTACGAGGTCATCTACCAGATGGTAGGCGGTCTGCGTGCAGGCATGGGCTACTGCGGTGCCAAGGACATCGCTACACTCCACGAGACCTCTAAGTTCACCCGCATCACCAACGCAGGCATCCTCGAGTCGCATCCACACGACGTGACCATCACCAAGGAGGCTCCGAACTATTCGCGCGGCGATTGATTGACGATGAAGACCATTCACAACATCCTCATAACCCTTCTCCTGCTCTTCGTGTGGCAGGGGGAGGGTGTTTTTGCCCAGAGCCACGAGGTCATGATCGAGACCAACATGGGCAACATGCGCGTGATGCTCTACGACGACTGTCCGCGCACGGTGGCCAACTTCCTCTCCAAGGTGCGTTCCGGCTACTACGACGGTTCGCTCTTCGGTCGCGTCATCCCCACATTCATGATCCAGGGCGGTGCACCTGACAGCAAGACAGCAGGCCCGGGTCAGAGCATCGGTTGGGGCGATGTGAGCGAAGAGATCCCTGCCGAGATTCGCAAGAACCACATCCCCAAGAAGGGTGCCCTCTGTGCCCCGCATCGCGATGGTGTGGTCAACTCCGACATGTCCATGTTCTTCATTGTCGAGGGCTATCAGATGTCCGAGGCCACCCTCAACAACTGGGAGAAGACCCACAATGCCGATGCCCGCAAGTCGGCCAAGAAGCGTGTCATGACCAAGGCCGTGGTCGATAGTCTCGACATGCTCAAGACCACCGATGCCCGTCAGTACAACCAGCTGGCCCGTCGCGTGAATCACGACATCGACAGCATAGCCCGTTCCATGCCAGGCACCCGATTCTTCACACCCGAGGAGCGCGAAGCCTATAGCACCGTGGGTGGCGCCTATCACATCTATGGCGAATACACCTGCTATGGCGAGGTGGTCGAGGGCCTGGAAGTCATCAGCAAGATCGCTGCCCTCGAGTCGAATGTTGCCAACCGCCCTCGCACCGATGTGCGCATGAAGATCCGTGTGCTGAAGTAACTCCTTCATAACATCCAGTTTCGCACTTCCGAAACTCTCAGTAATACCCCTTCCATGTCCTCCCTTCCCCGCACCTTTTCCCCCCTTGGCCAACGCCTTGGTCAGCTCCTTTCCGAGCGTGGTCTCACCGTCAGCACAGCCGAGTCGCTCACCGGTGGCACCATCGCCTCGATGATAGCCCAGATAGCAGGCAGTTCAGCCTATTTCAAAGGCTCGGTAGTCAGTTATGCCGTCTCTGTCAAGGAGCAGGTACTGGGCGTCGATGTAGAGCGCGGAGGCGTCGTATCTGAGGACACCGCCCGCCAGATGGCCGAGGGCGTAGCACGCCTCTGCGACACCGACTGTGCCATCTCCACCACCGGCATTGCCGGCCCTGGTGGCGCTGAGCCAGGCAAACCCGTTGGCACCGTCTGCATGGCAGCCCTGATCCGTCGTCCCGATGCCGAGCGTCCCATCCTCGTCAGCCAGACCTGTCATTTCCAAGGCGATCGCGAGCAGGTCATCCTCCAATCTGCCGACGCTGCCCTCTCGCTGCTGATCGAAACGCTTGAGGCAAGTGTAAGCAAGTTTAAGTCAATGTTAGCTAAGCTGCCAAAATAATGTATGGAAGAGAATGCAGGAATTGTTCGACTTACTGCCGAACACAAAACGAAAAAATAATATACCCACTATGGGACAGTTAGCATTGTTATATCTATTCCTCAAAGCATACGTGCTTGTGTCCATCCCTGTTGACAAGTATGAGAACAGACGACACGTACACGTATTTCCCCGACTGAAGGGAGCGCGAGGTAAGCATTCGGTAGCAAAGATATGGCTCGAAACCAACGGTGTGCCTGATGTGGAGATTTACGAGTCATCACTCTCAACAAAGGAAAATGAACTGCTCGTTCAGATTATCCGCGAAAATTGGGAGTACATTGACCAGCAGCTCACCAAGTCATTTGAAGGCGTCAAAACAGAAGTAAAGGAAATAACCGTAAAAAAATAAACGATTATGTGCAAATATAAAGATACCAATATAGGAATCAAAAAGCTGAACTTCACCGAGAAGCGAGGTATGATGGTGGTTTACCTGACTGATGGTCGTGTGGTGATGGTTCCCGTGAGCTACTTCCGTGACATTCAACACATGCCCCTAAAGGAGCGTTCGAAGTGGTTTATCCTTGATGACCAGTATTTCACGTTCGAAAATATGTCGCGTGTTTATTCTGTTAAGGACGTACTCAACTATAACATGGTTCAGCAGTAATACACCAATCGTGTAAAAATCCCAAAAATCAAACTAACGATAAATAATATACCGCTATGGCAACATTAGCAATACAACAACAGCCAAGTCCACTTGACGCTCTCATGGCACACTTCGCATCATCGTCGAAGAGTGTGCAGCGTGCATTTACTAGATATAATATTGAGACAAACGCTGAGGAGGTAGAAGTGCGTCGCCAGCAAATGATGATGAAGGAGAGTCTTAAACAAGCTTTTAAGGAACTGAAAGAAGGTAATGCTCGTCCTGTAGAAGAACTCCTCAACGAACTTTAAGTCACTCTATGACATTATGGAAGTAAACTGCCAAAATAGTGATATAATCAAATTCTTCTAGGGGACAAATTGCCTGGATTATACGACGAAGATATTATGTGCAAGATACCAAATTTGACAGTAGGAATCAAGAGCCTCGACTTCAATATGCGTGGCAAGTTCAGCGTGCTGCTTACCGATGGCCGTCAGATTATCGTGCCTGTCAGCATGTTTCCCGACATCAAGGAAATGTCGCTGAAGCATCGTAATGAGTGGATGATTCTCGATCATCAGTATTTCACTTTCGAGCACATGACAAGGATTTATTCCATACTCGACATCATGAACGTGACAAAACCAGCTGCATAATTTCCATAGAGAATGGTAAAACTTTAGTAGAAATTCAACCACTTGACTAATATGAACCTCATTTGGATTACATCAGCAAAGTATTTGGATGGCTACTGCTTGCAGCTGACATTCAATAACGGCGAAGTGAAGATATTCGACGGCAAGGATATTGTTGTCAATAACCCTTTGTTCCA
>JAZQQU010000102.1:0-8290 GCA_045629225.1 Bacteroidales bacterium | reverse complement strand
CGAAGACGCGCTTCATGGCCTGGAGCAGCGCATGGAAGTCGGCGGCAGCCTCGCGGGCCTCGCAGTATCCGAGCGACTCCCAGGGGTTTTCGGGGCACGACTCGCCGAAGTAGCGATGTTCGGGCACCAGCAAGTTGCCGTGGTAGCGGTCGGCCAGCTCGCCAGGCGATTCTTTTGTTAACCGCTCAAAATAATAGTTAGGATGCGTGGCCCACACACTATCCAACTGGTAGCCGCCTATATACACCTGTGTCATCTGCTGAGCGAAGTCCTCGTCATTGCGTACGGTCAGGAGGGCACGCAGCGGCAGATTGCCCAGTTCGGGAGTATCGTGCTGCAAGGGCTGATGATAATGGATCATGTACGAACTATACAGATCGGCGTTGCTCTCGTCGGTGATCATCGACACAGAATCTATCACGCCAGGGTTGAGATCGACAAGCTGCTGGTGCCAGTCTGACGCCTGCGTGGTGAAGCCCAGAGCCATGCTCAGGCACAAAAGGGTTAATGATTTCTTCATTATCTTATCTCCTCTTAATTTACTTACTCAACTTTAATGCTCTGCGAGAATACTTCTGTCTCGCTCTTGACAGGATATGTGGCCTTTGGGTCGTATTTATTGATCCAGATCTGGAAGAGGTATGGAAGTGCTGGCGATACAGCCTGGGCCTCTTTCTTGACGTCATCAGGGATTGCGGGTATCTCTACAGCTTTGCAGATCTCGTTCACGCGATTCTTGACTTCGAGGCTGTCGGTCATGTAGTTCGTCATGTTGTAGTAGCAGTTTTCCTTGCGTGTATCCCCCTTCTCCTCGTTGCCATATTCACCGGTGAACTCCTCTTTGAGCGCATCGGTGTACAAGGCTCTTACCTTTTCGCAATATTCCTTGGCCGAAGGTACAGCTGTTTCGAACGATGACATCTGAATGTAGAGCTGGGTTGTGGTGTTGTCAGGGACCTCCTTGACGCACTTGACATTCTTTGTGCCGATCTTCAAATCCAGGTAGCCTGAACCGTTCTTTATTGCGCCGAACGAAGTCTCCTCACCATAATAATGGAGGTAGTTTAACAACGCCTTCACCTTGTACTCAAAGTCGCCAAACTTTTCGAACACCTTCGTCAGTCTGTCTTTATCAGCCTCGATGTCGCTCCAGTTGTATTTCTTATTCAGGTCAACATTCAGGGCGTCGGAGATGCTCTTCTGATAGGCTTCGTATTGGGCTTCAATGCCAGTATTGGCGTCTGGCCACCGAGTGATTGCGAGGTGTGTGAATTCGAGGCTGTATTTTCCCGTATCGACCTTTTCGACAGGCTTTTCGGGAGTCAGGCCATTATCATTGTCATCATCCTCGCCACATGAAACCAGCATCGTGGCCGAAACGATTGCTGCTGCAGACAGCAGTATGCTTGCAAGATACTTTTTCATTTTCATATTGATAGATTTATTCCAGCGCTTTTTTGCCATCACGAATCACGATACCGTCGTAAGGGGTGCTTACGGGTATGCCTTGGAGAGTGAAGGCATGGGTGGCATCGGGTGCAGCCAATGGGGCAGCGGCCCCCGTGGGCTGAGTGCGCACCACGTCCTCGCCATAGATGGTCTTCCAGTCGTCGCGCATCGAGATGGTGAGCCATCCGGACTCCGAGCAGCGCTCCTTGATAGAGGCGGCTTTGGTGGGGTTGCCATTCTCGCGTTCGGTGTCATCTGCCAGCACGCAGAAAGCCAGGCTTGGGTGCTGCTGGTTGGTGGTCGTGTATTGGAACATGGAGAAATCGCCCGTCGAATTGCCAAAGGCGAGAACAGGGCGAATGCCTATCTCCTGAGCTATGCTGCTGACTTTGTTCATCTTCAGGTTCTTCATCATCAGGTTGCCGCGCACGATGTCGTCAGTAGGCTTGAACACATAATCCATGCCCGGCGTCTCGTCCTGCTCGGTGGCAAATGTCTCCACATCGGAGCCGATGATATGGTTGGTCTCGAACTGAAGCACTCCGTTGGCCAGAACACGCAGCAACTGGCGTTCGCTTCCCGACACTATGTAGGTCTTGAAGTGGCAGGTAGCCAGATAGCTAACTACCTCGACCATAGGTAGGTAGAAAGCCTCGCCCCACAACATGCCATTATAGCCTTCGACAGCTGTGCGGCTGAAGGCCCCCACATAGTCTGCATACTCGTCGAGCGTCATGCCCACGAAGGCAGCATTCTGAGCCCAGGCCTCGCCCCAGTCCATCTCGGCAGGAATGACCTTGCTATCGACAGCCTCTCGCACCTGTAAGGCGTAGTCGAGAGCCTCGGCAGAGGGCTGATAGGTGTCATCCTCCAGGACGCGGTGCAGATAGAGCAGCCACTCGAAATAGGTCGGAGCGGTCTCGCAGATGAGTGTGCCGTCCAGGTCGAACACTGCCACTCGCTCTTCGGCTGGCACGAAGTCGGCACTCGATGGGTCGGTGACGCGGACTACGAAGTCCTTGAGTGACTGCAGAACGGCCGAGTTTTCGGCCCAGTACACGAAGTTGCCTTCACGATCCACATGGATCTGGGCGATCTCGTCGCGTGTGGTGGCGAATGTCGGCACGGACATCAGGAATAGGGCTCCAAAAGTGAACAGTCGTTTCATTGTGAATGATTGTTGTTCTTGTTTTGCAAGTCAGTAACTTGGAAGTTAAGAAGAAATTTAGGAAGTTAAAGTTAAGGAAGTTAAGGGAGATAAGGACAATACCTGAATTGCTAAGTATTGTCTTTAACTTCCCCAAGCGACGAAGGAGCTAACTTCTTTATCTTCTTTAACTCCCCACAAGTAAGCAAGTTAAGGACTTGCGAAACTTGAATACATTACTTACAGTAGTGGAAAGGGAGTAAAAATTTACTGTCTTTTGCTCCTTTTTTACACCCCTTCTTCAAGTAGAGCTTGCTAAAGTTACTTGTAGTCGAATCCCATGTTATTCAGGATGTGCGATTCAATCTTCTCCTCGAACTTATCGCCAAGATCCTCGCGCATGAAAGTGCCAGTGTTCGCATTTATGTCAAAGCCGGCGCTGCCAACGATCTTGGTAGTGGTGACACCTTCTCCTTCGCCATATTTGAACACATCTTTCTTGCCGAGCAGCTCCTTCCAGTTTGACTTCATTTTGAACTTTACTGAGAATGAAGCATCCTTAGCCTGCTGACCGGTGAGCTCTACCACGTCACTCACTTTGCCTGGTGCGCCATCGATTGTAGCATCGGTGTTGAACTTCAAGGATCCGATACCAGTGGTGACGACATCGGCTACCTCGAGCACATCGTTCGTTGTCCAGTACTTGAAGCCAAGGTAATCCTCCTTGGGCTGTTCTACCTTCTGCTCTACTACGTCCTCGCTTTTTTCCTCGCACGACACAAAAGCTGTCGTTGCCAAGCCTGCTACTGACAGGAGCAACATACCAAACAGATACTTTTTCATTTGATTAATTGATTTATTTGCTAATAATATTATATGTATATTAGTTTTCAGAAATTCCGCAACAGAAGCTGTTAACTGCAAACTCTTCACTGTTCACTGTTACTTGTTAACTATTAACTTCTTACCGTCACGCACCACGATGCCACGATATCCCTCGCCCACTTTAGTACCAAAGATGTTGACTGCCTGAGCATCGTCACCCTGTGGGTGCGTGCAGATGTTCTCGATGGCAGTAGGCCACTCAAACTCCTCCACGCTGAGGCTGACAAAGTCACCACATTCCACGCCTGGGGTTAAATAGGCTTCGTATTGTCTGACGAGCTCCTGATTGTCCTCCTGCACCTTATAGAAGCCTGTGACGCCATCACGACATTGCAGCACGTAGCTGCCCTTAGGGGCATAGATATCGCACTCGGTGCTGCCTGTCAGCAAAAGGGATGTATCCAATCCTCTAGGGGCATCAGGGCCGGTGAAGCTATAGGTTGCACCCGGAGTACCCTTTACGACGTAGGGCTCGTTCCCAACGTTGAGAAACGGAATCTCCAACAGAGTCAGTACGTCATCCTTGATGCCTGTTGTGAAATAGGCCGACAGGTCCTCTGGCTGATAATCTGGGCCGAAAGGCAAGAAGAGGGTTCCCCATCCAGTCTCAGGGACGGTATATTCGATCGTTGTATTCTCGCAGAAGTAAAGGAGTATCGTCTCGGTCAGGAATTCACCTGTGGTCGGATCCTCCAATCGAAGCTGGTAATTCTGGCCAGGCACCAACGTCTGTGGCTCACCAGGCAACGTCTGGCTGTGAAGATCTTGATAGCCAAAGGCCACACCTCCCGCATCATGCGATTTAACTGTCACTTCTCCCAGCTCGAAGTAGTCAATACTTTCGCCTCCTTCTTCCGGATATACTCCAACGATCAGTTGCTGAGTCATAGTCTCAAGCGTATTGTTTGCGATATAGACGCCACCAATCTGGCTAACGGCTGACCCGTAGCCATCGTTATAGATCGACAGTTTATAGGTCTCATTGCCTACCTGATAGGGGTAGTCCCTCGAGAGCTGAGGCTCTCCACCCCCGTTGGCTTGTGCCAGAAGGATGGTGGGGAGAAGGGAAAAGAGAATGATTGCTTTTTTCATTTGATTAGTCTAGCTTTTGACTTCAAACATAAGTTGTTTACTGTTAACGGTTCACAGTTAAGAGTAATTAATTATTTGTTCTGAATCAATCTTTTTTCGAAAATATTATAATGTGTTCAGGTTTCGCAGGAGCGAATATCCTTTGTTTAGAGTTTAGAGTGTCTTTCAGACTATTTGACTACTCTAAACTCTCAACTTTTAACAGTTTTGCAAGTGAAAACTTGCGAAACTCTCTGCATTACTTCTTGTACTCGAATCCCATGTCATCGAGATATGCCTGAAGCTGCTTTCCGAGGTCATCGTCAACAGTCATAGAACTGAAATAGTAGGACCGTACTTCATGGCCGAAGCCTGCAATGCCATCAGTAGCGGAATGGGTGATGCCATTGCAGTAACCAATTGTCATTGTCTCCTTCTGGCTGACCACTTCCTTCCAGTTTGACTTCAGCGTCAACTTAACCGTGAAAGCGGCATCCTTAGCCTGCTGTCCCTTGAGCTCCACCATGTCACACACTTTGCCAGCAAGATCATTGAGCTTAAGATTAGTGTTGAACTTCAAACTTTCGATGCCCGTGGTTGTCACGTCGGTAATATCGTACAAATCGTTCGACATCCAGTACTTGAAGCCAAGGTACTCCTCCTTGGGTTCTACCTTCTGCTCTACAACCTCATCTTTGTCTTCATCGCACGATACAAAAGTAGTCGTTGCCAAGCCTGCTACTGACAGGAGCAACATACCATACAGATACTTTTTCATTTTTTATCAATTGTTTTGGATGTTATTATTACTAAATTTTCGCAAGCTCCAATTTGATAGGTTGTTAGGTTTTGAGGTTGTTAGGTTTTTATGTCTTTATGTCTTTATACCTTAAGGTTAGATGGACGGTATTTCCTCAAAACCTCAAAACCTTAAAACCTCAAAACCTTAAAACCTGCATTACTTCTTGTACTCGTAGCCCAGATCGTTGACGTATGTTTCAACCTGCGACTCGAACTGATCGCCAAGAGTCTCGCGATCGATAACGTGAACCCTTGCTGTTTGGCCACCAAAGCTTTCCAATTCACTAGGCGAGTTAGTGGAACAGATAGCCTTGCCGCCAATTGCAATTGACTCTTTCTTGCTGATCAGCTCCTTCCAGTTAGACTTCAGCGTCACCTTAAGTGTGAAAGCGGCATCCTTGGCCTGCTGTCCTTTGAGCTCCACCAAGTCACAGGCTTTGCCAGCCACCCCTTGGATAGCTACATCAGTGGTGAACTTCAAGGTTCCGATGCCAGTGGTTGTCACGTCGGCAATCTCGAGCACGTCGTTAGTCAGCCAGTACTTGAAGCCAACGTAGTCCTCCTTGGGTTCTACCTTCTGCTCCACAACATCCTCGGACTTCTCTTCGCACGAAACAAAAGCAGTTGTTGCCATGCCAGCTACTGCCAGAAGTAGCATACTGTAAAGATACTTTTTCATTTGATTAATTGGTTTTAATGTTAATATTATAATTAAAATTGGTTTCAAAAACAATAGTTGCGCAAGTCTGCAACTTGCTAATTCTCTTCAAGAGAGCCATTTGCGCTCTGTTCGAGCTGACTATCCTTTTGCCTCTTGTATTCGCTCACCGTGACACCATAAGCTGCCTTGAAGTGGCGGCGGAAGGTGGACTGTTCGCGGTAACCGCAGCGGGCCATCAGTTCGTCAATCGACTCGTCGGGATGCTGCTCCAGCATCTGCACAAACAGGGCGAGGCGATACTCCGAGAGCCAGATACGGAAACTCTTGCCCGTAATGCCGTTGATGCACAGTGAGAGGGTGGTGGTGCCCGACCCTACCTCCTTGGCCAGTGTCTTGATGTCGAGATCAGGGTTGAGGTAGAGCTTCTTGTCGGTCATGACCTGTTCAATGCGTTGGAACAGCGTCTGCGCATTGGTCTGTGTGCGTTCAGCTTTGACCTCCTCGAGCTGTTGCTCCAGATCAGTGATCTCATGCTTCGACTCTTGCAGGTCCTGCTGCACGGCCTCAATGATCTTCTTATGACGATGATTCTTCTTGACCAGTATGTTGATGGCTACCACTGTGAGCAGGATGGTGACCAGCAAGGCCACGTACATCTTGTTTTGTGCCAACTGGTGTTCGGCATCGTGCTGCGCCAACTGAGCCTCCTGCACCATGTGGATGGATACTTGTTCGGACAGGGAGCGCTGCATGTCCTGCCGATGTATGCTGTCGTTCACAACCAGGGCTCGCTGCAGGTAGCGGTTGCTCTCGGTCAGATCATGACGCGAGGCGGCATCCTGAGCCATCAACGTGAGGTATTCGACGTATTCAAGTACCAGCGTGTCGCTGCCAAACGACTCCCCGACCTCATACTTGGCTGCATCGAATTCGGCTCGGCGCCCTGTGAAGTAGAGTTCGGGCAGAGCACAGAGTTTGTTGAAAGGAGAGCGTGAGGCATCGGTGTGCAGCCACATCTCCACATAGACTGCTGCCGAATCACGGTCAGCCTTTGGGTCGGTCGAAACGCCCTGCTCCACCTTTATGCGGTAGGCAGAGGCGATGCGTGGTAATACCTGGCACAGATAGAAGTCGGCAAAGCCATGGGTCACCTCGTTCGACTCGGTCATGGTGGTGGGACGGGGATTGACGAACGAGGGATCGCGATCGAAGCGCCCGACCAGCCTCAGTATCTCATGACACTTGTCAATCATCCGATCATAATCACCCGTGTGGCAGAAGAGGTCCGCCTGTTTCTTCTGCAACGAGATGAGGGCAATGAGCCCTCCGAACGAGGTGTCCTCACGGATGAGGTCCAGAGCGCGATCGTAGGACTCGCGTGCCTCGTCGAACTGGCCCAGCTTCTGGCGGGCTATGCCTACACGCCCCATCATGGTGGCCTCGTCGCTTCGCATCTGTTCGTTTCCATGACACAAGGCAATGCCTCGATTGGCATACTTCACAACTTCGACGTATCGGTTGAGCTCAATCAGGATATTGGAGGCCAGTGAACAGATCTCAGCTTCTAGGAACTGGTCATCGCCGAAGCTGCCCTTGTCGAGCAGGCGGTTGCACATCATGAGCGCACTGTCACACTTGCCTTCGCCAGTATAGACGACCATGGCGTGCAGGTATTCGCAGCGCTGGGGCGACATCGCTCCGGCATTGAACACAGAGTCGAGCATCGAGTGAGCTCTTGCAGGGTCCGTCTCCATATAGGCCATGCAGCTGTCGATGGCAGCGAACGACTCCTGGTCCATTGGATATTGCTGACCATAACCTTCCAGGCCAGTGCGACTGTCGCATTGGCAGAAAAGCGCAAGGGCAACGATGATGCCTATTATGGTTCGCAATATCAATCTCATTCTTTATGTGTGATTATTTTGCCTGATCAAGAATATTACTATAAAAACGCGTGCAAAGATAACTAAAAAAACTTAAAGTCACCTTGCAAAACCTTCAATTCTTAAAAAAATGCCCAAATTTGAATGTTTTGCAAGTAAAAAACAGTCATCAGACCCATTTTTTTGCAAAAACAGAGCGTTTTTTCTGATTGTACGCTCGCGAGGAGTGCCGACATGCCGCCCTCCGTCCGCAGGGGTTTCAGCACCATCAACGTTCCCCTTGGTAGCATTGGGAAGGTTTGATTAGCGATAAGCCCCATGTAATACAATCTCCCATGACCCTCTTCGGAGTTCCTAAGATGAATTGAGGACAGACAAAAGCTTGCCCACGTC
>JAZQQU010000101.1:0-15411 GCA_045629225.1 Bacteroidales bacterium | reverse complement strand
AACATCTGTTCTTCCTCCGAAAACTTTGATTTGCGACCTCTGGTGACTGTGCTAGATAGTGTTGTAATTTCTTCCCTCAGCGTGTTCTTTTGTCCGTTCATTTTGGTTGATTTTTATTCAACCTTTTCTGGGGCAAGACATTGTGAGGGTGCGCGAAAACCGCAAAGAAAGTGTCGTACCTTTGCACCGCGAATTTGAAACGCCTCCACTTGCGACCGACGGCGGTCTTAACTGATGACAACGGCCGATCATAAGTTACGGCTCACGGAAGGGCAAGAAGAGAGTTAACAGTTAACAGTGAGCAACGCAGATTCGCACGAGAGTTCATTTTTTCATTCTTTAATTCTATCATTTTTCATTTCAACATGATCAACTATTCCATTGCTATGCGTAGCGTGAACGCGAACCTGTTCGAGATCAATCAGGCAAAGTCACGCATCAATGCAGCTAAGGCTGCTGGTCAGGCTCCTGCTCAGGCAGACCTCGACCTCGTGAAGACCGAGAAGCAGAATGCCTTCGCCGTGGCTCAGTATGCCGAGGTGATGACTATCGAGAAGTTTGCTCGTCACATCGCCAGTCACGGTTGCGTCTATTCGCGTGCCGACATCGCAGCCATCCTCTATATGGCGGTCGATTGCATGCGTGAGCAGCTTCTGGAGGGCAAGAAGATCCGTCTGGGCGACCTCGGCGACTTCTCCGTCAACCTCACTTCGAAGGGTGCAGAATCGGCTGACAAGTTCACCGCTCAGAACATCACTGGCGTGAATGTCATCTGGGATTGCGGCTCGGAGTTCAAGAACCTCGTAAGGGATGCAGAGTTCAACCTCGTGGCCTCTCGTTCGGCTCAGGCGGCTCTCATCAAGGCCATCAAGGAGGGCAACGCCACCGTTGACCTCAACGGCACTCAGGACGATGACCCTAACGGCGGTGGCTCGAACACTCCATCGGGTGGCGGTTCAACCCCTTCGGGTGGCAACAGCACTCCTTCGGGCGGTGACACTACTCCCCAGACCTACTCGCTGAACATCTCTTCGGCTAACACGACCCAGGGCACGGTCAACACTTCGGTCAATAAGGCCTACAACGCTGGCGCTGTGGTGAATATCACCGCTACTCCTAAGGCTGGCTACGCCTTCGATAAGTGGAGCGATGGCAACACTTCGGCTTCGCGTTCGGTAGCGATGAACAAGGACCTCACGCTGGTGGCACAGTTCAAGGCCGTAGAGCCTACAACCTCGGTTGATGGCATCAGCATCACTTCGATCGCTAACCAGCCAAACGGTGGTAGCACTGAGGTGAACGTGAATGCAGAACTCGTAATCCGAGGCACTGGCCTCCAGAAGCTTACCGCTGCCAACTTCGTACACAGCGAGGGCAAGGTGGGAACCTATGTGGCCTACAGCGACACCAATGCCCTTCTTAGCTACGACGGCATCGAGGATAACGAGCAGACGGTCAGCGTAGTGGTCGGCGGTGAGACCCTCTTCACCCTGAACTTCAAAGGCAACAATAACTATGAGTTCTGATCTGAGCGATACGGAAACTAATCTATGACAATGGCAGGAGTCAGTCGAAATGACGTCAGCGGCTGACTTCTGTTTTCATTCTCAAATCATCTACAGCTATGAAACCTCAAAAATCACCCTATCTCTATCGCGACCTTACGGCCATCGTCTTGCTCATCGCTGGAATCGTCATGGCATTCATCGCCCTCTTCCTGCCACCTCCGGGCGAGATTCACGAATCGGTGCTCTTCATCTTCGCTCAGATTCTGATCTATGCAGGCTCAATCTTCGGAATTGATGCCTACATCCGCAAGGCGGTAAACCAAAGGACCCTCCCCAACCCTCCTGCCCCAAGGGCATTTGCTAACGCGGCACAGGAGGGAGTAGAAAAGAATGTAACGGATGATACCTATTACCTCAAACATCAACGAGAATATGAACACCTTCAAGACCCTCACAATCGACGAAATCCCAACGATCGAGGCGACCCGGAAGAGGAGGATTGACAAGCTCATCATTCATTGTTCAGCTGTACGTCCGCATCAGACTTCTTCGGCAGCACAGATTGACGCATGGCATCGCGCAAAAGGTTGGCAAATGATTGGTTATCATTACGTCATCCGTAGGGATGGCAACATCGAAGTCGGACGGCCAGCAGATATGATCGGGGCACATACTTCGGGACAGAACTCATATTCGTTGGGCATCTGTTATGAAGGAGGTTTGAACGAATTTGGCAAGGCTGCTGACACACGCACTCCCGAACAGAAATCTACTTTACTCGCCCTATTGCGTCACCTCAAAACCCTCTACCCAAATGCTACGATTCACGGACACAATGAATTTGCTCGCAAGGCTTGCCCTTGTTTTGATGCTCATGCTGAGTACAGCCAGCTGTAGCACAACACGTTCAGTGAATAATTCCGAATCGCGTAAGACGCAAGAAACATCGTCCCTCGTTGAATCAACAATCCGCGACCGCTACGACAGCATCTACGTCCTTCACGACCGTTCGCTGAACACCATTCACGACACAGTTTGGACCACCGAACGCATCACAGAATACCGTTTCCGCT
Source organism: Bacteroidales bacterium (assembly GCA_045629225.1). Taxonomy (GTDB): domain Bacteria; phylum Bacteroidota; class Bacteroidia; order Bacteroidales; family UBA3663; genus Liminaster. Next base: position 12,830 of record JAZQQU010000101.1, on the reverse strand, counting down.
ATCTGCATGACACGGTTCTCGTTGCTCGCACGGACACACTGATTCAGATGCAGGAAGTGGAAAGAATCCAGGAGGTACAAATTCTGAAACCTCGCTCGCCAACTTGGCTTGACCGCCTCGCCTACTCCTCACTCGCCATTCTGGTGCTGCTTCTACTCTACCGAATCCGTTCAACGGCAAATCTATTGAAATAAAAATCTTTGCAAAGCTTTTTACAAGGGCACTACTTCTCCGAATGTAGTGCCCTTGTTTTGCATTTTGCTAAAAATTCATAAGATTTATGTGAATTTTATTCACATTTCGGAGAAAATGTGTATCTTTGCGGCGTTCACGATGCTTGGTGGCACACGCTCTCTTTGTGAGAACAAGGATGACATCAATTTATGACAAACTAATCGAAAATAACATAACAAACTAAAGGTCAAATATGAAGAAATATAGTTTCCTTTTATCTACCCTGATGCTCACCGCTTGCACAGAGAAAGCACTGGTGGTAATTGATGTGGATGCTGCACAGCAAGGGCCTGAGATCAGTGCGGTGCATTATGGACTCTTCTATGAAGACATCAATCATGCAGCCGATGGCGGTCTCTATGCGGAGCTTATCCGCAACCGCTCGTTCGAAGATAACACTATGCAGCAGGATGATCTGTCGAAGACCAAAGGTGAATACTCTGAGATCAGCAACTGGTTTGCTGTAGGTAATGCACAGATGAACCTCACGCAGAAGAACCTTCTGAACAAGGTGCAGCATAATACCCTGAGCGTGAAGTTCTCGGCTCCTGGCGATGGTGTTCGCAATGAAGGATTCTGGGGCATGAATGCGGTTGATGGCCAGAAGTACGAACTGAGTTTCTTCGCCAAAAGCGACAAGGGCTTTAAGGGCACATTGACAGCTTCTTTGATTTCGGCCAATGGAGAAAACTTCGGTAGCACTCCTATCGAAGTTACAGCGTCTGGCAAATGGACAAAGTACTCGGCTACAATCGTTGCCAAAGGTAATGACCCAAAGGCACAGTTCACCCTCACTTCAGACAATGCAGGAGAGTTGCAACTCGATGTTGTTTCGCTCTTCCCTCCTACTTTCAAAAACCGGCCGAACGGTATGCGTACAGACCTTGCACAGATGTTGGCAGACATGCATCCACGATTCCTTCGTTTTCCTGGAGGATGTTTTGTAGAGGGTCAGGACAGCCCGGATAATGCTTTCCGCTGGAAACGCACCATTGGCCCTATTGAGGAACGTGAGGGTCACCCGAATGTCAATTGGGGCTATCGCACTACCGATGGTATTGGTTTCCACGAATATCTTCAGCTTAGCGAGGACATTGGAGCCAAGCCACTCTATGTAGTAAATGTGGGCATCTGGCACGGAGGCTTCGATCCATACGATAAGATTGATTCGTGGATTGAGGAATGCCTCGATGCACTGGAATATGCCAATGGCGATGTTTCGACCAAATACGGTAAGCTTCGTGCAGAGAACGGCCATCCCGAGCCTTTCGGCCTGAAGTATATCGAGATAGGCAATGAGAACTATAATTTCCACATGGATGATAACTCGGATCAGTCGGAACATTATCCAGAGCGTTACATCCAGTTCTACAATGCCATCAAGGCCAAATATCCTGATGTGACCTGCATCGGTGATGTGGAGTCATGGGGGACTGACGAGCCAAGCTGGCGCAACGATTATCCTGTTGACATGGTTGACGAACATTACTATCGTGATCCTCGATGGTTTGCCGAACGATTCAACAAATATGACAGCTATCCTCGAGACTCGCACAAGGTCTATGTCGGAGAGTATGCAGTTACGAGCCGTTTTGGTGCAATCGGAAACATGAATGCCGCGCTTGGAGAGGCTGTCTTCATGATGGGTATGGAGAACAACTCGGATGTGGTAGCAATGAATTCATACGCACCGATCTTCGTCAATGAGAACGATGCCCGCTGGCGTCCTGACATGATCCGCTTCAACTCATACCAGAGCATGGGAACCCCTTCGTACTATGTGCAGCAACTCTTCCCGAACAATGTCGGTACTCGTGTAGTCAAGACAGATTGCTCTTGGGAGCTGAATAAGCCAGCACCAAAGCCAGAGGTGCATCTGCCGGTTCAGGTAGGTCTCGGTTCTTGGAACACTAATGTGCATTTCCGCAACCCTCAGCTCATTGTCGATGGTGAGGAACAACCTATCAATGACCTTTCGGCATGGACAGCGGTCAATGGCAACTGGAGCGTTGAGAACGATGAACTTGTGCAGCGATCGAAGCTTGAACCAGCCATCAGTATCTTCCCTCAGCAGATCACTTCACGGAATTATACATATAAGGTACAGGCATTGAAGGAGAGCGGTATGCAGGGCTTCCTGATGCTTGTGGGTTATGTCGATGAAATGAATTACCAGTGGTATAATATCGGCGGTTGGAACAATGCAATCAGTAGTGTCGAACAGACCCTAAAAGGCAGCAAGGATGGAATTGCTCCTCAGAAGCGCTTCAAGGTAGAAGACAATCTCTGGTATGACCTTCAGATTGATGTCAACGAAGACAGCCTGGATTGCTATATTGACGGCGAACTTGACTTTGCCTGCAAGCTACAGAAGGGCTTCCTTATGGAGGGCGTATTTGCCTCGACTACCATCGATGAGACTACCAACACCATGTATGTGAAGGTCGTAAACCTCGGTGAAGGCTTTGCCCCTGGTGTCATCAACCTCAAGAACTGCAAGGTGGACACCAAGGCACCTGAGGCTGTAACTCTCACTCAGCTTGCTGCCGCAGATGGTACAGACGAGAACACTCTCGACAACCCTCGATTCATCTATCCTAAGTGTACTGAGATCACTTCTGGCAAGGCAAGTGACAGGGTTAAGTTTGATGTAGCACCTTTCTCTGTCAATATACTAAAAATCAAACTGCAATAATGGACGAAAGATAGCGAAATGAACGGAAGCAATCTATATTATAACTCCAGTCCTACGAAGAGCGGAACATACGATTTGAAGAATACAACTGTCGATGAAATAGAGTCATCGATAATTCATAATAGATGTTAAAAGTTCTCATGTTCATGCAAGGTTTTGACATTATTACAATTTAATGGGCAAACAACAAATCAAAACAATTAGCAAAATGAACAAGAAACTGACAACAAAACTTTCTGTGATTCTCTTGGCTATGGCCACCTCTATGTTCTCATCATGCGATCTTGATGACAACGACAACGAGGTTTCTTTCCGCCCAACTGCATTGGTGACTGTGAAACCTACTGCAGACTCATTCTACCTGCAACTTGATGACTCTACCCGTCTGCAGCCAACCAATATGACTAAGTCTCCTTTTGGAGACAAGGAGGTGCGCGCGTTGGTCAACTATAAAAAAGTAGAGGGAAAGGATAATAAATATTCGAGCGCCCATATCTCGTGTATTGACCAGAGCGTCCACATCAACTGGATCGACAGCATCCGCACCAAGATGACCGTCCCTTCTTTGGGCGATAAGAACACAGCCACCTATGGCAATGATCCTGTGGAGATTGTCAATGACTGGGTCACTGTGGCGGAAGACGGCTACCTTACCCTCCGTGTCCGCACACGATGGGGATATAATAATAAGGTGCATTACCTCAATCTCCTGACGGGTGTCAACCCTGAGAACCCATACGAGGTGGAATTGCGTCATGATGCCATGGGAGATTCCCCTACCCAGATGGGTGATGCACTGATTGCCTTCAATCTGCGTGAGCTCCTGAAGGATGCAGACAAAGAGAAGGTGAAATTCACCCTTCGCTGGAACTCATTCAGCGGTGCCAAGAAAACTGAGTTTGAGCTGAAGTCAAAGCCGATGGATACCCGCAGCAACATTGCAGATGCAGTCGAGTATTCTCGGAGCGTAAAATAACAACCTTAACTGCGACGTTTCGTCCCTATTCAGGATGAATATCTCAAAGAACAGCGAGAAAGAACTGCTTCGCCTGATCAAAAAAGGCGATGCAGAAGCAAGGCACCTGATGTACAAGCAGTATGTCAGGTACCTCGCTGCTGTCTGTTCGCGTTACATCTCGAATGATGAAGATCTGAAAGATGTGCTACAGGAATCATTCCTCAGAATATTCAGTTCGATAGGGACGTTCAACTATCAGGGAGAAGGATCGCTCAAAGCCTGGATGAGCAGAATCACGCTGAACGAATCGCTTAAATGGCTGAAACAGAACAAGAGCCTTGAACTGGTAGAGATTGGCGATGAAGAACTCGACATACCCGACGATGATCCAGACACTGAGGGAGTTCCTACTGATGTCATCTACCAGATGATCCGATCGCTCCCCGATGGCTACCGAACGGTGTTCAACCTTTTCGTCATCGACGGAAAGAGCCATCGCGAGATTGCGCAGATGCTTGGCATCAAAGAGAGTTCGTCCGCATCGCAACTGCATCATGCTAAAGCCATGCTGGCAGAAAAGATAACCCGATTCAGAAATAGTAAAGACCATCAACGATGAAAAAAGACTGGCTGAAAGACATTCACGACAGAATGGCAGACTTTGAGACCGAGGAGCCTCAAGGCCTGTGGGATGATATCTGTGCGGCAGAAGCTACGGCAAAAGAAACGCCTGTAATCGTTCCTCAAAAGAAAGATTACAAAATCTGGATAGGTAGCTCGGCTGCAGTCGCTGCCTGTTTGCTGCTTTTCTGGTTTATACGACCTGACATAGAACAGGTAACTGAGATTCCGTCACTTCCGACACAAGAGATAGCTTCGACTGATCATCGTACACCTATTGAGGATAAGGTTCTTCCTAAAGATTCGGAACAAGCAGAGCAGCCGTTCATTGCCGCAGCGACTTCGGACAAGAAGAATATCCATAGCTTGCAAACAGCAGCAAATAATTATGACAGTTTGATGCAATCGGAGGAGGTAAAACCATCTGAGAGCAAAAAGCATTCGGAACCCAAAAAACATCCGGAACCCAAGAAAGAAGAATCCTTGAAGCGCTACGAATACTTAGCGCAAACCAGCCCCAAGAAGCGTAACAGCGATCCTCACTTTTCGGTAGGTCTCTCTACTTCTGGTGGCATCGGCTCAGACAATCGCCAACTCTTTCAAGGGGGCTACGCAGCATCAAGTTCTACGCTGAGCGAATCGGATTGGGTGGATAGCCCTCTATTGGGCATCATGGCGCTTAACCGAGGTGCAGAGACAGAGAGGAAAGTAACTCACCACGCTCCTATCCGAACTGGACTTTCGTTCTCTTATCGCCTCAATGACCGATGGAGCATCGAGAGCGGAATCTCCTACGCCTTTGCCTCTTCCGACTTCCATGAGGGAAGTGTATCCAACTTCATCGAAGAAAAGCAAGAACTGCACTATGTAGGTATTCCTCTGGGTGCCACCTACCGCCTGCTTTCCTGGAACCGTCTTGATCTTTATTTGTCATCCAATTTAATGGCAGAACAGTGTGTTTCTGGCCAATCACGCAAGAAATACATTATCGGCGACAAAATGCAAGGAGAAGAAGAGACCAGCGCTATTTTGTCACGACCTATGCAATGGTCAATTGGAGCCAAGGCTGGTGTACAATACAACCTCAACTCTTTGCTTTCCATCTATGTCGAACCCGGATGCAGCTACTATTTCGACGATCATTCATCGCTCGAAACTGTATTCAAAGACAAAGTATTTGACTTCAATCTGAATCTTGGATTGAGGTTCTCTGTCGGAAAATAATAATATATAAAAAATGAAAAAGACTTTAGTAATAACAATGACTGCCCTCATTTTGGGCATTTCATCAAGTTGTCTTACCCTGAAAAACATTGAGCAAAATGACAGCCATCAGCACTCTAAATGATCGCTATAATGTACTAGTAAGCTTATACATTATAATAAATATAAAGCAACATTGTTACAAATAATAGTGACAAATTAATTTTTTAAGTTCAAAATTTGGCACATTCGAGAGTAATCGCTATCTTTGCACACTCAAAATGCGAAACCGCCATTTCGGAAACAACCATTTCGTAATTATTCAATACAAGAAAAATTAATTCACGGATATCAGATTTTTTGATAGAACGGAAGAGATTGCAAAAATGAGGGATACCGAGATTAGTGGCTATCTGAAGAAACTTCTTGAAGATTATGAGCTTGTGGTCAAGCATCAGCCTTAGTTCGAGAAATCACCCAATAAGAATGTTCGCTATGCCCTTTCTGACAAATTCCTTCAATTCTGGTTCCGTTTCATCTTCATGTATAATATAATACACCTATACAAACGAGATAATTAATAAAGGAACGGCAAATTCCTAAAAATTGGTTATATTTCCCAAAATTCAGGTATGTCTGGATATAAATAATGTTTGTACCTTTGCACCGCAATTTATGCAATTTTGGTATGAAACAATTATTTATCCTTGCGCAGATGTTTATCCTGAGCTTCGTCGAAGGAGCACTTCTGATTAGTGCCTGCGCACAAAACAAGACAACGAGTATGAAAGAACAAAGCATCTCTATGACTCAAGAATGGGACAAGACTTTCCCATTGAGTGAGAATGTTAATCACGAAAAGGTGACCTTCAAAACGCAGTACGGATTCACCCTTGCGGCTGATCTCTACATTCCGAAGAACCTTAAAACCTCAGAACCTAATAAACTCAAAACCTTACCTGCTATTGCCGTTAGTGGTCCTTTCGGAGCCATCAAGGAGCAATGCTCGGGTCTTTATGCCATGACAATGGCTGAGCGTGGTTTCATCACTCTCGCATTCGACCCTTCGTTTACGGGCGAGTCATCAGGTGAACCTCGCCGCACGGCATCGCCAGACATCAATACAGAGGACTTCCTTGCAGCCGTTGACTACCTCTCCTTGCGTGAAGATGTTGATGCAGAGAAGATTGGTATCATCGGCATCTGTGGTTGGGGCGGCATTGCACTCAATGCAGCTGCCGCAGATCCACGCATCAAGGCAACTGCCGTGATGACGATGTACGATATGAGCCGTGTGAATGGTAATGGTTACTTCGATGCGGATGATAGCGAAGAGGCACGATTGGCTGCACGAAAGGCATTAGCCGATGAGCGAATGAAAACTGCTCGCACAGGCAAGACCACACAAGGCGGTGGAGTTGTTGATCCATTGCCAGCCGATGCTCCTCAGTTCGTGAAGGATTACTACGACTACTACAAGACTTCACGCGGTTATCATGAGCGTTCGGGCAACAGTAACGATGGTTGGCATACCTTTGGCTGTCAGGCATACGCTAATACTCGCTTCCTATATTATATAAATGAGATTCGCAATGCCGTACTCATCGTTCATGGTGAGAAGGCTCACTCACGCTACTTCGGCGAGAATGCCTACGAGTACATGATGACCGGCAAGGCTGAAGGTTATGATGCCGTACGTAAGCCGAATCCAGTACCTGATAACAAGGAACTTCTCATCATCCCAGGAGCCTCACACTGCGACCTTTACGATGGAGGAAAGGATAAGGTAATTCCTTGGGAAAAGTTAGAAGCTTTCTTTAAGGACAACCTCAAAACCTTATAACCTCAAAACCTTATAACCTCAAAACCTTATAACCTTCATAAATGCAAGAGATTCATTTAGACACAATACAGCAGTTCAACGACTACAACGGGATGGAGACGCTTCATCCCCTTGTAAGTGTTATTCATGTGGATAATACAGAGCACATCAAGGAGTGCACGATGCACTACGGATTTTATGCTATCTACCTGAAAGAGAACAAGGGCTGCAGACTCTCGTATGGACGTACGGAGTACGACTTCGACGAGATGACCGTAACGAGTTTTGCTCCTGGACAGGTGGTGACCGTAGAACCGAATCCAGAGGTTCCCTTTGCTAAATACATCGGTTTGGCATTCCATCCCGACCTGCTCAACCGCACCTCTCTGGGCAAACAGATGAGCCGTTATGAGTTCTTCGACTACACGAGCAACGAGGCGCTTCACCTTTCTGCTCAGGAGGTGGAGATCTTCAAGGGTGTCCTCTCAATGATTGAGCAGGAGCTGCATCACGCCATCGACAAGCATACACGCGAATTGGTTGTGAGCCATATCGAACTTCTTCTTAACTACTGCCTCCGATTCTACGATCGTCAGTTCATTACTCGCGAGGAGATCAATCATTCGGTAGTAAAGAAGTTTGTAACGCTTCTCGATGATTATATCGACACCAAGGCTGAGAATGAAGGACTACCCTCCGTTGCTTACTTTGCCGACAAATGCTGCCTCTCCACAGGTTACTTCGGCACATTAGTAAAGACAGAGACAGGTCGCACGGCAAAAGACTTGATCAACGACCGCATCCTCGCCAAGGCCAAGGAGTTGCTAACGTCATCCCCCTTTAAGGGGGGCCGAGAGGGTCTTTCTATCACCCAAATCAGCCAACGCCTCGGCTTTGAATACCCCCAGCATTTCGTCCGCTTCTTCAAGGCTCTGACCGGCAAGACTCCCACGCAATGGAGAGCGGCATAATAGCATGTACATTACAAATACATTATAGAAATAGGGGTGCAATCATCATCGTGATGGCTGCATCCTTTTTGTATTTACCCCAAACAATACTGGAATCCTAAAAATTGGTCATCTTTCCAACAATTCGGGTACATAATAATTCAAATAATGTACGTATCTTTGCACCGTAATTTCATTCAATCTAAAATCATACAACGATGCAAGGTAATTTCTCATTCCACAATCCTACCCGACTCCACTTCGGTAAGGAGTCGCTCGCAAAACTCAGTGACGAACTCCAGAACTATGGCCCTAAGGTGATGCTCACATACGGCGGAGGTTCCATTAAGAAGTATGGTATCTACGACCAAGTTGTTGCCATCCTCAAAGCAGCCGGTAAGACCATCGTCGAGGAGCCAGGCGTAATGCCAAACCCTACCATCGAGAAGGTGCTCGAAGGTGCCAAACTCGCCAAGGACGAGAAGGTTGACCTCATCCTCGCTGTAGGCGGTGGCTCTACCTGCGACTATGCCAAAGCGGTGGCTGGCTGTGCTTATCAGGAGAAGGACGCTTGGCAGCACTATTTCCACAACTTCGGCGCGCTTGATTGCCAGTGGATTCCTGTTGCTTGCGTGCTAACAATGGCAGGAACAGGCTCTGAGATGGATGCTTGTTCGGTCATCTCTTCACATACTGAGAACCGTAAGATGTTCTACTATTTCCGCAACCCTGACTTCTCTATCCTTAACCCTGAGTTCACGTTCACCGTACCTCAGTATCAGATGGTGGCTGGCATCTACGACATCATGTCGCACATCTTGGAACAGTATCTCTCTGATACCGATGACAACACGTCCGATTATATCGCCGAGGGTCTTATGCGCTCGCTCATCGTCAGCAGCCGACAGGCATTGGCCAATCCGCAGGATTATGAGGCTCGAAGCAACATCATGTGGACAGCCACCTGGGCACTCAATGGTCTTACCGCTTGTGGCAAGTCAACCGACTGGATGGTTCACATGCTCGGTCAGGCAGTCGCTGCATACACCGATGCAACTCACGGTCACACCCTCTCTGCTGTCAGCGGAGCTTATTATCGTTTCCTGATTGCTCATTCGGAGGATGCAAAGCATAAGTTTGAGCGTCTGGCAAAGAACGTCTGGGGCGTAGAGGGTGCCATCAATGGCCTTGAAACCATGGAAGCATGGATGCGCGAACTCGGCCTTGCCATGAACATTACCGACTGTGGCGCTAAGGCAGAGGATCTTGAGAACTATGCCAATGCTTGCCCTATCAACGAGAGCGGTTATGTTGTGCTGACTCGTCAGGATGTAATTGATGTACTTCGTCAAAGCCTGTAAGTTGATACATAGTCTTGTATACAAAGGCCATAAACAAACAATATGCATCTGATCCACTCTTGATTGAGCTGAAGAGTAAGGTGTCAAGAAAAAAGATAATGACGCAAAGCGGAATTACGGATTCTGCGATTGCGTCATTATCTTTTTCTTGAGAATCTGCTGATTCGCTGTAATGTGTTGATTATCAGTATAGGGTTATACCCTACAAGAACAAAAGTAACAAAAAAGAAACAAAATTTACTAAAATTCCGAAATGATAAGAAGAGATTACAAAATACAACAAGGAAAATGAAAAATCAATTTCCGATGTTTTCATGTTGTGATACGATTCAATCCACATGATTGCTTCAATACTTACGCAGCGATAGCACTCGCCAACCCGAAAGAAGATAGAGGCATAATAGGAAGATGGTTTGCATATAACCAAGTGCACCCACCAGCAATGAAGTGCCGATGGGTGCAATATGTTTGAACCTATAAATCTCTTAATATCCGACCTGTAGGAGAGCAGAATATTCTGCCAAAAGTTACAGTTCTATTGCTCTGAACCTTTGCTGTAGCTCGTTAAGTTTGGTTACATATTCTACATTGTACTTGGGGAAAGAAGACACCATAAACACCTCGCCGTATTTACTGCGAGTTATCTGCGTCCTTATTTTCTGATATACAATCTCTTTCATTGATGTAATCTTCAAATTCAAGTCGGAATAAACCAACTTTTTTCCGACCGCAAAGGTAACGCTTTTTCTCAAACTACCAAGTTTTATGACTAATAATTATTTTATTCGGTACTTTTTAGCGGAACTATGTCATGTTTTGATGCGTCACAGGAACTCGGCAGTCAGTTCGCCAACACCTATGCAGCTGCTCTCCTCGGCAATCAGGTGCGTTTCTATTCTGGTGATCTCGTAGTTGCCGCCCTTCGCTTCACAACGCAAGAGTATCAGCAACAGCACTATCAGGACGTGTAAGTCACGGAAGTGCGAAAGGTGGAGTGAGTTCATCCCTGCGGGAAGAGGTAAAAGATGAGGGAACCACGCCGCTGTTGGCGTGATTCCCTCGCGATATTTTGAGAGGTCAACGGTGACTGTCCCCGTGATCTCCCTTGGACTTGGGAATGGCGGGGAGAGGCAAAAAAAAGGGGGAACCACGCCGCTGTTGGCGCGATTCCCCCATCGAAATGTTATGCTATTTGTTCAAGAATGATCAATTCTCTACAAGCACAGGACGCACACGGATTTCGTATTGCAGCGAGTATTCGTCCCAGCTGCTTGCCCAACCTTTACGGCTGTACCACAGTATCATGACCCAACCTCCGTCATCACCACTGGCCGTACCTGACCAGTATTCCACGTCAGGGAAGAACACCGAGTTGCTTTCATATCCAGCCGTTTTGCCTCTGAATTCGAATCCATCGTTAGTGTATCTGCAAGTAACCTTTTCGCTGCCAGCAGATGTTGCTGCCTTCAGCAATTCATCCATTTCGCCCTGACTTGGAGTACGCCAGTTAGAGCCCCAGGCATAAGCATCACCTGCTGCGGTTGCTTGTGAAAAATTCAACTCGGAACCTTCGTCTGTTACATTAGTTGCACCAATGTTTTTCTCCGCAAACTTTGGACCACCTGCCCAGAGCTGCACCCAGTTTACATCACCGATTCCTGTTGCTGCGGCTGAACCGGTGGTAGCAGGGGCAGGTGCTGGCACACCGCTGATATTCAGGTTATATACCTTACCAGCTGCGAATGTAGCCTCTGCCTTTGAAGTCTTTGCGAAGTCGCCCTTGTTGGTCTTGACAGTGATGGTGAGGTCACCAGAAGAATAGGTCTGACCAGGCACTACGATGTTGAACTCCGTTGGGGTGCTGTTGATAGCGACAGGAGTCTCACAATTGAGTGTAACAGTATTGCTTGTGTTTTCTGTTGGTACGCCATACGTGCCATTACCCATATTTGGTGCTGCATATCCAGTCAAGGCCATGCTCGCACTTGTGATATCGATGCTATTTACTGCGACGTCGCTTGCTGTGGTTGACACCTTCAGACGCAATACTGCTGCCTGGGCCTTGAATGAGAATTCAGTTCCACTCGCATTGCTTGCTACCATAGGCATAGCCAAAGGGTCGAAAGAGTTCTCGGTATAGGTCTGCGTAGTCCTATAACGGAATTCAAAAGTAGTAGCGGCTATTCTATCGAATGGATAGGCTGCCAGATGAGGTTCTTCAGGCATAATCTCGCTTGTACCAGCCTGTTCAACAAAATTGAATACTGCTGTCAGATCACCATCAGCAACAGTCGATGCTGCCGCATATTTACCAAAGGTGTGTGATGTCACATTATAGACTGCCAACTGGTCACCAGCATTCCACTGCAAAGGAGTATTAGTGCCATTGCTCGTGCCCATCTGCACACGTGTGGCAGGCTGGTCGAAAGTGGCGGTGATGGTGGACGTTCCCTTAGTTGGGTTGCTGTCAATAATCTCGTTCTCACTGTTACATGAGGTCATGAAAGCAGACAAAACTGCTGCGAAGTATAAAATCTTTTTCATTGCTGTGTCTCCTTTCATTAATTAGAATAATCCTTCATACGAGTCGTCATCTTCCAATGACTGGATTTGTCCTTGAGGATCACTAGTGCAGATAATGTCGGTCTGCCCCAACTCTACAACCTTCATCTTAGGTTGCTGATAGGTTCTCTTTTTCATTGTAGTTGAAAGTTTTTAATGTTAATAATTTGATTTGTTGTTTACATATAGACACGACTATAGGCGAGACGCAGTGAAGCGCCTCGCTATAATTAGATAGGATGTAGCGAATGTAAATGGGTAATCAGGAAACCATTCTTAGAGTGAATGGGGGGGGGTAAGAATGAGCGCCAAGCACCTCCACACCACGAAGCAGAGCACGTGATGATACTGAAGAGTGGATAGTTGACTTTGGCATTTTTGCTCATTATTGCTATGGAAACATTTCTGGTGCGCCCCTCGGAAA
>JAZQQU010000100.1:0-9077 GCA_045629225.1 Bacteroidales bacterium | reverse complement strand
CCCTTTCACTCCCCTTTCACTACCCTTTCACTCCCCTTTCACTACCCTTTCACTCCCCTTTCACTACCCTTTCACTACTCCCCTTTCAGGATAACGCTCATTCCCGAGCGAACGCCCTCCAATTCGCTGTCATCCATCGGTACAGCTTTAACCTCAAACATCTTCAAGTCATAGCCACCCGAAGCTTTTGTTGCTTTCCATACGGCAAAACTACCCACATTCTTAACGCGTGACACGCGCACCCGAACCGTCTTATCCATGGCAGGCAGGTAAGCCTCCAGTTCCTGCCCCACAGCTATGCCGGGCAGCATATCCTCACGCACATTGAAGAGCATCGATACCTGACCAGTCATAGCCACATTCATGATGGGTGCACCTGTGCCCACCAGCTCGCCCAGTTCGGGGAAGATCTCAGTTACCTCGCCATCGGCCATAGCCAGGAGCACAGTCTCGTGGATGTACGAATTCACCTCGCTCACAGCGCCCTGAGCCTGCTTTACCTTAGCTCCTGCAGCCTTCTTATCCTCACTACGGGCGCCGTTCCTGGCCATCTCATACTGCGACTGAGCAGCCTTTTCTGTAGCCACCATGGCATCATACTGAGCCTTAGCCTCGTCGCGCTTCTGTTCGGCTATCACCCCCTTTGCAAAGAGGCTCTCCACACGACGGTAGCTCTTCTCTGCCACCTCCAGACCAGCCTTGGCTTTCTGCCACATCTCATAGGCCGCAGCCACCTGTTCGCGCTGTGCACCATTCTGAGCCTTCTCGTCCAAAGCCAGTGCAGCCTCAACCAGAGCATTAGCCTGGTCGAGCTTGGCAGCTACCTCGGGAGCTTCGAGTATGACCAGAGTATCGCCTTTGTGGACCTGATCACCCTCGTGCACACGAATTTCCAGCACACGTCCTGGCACCTTGCCCGACACTCTGTAATCTGTTGTCTCTACCTCGCCCTGGATCACCTCTGCCCTCTCAGGCATACACAATCCTACGGCTATCACTACCACCATAGCTATGATCACGGCAGATGCAAACACCATAGCTACCTTTGTTGTTGATTTCTCTTTCATTGTATTGTCTTGTTTTATTTAAGTTTCAGGAGTGAAGTTAACAGGAGTTATTTCATGGAGTTATCGGGAGTTAACGGACGATAGTATCGGCTGCTAAAATGTCCGAAATATGGCAAAGAGGTAATGTCCGTTCTCCGAGCTTGCTCGCGTGGAGCATCGTGTAACAACTCCTGCTAACTCACGTTAACTCCAGCGAAGCTAACTCCCCATTAACTCCTGATAACTACTAGATTTCGAACTTCCGAAACTTGTCTTGTTTAGTATTCGTAGTTAAATCGTACCGCAAGCTCGTTTGAGGCTCACTTCAGCCAGACACCTGTCAATCCGGGCCGTAATCACAGCCGAGCGGGCCGAAAGCCAGGCGGTCTGGGCAGCCAGTACGTTGCTGATCGGTATTACGCCTTCCTGCATGCCAGCTGTAGCATAGTTCAGGTTCTCTTCTGCCTCGGTCAGGCTGCTACGAGCCGTCTCTTCGCGACTGGTAGCCTCCAGCACTTTCTGGGCACATTGGGTCACCTGCAGCTCAATCTTCTCACGTGCTTCATCGAGTGTTGTGGCAGCTATGCGAGCTTCGGTCTTGGCAGCACGCACCTTGTAGCATCCCTCGCCCCAGTTCACCAATGGGATGTTCACCATCAGACCCACACTCCACATGCCTTTGAACTTCTTCTCGAAGCCGTTATAGACCGACGGATTGCTCCATAGGTAATTGGCATTGAGAGCCACCTTGGGCAGATACTCAGAGCGGGCCACCTTGACCTTCTCATTGCCAATCTTAGCCAACAGGTCCAGCGAAGTCAGCTCAGGACGGTTGCTCATGGCAGCCTCGATGCAATCCATAGCCGAACGCCGGGCCTCCTCAACAGGAGCCGACAGCACGTCGTCAGTGGGATGTATCTCGGTGCTGACATCCATGCCACAAAGTTGAGCCAGCAACATGCGCGACAGAGCCAGACCATTGTCCAGCTGTAGCATCGTCACGTCGGCCTCGTTCTTCTTCACCTTCACGCTCAAGCCATCGGCACGCGAAGCCATACCCTCATCAATGAGCAGCTGCACGTTGTAGTCCAGCGTGTCAATCAGCTGCCTGTAGCTCTCAGCCAGGATGCGCTTGCTCTCCAGAGCCACAATCTGCCAATAGGCCGTTTCGACCTGTACCACCAGCTCCTGCGTCTTCTGATCCTGCTGTGCGCGGGCTATCTGTTCGGCGTAGCGGGTAATGTTGTTGTAGGCCACAATCTTGCCACCCATATACAGTGGCTGAGTCAGCATCAGGGCAGCAGCAGTCATGTTACGAGAGTCGGTACGCAAGGCATCGACCAATTTCTGTCCGGCTTCGTTGAGTGCAGGCGCCATGCTGGTTGCTAAGCCACCAAGCTGCTGCACAAGTGGACCCATCTGAGGATTCTCCTCGACAGCACCTTTCAGCACAGGGCCGATGATCTGGCCCACATTTGTACCGAGGCCAGCCAATGTCTCCTTCTGCTCATCACTCAGCAGCGATATCTCACGTTCGGTGCGCATATAGGTGCCCATAGCCTCTATGCGTGGCAGATAATGTGTGTAGGCCTCCTTACGGTTCAGCCCCGCCACCTCCTGCTTCATCTGCGCCACAGCCAGGTCCTTGTTGTTGCGCAGGGCCATAGCCAGACAGCTGTCCAGACTCAGGCACACGCTCTGAGCCATAGCACCCGCAGCCAGGGTCAGGGCCCATAGTGATAGGATGATCTTTCTCATATTATATTATTATTTCAGATTCGTTATGCGCGATGTTCATTTTCCGGCTGCAAAGGTAGCGACTTTTCCAATACCAAAAAAGGACGATACTTCGCATTTTATCTACCGAATTTCGCTTTTTCTTATCATTCGTCCCGATTTTATGCCCAAATTTCCACAAATCTCCCTCGTTTCACCGTCCGAATACCCCATCCGTCATGTCCTTCTGACGCAAAAAAAGAGGCATCGTCGTTACTTGATTTTTGCAAGCAGATATCCGAAGAAATACACATCCTTGCAAATAATGGCAGCATAAAAGCCAAATTTAGGCTCGAAAATTTTGAGTTTAGGAAAATAATGCGTACTTTTGCAGCCCATAAGGTCCTTCTATTCCTTCACATTAACGATCACAACATAATTAATTTTATCATCATGAAGCAAATCCTTTCACTTTGCGCCGTCCTCACCCTCGTTATGGGTGCGAGCGCTGCCCCACAGCTTCGTCAGGCCGTCAAGGCTGAACTGAAGCCCACGATGGAGCACAAGTTAACTGTCCGCCCCCTTCAGAAGCTTGCAGCCCCAGATGCCATATTCAAGGCCACGGCGAATGCCGATTCTCAGCTTCGAGCCAAGGCTGAGGTGATCGAAAGCACCTACGATGAAATCCGTGTCGATGACTTTGGTACCGACGTATGGTTCCAGGCCACCAGTACCGATGGTGCATACAAGTGGTATGTCAATCCGAATGTACCCATGGCTCAGCTCGAGTTTGGCAAGGTTTATACCATGCACGATATGGTTGTGGACTACACCTTTGGCGTGGATGCCAGGGGCTACTTTGACTTTGCTTCGCTTGAGTGTGTGTTGAGCAACGACAACGGCAAGATTACCATGGATTGCAACATCGTAGCCGACAATGGTCAGGAGTATCACGTATATTACAAACCTATCGACATCCCTACAGAGGCCACAGAGATTGAGGTAGGCGAAATGTCACAGGTGCAGCTCACCGACCTGACGGCCGAACTGGGAGCTTTCCAGTTCGAGATGTTCAACGCTGACTATCAGTTGGGCTTGTGTTTCGCCTCCACTGGCCAGATTGCGGGCTCCTATACCACAGCTGACCTGTATGGCGACTTCCAGTTCACCTACGTCTTTGACCACGGCACCGAGACCAAGCTCTATGATGTAGAGGCCACCATAACCTCGATAGGCGAAGACGAGTATGCCATTGCAGCCAAACTGTACGCCTACGACGGCAACATCTACATCGTCGACACTCAGTTCGTGCCACCTACAGCACAGCACGCCGAGACCATCACCGCCACCAACCTTGAGGTAGATGATTCCATGATCGCTACCTTCATGGCCTATTACGGCTACGGAGTGTTCACCTCTACAGCAAGCAACGACGAGCACACCGTCCTGGGCGAGTTCACCACCTTCTCCGGCTTGGTTCCTGGTCATTACACCACCGACGATCCTGCCTCGGCCTACATCCTGAGCTCACTTACCATTGACGGCGTATCCACCTATTCCGGCTATGTCGATGTCTTCCTAATCGATGGCTTCTATGCCATGACGGGCGAAGTACTCTGCTGGAACAGCACCGTTTACACGCTCGATCTCAGCTTCACCATCCCAGCCATCCAGGAAGAGCGCCTCTTCCTCTCATCTACCATTGAGCTGGCCGACCTCTGCGCTGACCTTGGCGTGTTCCAGATCAGCGGCACCACCGAGGATGGCAACGACTGGATTTCGTTCGTATTCGATGCTGACCAGGTAGTATCAGGCCGATACACCCAGCTCAGCCAGGCATATCAGAGTTATTGCCACATCTATATCGGCGCAGATTATTACCGCATGTACACCTGCGATGTCAATCTGGATTGGAATGGCAAAGAGTTCACACTCGATGGCATCTGTCAGGCAGGCAACATCCTCTGGACCGTAGAACTCTCGGGCGAAGCCAAGGTCGAAATGGATCCAAGTCAGCAATACGATGATCCGGACAACGACCTCGACCTTGTCTTCACCACTGATGATATCGTTGAGTTCGAGATTGCTCCAAACGATTATGCCTATATCTCGGCAGGCGACGACAGCCATCTGTTCGCAACCCTCATCTTTTTCAACGGCAGTGAGCTCACCGAGGGTGTCTATGAGATCAACAAGACCTTTGCCCCAGGCACCGTACAGCCAGGCATCGTCTCAAACTCAGGTGTATATCCCACCTTCTATGCCACACTCGACGAAGAGGGTTACATGCTCATCCCATTGTGGCTGTTTGCACAGGGCACAGTGACCGTGAGCTATGACACGGCAGGCAACATCTCGCTCGATGTCAACGCCACCAACTACTGGGGTCGCAACGGCCATGTAGTCATTAATCCACAAGGTTCCGTAGCCATCGAAAATATAACAGATCAGTCGCAGAAGAGCGGCAAGTTCATGGAGCGTGGCAACGTCATCATCCGCACCAACGGTCGCCAGTACAACGGCTTTGGTCAGATGGTAAAGTAAGGACTCACATCCTTCACTAATCAAAGATAAAAGGTAGTCTTCCATTCGGGAGGCTACCTTTTGTTATTATGATAGATACCAGTTACCCCTTGCTGCAATATCAGCGAGTGCAGACTCTGTTCCTATGGATTGGAGTCGATGCCCGTGCCATGCTTTATGGCTTGGATCATGTACAGAAGGTATGTGCCAGGGTATCCTCTTTGTCATGAGAGAATGTTGATAAACATGGCAAATTAACATATTCGGGTAGCCGAAATGTTATATTCAGGAGGCTCAGGCTACGTTTTTTTGTTGGGAAATCACAAATGTTAAAAACACTAAAATCGCTTTTTTGTACTTTTTTTTACCCCCAAAATCTTGCTTCTGATATGCTGTAGCCTACATTATTGATTTTTATCGATGCTACTATAGAAAATATCTATTTGGATATATCATAATTTTTTCTTAACTTTGCCGTCGAAAAATAATCATATAATGATCGTTCCCAGACAAGAACGATGATTGCAAATCATATTATATATAGATATATGAGCGCAATTAATTCATGGGATGAAAAATACGGTATAATCCCAGCCGTAAGAAGTCATACGGTCACCGTCCATGATGGTGCGTATGACCAGCGATACACCATCGATCCTGACGATGAGGTGTTGCTGGTCATCCTTGCACGTTTCATGGCATTGGTCTCGCTGTGGATCCATCTTTACAGACGAATCAATGACTTCTATCGCCAGGTCGAAGAGCTGTTCGACCGTCTGGCCGAGTTCGATCCTTCGTCATTCCCAGTGTCAGGCTTGACGCCTGTTCTGGAGGCAAGCTTTGCCAAGTTATTACGTAGCGAAGGTCTTACCCTCTCTCATCATGAAATCCATTCGCTGCTCAGGGCCATCCTGCAGCACGTGCGTCAGCTCACGCACCGTCTGCCCACTCAGGCAGAAGCATTGCGCGGACTCACGCGCTACAATCTCTTCTGCGTCTATCGCATTTAATACCTAAACAGTCTTCCAGTATCTTCACGGCAAGCTGATTTCCTCAAAGTGGTTGTGTTATCAGAGTTCAGCTGCCAGTCTGAAGTTTTCATTATCTTATTGTCCCTTGTTTGTATATCCTCTGCTGGGGGTAAGGGGGGGGCAGATTATAATTTATTCATCCAAAAAACATATAACAAATGACCTCAAATCCATTTTCTATTAAAACTCCACAATTTTCGGTTTACGACTACGGCAAACTGAATGCTCAAGGCAAAGTCACTCCAGCCGTCAAGCCATTTCGCATCACTAGTCTAAGGGGCGTGTACAAATATATTACAGGCACGTATGCCAAGGAAGCTACCGAGTATCTTCGATCTCTCTCTGATCACTCTGAACAGCAGCAGTTCAAGGCTCTTAACTTCCGTACCATCAGTCCTGCTGGCATCTTCGGCTATCGAAATGCAAAGTCGCTTGTACAGCATAGTGGTCTCATGGTCATCGACATCGATGGTATTACGAGCCATCGCCGACTCATGAAGGTGCGGGAGATGCTGCTCGATGACCCGGTGTTCGAGACCGAACTACTCTTTGTCAGCCCCAGCGGCCATGGCTTGAAGTGGATCATCTACGTGGGCGATATGCAAGGCAAGAGCCACAAGGAATACTTTGGTTTGGTGCGCAACTATCTGCTCGAGAACTATGACATCGAGGCAGACAAGAGTGGCAGCGACGTGTGCCGCATCTGTTACCTGCCATACGATCCCAATTGCTACATCAACCCAGAGTTTCTGGGTAATGCAGATAAACAACCCAATTATTAATTTCGTCATACAGCTTATGAAAGAGCCTCGTATTGACGTTCTGAGCGCAAAGCAGAGTAACGTTCAGAACCGGAGCCAGAAATCCCGCTCCGTCGCCCAAGTGGATTTCGGAGAGTGTAAACCTATGTCGAAGGAGGAGCACATAGAGCTCGTCATCAATCGCATCAACGAACTGGGCATCGACCTGACAGCTGATTATGATGACTACAGCAACATCCTCTACGCCTTTGCCAATGACCTTGGCGAGTCTGGCCGTAAGTATGTACACCAGATATGCCAGTATTGGGTAGGCAAGAATGGTCAACGCTATAGCTACGATGATGTAAACAGCGCCTATGACTACCGCCTCTCACATGGCAACGGCACAAGCACCATCGCTACCTTCATGGCCATAGCAAAGGACAACGGCGTGGACATCTCGATGCCACCAGGTCGCTATCCAGAAGGTAGCACGCCTCCTGTACATACTGACAAGCCTCAGTACAAGACTAAGGAGAAGACGAAACCCAAGGACGTGCGTCCTCCAATGATACAGGCCGCCGATTATCTTTCTGGTAAGTATGAATTCAGATGCAATGTGATCACTTCCTTGATTGAGTACAGAGAGATCGAAGGTAAGCTTTGGAAGCAAGTCGATGAGCGTTTCTTCAATACCATCTTTACGAGAGTCAAGAAACAGGGCATCCGTTGCAGTAAGGAGGATATATCTTCGCTCATTAAGTCAGAGGACTTCTCGCCCGATTTTAACCCCATCAAGTATTATTTTGATCACCTCCCGAAGTGGAATCCAGATACAGATGTTGACGCCATCACAGATTTTTTCAGTCATATCATAGTGGCAGAAGAAGATCGTGATTTCTTCATGAGATATTCTCGCAAGTGGTTCCTCAACTTTGTTGCTCTCATGAAAGGGCAAATTTCGGAGAATCAGCTGGTATTGGTATTGCTTGGTATGATGAATACCGGCAAGACTTTCTTCTGCAAGAACATCTTGCCGCCGCAACTCAAGCAGTATTTCTACTTATTCCTTCCGGGTGACTCCTTTGGCAAGGATGAGAAGATTGCAATGTCAGAGTTCGCTCTGATTCTGCTCGACGAGTTCAAGATCAATTCGAAGATGTCCAACACGATCAAGGCTGTTATAAGCGCAAGTAGCACGCATATCCGTGGCGCCTATGCACGATTTGCCGAGACTCGAAACCGCTTGTGTTCGTTCATTGCCACAGGTAATGACAAGTTATATATCAGTGATTCTTCGGGTGATCGTCGATACATCTCTATTGATGTTTTATCTACTAAGAATCTGCACGAGAATCCGCTCCTTTATGATTCTGCTTATTCACAGGCACTCTACCTCATCAGTCAGCCAGACTATACTGATCATCTGACAATGGATGAAGTAGCCGAGATTGCTAAGCGTAACGAAGATCATGTAGAGCCCGACCTTTGCCAGACGTTGATTGAAAAACATTATCGAGTTCCTGCTCTTGGTGAGAAAGGCATCTTGGTATCAAGTGCCGATGTCTTTGCGAATTTGTCAGCACGTTATCACAATTCAAAAATTACGCCTGCAAGCGTAGGCAAGGCTATGACAGCAATGCCCTTTGAGAAAAGACATCCTAATAATAAGGCTCGATACTACGTACTGGAGATACCTGAGTCGGAACAAGATGCAAAAGCAAAAAGTGGTGGTGAAAGTGTGTATCACGAGTTGATGCAAAAAGCCATTGAAAGTGCCGCTCCTGAAGATATTACTTTGTTGTAAAGTCGTGAGACTTGTTTAGATTTTTAATATTTGAGTATTTGGGTGAGGGATGTTACCCTCACCCTTGTTATTTTTAACTGAAGTTTCCCACACCCCCAGAAGCAGCTGTACGTGTGATTTGACTTCAAATTTATATTGTTAAACAATCGTTCCTCAGGAAGTTAGGTTTATTCTGCTTAATAAATCTAAAATCCTAGGCACTATGTTCTTTGAC
>JAZQQU010000099.1:0-19827 GCA_045629225.1 Bacteroidales bacterium | reverse complement strand
GTTTGAGATGTTTGAGGAGTTTGAGATGTTTGAGGAGTTTGAGATGTTTGAGGAGTGGGAGGAGTTTGATGAGTTTGAGGGATTGTGATTTCTCCTTCGAGAGGCTCCTGAAGCCCTGCAAGGGTGCGAAGCAGCGTGCTCTTCCCTGTGCCATTGCGTCCTAGCAGACAGATGAATTGGCCACAATAAAGCTCTGCCTCTATTGATCGGACAATAGGGACAGAGCTTTTGTAACCTATGCTCAGAGCATGTAATATCATTCTATTGTTGCAGCTAATTACATCCTATCGTTGTAGGGGATTGGTGAACTTTTTGTCCGTCTCCATGCCACGATACCACCAGTTGAGTGGGATGACCTCCCAGTCGCCACGAAGGCGAGGGGTGATGGTGCCCTGCTGCTGGATGTATTCGGCCACGTAGCGACGAACATCCTTGGGCGTAGTATCGAGTGTGCGCGACTGGAGCATGGCATCGTCCCAACCGAGGCCCACAGGGATGAAGTTGCCACCACCGCTCGCCTGATAGCTGTTGATGGCTATGGTATAGGTCTTGGCAGGATCGAAAGGCGTGCCATCGCTCATCGAAAGGATGGTGACACGTTCGCCTTCGGGTTTGGTGACATCGACAATGTAGCGAATGCCGGCTGCACAGGTGTAGTTGAATGTGAAGGTCTTGTTGACAGGACCATGTTCGTTGCTCACAATCTGTCCATGCTCGTCCTTTTTGAACGCCAGCAGATGATCGTCGGGTGAAGTCATGGTGTTATACTGATTGGCAAAGCCAAACTCCAGGTACTTCTTGACCTCCTCGCCCGTCATGGCAAGCTTAAAAAGTTGATTTTCGTACTTGTAGAGCGTAAAGAGTTGACGCATGGTCAGCGTTCCAGCTGGTACTACATCATGTGGAGCCAGCACGGCAGCAAACGAAATGTCGGCACCTGTGGCCCAAAGCTGCACTTCATGGATGAAATCCTGAAACTCCGATGGACCATAGAGCGAAGGCTCACCAAGCAGTGGAGCTGTGAGCTGACCCAATGGGGCATCAACGTAAGCGTTGACAGAGTCGATGGCTGTCTGGAAGGTGGCACAGAAGAGCGAGTCTGGTGCATAGTCGCGCATGTCGATCAACTCTGAGGTGATGCGCTTCTGATACTTGCCATTGACCAGGTCGAGCGAGATCAGGGCACGGCCTACCTTGGCTGCTTGCGTCTGAGCATCGAGCACACGGACGCTGTCACCCGCTACGTTTACCACGTCGAATTCGCGTGGCTGATGGTCATGTCCACAGAGTACGATGTCGAAGCCTGGTACCTTGATGGCTGCAGGTACGGCGCCATTCTCGTTGAATGGGGTATCGAGGTCGCATCCATCGACGGTGTAATCACCTCCTGCATGGAACAGGCCGATCAGCACGTCGGGCTTCTCCTTCTGCTGAATGATGGGTACCCACTTCTTGGCACACTCCACCATGTCCTCAAACTCCAGATTGGGCCACAGGGACTTGGGCAACCAAGCATGGATGTGTGGTGTAATCATGCCCAGCACGGCAATCTTGACCGACTGACGTTCAATCACAGTGTAAGGCTTGAACATCGGCTCACCCGTGCGCTGGTCGATGGCATTGGCACAGAGCAGAGGCATCTGGAACTGAGAGGGGAGACGACGGTAATAGACCTCCTCGCCTGGCTCGATGTCATGGTTGCCCACACCGATAGCGTCGTACTGCATGAAGTTGTCCACGCGTGCCACAATATGGGTGGAGAGAGTATCGACGAAGTTATAATAATAGATCGAGGGCTGTCCTTGCAGGTAGTCGCCCGTGTCGAACAGCATGACTGCATCAGGATGCTCAGCACGTTGCTGATTGACGTAAGTGCAGACATTGGCCAAACTGGTGCGTGCTGGCTGGTCCTTCTTGAAGTCGTATGGCAGACAAGCCCCATGCACGTCGGTAGTATAAAGCATCACCAGATCGACGTGCTCAGGACGCTGTTCGGTACAGCTGGAGGCAAGGAGGGCAGAGGCCAAGGTTACAGAGCTTAAGAGGGTTTTGATGTGCATAATCTTATGTCTTTGTGTTTTATCCGATTTCAGCCTTGATGGCATCCGCTGTCTTCTGAGCCTCCTCCATGGTGGCAGCCTCAGCATAAATACGGATGATTGGTTCGGTGTTCGACTTGCGCATGTGCACCCAACGATCAGGGAAGTCAAGCTTAACGCCATCGATGTCGGTCACCTCGATGCCTGGCTGGCCTTCGTACTTCTGCTTCATGCGGAGGAGTACGCCATCTACGTCAATCTCAGGTGAGAGGTCCACACGCTGCTTGGCAATCTCGTAAGGAGGATAGGTGGCACGCAGCTGCGACACGGTAAGCTCAGGGTTCTGCTGGCGCAGTTTGGCCAGGTTGGTGAGGAACAGAGCTACGCCCACCAGAGCATCACGACCATAGTGAGCCTCAGGATAGATCACACCACCATTGCCCTCGCCACCGATGATGGCGTGAGTGTCCTTCATCTTGGTCACTACATTGACCTCGCCAACTGCAGCTGCACTGTATTCGCCGCCATGGGCTCGGGTCACGTCGCGAAGTGCGCGTGAAGATGAAAGGTTCGAACAGGTATTGCCTGGGGTATGCTGGAGCACGTAGTCAGCAACAGATACGAGGGTGTATTCCTCACCAAAGAGCTCGCCTGTCTCCTGAACGAAGGCAAGACGATCGACGTCAGGATCGACGATGATGCCCAGATCAAAGCATTTGCTATTTGACGATTGGCTGGCAGCCAAAGCCTCCTTCATATAATTACTGATGCCCTGCAGGTTGGCCACGATAGGCTCAGGCATGTGGGCAAAGTTGCCAGTGGGCTGGCAGTTGAGCTCCACGACCTCTACGCCTAGGGTGCGCAGCAGCTTAGGGATGATGATGCCACCGATGGAGTTGATGCAGTCACAAACCACGCGGAAGCCAGCTTGCTTCACGGCCTCGGCATCGACCAGCTTGAGGTCGAGAACCTGCTGGATGTGGTAGTCGGTATAGTCCTTCTCGATGATCTGGCCGAGTGGATTGCCTTCGTAGTGTGGGTCGGACTCCGTCTGAGACTCCTGTCCGGTGTAAGTCTTTGGGGTGATGGCAGGGAAGTCGAAGTCTTCGGCCTCAGCAATCTGGAGCACCTCCTCGCCAGTGGCCTTATCGAAGAACTCGCCTTCGTTGTTGAGCAGCTTCAAGGCATTCCACTGGATAGGGTTGTGGCTGGCAGTGAGGATGATGCCACCATCAGCCTTCTCTGCTGTTACTGCGATCTCAGTGGTTGGGGTAGTAGCAAGGCCGATGTTTATAACGTCGAAGCCCATACCGATGAGTGTGCCGCTGACGCACTGATAGAGCATCTGGCCAGACAGACGTGCATCGCGGCCTACGACGATGCGTTTGGCCGAAGGATTGTGACGACGTATCACTGTGGCGTAGGCAGCAGTGAACTTGACGATATCGAGTGGGTTGAGGCCTTCGCCGGCCTTGCCGCCGATGGTGCCTCGGATACCAGAGATAGACTTGATAAGTGACATAATAAATTTATGATTTACGATTTACGAATTACGATTTACGAGTTACGATTTACGAATTACGATTTACGAATTACGATTTGAAGTAACGAATAACGCTTTACACTATAAAACGAAACCACTGCCAGTCGGAGAGGAGAGAGGGCAGTGGTGACGTAATTATTCGGGGATATAGGTGGGCTTGGTGTACTTCACACGACCATAATAGAGCGTGTAATAGTAATTGGCATATTCTGAAGGAACCAGCGAGAAGGGCACGATGAGCGACGCTTCACCACCATCCCACAGAAATCGAAGAGGAAATCCTAAGCCACCACTGGTGCACTCGTACGATGAACCGGCACTATAATAATAGGAATAGTATGAGTTAGCATAGTACGATTCACTCCAGTTGAAGATCATCTTGTAGTCGTAAGGCTCGTAGTTGTCGAAGGGCGTCTCAGTAGTGATGTCCAGCGTGTCTGTCATGCGATAGAGACTGTCATAGCGCACCATGGAATAACTGCCCCTGATAAACTTGTCCTCGTAGAATGAAGTCTGGTGATTGACTACCGACTGATAGTCATCGCCCCAGCTGTTGATTCGGAAGCAGAGTCGCTTGAAATCGCCCTCAGTGATTTCGTACCACTGGCCGAGTCTGATGTATTCGGCGGGGTTGACACTATCGTTGAGCACGGCCTTAGTCCAATTGCTGAGTTCCTCGTCGTTCAGTCGAATGGTGCTGATGTGCTGATCGTTCAAAAAGTGATTGATGGCACCCTCTTCATCGGACACCAGATCTGCATAGGTCTGCGTGTCGCTGCACGATACTGAGGCCGTGGCCAACAGGATAGTGGCCAGAAGTGTATAAAAAAGTTTCTTCATCGTTGCGTTATGACCTATCGGTTTGGCTTCTTTGGGATAGAATGTCCCTATAATAGGCGGTGCAAAATTAAGAAATTTCTTTGATATGACCAAATTTAGGACAAGAATTTGTCAAACATTGGCAAAACTTTAACAAATATTGCCTCTGCTTGTGCCAAACTTCCATAAAATTCACCACCAGCAGCATTGCGATGACCACCTCCATTGAAGAACTTCTCTGCAATCAGATTGACAGGATACTCCCCCTTTGAGCGAAGGCTAACCTTGATGATGTTCTTCTCCTCGCGGAAAAAGGCACTCACTTGGATGCCCTCGATGTCGAGCGGAATGTTGACAAATCCCTCCGAGTCACCCTTCTGGTGTCCGAAGCGCTTGATCTCGGCTTGCGAGAGCGACATGTAGGCAGCCTTGTGGGTAGGCTCGATACGCATCTTCTGCTGCAACATATAGCCTTGCAGACGTAGTTTGCGCTCAGGCAGGACGTGAGAGTCCTTAATGATGTTCTCGCGATCGACATTCTCCATCATCAAACGAGCCATGATGAGGTGGAAGTCAGGACGGTTGGAGTTGAACACGAACCAACCTGTGTCGGTCATCAAACCACAGAACAGAGCAGTGGCGATATCGTGGTTGAGCAAATGGTCATCACCCAGCTCGAGCATGAAGCGATAGACGAGTTCGCAGGCAGCAGCCTGCTCGGGACGGGATATGCAGATGTCGAATTGGTCGCGAGCTGGCTCAAGGTGGTGGTCAATCAGCAACTTAGGTGCGGAATGCGCCATCCACACATCCTTCATTCCTCCCATACGCGATGGTACGTTGAAATCAACTGCTATCATGGCGTCGCATTCGTTAATGGCTTGCAGGGCTTCCTCTTTCTGTGAAGGGGTGCCGTCGCCCTGATTGTCATAGACAATGATGTCCGAACGATAGCCAGGGATAAAGAAAAGGTTACTGCCCGGAGCGTCATTGAACACAACCTTAGCTTCTTTGCCCTTGGCTCTGAGATAGTGCATCATGCCGAGCGCCGATCCAACAGCATCGCCATCGGGCGACATGTGTGCAGTGATGACAAACTTTTGGTGCTGGTCGATGAACACACGGGCTTGTTCCAGCACTTCTGGCTCGATAAGACGATCTATATGGTCTGTAAATTTTGTATTCATTGTTATTGTTTGATTTGCTATGATTCAGAAGTAATAAAGAATTAACGAAGATGAAGAACTTGAGGATTTTGAAGAAAAATGCGTCAGATGATAAATGCAAAGGGGTCAGTCCTCTGGTTGTATCGTCCTGAATATCCTCAGATTCCTTTCAAGATAGGCACATTCAAGTAGCTTGATGCAACAGGCAGATAAAGAGGTGGCTTGTTTCTGTCTTGAGTAAAGATTAAGCACAACGCATTATCTGCGTCGTCCTCCCATCACATCGCGCAGGCCCTCCAGATCGAAGCCCAAGGTGAAACGGAGCGTCTGATCGAGGGCTGATGTCTGTTCGCTCGACAGGACGTACGAGGCATCTATATGAAACACGTTGAGCGCAATGCCTGCGCCAAAGGTGAAGTATTTGCGTCCACCTTTGTTCTCATGCTCATAATGATAACCTGCGCGCAGGAAGAAACGACGGTCGTAGGTGTATTCTGCACCTAATCCCCAGTTGATTTCTTCCAGCTCTTCAGCCATGCCACGAGGTCCATCGCTGAATGACTTGAAGATGCCAGAGAAACCGTTCGTGTCATAAAAATCGTGCAAGGCATCCTGATAGCTCTCCTCAGTATCATAGTAGTCACGCTTTGGCGCGGCAGGGATAAGATACTTGTCGGCATCTGCATTGAGAGAGAGCAGATTGTAGTCGTCAAGTGGGAAGGTGAAGGACGTGCCAAGTCTCATGCGTGTAGGCAGAAATTGACTGGTTGTTCCTCCATCATAAGTCACCTTGCCACCAATGTTTGACACATTGAGGCCCCATGACCATTTGCACTCATTGTATCCTACCTGAGGATAGGCCTCATAATAAGCTGCAATGTCGGCAGAGAATGTGTTGTCAGGCTTGTTGTCAGAGTCCGTATAGGTCATAGCCGAATGGAGATAGCGGAATACGACAGCCATCGAGAAGTTGTTGGACAGCATGCGCGAATAACCCAAGTCGAAAGCCATCTCCATAGGATTGATTACCTGAGTCTCGACACCGGCAGAGTTGTAAGCCGTCACTTCGCCCAAGCTGAAATAAGTGAGCGAAGCCGAAACCGCCTGATTCTCGTCATAACCAAACTTGTAGTAACCCGCAGCATTCATCAGGTTGATGCCACTCACGATCTTGCGCAGCCAAGGTGTGTAGTTGATTGACAACCCGCTTGGGCTGTAGGCGAAGGCGTACTTGGCAGGATTCCAGTACTGGCTGACCTCATCAGGATCAGTAGCTGCACCGATGTCACCCATGCCACCTCCACGAGCATCGGGTGCAATGCTGAGCGACATCATAGCCGGGTTCAACGGATTGTATGGATTGGCTTCGGCTTTCTCCTTGTTGACTTGAGCCGATGCCATCATGGCCACAGTTCCCATTGCCAGGGTCAGTACAATAGTTTTCTTCATATCTCTTTGCTTTTTTTCTTTTTTCTGTTTGGTTTTAGGGGATTTTTTCGATTCTTCGATATTCGATTCTTCGATTTTTCGATTCTTCGTAGATTCGAATTATAGAAATTCGAACTATTTACCCTCTACATACACACTCCTATTCCCTTACGGATTCACCATCAACACTTTGCTGCTCGATACACTGCTGCTTGCACCGCTGGTAAGAACCACGCGATAGACATAGAATCCTGCTCGCAGGTCAGCGGTATCCCATTCGATGGTGGCGCTACCCATGAAGTCTCCGCTCTCGTCGGCATTGATGGCATGGTTGAGGTGAGTGGGGGCATCGGCTGAGGCATAGACCTTCTGTGCGCTGTTTGATGTAGCCTTGGTTTCAAAGACCTTGAATCCAGTCTGAGTGAACACCTGCAGTAATACTTCTTGTGCAGACTCCGGACGGTTGTGAAGCACACGGAAGGTGATGGTGTCTCCCATTCTAGCAGGGCTGGGGTAGGCCTGTACCACACTAGTAGTAGGGGCTTCGCCTCTATCCACAGTGAACGAGAACTTGGTCGTAGTGGCATTATTGCAGACGTCCCACACGCGGAACGTGGCCTCGTAGGTTCCATCAGCCATCTCTGGGATGCTGTATTGTATGTTGCCCACAGTCGAGTTGCCAGTGAAGGTGGTGAAGTAGTTGTTGAGCGTGTGCTGCACTGTTCCCATCAGAGGGTTGCTGGTGCAACGGATGGTGAGCACCATGTCATGACCCACGGTGTTGCCTGTGGCGTTGAATCCACTCTTATCCTCAATCTCTGCATAGAAGTATGGTGTGCTGTTCACTGTTCCTCCGTCTATGAACGTAGGGTCATTGAGGAAGTACTGATTGATGACTGGTCCATCGAAATCGGTCTTCTCAAACTCTTCGCCACCTGTCAGTACATAGCGGTCGAAGAAACCCTGTCCCTCCTTATCATCATCGCTACAGGCATACAGATTGGCAAGTCCAGTCAGTGTGCTATACGAAATGTCCTGAGGCACGATGAATGAGAATTCAAACTCTCCTGCACGCACTTCACCACGACCAGAGAAGGCCTTCTTCGTGCGCGTGTTAAAATAATAGGTTGGTGCATCGTCTTGTACGTATCCTTTGTCTGCGGTCAGGGTCTCGATGGCATCGTACAGTGTGGGATAGACCAGACCGTTGAAATCAGTGTCAATCTCCGACTGACTACCCGTCTTGAGCACGCAACCACGCATAGTAACCTGCTTCATCGCTTCGAGTGAGAAGTTGAAAGAAGGGTTGTCGTAGAGGTAGTCTTCGTCTATCAGTGTACCATTTACCTCTGTGATCTTCATCTGATGCTCTGGATAGGACAGAGTGAGTGCAGGATCACCAATCAGACAGAAGTTGAGCTTGTTGAAGTCGCTGCCCATTTCCTGTTTTGCAGCCTTCAGAACGTCACCCAGACGATAGCGAGTACCGTCGTCAAATCTGTTGAAAAGGTTGTCGATGATGGCCTGATTGAGCTGCAGGTTCTGCTGGGCGTACACTACGCGAACGGTAGTCAACAGGGCACAAGCACCGCCATTAGGGTTGAGGAAGAGGTTTTCGCCCATCGAATTGTCGTCATCGTCCCAACGCGAAACGTCGCAAGCAGCAGTTACCCATAGTGGCAGGTACTTCATGTTGAGCTGACTGGCCATCGAGGCGGTCATCATGTTCTCGTTGGTGATGGCTGTAGTGTTGCCATGGCCTGCATAGTTCACCACCAGTACACCTTGCTTCAGGCTCTCTTGGAACTCCTTCTTGGCGTCTGGATAGTCCGTGCCAGCAGCTGTGCTTGTCTGTGCGTAGGCAGGCAGATAGATCTTCTGCACTATAAATTCCTTGTGTCCAGACTCTTCAAGGCTATTAACTAACTGGTCGTTGTGGCGAACGTGACAATTGTACGAGTCACCTGCCTTGTCATCATCGCTCATGAAGCAGAGACGATTCTTCCAGGTGCCGAAGTATTTGTTTTCGCTGTAACTGATAATCTTGTTAACTGCTTGCGATGCCTCTTGGGGCGAAGAGACAGGCAGGCGACCTATGCCGATGTCAAGAACGTCGTTCGAAATGGTGTAGCGCAGGTTTGAATCTGTGCGTCCACCCTCGTTGTCATCGAGAAATCCGAAGTAGTCATCGCATACGCACGACGATGTTTCCACTAGCGAAGCGTCTGTCTCGTAAGAAGGCAGAAAGCGGTTGCGATCGATGGCAAGATTGTCGTAGTATCCGTCGCCCATCAATAGCAGGTAGAGTGGCTTGCGTACCTCTGTGGAGTTATCCTCCTGAACTTCGAGAGCCTGATAATAGCGGTCGTAGAACATCTTCATCAGCAGACGGATAGCAGTCACGTCCTGGCAGCCAGATGAGAATTCATTGTAAATCTGCTGTGGTGTGAGTACTGTCACATGCAGGTTGTCGTGGCTGCGGCGATACTCTGCCAACTGGTTAGCTTGGCTCAGGTAGGCGGGAGCTGTCAGGATTACCATGTTTGTCATGGGCAGGGCATGCAAATCCTGGTTAGCCACGGTCTCGACCTTGCTTACTGTGGGAAACCCTGAGCCTTTCACATTGACCAGTGCGTATTCGCGCAGGCCTATCTGCTGAGGCGAGAAACACCCATTCGTGGTGCCCTGCAGCATCACGTTAATGGGTGAAGTCACATCCCAGACTTGCACCTCATCGTCGGACATCGCATCACTGACGTCGTAACGCAGTAGCTTTGAGGTCGCCAAACTGTTACGGAACAAGGCAAAGTTCTTTGGTTTCTCGAAACTGCGTTTGCCCTGCAGACGAATGTAATTCAGTCGGGCCAGCGATGCGCTGCCACTCGATGGCTGGTTGTAGGTGAGGTTCACGCTGATACCCGAGGGACTATTGTTAATCAGCATTTTGTCGAATGTGGCTTCCGAAGCAAAGGCATATTCGTTTGTGACTTTGGCTATGTTAGTCGGGTTGCAGATTGTGTCGTTCATCTTCACCGTCACGCTCGAAGGGTTGGCTGAATGAGCAATGAAGTTGACTGTGAGACGCACTGATCCCTCATTCAAAGGCTTAAAATCGAATCGCTGACTGGCAACATTGAGGAACGATTCACCATACTTCTCACGTCCGGTGCGTCCGATGTTGATCAGATCCTCTTCGTGTAGCAGACGTTCGTCGTAAGTGTTGACAGGCGTGGGGGCTGATCCTGCGTGATTGTCAGGCAGTGTATCCATGCCGCAGACTGTATCCTCCTTCTGGTGCAGGAAATAATAAGCATTGCTCTCGAACGTATTCTGTCGGTGCACGAAGCCCTTGTTGGCATTGTAGCTCCATCGCAGCAAGCCTTGTCCATAGAAGAGTATGCGTCGGCCCTTCACATCGTGGTATGTGGCTACTTCGGGCAAGTCATCTTCGGTAATCTGGTCGATGGCTTCGGGCAAAGCATGTCCGCCAAAGCCATAGACACCCACGTTAGCCGGATTGCTGAAGCCCATCTGCAGCAGTTGGTCGTAGCTGATCTGAAAGATGCCATCCTCCTTGCCTTCGAGCTTTACCTTTACCCAGGTGCCTGTAGCCAAGGCCGAATGGGAGGCAAACGAGTGCTTTCCATACGAGGCAGCCTGCACCACTACAAAGTGGAACAGCATCATTGTCACCAGAAGTATATGGATCAAAGTCTTCATCTCTGTATTGTCTTCGTTTTGTCGTTTTTTGGGCTCTTTCAGGACAAAGTGCCTAACGATATAACGCAGACCTCGTCAATTTATTGTCCGGATGTGTGTGATTTTATTATATATTGTGTCGCAATTCTTACTTGCAGCGGCATTCCAGCAACTCGATGCCTTCCAGTTGGGCAGTGATGAGATCTCCCTCTTTCACGCAGCCAACGCCTGCTGGTGTGCCAGTGAAGATGAGGTCTCCCGTCTTGAGCAGATAGAAACGACTGGCGTAGGCTATAATCTCGTCCACTGTGTGCAGCATGTCGCCTGTCCAGGCCACCTGACGTGTCTGCCCATTGAGTTGCATAGTGAAATGCAGGTCCTGCATGTCTGGCACTTGTTCTCCGTTCTTGGCCGTATGGTAGTGGATGCCAGGTATCTCGCTTACCTTCATCCAACGCTGTCCGCAGTAGGCTGCGCCGTCGAAGCCCTTCGATATCTCCCAAGGCAGGCCCAGCTGCTTCAGTCGTCGTTGGTAGTCGCGAGCTGTGAAGTCAATGCCAAGTGTCACCTCCTCGTAATATCGATGAGCAAAGCGTGCAGGTATGCTCTTGCCCAGGCGACAGATGCGCACCACCAGCTCAGTCTCGTATTCTACCTCGTTCGACCAGTCGGGCACGAAGAAAGGCCAATCTGACCGACTTAGTGCTGTCTCTGGCTTCAGGAAGAGTGTGGGCTCGCCTTTGTCCACACCTTGCACTTCTCCTATCGAATGGCTGAGTTCTTTGTTATGTTCGGCATAGTTCATGCCCACGCAGATGATTTTCATTGTCAAAAAGTTTGAAGGGGTTGGGGTGTTTGAAAGGTTCGAATCTTTAGCTTTACTTTCTTCCGAAGTCTGCAGGTATTTCGCCCCAAGCTTTCGTCTCCCACTTATAGATGGGCACGCGGAAGGAATGCGTTCTGAGCCAGGACTCCGCACGACGTATCAGGTCAAAGATCGGGGCATTTTGTTCATTTTCCTGCAGCGTCGTCTTACAGATGCCCATTCGCACCCATTTCTGGGCGTTCACTGAGTCGCTGTACAGGGGCAGTTGAGTGCCCTGTTTCTCCTGCATTGCCAAGCCGTGCACGATGGCTAGGAATTCGCCAATGTTGTTGGTGCCTCCCTCCAGGGGGCCTACCTTGAAGAGCTGCTGTCCTGTCCTGACGTACACACCTCTGTATTCCATGGGGCCAGGGTTGCCCGAGCAGGCTGCATCCACGGCTATTGACTCAGTGAGCCATTGTGGAGCTCCGCCAGCTGCTGCTGCTGGTTTTGGAGGGGCGGTCATCGTTTCGTTGGTAACCTTCACGTCGCGCACACCTATCGAGGTCAGTCTGCGACCATTGGTAGAAGTAGCTTTCACCTTTTCGCTTTTTCTTTCGTGAAGTTCATCACTTTTGAGGTTTTCGTCAAATGTGATGACAGTTCCCTCCTTGGCCATTCGTTCCATCTCGCGTTTTACTTCGCGGATCAAGCCCTCCTTGTCAAAGCCCTCGCGGAATGCTTCGACAGCAGCCTGCATCGAGGAGTATGCACGATAGGAGGCATCGGGATAGCCCGACACCTGAATCTCTGCCTCCTCCCACGACTCATAGACTCCGGGAGCGAAGCCTTTCCACACTACATAGTATTTTGCCATTGCAGTTAATCGTATATTCTGTCAAAAATGCTGTGCAAAGATACACATTTTATATTAATTAAGCAACTTTAGTCCTGTTTTTGCGCCAATTATTTGGTGCGATGGTCAAAATGCCGTAACTTTGTCGCCTGTAATCCGTTTTTTGTACTCATTACACAGCAATCTGTAATTCGAAATTTGTAACAACAACAAGTATGCAACGCATCTTCCTCATTGGCTACATGGGCGCAGGCAAGACCACCCTTGGCCGTTCGTTGGCCGAAGTGATGGGCCTGGAGTTTATCGACCTCGACCACTTCATCGAGGCTCGTCAGCACAAGACGGTCAAAGAGATTTTCGCCGAGGTAGGCGAGGATGGCTTCCGTCGCATTGAGCGTTCCTCGCTCGAGGAGGTCTCGCAGTATGAGAACGTCATCATCTCACTTGGTGGTGGCACTCCGTGTTTCTTCGACAATATGGAGGTAGTCAATCAGGCAGGCACTAGTGTCTATCTTAAGCCTTCGGAGGATGTGCTTCTCATGCGTCTGATTAAAGGCAAGCACAAGCGTCCGCTTCTGGCCGACAAGACCGATGACCAGATTCTGCAGGTGATTCGCGAACAGCTCGCATGGCGCGAACCTTACTACCTCAAAGCCAATCTGGTGTTCGAGGCCTCGCACCTCGAGAACAAGGCAGACATTGGCATCAGTGCTCGTCGTCTGGTGGAGCTCCTGCCTGCTGAATAGTGCAGAAAAGTATGATGGGGTTGCATATTTCGTGGAATTTTGCTGCATATTTCGCAATTTTCGTAGATTTTTGAGCAATTATTTGGTTATTCTAGTTTTTTTTCTTATCTTTGCAGCGTGTTATTTACAAGGTATGTGATCCGTAATCTGTATTTTGAAATCAGAAATTAGTAATCTATATATATAATATGTGTTATGGAGAATCCGAAAATCATTGAGACCCCAGAGGTGGTAGTACGCTTCTCGGGTGACTCAGGCGACGGCATGCAGTTGGCCGGCACCATTTTCTCTACCGTTGCCGCCATCCTTGGCAACGAGATCAGCACCTTCCCCGACTATCCTGCCGAGATGCGCGCTCCAGTAGGCTCGCTCGGTGGCGTATCGTCATATCAGGTGCATGTAGGCAAGAAGGTTTACACCCCAGGCGATGCATGTGATGTGCTTGTGGCCATGAACCCTGCTGCGCTGAAGCAGAATGCTAAGTATCTGAAGAAGGGTGGAGTGCTCATCTACGATCAGGACACCTTCGTCAAGGCTGGCCTCGACAAGGCTCAGTTCAAGACCGACGATCCTTTCCAGGAGATGGGCTTGGCCGACACCATGCAGATCCTGGCTGTGCCAGTGACCGAGAGCACCAAGGCCAGCCTCGCTGACAGTGGCATGGATGCCAAGTCAGTGGCTCGTTGCCGCAATATCTTCGCCCTCGGTTTCGTCTTCTGGCTGTTCAATCGTCCACTGGAGAAGGCCATCGAGTTCCTCACCTCCAAATTCGGCAAGAAGCCTGAGATTCTCCAGGCCAATATCAAGGTCATCACCGATGGTTTCAACTATGGTGCCAACACCCACGCCTCGGTTTCGACCTATCGTGTAGAGAGCGAGAAGGCTGCCCCTGGCACCTATTGCGACGTGAAGGGCAATGCAGCAACCGCCTATGGTCTCGTGGCTGCTGCCGAAAAGGCTGGCCTGAAGCTCTTCCTCGGTTCCTATCCTATCACCCCTGCTACCGACGTTCTCCACGAGCTCTCTAAACTCAAGTTCCTGGGTGTAACCACCGTACAGGCCGAGGACGAGATTGCAGGCATCTGCACTGCCATTGGTGCCTCGTTTGGTGGCGCACTGGCAGCTACCTCAACCTCTGGTCCTGGCATTGCCCTCAAGAGCGAGGCCATTGGTTTGGCTGTAATGGCAGAGCTTCCACTCGTTGTGATTGACGTGATGCGTGGCGGTCCATCTACAGGTCTGCCTACCAAGACTGAGCAGACCGACCTCCTGCAGTGCCTCTATGGTCGCAATGGTGAGTGTCCAGCAGTCGTATTGGCAGCTTCGTCACCTGTCGATTGCTTCACCTCGGCCTACTGGGCTTCGAAAGTTGCCCTCGAGCACAACACTCCTGTCATCCTCCTCACTGACGCTTTCATAGGCAATGGTTCCAGCTCGTTCCGCATTGAGGATATCGAGTCGCTCCCAGCCATCAATCCTGCAGTCGCTGCCGAGGGTACAGTGGACTACAAGCCATTCGAGCGTGACTCTGAGACCTACGTGCGCCTCAAGGCTGTGCCTGGCACCGAGGGACTGATGCACCGACTGGGTGGTCTGGAGAAGACCCCTGCAGGTGCCATCACCACCGATCCTAACATGCA
Organism: Bacteroidales bacterium; assembly: GCA_045629225.1. Lineage (GTDB taxonomy): Bacteria > Bacteroidota > Bacteroidia > Bacteroidales > UBA3663 > Liminaster. The sequence continues at coordinate 5,086 of JAZQQU010000099.1, read as the reverse complement.
CCAGCTGATGGTTGATAATCGTCAGAAGAAGATCGACTACATCGCCAACGTCATTCCTGCACTTGAGGTGAAGGGCGATCAGGATGCCGACACCCTCGTCATTGGTTGGGGCGGCACCTATGGCCACATCTCTGCTGCTGTCGAGAACTGTCGCGCTGCTGGCATGAAGGTAGCCCAGGCTCACTTCAACTTCATTGCTCCATTGCCAAAGAACACCGAGGAGGTGCTCCGTAAGTACAAGAACATCCTCTGCTGCGAGCTCAACAATGGCCAGTTCGCCGGCTATCTGCGCTCTAAGATCGAGGGCGTCAGCATCAAGCAGTTCAACGAGGTCAAAGGTCAGCCATTCCAGATTGCTGACATCGAAGCTGCTATTAAAGCTCTTTGATTATAACAAAACAACAAAAGAACATAATAACAAAACAACATATTATGTATACACAAGCAGATTTTAAGTCTGATCAGCCTTTGAAGTTCTGTGCTGGTTGTGGTGACCACGCCGTAGCTGCATCGATGCAGAAGGCTATGGCAGAGCTGGGCATTGCTCCAAGTCAGACAGCTGTCATCTCTGGCATCGGCTGTTCAAGCCGTATGCCTTACTATATGAATACTTATGGCATGCATACGATCCATGGTCGTGGTCTTGCCATTGCCACTGGTTTGAAGACCGCTCGTCCTGACCTCACCGTCTGGAACGTGTCTGGTGATGGCGACTGCCTTGCCATCGGTGGCAACCACTTCATCCATGCCATGCGTCGCAACATCGACCTCAACATCATCCTCTTCAACAACAAGATCTACGGTCTCACCAAGGGCCAGTACTCTCCAACCTCTGATCGTGGCCTCGTGTCGAAGTCATCGCCATGGGGCACTGTCGAGGATCCATTCTGCCCTGCTGAGCTCTGCCTCGGTGCTCGTGGCAACTTCTTTGCCCGTGCCATTGATGCCGACATCAAAGGCTCTGTAGCCAGCATGGTAGCAGCAGCCAAGCATAAGGGTGCATCGGTCGTTGAGGTGCTCTGCAACTGTGTTATCTTCGCCGACGGCATCCACAAGCTCGTCACCGATTCTGCCGTGCGTGCCGACAAGACCATCGTCCTCGAGCATGGCAAGCCCATGATCTATGGCAAAGACCGCAACAAGGGCCTCATTCTCGATGGCTGGGACATCAAGCCTGTCACTATTGGCGAGAATGGCATCACCGAGGCTGACCTCCTTGTTCATGACGCACACAAGGTCGATCCTACCTTCCACCTCAAGCTGGCCATGATGGGCTACTCACCATACGGTTATGCAGGTTGCACCGACGAGCTCCCAATTGCTTTGGGTGTGATTCGCGACGTTGAGGCCATGACCTACGATCAGGCCGTAGCTGAGCAGATCGAGGATGTCAAGGGTAAGAAGAAGCAGCGCACACTCCGCGACCTGCTCATGAGTGGCGACACCTGGGAGGTGAAGTAATCAGCCCTCGTTCAGATAAATCAAAAACAGGCAAGAATGGCAATCCGCGCGACATTTTGTCACGCTTTGGGAGCCATTCTTGCTTTTTTTCGTTCATTGGCACAGTGGTTGCATGTATTCAGGCAGAACATTTTGCATTATGACTTACACATTTTGCATTATGCATTAGATGTTAAACATTAAATATTAAACATTATACATTAAACATTAACTATGGCAACCAACAACAACTACAATCCACAGCAGCAGAATGCAGAGAAGGCGCTCGACAAATATGCGCAGAACCTCTGTCTGCTGGCACGTCAGGGTAAGCTTGACCCAGTGATAGGTCGTGACGAGGAGATTCGCCGCGTGCTGCAGATCCTCAGCCGACGTACCAAGAACAACCCAGTACTCATCGGACAGCCTGGCACGGGCAAGACCGCCATTGCCGAGGGTCTGGCACAGCGCATTGTTCGTGGCGACGTGCCTGAGAACTTGAAGCAGAAACAGATCTATTCGCTCGACATGGGTGCACTCGTGGCAGGTGCAATGTACAAAGGCGAGTTCGAGGAGCGACTGAAGTCGGTCATCAAGGAGGTGCAGGAGGCCAACAGCGATTCGGCCGATGGAAACGATGTGATCCTCTTCATCGACGAGATCCACACGCTGGTGGGTGCTGGCGGTGGACAGGGTGCGATGGATGCAGCCAACATCCTCAAGCCTGCTTTGGCACGTGGCGAACTGCGCTGCGTAGGTGCTACCACGTTGGACGAATATCAGAAGTATTTCGAGACGGACAAGGCTCTGGAACGCCGATTCCAGAAGGTGATGGTTGATGAGCCTGACGAGCAGGCAGCCATTGCCATCTTGCGAGGTTTGAAGGAGCGTTACGAGAACCATCACAAGATCCGCATCAAGGACGAGGCTGTGATTCAGGCTGTCCGACTCTCTTCGCGTTACATCACCGACCGCTTCCTGCCCGACAAGGCCATCGACCTCATTGACGAAGCCAGTGCCAAACTGCGCATGGAACACGATTCTGAGCCACAGGTCCTGGACGAGATACATCGTCAGATCATGCAGCTCGAAATCGAACGCGAGGCCATCCGCTGGGAGAAGGACCAGAAGAAGATTGACACCATCAACGAGCAGATATCCAAGCTCAAGGAGCAGGAGAAGCAGCTCAATGACCAGTGGCAGGCCGAGAAGAAGGTCATCGACCAGGTGCAGAAGAACAAGCAGGACATTGAGCGACTCAAGTTCGAGGCCGAACAGGCCAAGCAGCAGGGCGACTATGCTCGTGTGGCCAAGATCCAGTACGAAACCATACCTGCCCTTGAGCGTCAGAACGAACAGATTCGCGAATCATTGCCCAACGAGGGGTCGTTGATCAAGGAGGAGATCGGAGCAGAGGACATTGCCGACGTCGTGAGCCGCTGGACCGGCATCCCCGTGTCGAAGATGATGACCTCGGAGCGCGACAAACTGCTCTCGCTCGAAGAGGAGTTGCACCATCGCGTAGTGGGTCAGGATCTGGCCATCGAGGCAGTCTCGAACGCAATCCGTCGCAACCGCGCAGGTCTCAGCGACCCGAACCGTCCCATCGGATCGTTCCTTTTCTTAGGGCAGACGGGCGTGGGTAAGACCGAGCTGGCCAAGGCATTGGCAGAGTTCCTGTTCGATGACGAACGCATGGTGACACGTATCGATATGTCGGAGTATCAGGAGAAGTTTGCTGTGACTCGTCTGTTCGGTGCGCCTCCAGGTTACGTGGGCTATGAGGAGGGCGGCCAGCTCACCGAGGCCGTACGTCGCAAGCCGTACTCAGTGGTTCTGTTCGATGAGATCGAGAAGGCTCATCCCGATGTATTCAACACCCTGCTGCAGGTGCTCGACGAAGGCCACATGACCGATGGCAAGGGACGTAACGTCAACTTCAAGAACACCATCATCATCATGACCTCCAACCTGCGACAGGAGCAGCTCTTCGGCCAGGAGCCTATCCTCACAGCCGAGGGCCGGCCCATGCAGCCTATCCGTCGCGAGTTCCTGAACCGCATCGACGAGATTGTCAACTTCCAGGCTCTCACCGAGCAGGACATACGTCGCGTAGTTGACATCCAGCTCGACCGCTGTCACCGTCTGCTGAAGGACAACGACATCGAACTCAGCATCACCGACGATGCCCGTCGCTTCCTCGCCCGTGAAGGCTATGATCCAGAGTTCGGCGCCCGCCCAGTGAAGCGTGCCATCCAGCACCACGTGCTCAACGCACTCTCCAAGACGCTCCTCTCTGGCCGTGTTGATCTCACCAAGCCTATCGTGGTGGATTATGCTGAGGGTGGCCTCAAGTTCAGCAATTAACGCGGTTAACACGATCTTGCATTGGGGCATTCATCCGTCGGCATGGTGCAATCGTCCATTGTGCATCCACAGAAGCCTGCCAGCATCCCTGGCAGGCTTTTGTGTGTCCCCAATTCTCTGCCAGCATCTCTGGCAAGCTTCTGTGCGTCCACAATTCCCTGCCAGCATCTCTGGCAAGCTTCTGTGCGTCCACAATTTTCTGCCAGCACTTCTGGCAAGCAATTGTGCGTCCACATTTTTCTGCCAGCACTTCTGGCAAACATTTGTGTGTCCACAACGCTCAGTCAGCGTTTCTGGCTGATTAGTTTGTATTTTGATTTCGCATACCCGCAAAAACACGGAGTTTTGATGAAAAAACAGCTGTCAGATCACTTTTTCTGGATGAAATTTGCATATTTCATCATAACTGAGTAAATTTGCAGCATCAATGAAGACCTTTTCAACTAACCAACAAGTATGAGAAAACACTTTGCAACGCTGTTTTTGTTCCTTATCTTTGCAGTTTGCCGGGCTCAGGATCCGGCCAACATGCTCTATGTCTCAGACATTGAGACAAGCCCGAATGGTGAGGCTGTGATGATTTTCAGTCTCAAAAATGAGGTCAGCGGTTCCATCACATTATGGCAGACCGACGTTGAACTGCCAGAAGGGGTTACGCCTTGCACTGACAAGAATGGTGTGGTCCTGATCAAACTGTCAGGCACGCGCACAAGCAGCAAGCGTCATGACATTGGTGCCAGCATCCAGCCCGATGGGTCGTTGAAGGTTCTGTGCAGTTCGATGAACAACTACACCTTCCTCGGCACAGATGGCGAGGTCGCCCGCCTCACGCTCAACGTAGGCAGTTTGTCGGCAGGCGACTACCCGATCGTCCTGAAGAATATCCTGCTGGCAGGACCCAAGCAGGAGAAATACACCGACGAAGAAAACTCTACCTACACAGCCACCCTGACCGTGCTTCCCCTCCCTGGCGATGCGCTGAACGATGGCAGGGTTTCGGTGGCAGACGTGACTGCCATGGTTCGTCTGATGAATGCCAAGAGCTATAACAAGTTCGCTGATGTCAATTCGGATGGCGTCATCGATCAGACAGACATCCAGTTTGTTGTGAATTACATCTTGGAGAGGTAACTGTAACTTAACTAAAGTTTCCCACACCCGACTGTAAGGGGTGTAGATAATATCAAGCCCAGATGGCAGAAGATCTGTCACTGGCTCATGTTCTTTGAAATCTTGATTAAATTTTTGAGGGAAATAACAGATTCCCAAAGAAATCCGT
>JAZQQU010000098.1:0-11786 GCA_045629225.1 Bacteroidales bacterium | reverse complement strand
TATCGCTGCACAGGGTGGTATCAATGCTGCTAAGAACTATCAGAACGATGGTGACTCTATCTACCGTCTGTTCTACGATACCATCAAGGGTGGTGACTACCGTGCTCGTGAGGCTAACGTTTACCGTCTGGCTGAGGTATCGAACAACATCATCGACCAGTGCGTTGCTCAGGGTGTACCTTTCGCTCGTGAGTACGGCGGCACCTTGGCTAACCGTTCGTTCGGTGGTGCTCAGGTTTCTCGTACCTTCTATGCCAAGGGTCAGACTGGTCAGCAGCTCCTCCTCGGCGCTTATTCTTCACTGATGCGTCAGGTGGCTAAGGGCACTGTTACCATGTACACCCGTCATGAGATGATGGACGTCGTTCTTGTTAAGGACGAGAATGGTGTTGATCGCGCTCGTGGCATCATCTGCCGCAACCTCGTTACTGGCGAAATCGAGCGTCATTCAGCACACGCAGTTGTCATCGGTACCGGTGGCTACGGCAACGCGTACTTCCTTTCGACCAACGCTATGGGCTGCAACGGTTCGGCTGCCATCCAATGCTACCACAAGGGCGCTATGTTCGCTAACCCTTGCTACGCTCAGATCCACCCAACCTGTATTCCAGTTCATGGTGACATCCAGTCTAAGCTCACCCTTATGTCTGAGTCACTCCGTAACGATGGTCGTATTTGGGTTCCTAAGAAGCTCGAGGATGCCAAGCGTCTCCAGAAGGGCGAGATCAAGGGCCACCAGATTCCCGAAGAGGATCGCGACTACTACCTGGAGCGTCGCTACCCAGCATTCGGTAACCTCGTGCCACGCGACGTTGCCTCACGTGCTGCCAAGGAGCGCTGCGACAAGGGCTACGGCGTAAATGCTACTGGTCTTGCCGTATTCCTTGATTTCTCTGACGCCATCAACCGACTTGGCAAGCAGGCTGTTGCTGACCGTTATGGCAACCTCTTCCAGATGTATCAGAAGATCACTGACGACAATCCATACGAGACCCCAATGATGATCTACCCTGCTATCCACTACACCATGGGTGGCATCTGGGTTGACTATGAGCTGCAGACCTCTGTGAAGGGCCTCTTCGCTATCGGTGAGTGCAACTTCTCTGACCACGGTGCAAACCGCCTCGGTGCTTCTGCATTGATGCAGGGTCTTGCTGATGGTTACTTCGTTCTTCCTTACACCATCCAGAACTACTTGGCTGACCAGATTCAGGTTCCACGCTTCTCTACCGATCTCCCTGAGTTCGCAGAGGCAGAGAAAGCTGTCAAGGACAAGATGGAGAAGATCATGGCTGTACAGGGCTCACGTTCAGTTGACTCAATCCATAAGGAGCTCGGTCACATCATGTGGGACAATGTAGGTATGGGGCGTACCAAGGCTGGTCTTGAGGAGGCTCTCGTTAAGCTCGCTGCTCTCCGTGAGACCTTCTGGAAGGAGATTTTCGTTCCTGGTAAGTGCGACACCCTCAACGTTGAGCTCGAGAAGGCTGTACGCCTCCTTGACTTCATCGAGATCGGTGAGCTCATGGCTCGCGACGCCCTCCTCCGTGAGGAGTCTTGTGGTGGTCACTTCCGTGAGGAGCATCAGACCCCTGAGGGCGAGGCTCTGCGCCACGATGATCAGTACATGTATGTAGGCTGCTGGAAGTTCATGGGCGAAGGCAAGGAGCCAGAGCTCTGGAAGGAGAACCTCAACTACCAGTACATCAAGGTACAGACACGTAACTACAAGAACTAATTAAAATGACAATTTAGCGATTTACGATTTACGATTGGAGTTACGTCTGATCTCCTGATCCAAATGTAATCGCAAAATATGTAACATAAATCGTAAATAGTAAATCGTTCAATCGTAAATATTATTATGGGAAAAGAACAATTCCTCAACGTTAACGTCAAGGTTTGGCGTCAGCGTGGCCCAAAGGAGAAGGGCGAATTCAAGACTTATCGTGTAGAGCACGTTTCTACCGAGATGTCCTTCTTCGAGATGCTCGACACCCTGAACGAGCAGCTTATCAACAAGCGTGAAGAGCCAATCGTATTCGATCACGACTGCCGCGAGGGTATCTGCGGTATGTGCTCACTCTATATCAATGGTCACCCACACGGTGTGGATCAGGCCATCACTACCTGTCAGCTCCACATGCGTCGCTTCAAGAACGAGGAGACCATCACCGTCGAGCCATGGCGCTCTGCAGGTTTCCCTGTGATTCGCGACCTCATGGTTGACCGTTCAGCTTTCGATAAGATTCAGCAGGCTGGTGGCTACACCTCTGTCAACACTGGTGCTGCTCAGGATGCCAACGCTATCCTGATTTCCAAAGTTGATGCCGACGAGGCTATGGATGCAGCTTCATGCATCGGCTGCGGTGCTTGCGTAGCTGCTTGTAAGAATGGTTCTGCCATGCTCTTCGTCAGCTCGAAGGTCAGCCAGTTCGCCCTCCTGCCACAGGGTCGCGTAGAGGCTGCCCGTCGTGTGAAGGCCATGGTTGCCAAGATGGATGAGCTCGGCTTCGGCAACTGTACCAACACCCGCGCTTGCGAGGTTGAGTGCCCTAAGTCTGAGAAGATCTCTAACATTGCACGTCTGAACCGCGAGTTCATCAAGGCCAAGCTGGCCGACTAAGCGATAGTCTACATCCGTCGAGCGGTCCTTGATTGATTCAAGGGCCGCTCCTCCTTTTTTATCAGCCTTTCCTATTATATAATACGCGCGCGAACCTGCACAATACAATAAGAAACAGCGAACCTCACGGCCCGCTGATTCTTAAATAACACACATGAAAAACATAATACTAATAAATAACGCACAAACTCTTTTTATTTGTTTTGCGTTGCAAAGATACGAAGAAAAAATGGAATAAAATAACAATTTTTCTTCAAAAACTTTAAAATTTCTATATTTTCACCAAAAAGATGGAAATTTAAAAACTTTTGACACATAATTGCTATCATGAAGTCAGTCATCTCGAATGAAACCATCGAAAAAATCTTCCAGGAGTTCAACATCCGCCCCACAGCGGTGCGTATTCTCGTGTGGAAGGAAATCATCGCTCTGGACTTTGCCTTCGCCCTTGCCGATCTGGAGGGTGTGCTGCCTACCGTCGATCGCAGCACAATATTCCGGGCCCTTACGCTGTTTGTCGAGAAACATCTGCTTCACACCATCGATGACGGCAGCGGCCAGCAGAAATACTGCATCTGCCACCAGTACGAGCATCACATGGGCACATGCCACCACGAGCATTATGACGAGAACGACGAGCACGAAGCTTGCCAGCACGTGCATCTGTCATGCACAGTGTGTGGCCGCACCTTCTGCCTTCGCAATCAATTAATCCCCCCGGTTCAGATACCAGAGGGATTCCAGGTGTTACACACCCAATACATCATACAAGGCATTTGTCCGCAGTGTGCACATCACAAGGACAAAGGATAACATCACAAGGACAAAGGATAGCGGATTCAAAGCATAGCGACAATTCCGCTCACAGCCATATAGGCATAGATGATCTTGCGCAGCAGCTGTACGGAGATTCGACGAAACACCAGTGTGCCCAGCCATGTACCCAATAGCACAGCGGGAATACCATAGCACCAGGCCACCACCACTTCGCCTGTCAAGAATCCGTTCTGTGCCCGGTAAAGGGTCATCATCGTATTGCCTACCAGAAAATAGGTCTGTGCTAGGGCCATATACTCCTCTTTCCTCTCTGTGCATGCTATGAAATAGAGCACGGCAGGAGGCCCCTGCATGCCGAATAGCCCGCCCATCATGCCCGACAGCACACCCATGCTCACTTGTACAATCAGCGTAGGACGGAGTTTCACCTTGTCCGAAAAGTAAAAGAAATAGATGCTTGCCAGTATCAGGATTATACCTAGTATCTTCTTCAGCAGCCCATCGCTAGCTGAAGCCACGAACCAGACAGAGAAATAGCTCACTACCAGAAAGGTCAGCAAGATTGGCAGCAATTTCTTCCAGTTGAGGAACCCGTACATCTTGAATACGATGATAGCCGATGTCACCAGAGCCATCAGTCCGCTCAGCGTCGTTGCCTCACCATAGCTCGGCATCAAGTAGGGCAGTACGGTCATAATGAAGATGCCGAAGCCGAAGCCCGACACCCTCTGTACGAAAGCTGCACCCATGCTGCCCAGGAGCAACGCCACAGTCGTATTTACCGACAACATCTATTCTTTTACATTTAGCGCCCTTGCTTCAAACCGTAGCAAGGGCGCTGATTATATTTCCTTGTATTCCTCAAACTTCGCAAGTTGCAGACTTGCGAAGCTCGAAAGAGTGATTACCAAATGTTTACGCGATCCTCAGGAGCCACATACAGCGAATCGCCAGGCTGGACATTGAAGGCCTCGTACCAAGCGTTGCACTGAGCCACGCCGCCATTGATGCGAAGGTGACCAGCCGAGTGAACATCCATGATGGCATAACGACGGAGGAGCTCCTCAGAGCATACACCAGCCCAAACGTTGGCGTATGAGAGGAAGAAGCGCTGCTCAGAGGTGAAGCCATTCTCGTCGCCCATCGAGCTGGTGCTGCCATTCTGCTTAGCCAGCTGAAGGGCCTGGAAGGCGATCTCCAGACCACCGTGGTCAGCGAGGTTCTCGCCCAGGCACTGATGGCCATTGCTATGCAGCTCACCTGGAATTACCCACAGTGAGTCGAAATACTGTGCCAACTGCTCGGCAGGAACCTCGAATGCCTCAACGTCGGCGTCCGACCACCACTGGCGCAGGTTGCCGTCCTTATCGTACTGGCGTCCCTGGTCGTCGAAGCCGTGGGTCATCTCGTGACCGATCACCACACCGATGGCACCATAGTTCACAGCGTCATCCCAGTCCTTCGAGAAGAATGGTGGCTGCAGGATGCCTGCTGGGAAGCAGATCTCGTTGGTCGTAGGGTTGTAGTAGGCATTGACGGTCTGTGGAGTCATGCCCCACTCGTCCTTATCGACTGGTGTGTTGTAGTGGAGCTTCTTGTCGAGCTGCCAGTAGAACTCACCGATGTTACGCATGTTCTCGTAGAGCGAGAGCTGAGGATCAACGGTCAGTCCACTGATGTCCTCCCACTTGTCAGGATAACCGATCTTGATGTAGAACGTGGCGAGCTTCTCGAGGGCTACCTTCTTGGTCTCGTCGCTCATCCAGGTCTGAGCCTTGATACGCTCGCCCAGGATGGTCTGCAGGTTCTTCACCAAAGTGAGCATGCGCTCCTTGCTCTCTGCAGGGAAGTACTTCTCAACATAGAGCTGACCTACAGCCTCGCCCATCAGTCCGTCCACACGGTTCACAGCACGCTTCCAGCGTGGCTGCTGCTCCTTTTGGCCGGTTACCTTCTGGGTGTATGCAAAGTTTTCGTTAGTGAAGTCGTCGCTCAACGACCCGCTGGCTGAGCTGATCCAACGCAGCTCATAGATAGCCTTAAGGTCCTCCAGCGGAGTCTTCATCAGCACCTCACAGCCCTTGGTGACAGGCACAATCTGGCCCACAATCACCTCCGAGGTCTTGTCGTACTGCTGACCCTTGAGCCACCAGTCCCAGTCGAAGCTTGTCTTCTTCGAGAGGTCGGCTACCGACATCTTGTCGTAGTTCTCCTCTGGAATACGCAGCTCCTCCATGCTCTTGCTCACCTTGGCGATCTCGGTCTCGACGCGCATCAGAGTCTCCAGGTTCTTTTTGGCAGTAGCCTCGTCGGTACCGCAGAGGAGCTGCAGATTCACCATGTGCTCCTTGAAGGCCTCTCGCTGAGCCACGATGGCTGGCTCGTCCTTCAGGTAGTAGTCGCGGTTGCCCATTGAGAGACCGCCCTGGCTGATCTGGAGGGCATTGTTCTTCGAGTCCTTCTCGTCAGCACCGTTGTAGATGCCAAAGAAGAGGTTGTCGTGCTCCGCAAACATCAGGGCGAACAGTTCCTCGCGTGTCTGAATGCCGCGCAGCTTCTCAAGATATGGCTTCAGAGGCTCGTAGCCCTCGGCATTGAGGCGCACGGAGTCCATGGCCATGTTGTAGAGGTCGCCAATCTTCTGTGCGACGGATCCGATCTCGTTCTGCTGGGCAGCAATACTCTGGATGAGCTCGGCGAGCTGGTTGGTGTTGTCGTCTGCCAGCTTGGTGAAGCTGCCCCAGCGTGGGAACATGGCAGGCTGTGGGTTGTTGTCAATCCAGTGACCGGTGGCATAACGAGCAAAGTCGTCGCCTGGTCGTGCGGTGGTGTCCAGGTTGGTGTAGTTCAGGCCTGAGGTCTGCTCTACAGCTGGCTTCTGGCAGCTGGCTAAAGCTGCAGCGCAAATGGCGCTCATGATCAGTACTTTTTTCATTTTTAGGTTATTGATGTTGTTTTCGAGTTTTCGATGATTCGATGGGTCGAAGCTTCGAGGTGACGGGAGATCAGTGGATCAAAGCCCTTTGCTTTTGGCCTCATCCCAGAGTGCATCCATTTCGGCCAGCGTGAGGTCGTTGAGCATGCGTCCCTGCTTCTTGGCTTCGGTCTCGACGTAGGTGAAGCGACGCTGAAACTTGAGGTTGGTGCGCTCCAAAGCATTGTCGGGCTTAATCTTGTAGAGGCGGGCAGCGTTGATCAGGCTGAAGAGCAGGTCGCCGAATTCGGCCTCCATCTTGTCGTGGTCCATATTGCCTACCTCGGCCTCGAACTCTGCTATCTCCTCGCGCACCTTCTGCCACACGTCCTCCTTCTGTTCCCAGTCGAAGCCTGCATTGCGAGCCTTGTCCTGCATGCGATAGGCCTTGATGAGGGCGGGCAGACCGGCAGGCAGTCCCGAGAGGATGGTCTTGTTGCCGTCCTTCTCTTTCTGCTTCACCACCTCCCAGAGTTTCGACACCTCGTCGGCATTCTTTACGTCCTCACCGCCTCGCTGGCCCACCTGTGAGATGAGCGAACCGTCGGGATTGAACACATGTGGATGGCGGAACACCAGTTTGTCGCACATCGAGTTGCAGATGTCGGCCATGTCGAACTGTCCCTGCTCCTCGCCGAACATAGCGTAGAAGAAGATCTGTTCCATCACGTCACCGCACTCCTTCTTGATCTCCTTCGGATCGTTCTTGATGAGGGCCTCAGCCAGCTCATACATCTCTTCGAGGCTGTTCTGGCGAATGCTCTCATAGGTCTGCTTGGCATCCCAAGGGCAGTCCTTACGCAAGGTCTGCATCACGCCAAGGGCACGGCCAAAGGCCTCTTTCTTGGCCTCGAAGTTGCTGACGGGAAGATGCTGTTCCATCGGGTGTTGTCGTTTTGTTCTTTGTTTGGTTTGTAGTCTTGTCATTCATTCAAGTTTCGGAAGTTGTAACTTCCTCAATCTTGGGAGTGAAAGGGGAGTGAAAGGGACGAATGTTTTCAGATGTCGAGAAGCGTTTCGCCTACTGGTAGTATCGTCCCTTTTACTACATGACGTAGTCATTTACTACTTTTTTACTACTCTTTTACTACAGTTTCGGAAGCTTCCGAACCTTTTGCACACTATCTATAGTTCTTCAATCCCCTCTGCAGGAACTCCACATACGCAGGCACGTCCTCATTATAGCTGTACGAGCCGGTCAGAGGGTTACCATTCTGGTCAACAAGCACATAGAATGGCTGGGCATTGGCACCGAACTTATAGCGCTGCAAGTAGCTCCACTTGTCGCCTATGGTGCGCAGCTTCACCTGCTTGCCGTTCTCCTCAATCACCTGTGGGCCACCGGGCAGTGGAGTCTTGTCATCGACCATAAGCTCCACAAGGACATAATCCTTCTCCAGAATCGACTTCACCTGTGGGTCGGTCCATACCGAGGCCTCCATCTTGCGGCAGTTGACGCAGCCGAAGCCGCTGAAGTCGATCATCACAGGCTTGCCGGTGCGCTTGGACATGGCCATAGCCTCGTCATAGTCGTGCGAAGCTGGCTTCACCTCATCGTCATAGAGGCTGAAGTCCTGCGTGTTCATCGGTGGTGCGAAGGCCGAAACTGCCTTACATGGTGCACCCCAGAGGCCAGGAATCATATAGATGGCAAAGCTGATTGACACCAGAGCCATCATCAGGCGGGTTACGCTCACGCGGTCCGATGGGTCAGGATCGTCATCGTGTGGCAGCCGGATGAAGCCCAGCAGATAGAGACCCAGGAGCAGGAAGATCACAATCCAGAGTGAGAGGAACACCTCGCGGTCCAGAATGCCCCAGCCGTAGGCAAGGTCGGCTACCGAGAGGAACTTCAGGGCCAGTGCCAGCTCGCAGAAGCCCAGCACCACCTTCACCATATTGAGCCAGCCGCCCGACTTCGGCATCGAGTTGAGCATCGATGGGAACATGGCGAACAGCGTGAAAGGCAGCGCCAGAGCCACAGCGAAGCCGAACATGCCGATCGAAGGATAGAGCATCGAACCCGAGGTGGCAGCCTCGACGAGCAGCGTTCCGATGATAGGACCCGTGCATGAGAAGCTGACCAGACACAGGGTGAATGCCATGAAGAAGATGCTGAAGAGGCTTGCCATCTTGGCCTTCATGCTGGTGTCGCCAGCCTTGGCAGCACGGCGTGCATCCATCTGCAGGTTGTCGGCCTTCTCGTCGAGCTTAGTGGTCCATGACTCAGGCAGCGTCAGCTCGAATGCACCGAAGAAAGACAGCGCAAACACTACGAGCAGCAGGAAGAAGATGATGTTGAAGATGGCATTCGTGGCCAGCGAGTTCAGGGCCGAAGCACCGAAGGCCACGGTGATGAACAGGCCGAGTGCCACATAGATCACCACGATCGAGATTCCGTAGGTCAGGGCATCCTGGATCGACTTCTTCCTGTCGTTCTTCGAGCGCTTCAGGAAGAAGCTCACCGTCATTGGGATCATTGGCCACACACATGGAGTGATTAGCGCGATGATGCCAGCAATGAAGCCAGCAATCAAGATGTACCACCATGAGTGAGTCTCACCCGAGTCGTCGGTGGCCGTGCCGTCAGCCAATGCCTGCAGCTGGTCGATGACTGGGGTCCAGAGGTCGCCCTCGGCCATGTCGGCGGCAGGCTGTGCAGGCTCCGCCGTTACAGCCTCTGGCACAGCTGTTGCAGGCTGCTCTGCCACGGGTTCTTCGGCCACAGGAGCCTCCTCCACGGCCTTGGGCTCTTCGGCCTTAGGCTCCACCTTGGCAGCCTCGCAGGTACCATTGATGACGAAGTCGTAGTTGGTTGGGGGAGTGCACATGCCGTCGCAGCAGCTCATGTAGCTCACATAGCCCTCCACGGCATAGTCGCCACCCGTCAGTGTCAGCTTCTGCTGGATGGCAGCCGAGCCCTCGTAATAGGTCAGATCCATGCCGAAAGCATCGTCGTAGGTAGTGATAGACTTGCCCTGCACGAATCTGGCAGGCCCCTGCACCTTGGCGCCCTCCAGTTTCTCGAAGGTCAGGGCAGTCTTCTCGGGGCCGCCCTCAGGCACGCTCATGTTGTAGAGGTGCCAGTGCTCCTCGATCGTAGCCTTGAAGGTAATCACCAGCGTGTTTCCCTCTTGTTTAGTTGTGTGAGTCCACTTCACAGGATTCACCATCTGCGCCCTTACCATCGTGGCAAGACAGCACAACAGTGTCAGAATTGCTAAAAATCGTTTCATTTATATGTCTTTTTATTATTTTTTGCGCGCAAAAATACAAAAAAAAATTGGAATTTCCAAATTTATGCGTATATTTGCAGCGAAAAAGAGGAAAAAAAAGTTGTTTAGAGTGGAGAGTTTAGGGTTTAGAGTAGTCTTGAAAGTTAAAAAGTCAAGTATGTGAACCCTGATACACTTACTTAACTCAAACCCTCAAAACCTCACAACCCCAAAACCCCAAAACCTCACAACCTCATAACCCCATAACCTCACAACCCCATAACCTCAAAACCCCATAACCTCACAACCTCATAACCTCACAACCTCAAAACCTCATAACCCCACAACCTCAAAACCCCACAACCTCACAACCTCAAAACAATGAAATACATCGGAGCACATGTGAGTGCATCTGGCGGCCCCGAAAATGCCGTCACCGCAGCACAGTCGATAGGCGCACGCGCCTTTGCGCTCTTCACGCGCAACCAGAAGTCATGGGCCAGCAAGCCCCTGACCACCGCGAGCATCGCCACCTTCCGAGAGCGCCTCACAGCCAGTGGCATCCAGCCCCGGCACGTCCTGCCGCACGACAGTTACCTCATCAACCTCGGGTCGCCCGACACCAGCCCGGGCGGTGGACTCCAGAAGTCGCGTCAGGCCTTCCTCGACGAGATGCAGCGAGCCGAACAGCTTGGCCTCACCCTCGTCAACTTCCATCCTGGCAGCCACCTCAGGCAGATCAGTCCCGAGGCCTGTCTCGACCGCATAGCCGAGAGCATCAACCTCGCCCTTGCCCAGACCACCACGGCCGTAGCGGTGATCGAGAACACCGCGGGTCAGGGCAGCAACCTCGGCTACGAGTGGAGCCAGATACGTCGCATCATCGATGGCGTTGACGACAAGAGTCGCGTGGGCGTCTGCATCGACACCTGCCACGCCCTGGCAGCGGGCTACGACCTCAAGACCCCGTCGGGCTACGACGATGCCTTTGCCGCCTTCGACCGCGCCATCGGATTCTCCCACCTCCGTGCCATCCACCTCAACGACAGCCTCAAGGACCTGGGCAGCCGCGTGGATCGTCACGCCCCGCTTGGCCAGGGGTTCCTCGGGGCAGACTTCTTCCATCGCTTCATGCTCGATCCTCACTTCGACGATATGCCCATCATACTCGAGACCCCCGACCCCAGCCTTTGGGCTCAGGAGATAGCCTGGCTGTATTCTTTGCAGACCTGACACATTAACAAAAGGACAAAAGAACAAAACAACAAACAACAAAACAACTATATTCAAAATGGAAAGTATTACAGGAAAATGGGCTCTGGTCACTGGAGCAAGCCGCGGAATCGGGGCTTTGGTGGCCGACAGACTTGCAGATTATGGATGTAACCTTGTGTTGCACAGCCGTAGCGTGGCACATCTTGACGCGGTGGCCGAGAAAGCCAGGCAGAAAGGTGTCAGGGTTATGACCGTTGCTGCAAACCTTGAAGAAGAGAACGAGGTGCGTGCCATGCTGAAGCAGATTGATGACGAAGGCGTGAACATCCAGTATGTGCTCAACAACGCTGGCATTCAGGTAACCTACCGTTCTGAGATTTTCGACACTCCGGCCATTGACTTTGTCGACAGCTTGAAGGTCAACATCATCGCACCTATGATCATCTGCTACCACTACCTTCCTCGCATGATGAAGGCTGGCTATGGTCGTATCATTAACACCACAAGTGGCATCGACAAGGAGCCTCAACAGGCGGCTTACTCAGCCAGCAAGGCGGGACTTGACAAGGTGACGAAGGATCTGGGCACCTTGGTCGAGGGAACAGACGTGATGATCAACCTCGTCGATCCAGGGTGGTGCCGAACGGATCTTGGTGGCCCTAAGGCGCCAAACTCACCTGAGAGTGCAGTTACTGGTGCTGTCCTTGGTGTATTCCTGTCAGACAGGAAGTCTGGTCGCATAGTTCGTGCCCAGGACTTTGCAAACATGTCTGTCGAAGATGCCGTCAAGAAGTTCGAGGCATAGATCCTCGCCGCAAACAAGAAGCCTTGATAAGCATTCAGGAAGTACTTCGGCGAGGGCAACTTCAGCTGGGGCAACAATGCCAGGTTCGCCCAGTTCAAGGAATGGCACTGGTACCTGTTTGGCGCAAAGTATGACATCGAGGTGGATCGCCAGATCTCCATCGGCTACACCAAG
>JAZQQU010000097.1:0-23604 GCA_045629225.1 Bacteroidales bacterium | reverse complement strand
AAAGAACATAGTGCCTAGGATTTTAGATTTATTAAGCAGAATAAACCTAACTTCCTGAGGAACGATTGTTTAACAATATAAATTTGAAGTCAAATCACACGTACAGCTGCTTCTGGGGGTGTGGGAAACTTCAGTTATTTAAGAGAGCTCCAATCGCTCACCCCCGCACAGCTCCTGAACAAGTGGAACTGGATGATGGCACTTGCATTGACGCCTGAGAAGTTTGAACGCGACTACAAGCTGCTGACCAAGAAGCTCACGGAGCAAGAAATGAAACAAGTGGTGTTGGCCCTACTGAACGACATCTACACCAATGGCATGGAGCGGAGCAAGTTGCCACATGTGGGCAACAGCACTATGCAACATTTCTTTGAGACCACATTGCGCGACATGTATGCGTGTATGCGTCAGTACAAAGGTGGTTACTGCATCAGTATGCTCCAGCAGTGGGGGCTGAAGCCGGGATCAGTGCGACATAAGGCCGCGCTTCACATGTTCGGCTTGATGACGCGACAGATGATAATAAAACTGGATATGCAACAGTAATACTGCATTGTAAACTGTCGAAACAATGACACAACAACAATTCATGGAGCGCGGCATACAGCTGTATGCCGCCCCAGTCAGAAACACAAACCGCAAGGTTGCTGTAAGTGTGATGGAGGTGCATCAATACATCAAGTACAAACGTGTGAGCGCCCCTCTGGCCGAGCTGCTGAATAGTCGGGGCGGTCTGACGGGTGGAGCCCGAGACATTGAGGAGGCTACTCGTGTGTTGCGACAGCAGCCCAATGCAATGGCCTATCGTGCCTACAAGAGCGAAAATCTACCTTATGCCTTGCCAGCAGGGCTGTTCAGCGAGCGCAATGACGAGGGATTAATCAAAGCTTCGGGTCTGATCTGTCTGGATTTCGACCATTTGGGCGATAGGCAATTGACTCTGAAGGAGGAGCTGCTGCAAGACCCCTACTTCGAAACGGCGTTGCTCTATACGTCGCCTGGTGGTGATGGTCTGAAATGGTGGACGCTGATCGACCTGAATCGTGGTCCCCACCGCATGTGGGCAAGAGCCATCAGAAACTATGTGTGCGAACGGTACCACGCGGTGCCAGACTCAAGTTGTGACAACGAGTCCAGAGCATGCTTCCTGGCTTATGACCCAGACTGCAGGACGGGAGTAAAAGATATATGAATGTACAAAGATATGTAGAATGAAATGAAAATAGAAAATTATGCTGAGTGATTTTAACTTAGAGCACTACGCTGGGCTAAATGCCCAGCCAGCGCAAACTGTAAGGCCGGTAGCGAATGAGTTGCGACGTGAGCAGCCAACGAGGGCGATGGATTATGGAATCAACACCGAGAATGATGCTCGTGAGGTGGTTATTAAGGTGGTGGAACGTGTAGCAGAACGCGGCATAGACATCACGGGTGGTTACCGTCAGTGGTTGAGCATTGGATTTGGTCTGGCGCAGCTGATGGACGAAGAGGGACGATACTATTTCCATCGGTTGAGCCAGTATTCGGCCAAATACAATCAGCGCGACACCGACCGCCAGTACACCAATTGCCTGCGCCACGCCAATGGTTCGGCCACCTACCGCAGTGTGCTTCACTATGCCGAACAGAATGGCATTTCGATAAGGGACATAACACGAGTATTGCATCATGGCACATGACGGAGTTTATGCCACATGTGCCAAAATGCCAGTGGCACAAAACGAAACAAAAATAGGAAAATATGGGAAATAACGGTAATTTTAGCGAAAATGAAGTATTAATGCCAGATGGCACAATGGCACAAATGGCACAAACTGAAGCCGAGGAGGATGTGGCCAACATGACATTCTCGGATAAAATAGACCCCAACGACCTGCCGTCTGTGCTGCGCACCATCTACAATACTCACAGTACGACTCCTGACCGTGACAAGATGCTGATCGGTGCCATGACTGTGCTGCAGGGTGGAGTAGGCTACGCGAGTGGCTACGACGAGAAGGAGGGTGTGTCTGGTGTTTATGGCATTTACGATGGTCATAGGGTCTATGCGTCGTCATACGTCATCATCTGGGGCGATGCTGGTTCGTCGAAGGGCGAAGTGAAGTGTTGTGCTAACCTGTTGTCTGGATTGCGGCGTGAAATGCGCGAAGAGTACGAGGCTGAGTATCGACAATACGAGCAGCAAAAGGCTGAATGGGATGCCCGCCACACAGGTCGCCATAAAAAAGATATCATGGATCCCGCCCCACGCGAGCCTGAATACCGCGACCTGCGCATATCGGGCAACACTACTTCGACAGAGTTTAAGCGTATGCTGAGGGCTAATGGCGGCGGTGGCGTGATCGTAGAGACCGAGGCTGACGGAATAAGCACGATCATGAACTCTGACTACTCATATTCAGATGACCTAAGAAAGATCTACCATCATGAGCCCGTATCTGCTAACCGTACGACAGAAAAGCTGCACGTCAATATCGAGGAGCCACGCCTCTCCATACTGATCACCTGCACAGGCGGCCAGATACCCAAGTTGCTGCCCACCATGGAGGATGGTCTTGGTTCACGCTTCCATTACTATCGTCTGTTCGGTGGCGAACTGAATTTCCGCAATGTATTCGTTTGGCATGGCCGACCGTTGGAGGACATCTACCGCGAGCAGGGAGAACGTCTGATGCCTCTGTTTCACGCCTTGCAGATGCGACGCGGCAATCCTTTGCAGTTCGTGCTGAGTGCCAGGCAGCAACAGCTGTTCCTCAAAGAGTACAATGCCATGCTGCATGAGCAGTTCAGGGTGCTCGGGTCAGGCATCAATGCCTTTGTGCTACGTATGGCGCTGAGTTGTTTCCGCTACTGCATGTTGCTGACGTTGCTGCGCCGTCTGGACGAATGGGGACAGGACACGACACGTGGCATCTTTGATCCCGATGAACGTGCCCTGACCTGTGATGACCGAGACTTCCACACCGCTATGGTGGTGATGGGCTGCCTCATCAACCACTCAGCCTATGTCTTTGGCAAGTTGAACAAGGAGGATGATAACCCCTTTGCCGACAAGGGTATCAACCTGAAACATGATGATTTGCGACTATATCAGGCGCTGCCAGATGGCCCCTTCCGTACGCAGGAACTCCTATCAATAGCCGACCAGATGGGCTACTCTAAACGTACAGCGAACCGCGTGCTACGTGACTTTGTGCATACCCATCACATTCTAGTGCCGTTGCGTGGCCATGGACGATACAAAAAGTGTGAACAAAATGACAATTGATTAATAACCCCTAAACAACCATAACTATGGAACTGACTATCAAACGACTTAAACATTCACTCTGGGGTGTGGACGGCGAGTTGTGGATAGATAACCGACGAGTGTGCGACATTTGTGAACATCCCGTGTTGCACTTGCCCCCTGGTCGCTACAACATCAAAGTGGAATACTGCCAAGTACTGCGGCGCAAGGCTCCCGTGATCGAAACTGAGCTGCCTCCAACCAACAATGGCAAGAATCAGCCAATCATCGGCATTGGCAATGGCCCCATGGCACTGCAGGACGGCACAATACTTGTGGGCCGACACTATCTGGATGGTGTTCTAATGATCAGTCACGATACGTTTGCAAAACTCATCGACCGACTCGACAAGGCACAGTGCCGTAGAGTGAGGATGTGCTTGGTAATATAACAATATAAGTCAAGAGTTTCGCAAATGTGAAGCTCTTGATTTATACGTGACAACTAAAAGTTATTGAAATCCGAAGATTACCCCCCCTAAAAATCCAATCATCTGAAACTTGTGAATTTTTATAGCACTTGGAGGACCTCCCCAGCTCTGGCAAGAGCCTCAGGCTTGCCGCAATCGACCCAGGGCGTACCCGTTACGTCGTGAGCCGCTATGTCAAGGCTCTGGCAGTGAGAAAGGTAAAAGTCCATGATAGGAAACACGTCGGCAGTGGTCTGCTGCAGGTAAGGCATCAGCTGCGGATCGACCACATGGATGCCCGTGAAGGCGAAACGTTGCATTTTCTGGAGCTGCACGCTACCCTCTGCCACAGCTTGTGCAAAGTCGGCTGGCTTGAACTGAGAGGTGGCGATGTTGGTCCATCCGCGAAGGTTGCCTTTGGTGTCGAAGAGCAGGTAACGCTGCGTCTGACGTTGATTTACGGCCAAGGTGGCAGCTGGTTGTCGGCCCGAGGCAGAGTTAGGGTGCTCACAATGTGCCTTATAGAGTGCTGCAAGATCGATGTCTGAGATGATATCAACGTTATGAATGAGTATGGGACCAGCCTCTGCGAAGAGGCGTAATGCAGCCTTGATACCACCCCCCGTATCGAGCAACTGCTGACGTTCATCACTCACACGAATGTCGAGGCCGAAGTTGTCGTGAGCATTGAGAAAATCAATGATCATGTCGCCAAAGTGATGTACATTGACCACTATGTGATCAAAACCAGCCTCACTGAGCTTAAAAATGTTATGTTCGAGCAGGGTCTTGCCGTTCACCTCCACCAGAGCTTTTGGGCGGTCGTTGGTGAGAGGGCGCAGTCGCGTACCGAGACCAGCAGCAAAAATCATTGCATTCATGGAAGGAAATAGTAGATCTAAAAGGAAGAATTAATAGTGTAATAAATCTTTGTATCAGAAGACAAAAGGCACTTTAATCTTTTTATCTAAATCAAAACGCTATGCTCACACCTACCCTCTCCTCCTCTACTCCGACCTCTGGCAGTTCGAAGTTGTCCATCCACATGCGGCCCTGTTCGTCCAAGACGGCATAGGAGAAATGGTTGATCCAGTCACCGAGGATGAAGAGGCGCGACTGGCGGCTTAGCATAAGGTCGAGTTCAATGTGGCGATGGCCGAAGATGAAGTAGTCGATGGGGGCATCGGGATGCTGGAGGACGTATTGCTTGGCATAGAGCACAAGCTGCTCCTTGTCCTCGCCCAAGAAGTCAGGGAAGTCGTCGCCGCTGAGGCGTGAATGTCGGCTCCAGGAGTGGGCAAAGGCGGTGGTGAGGTCTGGATGAATCCAACTGAACACCTTCTGACACATACGGTTGTGGAAGAATCTGGTCATAAACTTCAATGACTTAGAATCATCGCCCAACCCGTCGCCATGAGCCACGAAAAGACGTTTGCCTCGCAGCTCAACAACCTCTGGTCCACGGTGAATGGTGCATCCGACTTCGGCTGGCAGGTAGTCGAAGATCCAGATGTCATGATTGCCAGTCCACCAATGGATCTTGATGCCACGGTCACTCATTCGGCCGAGCTGGCCCAAAAAACGGGTGAAGCCTCTGGGCACCACATGCTTGTATTCGAACCAGTAGTCGATGATGTCGCCCACAAGGAAGAGCTCCTCGCAATCTTCCTCGATCGACTCAAGGAAACGCACTACTCGCCGCTCGTAATCAAGCGGGTTCGTGAGGGTGCCAGCACCGAGGTGGCAATCGCTTATGAAATAGACCTTGGACAAAGCGTTAATTAATAGGAATAATCAAAAATGTATAATTTTAAATTGTTTGCTGGCTGACAACAAAATGAAAACTTCAAGTGTACAAGTCGCAGCTTGCTAGACTTAAATTATATACGATTTCATTTTCAAAGGAACCCCAGCTCCAGCTTAGCCTCTTCGGTCATCATGTCCTGATTCCATTCAGGCTCGAAGGTGAGTTCCACCTCGCACGATGCCACCTCACGAAGGCCCTCGACCTTCATGCGAAGGTCCTCCATCAGGAAGTCTCCCTCAGGACAGCTTGGAGCTGTGAGGGTCATCTTGATCTTGACATGACCACCCTCCTGCACATCGATGTCGTACACGAGGCCGAGGTCGTAGATGTTGACGGGAATCTCTGGATCATAGACAAGCTTGCACACGTCCACGACCTGCTTTTGTATCTCTAAAACTTCGTTTTCTGTCATATTGAGTATAATGTTGTGGCGCAAAGATACGAATTTTTTCATAGATATCAGCATTTTTGCCGAAAAAAATGATAAAAATGAAAAAAAATCACTATCTTTGTCCCGTTTTTGTGACTTGTTAGAGGTCAACAACAACAAAACAACCGACGAACAAAACAACACAAACAAGATATGCAAATCGAACAGCAACTCTCAGCAGCCGTGAAGGCTGCCGTCAAGGCCCTCTTCGACCTGGAGCTCCAGGACAAGCAGGTGCAGCTCTCGCCAACCCGTAAGGAATTCGAGGGTCACCTCACTCTGATGGTCTTCCCATTCATGAAGCAGACTCCCGTCAAGAACCCCGAGCAGCTCGGCCAGCAGATTGGCGAGTGGCTCACACAGAACGAGCCCGTGGTGGCTAAGTTCAATGTGGTGAAGGGCTTCCTCAACATCTCTATCAACGCCGGTTCGTGGGTCGAGAAGCTGCAAGGCATCTACACAAAAGAGAATTACGGCCTGCAGCCCGTCACCGACCAGAGCCCTCTGGTGATGATCGAATACTCGTCGCCCAACACCAACAAGCCACTGCACCTGGGCCACCTGCGCAACATTCTGCTGGGCTGGTCGCTCTCGAAGATTCAGGCTGCCTGTGGCAACCGCGTGGTGAAGACCAATATCGTGAACGATCGTGGCATCCACATCTGCAAGTCGATGCTGGCTTGGCAGAAGTGGTTCGACGGAGCAACTCCCGAGAGTGCCGGTAAGAAGGGTGACCACCTGATCGGCGACTGCTACGTGGCCTTCGACAAGCACTTCAAGGCCGAGGTGAAAGAGATTCTGGCCACCGACGAGGAGGTGAAATCCATCGTGGTGAACGGCGAGAATGGCCAGCCCGACGACGAGAAGACCGCCGACGCACGCAAGGCTGCTGCCGAGGCCAAGAGCCCGCTGATGCAGGAGGCACGCGCCATGTTGCGCAAGTGGGAAGCTGCTGATCCTGAGGTTCGTGCCCTGTGGGCCAAGATGAACGAGTGGGTCTATGCCGGCTTCGACGAAACCTACAAGATGATGGGCGTGGGCTTCGACAAGATCTACTACGAATCAAACACTTACCTCGAAGGCAAGGACCTGGTGCTTGAGGGACTGGAGCAGGGCAAGTTCTTCCGCAAGGAGGACGGCTCGGTTTGGGCTGACTTCACCAACGAGGGCCTCGACCAGAAGTTGCTGCTCCGCAAGGACGGCACATCGGTCTATATGACCCAAGACATCGGCACCGCCAAACTGCGCTATCAGGACTACCCTATCGACAAGATGATCTACGTGGTGGGCAACGAGCAGAACTACCACTTCCAGGTGCTGTCGCTGCTATTGGACCGCATCGGTTTCAAGTGGGGCAAGGATCTGGTACACTTCTCTTACGGCATGGTGGAGCTGCCTAACGGCCGCATGAAGAGCCGCGAGGGTACTGTGGTGGATGCCGACGACCTGATGGCTTCGATGATCGACGATGCCCGCACCGCCTCGTCCGAGCGTCTGGCCGACATGAGTGAGGAGGAGAAGGAGTGCGTCTATCGCCAGATCGGCCTCGGTGCCCTGAAGTACTTCCTGCTGAAGGTCAACCCTGTGAACAACATGGTGTTCAACCCTGCCGAGTCAATCGACTTCAATGGCAATACCGGTCCTTTCATCCAATATACTCACGCGCGCATTAAGTCGCTGCTGCGCAAGGCCGAAGCTCTCAACACTGACCTCTCAACCCTCAACTGTGACGTCGAGATCAGCGAGAAGGAGCAGACCCTGATCCAGAAGCTTCTCGACTTCGAGGCCGTGGTGCTGCGTGCCGGCAAGGAGTATTCGCCTGCCCAGATCGCCAATTACACCTACGACCTGGCCAAGGAGTACAACCAGTTCTATCACGACACCTCAATACTGCGCGAAGAGGATCAGTCCAAGCGTCAGCTGCGCCTCGTGTTGTCGGCTTGCGTGGCTCGCGTCATCAAGACTGCCATGGATCTGCTGGGCATTGAGGTACCAGAGAGGATGTAACTTTCTCCCATGCGAGAGCAGAATAATTGAAAAACAAAGGAAACCATATGTTCCGACAAGTTCTTACCCTTATGGCAGCTACTACGACGGTGGCTGCCATTGCTCAATCGGATGCCAGCCAACTGATCATCAACGAGATCTGCAACTCGAACATCGACCAGTGGGTGGACCCGTCGTTCAACTACGGATGCTGGGCTGAGTTCTACAACCCAACCAGCAAGGACATCTCACTCTACGGCCATCGGCTGAGTGGCGACCCCGCTAACCTGCTCAAGGCTCGCGTCACCCAGACTACCATTGTGCCAGCCCATGGCTACAAGGTGGTGTGGTTCGACAGCTACCATCCGCGCTATTCGCCCAAAACCATCGACATGAAGCTCGACGAGGCGGGCGGCACCCTCTACCTGAGCGACGCTGACGGCAACTTGCTGCTCTCGCAGACCTATCCAGAGGCCGTTGGACGCTGCTCGTGGGCCCGCACATCGGACGGTGGCGACACGTGGCAGTATTGCGCCAACCCTTCTCCCGAAGCCAGCAACGTGGACAGAATCTTTGCCAGCAAGCGACTGGCTGCACCCGAGGTGGACCAGATGTCGATGGTCTTCCGCGATGGCTCGGCACGCCTGCACGTCACCATACCCGAAGGCTGCACACTGCGCTACACCACCGACGGCTCGGCACCTACGCTGACCAACGGCATGGTGAGCCAGGACGGTGTGTTCGAGACAAATCAAACCAAGCTCTACCGCTTCCGACTCTTCTGCGATGGCTATCTGCCCAGCGAGGTGGTGACACGCTCGTGCATACGCAGTACCTACGACATCGACCTGCCCATCCTCTCGATCACCAGCACGTACAAGAACTTCTATAGTGACTCGATCGGCATCTTCGTGAAGGGTGGCATCAACGGTCGCCCGGGTCGAGGCCAGCAGGGTAAGTGCAACTGGAACATGGACTGGGAGCGTCCGGCCGTGTTCGAATACTTCACCCCCGAGGGCGAGATGCTCTTCAACCAGGAGGTGGGCATCGAACGTTGCGGCGGCTGGAGCCGATCGTGGACGCCCTATTCGTTCAAGATCAAGGCCAACAAACGCTATGAGGGACATAAGACACTGGACTACAAGTTCTTCGACGAGAAACCCTACCTCAAGCACAAGACCCTGCAGATACGCAACGGAGGCAATGACAACAACTGCCGTGTGATCGATCCTTTCCTGCAGCGGATCGTGGGCACTTCGGGCCTGAACGTTGACTATCAGGCCTATCAGCCTGTGGCTCACTTCATCAATGGCGTCTGGAAGGGCACCATCAACATGCGCGAGCCCAACAACAAGCACTTCGTCTATGCTAACTACGGTTGGGACGATGAGGTGCTCGACCAGTTCGAGATGTCGCCCGACTCGGGCTACGTGCAGAACTGTGGCGACAACGTGGCATGGAAGCAGCTCATCGAATGCTCTAAAACGGCCTCTACCCCAGCCTCTTACGAGCAGATACGCCAGCTGCTTGACATCGACGAGTTCTGTAACTACATGGCCGTGGAGTTCTATCTGGGCAACTGGGACTGGCCTCAGAACAACATCAAGGCCTGGCGTCCCCGTCTGGACGAAGGCGGTCGCTTCCGCTTCGTGCTGATGGACCTCGATGGCATGGACGGCACCACTACGCCCTTCACCACCTTTGCTGGCAAGAAGACCTACACATTCGACTACCTCTACGACCTCAACCGACGTTTCACCAAGGAGATCGAAGTGGTCACCCTGTTCCTCAACCTGCTGAGCAACGACGACTTCCGCCGCCAGTTCATTGACACCTACTGCCTAGTCACCTACTCGGTGTTCGAGCCTTCGCGCTGCCAGGAGATAATCAGCCAACTGGCCAATCGCGTGGCACACACACAAAGTCTCTACCAGAACAGTTCGCCCTGGAACTCAGCCAATAAGCTGATCTCCACACTCAGCACCTCCCGACAGACAAGGTTCCTGAACCAACTGCGCAACTACTCGAAGATGAAGCTCTCCGGCCAGACTGCCCGCAAGGCCAGCATCTGTACTGACCTGCCCGAGGCTCGACTGCTGTTCAACGGTCTGCCTGTGCCACTTAACCGCTTTGATGGCAGCTACTTTGCACCACTCACCGTCACAGCTTCGGCTCCTGCCGGTTATGTGTTCGAAGGCTGGAAACAGCTCGACATCAGCAACACCGCACTCATGACTCAGGATGCCACCTGGAGCTACTATGACCAGGGCTCGCTCGATGGCAAGGACTGGACGAGCACGGACTTCGACGATGCCTCATGGTCCACAGGCAAGGCTCCACTGGGCTACTTCACTGACGGCAAGCGCGACTACAACACCACGCTTGACTATGGCACGAACAAGAACAACAAGCGCCCTACCTATTATTTCCGTACGCGCGTGAAGCTCAGCAACGGGCCTTCCGACAACGATGTGATGTTGCTCAACTATAAGGTGGATGATGGTGTTGTAGTCTATGTGAATGGCTGCGAAGCCGCCCGATACAACATGCCGGCAGGGGACGTGACCTACAGCACCCTGGCTTCATCCTACACCGAAGGCAATCCCGACGAGGGCAGCCTCACGCTGCCTGCCTCGCTCTTCGTGCAGGGTGACAACCTCATTGCCGTGGAGCTGCACAACAATGCGAACAACTCGACCGACGTGTACTGGAGTGCCTCGCTCATGCTCACCTCCTACAATGGTGGCAACACCGTCAGCACTGAGCTCAGCTACACTTTGCCGGACGATCCCTCTGCCGCTTCGCTCATCGCCTGCTTCGCTCCTGCCGACAATGCCGAGGCTCTGCCTCCGGTGGTAGTCAATGAGCTGAGTGCAGGTAATGACGTGTATGTCAACGAGTACCAGAAGCGTAATGACTGGGTGGAACTCTACAACACAACCGACCAGGACATTGACCTCGAGGGCATGTATCTCAGCGACAACCTGTCGAAGCCACAGAAGTACCGCATCACAGCCGAAGGCACCGAAGCCAGCACCATCATCCCTGCCCATGGTTACAAGATCATCTGGTGCGACAAGCTCGAAACACTCACCCAGCTCCACGCCTCATTCAAACTGAGCAACGACCCGGGCGACCAGCAGCACGTGATGCTGACCAGCGCCGACGGCTCATGGAGCGACACGTTGAGCTACTATCAGCACGCAGGCACCGAGAGTGTGGGCCGATACCCTGACGGCAGTCGCCAGGTCTATCTGATGACGCGCCCGAGCATCGACCGCACCAACGAGCTCACTTCCTACAACAGTCTCGTCTCGCAGCCTTCGGACAATGCCATCGAGCACGTAACCATCGACTCCTCCGACGACACCTACCGCGTGTTCGACCTCTCAGGCCGACTGGTTGCCACTGGCCACGGCACTTACGCGCAGCCTGAACTGCCAGCTGGCATCTACATCGTGCGTTCAGGCAACAGAGTGTTCAGAGTCATGGAGAGGTAAGGCTTCCTGAAAGAGTATCGAAATATAGGCTACTCAATCATTTCCCTATTATGACAAACAACAACGCCCCCATCCTTTTCCGGATGAGGGCGCTGTTTTATATTTTTAGAATTCGACTTCGGCCATATCCATCGTTGCCAACAGATAGTTGAGGCCGGTGCGGTTGATTTCGGTGTTGAGCACTCGCAGGTAGGCGCGATACTGGGCATCGTCGAGCACCACCTGATGAACATCGATGAGGTTGCGAGTCAGCAGGGAGTTGAACTCCTGTGCACGATCCTCAGGCTTCACCTTGCGAAGCTTGCGTACTCGGCGGTTGAAGTCATAGACCGTAGTCTCAAGGTAATCGACCTGCTCCATCGTCAGGATCATTGCCTTGTCAATCGCCTTCATGCTGAGGTTGATGTTGTAGTCAATCGTAACACTCTTATCGTTCACATTGACGTTCTCAGCATTCATACTGTTGGCACCCATCATGAAGAGTGCTACAGCCATAGTGATAAATAACTTTTTCATAACTAAATACAATACCTTAAAATAAATAAACACTAAATAAAAATAATAAACACTAAAATAATAATTACTGCGTTTAGGCTATTCATAAAAAATCAACGCAAGAACTGGTTCGGTGTGCAGCAGATGGCGTCCGCC
This sequence comes from Bacteroidales bacterium, assembly GCA_045629225.1. Lineage (GTDB taxonomy): Bacteria > Bacteroidota > Bacteroidia > Bacteroidales > UBA3663 > Liminaster. The sequence goes on along the minus strand of JAZQQU010000097.1, from coordinate 11,531 downwards.
TTGCCCCTGATTGACGCTGCAAAGGTACGGTGTTTTTTCTCCTCAGCCAAGACTTTTTGGTCAAAAACGCACGAAAACCGACCCAAAGTGGGCCGATTTTCGAGGTTTTGATAGTCGGATTTAGCAAATAACTGATCTGACAGGAGGCAAATAACTGATCTGACAGGAGACAAATAAATAGTTTGTTCGAAACAAATAATGGTCTGTTCGGGGCCGCAAATCAGTTCTTGAAGGAGTGAATCGGAGCAGGAATACGCCCCCCGCGATTGACGAAAACCTCGCAAGAGAACTTATTGACCGGCATGATAGGCGCGTAACCCAGCAGGCCGCCGAACTCTACGGTCTCACCCACGGTCTTGCCCACCACGGGGATGATGCGCACGGCGGTGGTCTTCTGATTGACCATGCCGATGGCTGCCTCGTCGGCTATGATGCCGCTGATGGTGGTGGCTGGCGTGTCGCCTGGTATGGCTATCATGTCCAGACCCACCGAACAAACGCAAGTCATGGCCTCAAGCTTCTCAATGGTGAGAGCGCCCTCGTTCACGGCATCAATCATGCCCTGGTCCTCGCTCACTGGGATGAACGCACCCGAAAGACCGCCCACATAGCTCGATGCCATCACACCACCCTTCTTCACCTGGTCGTTGAGCAAAGCCAGCGCGGCTGTGGTGCCCGGTGCACCAGTGCGCTCCAGACCTATGGCCTGCAGGATGTCGGCCACCGAATCGCCCACTGCTGGTGTGGGAGCCAGCGAGAGGTCGATGATGCCGAACGGAATGCCCAGACGACGACTGGCCTCCTGCGCTACGAGCTGACCCACACGTGTAATCTTGAAAGCCGTCTTCTTGATGGTCTCGCACAGCACCTCGAAGTTGGTGCCTTCGGGCAGATGCTCCAGCACGTACTTCACCACACCTGGACCACTGACGCCCACGTTGATGATGGCATCGGCCTCGCTCACTCCGTGGAAGGCACCGGCCATGAACGGGTTGTCGTCGGGCGCATTGCACAACACCACCAGTTTGGCGCAGCCCAGCGAGTCTTTGTCCTTGGTGGCCTCGGCGGTGAGCTTCACGATGTCGCCCATCAGACGCACGGCATCCATGTTGATACCCGTCTTGGTCGAACCCACGTTGACGCTCGAGCAGATCAGCTCGGTCTCTCTCATGGCCTGAGGGATGGAACGGATCAGCAGCTCATCGGCATGGGTCATGCCCTTCTGCACGGTGGCCGAATAACCGCCGATGAAGTTGACGCCCACCTCATGAGCCGCACGGTCCAAGGTCTTGGCTATCTGCACGAAGTCCTGTGGAGTCTTGCAGCACGACGCGCCCACGATGGCCACAGGAGTGATGGAGATGCGCTTGTTGACGATGGGGATGCCATACTCGCGCGAGATGTCTTCACCCGTGCGCACCAGGTTCGAAGCCAGGCGCAGTATCTTCTGGTAGATGTTCTGGCAGGTCTGCTGCACCGAGTCGGTGGCACAGTCGAGCAAGGAGATGCCCATCGTGATGGTGCGCACGTCGAGGTTTTCCTGCTCGATCATCTTATTGGTCTCAAGGACCTCACTGATGTTGATCATTGTCTTTATAGTATTTAATTTAAGTTTCGGGAGTTCGAAAACTTGTAGTTAGCAGGAGTTAACGGGGAGTTAGCTTCGCTGGAGTTAACGGGGAGTTAGCTTCGCTGGAGTTGTTACGCGAGGCTCCACGCGAGCAAGCTCGGAGAACGGACATTACCTCTTTGCCATATTTCGGACATTTTAGCAGCCGATACTATCGTCCGTTAACTCCCGTTAACTCCTGTTAACTCCAGATAACTCCATGAAATAACTCCTGTTAACTTCACTTCCGAAACTTAAAGTATTTAAGTTTCGCACTTGCGAAACTCTCAAGTTTAGCGTGGAGAGTTTAGTGTATAGAGTATTATTAGTTTATAGAGTCCTGCTGGTCTTCACCGCACTCAATAACTATTATCTTCCAGACTTACTAACTACTAATAGCTCTAAGCTCTTAACTCTTAACTGTTTCGCACTTGCGATACTTGAGTTAAATTAGATTCTGTGCATCTGGTCGAAAATCTCCTCCTTCTGGCACTTGATCTGCACGCCCTTCTCTTCACCGATGCGGTTCAGCGAGTCACGCAGCTCGTCGAAAGCCACAGTGCAGTTCTTTATGTCCACGATCATCATCATGTTGAAATACTCCTGCACGATGGTCTGCGAGATATCAAGGATGTTCACGTTCTTATCTGCCAGATAGGTACACACAGCGGCGATGATGCCGACAGTGTCATGACCTACGACGGTGACTATAGTTCTGTTCATGGGATAAAGTATAGTGTTTAATGTATAGTTTCTTGCGTCTTTTCCAGAATGCCTAATGATTTTCTAGTGAAATAGTGTCAAGAACAGCTCGTGGTCACAGGCCTCTGGCTTTGAAGATCATCTCCTTAGCCTCGCCAATCTCCTTGAACTTCTGCTCTGCTGCCCTGCGCACGTCTTCGCCCAAGGTGGCTACCTTGTCGGGATGATGCTGCAGTGCCATCTTGCGATATGCCTTCTTGACCTCCTCGTCCGTAGCATCCGGACTGATGCCCAGCACCTTATAGGCCTGCTCCAGGGTCTTGGCACCCAGGTTGAGCAACTGGTTCACCTGGCTTTCATTCAATCCGATCCAGATGGTGATGCGTTGCAGTTCCCTGATCTCGGTGCCGTCCACGTTGCCGTCGGCCTTGGCTATCTGGCAGAGGAACTGAAGGAGTTGCAGACGCTGCTCTTCGCTCATGGCACGTTCTATCTGAGCGCAGGCCTGCTGCAATTGGTGCTGCCATTCCACCTCGCCCAGCTGCTTACGTCGCTCGAAGAGGCGCTTCAGGATCTGGTCACCCTGGGTTACGGCTGTTTCACCGAAGTTGGTGCGAAGCATTTGGCGCACGTACTCCATCTCGGAGTGCATAATCTTGCCATCGGCCTGAATCACCTGAGCCGCAAGCAGCATCATGCTCATCAGGAAGCCATTGCGCTCACCTTCCTGCCGCGAATAGCCCGAGGGACGGCGACGGCTGCCTCCCGTGCGGGTACCGTCTTGCCCCGTGTAGGTGCCGTCTTGACCTACGTAATCGTTGTCCTCATGGTCTATGATGCGCGTGTAGTTGCCGCCATCGCCCATCAGGTTATCAATCAGCGAGCCCAAAGCATAGCCGGCAATAGCACCAAACGTGCCGCCACCCAGCATGCCCAAAAAGCCACCTATCCATTTTGCGTATCCCATTGTTCGTTTATAGTTTAGAGCTTAGTGTACTCCTCCTTGCGCTTCGGATTCATCGGGAACCAACCTTTCCTGACGCGTTCACGCTGCTCGAACACTTCGAGAATGCTCCAGAACGACGAACAGCCCACAACGCCCAATACGGACGAGGCAATGATATTGTCAACCAGTAGCGAGGTGACCAGAAACAATGTGCCCACCAAGGCGAATACCCACCAGCATCGTGTGCCGAAGTAGTACTCTGCCTTGATAACGATCGGATGAAACAGGCCGATGACCAGAAAGGTGATTACGGCGATGATTAAGCCAAGATAATTCATTCAGTAATAAGATATTCAACTTTCTCAAGTTGAAGCGTTTAGAGTAAAGAGTCTATCAACCACTACTCAACTGCTGAGTAACCACTGCTCAACTGCTGAGTAACCTCTGCTCAACAACTGAGCGGCCTCTGCTCAACGGCAGAGCGGCCTTTAGTCAACTGCCAAACGGCTGATCACCCATCACTCAACAGCAGTTCAACCCCTGCTCAACTGCTGAGCAGCCAGCACCAGGAACATGTAGTGCGAAGAGCCTCCACCCAGCACGTACTCCACCTGCTGCCACAGGAAGGGGAAGGTGAGCAGCTCGGGGAAGTCAGGACGGATCAGCGCTGTGCCCGACACCACACCACCTGGGATGTACGACCAGTCAGCACGGTTCAGACCATAGCCCACGGTAGCCGACTGGGCACCTACGCCCGAAGCAAACGATGCCTGGTTGGTGCCTGGATGGCAGCTGAGGATGAAGTTGAGTGCATTATAGACAGGGTCGGCCGAGAAGATCTCCGGATAGGCACTCACCAGATAATAGTGCTGGAAGCCGAAGTTCTGGATGTCCCAGCCAGCACCCCAGATGGCCGGACGGTAAGGCACGCCATAAGGCGTCTCAGCCACGGTCTGCGCCAGTTCGCCGGCATACGACTGCAGAGCGGCACGATAAGCCTTGACCCACTTCTGCACCTGCTTGTCCCTCTTCAGGTCGCTGACCTTCTGCTCCACACGTGCCAGGAACCACAGCGAGCGGCTGGCTCGTGGGGTCTGAAGCATGTCAGTGAGCGAGAGTATGTAGTCCAGATATTCGCGCTGCTCGGTAGCCAGGTAGAGCTCGGCAGCAGCCTGCAGCTTCGAACCGGTCACCATGGGCGACGAGGCATCGGTCACTGCGAAGAGCGTCTGGGCTATTTCTAGGCACTCCCCAGCCAGGTCGTCATTGAATCCACGCAGCGCACGAGCCGTGGCAGCCAGGTTGGCAGCGGTCGAGAGTTCGCGGCCAGGATTGTCCTCGGTGAAGATCCAGCGGTCGTCGGCATCGCCCTTGTAGCCGTTGGTCATGGCGGCGGCATCGCCCAGCATGGCATACTGACGCAGGCTGTTGCAGATGATGCCTCGGTAGAGGCGGCCCAGCGCCCTGTAGCCTGCCACCACGGTGAGTGCACCGTTCTCGATCTGCTGCAGCATGTCGTTGCGTCCGTCGGGCTGATGGATCTCGCACACATGTTTCTTCTGGTCGATGGCCGTGGCGTCGATCTCTGGGTGGAAAGCCTCGAAGGCCAGCGAGAGGATGTAGCTCTCACCAGCCTGCGACTCCACGCGCAGGTCGAAGTCGCCGGCATCGTGCCAGCCGCCCACATTCACGCCAGGCACCTGATCGCCGGGTGCGAAGGGGCTGAGTCCTGGCTGCTGGTCGTAGCCGTCCACATGGTTGTGGGCAGGCGCCATGCGCGCATCGTCCATGTGGCAGGCATCGTGCCATACGCGATACTTCTCATTCACGCGCATGTGACACATCTGCACGGGCAGGGAGTACTCCACCACTGGCTGCCACACGCCGCGGTCATATACGTCCTGAGCGATGCGGAAGATGGCCGACTCGCTCTCGCCGTAGCGCACGCAGTAGAGGCCATCCTCGCGCACGTCGCTGAAGTCTGCATTCAGGTAGCGATAGCGCAGGAAGTTGCCCCACTCCTCGACGCGCAGCTCACGCACGAACTGCTCGCCCTGGGGCGTCAAACGGTAGAGTCCAGCCGCCTGGGTGCGAGTGTCGCGCTTGTCGAGCTCTATGACCACCTGCTTGGGCTGAGCCGTAGCATAGCCGACCTGCGAGGTCTGCACCACGGGCTTATACATCCAGTCCTGCTCGATCGAAGGCGAGATACGCCATTTCACGGCGCCCTTGGTAGCCCCTGCCGGTATCTCCGAGCGGAGCACGAACCAGCCGTTGTTGTGGTTCATGCGGCCGTCGTAGAGCTTCAGTTCGCTCTGGCCGAGGCTCTTGATGGTCACGCGGCTCAAGGGGTCGTTGGGGCACGAGGTGAACGTGCGACCCACGGCGTAGGGCTCGGCTATGACGTCGTCGGCCACGATAGGGCTGTAGATGCGGTAGTCGTAGGGCGTGTCGCCCTTGCCCACCAGGTTCTTGAAGTCGGCCTCGGGCTTGCCCTCCAGGTGGTAGTTGCCCGTGTGCTTCAGGTTGGTTTCGAGGGTGATCACGGGGCTATTAGGCTGTTGCGGGTAGATGCCCGTCTGTTCGTCCATCATCCATGGCTGGCCGAACAGGATGCCTGGGAAGAACTCCATGTTGAAGCCAGCCTTGCCCACCAGATATTCGGGGATGGGCGAGTCCAGGTCAACGGTCACCACCACGTCCTGCCCCTCGGCCTCGACGCTCACGTTGTAGCGCAGCTGGAGCTCGGGGTAGATCATCGGGTTGAAGCCCGTCATGTGGCGGCTCGAGTCGGGGAAGCACAGCGTAGTGGTGATGCTTCGTGCGGTCTGCTGCCTGTCGAGCTTGCGGGGCACGGGCTGCCACTGGCCGGGGGTAGCCTCCAGACGTATGTCGCCGTTGCTGGCTATGCGCCGGCCGTTCATCAGCAGGCTCACGCCGCCCTGGTGTCCTTCGGGATAGAAGTCGTCGGACGCCATCACGTCCACACCAGCGCAGTTGAAGTACCCCTGCTGGTTCAGTTCAAAACTCTGGGCTGCCAGTTGCTGGGCAGCCAAGGCGAAAAAAATGAGAGGAAATTTGTTTTTCATAATAGGTAACATAATTAAAGTTTCGGGAGTTCGAAAACTAGTAGTTATCAGGAGTTAACGGGAGTTAGCTTCGCTGAAGTTAACGGGGAGTTAGCTTCACTGGAGTTAACGGGGAGTTAGCTTCACTGGAGTTAACGGGGAGTTAGCTTCACTGGAGTTAACGGGGAGTTAGCTTCGCTGGAGTTGTTACGCGAGGCTCCACGCGAGCAAGCTCGGAGAACGGACATTACCTCTTTGCCATATTTCGGACATTTTAGCAGCCGACACTATCGTCCGTTAACTCCCGATAACTCCCGTTAACTCCTGCTAACTCCCGTTAACTCCCGATAACTCCTGTTACCTCCCGTTAACTCCCGATAACTCCCGCTAACTCCCGCTAACTCCCGATAACTCCCGTTAACTCCCGTTAACCGCCGTCTCTTACAGCTGCCTGAGCACGCCCTGAATCTTCTCGAACGTCGTGATGCGCGTAGGCACCAGCGGCAGACGCAGCACGTTCTCGCAGAATCCCATGGCGTTGAGCATGGCCTTCACGCCGGCTGGGTTGCCATCCACGAAGAGCAGCGAGAAGAGCTCCTTGAAGCGGTGGTGTATCGTGCGGGCCGAGTCGTACTCGCCCTCCATGGCCAGACGCACCATCTTGGCAAACTCCTTCGGGAAGGCATTGCCGATCACCGAGATCACGCCCTCGGCGCCCAGGGTGATGAGCGGGAAGGTGATGCCGTCATCGCCGCTCAGCACGGTGAAGCGGGCTGGCTTGTTCTTGATGATGTCGTCGATCTGGTCGAAGTTGCCCGACGCCTCCTTGATGGCTATGATGTTCGCATTGTCGTTGGCCAGACGCAGGGTGGTCTGAGCAGTCATGTTCACACCCACGCGGCCAGGCACATTGTAGAGGATTACCGGCACGGGCGAGGCGTTGGCAATGGCCATGAAGTGCTGGTAGAGGCCCTCCTGGCTCGGTTTGTTGTAGTAGGGCACCACGCTCAGGATAGCATCCACACCGCGCCAGTCGCCATGCTTCAGCTCGTCCACGATGGCCATCGTGTTGTTGCCGCCGCAGCCCAGCACGATGGGCACACGGCCTCGCACCTGTTCGATCACCAGTCGGCGCACCTTCATGCGCTCCTCTGCGGTCAGGGTCGGGGTCTCGGCTGTCGTACAGAGCACGGCCAGAAAGTCCGCACCCCTCGACACTTGGAATTCCACCAGTCGCTGCAATGCTTCATAATCCACCGACATGTCGGCCTTGAATGGGGTGATCAGCGCCACGCCCATACCTTTGATTTTTCCCATATAGAGTCTTTGTTCGAGTTTCTTTGTCTGATAATTCGGGCGCAAATTTAATAAAAAACCCAACATCATCGCCTAAAAACCCGAAAAAAAGCATCAAATTTTCAGCGCACCTACTATTTCCGACACATTTTGACAGCCATGGCGGTCAAGATAGTCGTTTATTCCCTCCACGATCTTGATGGTCACGGCGGGGTCGATGAAGTTGGCCGTACCCACCTCGATGGCGCGCGCACCGCACAGCATGAACTCGATGGCGTCCGTGGCGTTCATGATGCCGCCCAGGCCCACAATCGGGATCTGCACCGCATTATACACCTGCCATACGCAACGCAGCGCGATGGGCTTCACCGCTGCGCCCGACAGTCCACCGGTCACTGTGCTCAGCACCGGACGCTGCCGCTCGGCATCGACGGCCATGGCCAGCACCGTGTTGATCAGGCTCACAGCGTCGGCTCCTGCACCCTCCACGGCCTTGGCTATCTCGGCTATCGAGGTCACGTTGGGCGTCAGCTTCACGATCAGAGGCTTCCTGTAGACCTCGCGCACGGCACTCACCACCTCGGCTGCCATCTCCGGACGGGTGCCGAAGCCCATGCCGCCAGCCTTCACGTTGGGGCACGAGATGTTAAGCTCCACGGCCGGGATAGTGGCCACCTCGTTCAGCAGGCGTGCACCCTCCACATAGTCCTCGATGCACGAGCCCGAGAGGTTCACGATCACGTTGGTCTGCAGGTGCTCCAGCCCGGGGTGTATGTGGTCGATGTAGTACTGCACGCCCTTGTTCTGCAGGCCCACGGCGTTGATCATGCCCGAAGGTGTTTCTGCCAGACGGGGGTAGGCGTTGCCCTGACGCGGATGGAGCGTGGTGCCCTTCACGATGAAGCCACCTAGACGCTCCAGGTCGATGAAATCGCTGAATTCTGTTCCATAGCCAAACGTTCCGCTGGCTGTCAGCACGGGGTTCTTCAGCTGGAGCCCCGCCAGGTCGATATTCAGATTTGCCATTGTCTTCGCTTTTTACCACTTCAACTCCTTCACATCAAACACCGGACCCTCCGAGCACACGCACTTGTGTCCCTCCTTGGTATCCTCCACGCAGCACAGGCACACGCCCAGGCCGCACGCCATCTTGTTCTCCAGGCTCACCTCGCAGAAGCGCGGCTGCTCGTTCTGCTGCCAGCCGCTCACCACGCGTGCCACGGCCTTCATCATCGGGCCGGGGCCGCACACGCGGATGCCGTCGAAGGCGCCCTCCTGCAGGATCGTGTGCTGTGTAGCAAAGCCCTGCTGGCAGCGGGCCACAGCCTCGCCCGTCAGCGCACTCACACCGCTGCCCTCCAGGCCGGGCACCACGGTGCCGTCCTCGGTGGTGACATACACCTCGCCCACCGCTTGGTATTGTGCAACCGAGACCAGATCTGTGCAACTCCTTGCACCCAGCAGATAGGTCACTTCCACGCCCTGGCTGCGGAACCAGTGGCCCGTCTCGAGCAGCGGAGCCACGCCCACGCCGCCGCCGATGAGCAGCACACGGGCCTTCCTGTCCTCACCCTGAGGGGCCTCGACGGTGCTGAAGCCGTTGCCCAGCGGATATACAATATTTAAGGTATCGCACGCGCGAAGCTCAGACAACCTGTTCGTGCCACGGCCAGCCTTCTGGATCAGCAGCCACAGCTCATTGGCCTCGCGGTCGATGCGATGGATCGAGATAGGGCGACGCAGGAACACCGAGGGCTCGCCATCCACCCTGAGCTCGGCAAACTGGCCAGCCCCGCACTCAGCCACCGCACTGCCGTCGGCTGGTGTCAGGTGCAGCAGGAACAGGCGAGCGCTCAGCTCCTCGTTGGCCACAACTTTGAAGTCGGTAATGTATTTTTTCATATCTTTCAGATTTGCGTCACAATCGACGTTTATTCTTTAAACGTAGAAATCCTCATTTTATTGTGAGAAGTCGCAACAGAGCGCAAATTTCGCGTTTTACATATTTTCCGATCACTCCTCTGCTCGCAGCATCCGCACCCCGCTCCTCGCCATGCATCCCGTCGGCAGCTCATGCAGCCTATATTCCTCATTATGTCCTATAATCCAATTCTGCATCAAACGCGCTATCTGCCTAATTTTCTACACATTATGAACAACACCAACACGCATTACACTCACGCCATGTATACATTATGCATACCTATTTCCGCCACACCTAGCCATCTGTTATTGATTACACACTATATCTCGCTCATTTTTCACGTTTTACAACATAGCAAAACACTTGTATATTCATTGCATACCACTTTTGCATACTCACGCGATCTATGCATACGCCCGAGGTCATCGCTACCGTGCGGATTGCATAAATCCTGCATTTTCTGCACTCCTTGCCGCACCCTCAAAATCCGGCTCTCTCCTACCCGATTTTCGCTCAAAAAAAATCTTTAGCCCGAACTACATTTTTTTTGACCAAAGATTTGGAGGTTTCAGTTTTTCTTACTACTTTTGCATCGCATTTCCTTCGGGCATTGCCATATCATCACACTAAGATCGTTCACAACATGACCATATCACAGTTCACCCAGACCTTCCTCCCCCAGCTCGTCCGCAGCTACGCCGATGGGCAGTTGCCGTTCCACGCCCTGGTCGACATCGACCTCTGGCGTCGCATCTTCCCCGACCAGCAGGACGTGGCCGAGAGCGACGATCGCTTCTTCTGGTATCAGATCCGTCTGAACAGCTTCGAGCTGAAGGATCGCACGCTGCTCCTCACCTACACCCTGCCCACGCCCATGCGCAAGGGGTTGCCCAAGCTGGCTGGCATCCGTCTCGACCGCAGCAGCCGCCAGGCTCACTACTATCTGCTCACCAAACCGCAGTCCGTCGACGATGCCTGGGACATCCTCTGGCTCCCCCTGCCCAAGGCTTCCGACCGCATGAAGCCCGAGTTCCGCTGCAAGATCGACGGCACAGACAGCTTGCGCAACTTCGTGCTCACCGTACAACATCTTGCCTTCACCGACGCTGACTACAACGCCAGCCTTATCTCTACCCTCTTCCGTCACCTCAAGGACACGATCGTGCCAATGGAGGGCGAGGGGTGATGGATATGCTTATTGACAACATGACCACGATGACAACCTTACCTCCGAGCTTTCAGAATAGAAGGGATAAAATTGAATTTGTCTCCGCATATTGAAGAAGTAGTGTTTATGTTGTCTGGATGGAAAACCAGTCGTCGAGTGTCAATGTCAAGCATCGACCACTATAAAGGATGATAATCATGACAAAGGGTTGCATTGTCAACTTATTGCCACAATGTTGTTCTCATAGCAGACCAAAGATAGGGGCTTACAAATATTTATTACCCTATCTTTATTTTATTTGAACTGTATGTTTTGCCGATTACAAATGGTGGACTACTGACTTGTTAGTGCATGTCAAAACGAGGGTGTAAATAGCAAATGGCTGATTGATAGCATTATTTTGCCTGTTTTTGACAGATTTTACATCGAAGATTTGGAACTTTCAAAAAATACTTGTATTTTTGCATCGCCTAAAATGTTTGTCTATAGCACTCATAAAGAGCACGCTGCATTTTGTGGCATCAATTAATAGTTACATCGTAATATCAATATTCAATGGCAATAGCAATTAAGTCAATCCCCGTTCTGACAGGTGAAGCTGCAGAGCGATTCGTGCTGGAAGCAGAGGAGAACGCTAAGCGTCCTACTCCAAGGCTTTCTCCTGAACGCAAAGCTGCTCTTTCTGCTTTCCTTGAGAGTTCTCGTCAGTTCCAACTTCAGTTCTCTGCAGAATGATACAGAGAGGATATGCCCACGCCGATTGCTACACACATAATGATGATTCACTCTTGCTTACTTCACGAGAGCGGATGCGTTGT
>JAZQQU010000096.1:0-27192 GCA_045629225.1 Bacteroidales bacterium | reverse complement strand
ATTAAAAATGAGAAAAGAGACGCTATCACTTAGTCAAAATCTAAATCCAATAATAGATCATACTTGACGCTCACTTAGTTCATTTTAACGCTTGTTAAGAGTTTATACGTCTCTCTTCTCACGCTGCAAATCTAAAAGACGATCACAGGATGATGTCGGCTTGTTGTGTGCAGCTTTGGCTTGGCTATTGAAGCAGGTGACGGTATCGAACCGTGATGCGGTTGCATCCACCTGTGCACCTGCTAACCTTATTATACATACATCATGTGTTTACTTCACGATTCCCTTCTCGAGGAACTCGGCTAGGTTCATCTTGCGAACCTTGGCGGCTGCATCCTCGGAGGCGACTTTCGCCATGTCGTGACGTACCATGAGCTCAACGAGTTGCTCGAATGAGGTGGTCTGTGGGTTCCAGCCAAGCTCGTTCTTTGCCTTGGTCGGGTCGCCCCAGAGGTTGACCACATCGGTAGGACGGTAGAAGTCAGGGGATACTCTAACCAATGGCTTTCCGATGAGTGATGGATGATTCGTGAGTAATGATTCATTGACGGAATCGCAGATGCCGACTTCGTTGATGCCTTCGCCTTGCCACTTCAGCTCTATGCCTGCATGATGGAATGCGAGTGTGGCGAACTCTCGAACGGTGTGCTGAACGCCTGTGGCGATAACGAAGTCCTCGGGCTTGTCGTGCTGGAGGATGAGCCACATGCACTCTACATAGTCCTTGGCATAGCCCCAGTCACGGAGGGAGTCGAGGTTGCCAAGGTAGAGACAGTCCTGTTTGCCCTGGGCGATGCGGGCGGCTGCAAGGGTGATCTTGCGGGTGACGAAGGTCTCGCCTCTGCGCTCTGACTCGTGATTGAAGAGGATGCCGGAGCAGCAGAACATGTCATAGGCCTCGCGATACTCCTTGATGATCCAATAGCCATAGAGCTTGGCAACTGCATAGGGTGAGTATGGATGGAATGGGGTCTTCTCGTTCTGGGGTACCTCCTCGACCTTGCCATAGAGCTCGGAGGTGCTGGCCTGATAGATCTTGCAGGTCTTCTCGAGGTGGTTGGTGCGTACGGCTTCGAGAATGCGAAGAACGCCTACTGCATCGACATCGGCAGTGAACTCAGGGGCATCGAAGCTGACCTGGACGTGCGACTGTGCTGCAAGGTTATAGATCTCGGTAGGCTGCACTTTGCCCACGAGCTTGACGAGCGACATAGAATCGCCCATATCGGCATAATGCAGGTGAAAGTTGGGGGTACCTTCGAGGTGTGCGATACGCTCGCGGAAGTCGACTGAGCTGCGGCGAATGATGCCATGAACTTCGTAGCCTTTTGCAAGGAGGAACTCTGAGAGGTAGCTACCGTCCTGTCCGGTAACACCCGTAATAAGTGCGATGTTTGTATTCATAAATATAATGAATTGAAGTGTCGCAAGTCCGTAACTTGCTCACTTGATGGGAACTAAAGAAGATAAAGGTTTTCGTTACTTCTTCGCTTGGGGAAGATAAAGACATTACTTGGCGATTCAGGTATTGTCCTTATCTCCTTCTTAACTTCCTTAACTATTTAACTTCCAAGTCAAGCGGAACTTGAGTAATGTATATTATTATATCGATTATTAGTGTCTTGAGTGACAAGCGACTCTTTGAGAAGTAGTCAAATCTGTTATGCCAGACTCTGCTTATACCAATCGAAGAGCTTCTGGACGCCTTCTTCGATTTCGACTTTGTGGGTCCAGCCGAGGGAGTGGAGCTTGCTGACGTCAATCAGCTTGCGCATGGTGCCATCGGGCTTGGTGGTGTCGAACTCAACTGTCCCTTCGAACCCGACTGATTTGACTACAAGTTCGGAAAGCTCGCGTATGGTGAGCTCCTTGCCTGTGCCGACATTGATGTGGCAGTTGCGGATCTCGCCAAGGCTTGGGATGGCGCCACCTCGTCCGGTTGTGTGGTTGCGGTCTACAACTCCATCGGCCTTGACGCCATAGTGGACGCTGGAGTACTTTTCGATGCCGATGATGTCGGAGAAATTGACGTTGAGCAGGACGTGAACGCTGGCATCGGCCATGTCTTCGCTCCAAAGGAACTCGCGAAGGGGGGTGCCTGTGCCCCAGAGGGTTACGTGGTTGGGTTTGATGCCATAGAAGGCGAGGACACTCAAGATTGTGGTTTCGTCACTCGTTCCGTCAATGACTACACGTGTAGTTTCAGTGGTTTCAGGAAGTTTCATGTTGGCTCCAACGGGACGGATGGTGAGGTCTTTGCGGATTGCTGACCAATTACGCTCGGCAAGGAGCTTGGCCAGATAGACTTTGCGCATCATGGCTGGCATGACGTGGGAGTTCTCGAGGTGGAAGTTGTCGTTGGGGCCATAGAGGTTGGTGGGCATGACGGCTATGTAGTTGGTGCCGTACTGCAGGTTGTAGCTCTCGCACATCTTGAGGCCTGCGATCTTGGCGATGGCGTACTCCTCGTTGGTGTATTCGAGCGGACTGGTGAGGAGGCAGTCTTCGGTCATGGGCTGTGGGGCGTTCTTGGGGTAGATGCAGGTGGAGCCGAGGAAGAGGAGCTACTCTACGCCATGAGCGTATGCCACGGAGATGACGTTGCACTGGATCTTCATGTTCATCATCATGAAGTCGGCACGATAGAGCGAGTTGGCCATGATGCCGCCTACGAAGGCTGCTGCAAGGACTACGGCTTCGGGGCGCTCCTGATCGAAGAACTGCTTGACGGCATACTGGTCGGTGAGGTCGAGTTCCTTGTGCGAACGGCCCACGAGGTTGTTGTAGCCTCGGGCCTTGAGGTTGTTCCAGATGGCCGAACCAACGAGTCCGTGGTGGCCTGCAACGTATATCTTTGAGTTCTTATTCATATTATATATTCGTTTGTATTGATAATGGCAGCAGGTGGCAGATCCGATCTGCAGCATCGCACTTACACACCTGCTTATGTTGTTTTTTTTACTTCTTCATCTTGACGAGCAGGCGCTTGAACCAGCTGCGACTATGCTTTTCTTCAACTCCATAGCCGTAACCATAGCCGTAACCATAGCCATAGCCGTAACCATAGCGCTTGGCTGAGAGGTCACAACCGTTGAGGACGACATAGAGGTGTGGGAACTTCTCCTCCTTGTGGAGATGCTCGAGGGCTGGAAGTGCTCGGCGATCGAACTTCTCGACATGGATCACATAGAGGGTGAGGTCGGCAACACGTGAAACGATGGTGGCATCGGCAATGGCTCGGGCCGGTACGTTGTCGACAACGATGTAGTCATACATCTCACGGAGGTGCTCAATGAGTTCGTCAAGACGTGAGCTCATGAGGAGCTCGGAGCCATTGGGCACGCGACCACCCACGGGAATGAGATCGACTGAGTTATCGATGGCATTGGGCATGATGATCTGCTGGACATCGTTCTCGATCTCGCTCAGGTATGAGACTAGACCTGTCTCGCGCTTGTGGATCTTGAGGAGGCGTGACTGTGTGCGCTTGCGGATATCGGCATCGATGAGGACCACTCGCTTGCCGCTCATGGCAAGGGTGGCAGCCAGGTTGCGTGAGATGAACGACTTGCCCTCGCCCGACAGGGAGGATGTAAGCATGATGACCTTGGCATCCTTGCCTGCATAACGCAGGTTGGTGCGAAGGATGCGGAATGCCTCGGAGAGGGCACTCTTGCTCTCGGCACGCACTGAGACGCTTCCATCAGTGTGAAGCTCATCGGACTGTGCTGTAGGCAACTCGGCAAGTACGCTGAGGGAGGTCTGCTCCTCGATGTCGCGTGAACCACGGATCCTGGTGTTGAGCATCTCGCGAACGAAGAACACTACGTAGGGCAATGCCAGACCGGCCAGAAGGGCGATAAGAAGGATCTGGATGCCCTTAGGTGCTATAGGACGGCGGCTGCCGAATGGTGCCTCGATCATACGGATGTTGGCCTCGGTGACTGCCAGCTGGAGGTTGGTGTCCTCGCGCTTCTCGAGCAGCATGGTGTAGAGGGTTTCTTTGATCTTCTGCTGACGCTCCACGTCAAGTGCATACTTCTCCTGAGCTGGGATGTTCTGGATGTTGGCCGAAGCCTGACCCTGCACGGAACGGCTCTTCTGGAGTTTGAGCTGGAGGGCGTTGATGTTGCTCTGCAGGCTGCCCTGGATGGTGCTGCGGAGGGCGTTGAGCTCGGAGTTGAGATCGAGGACCACGGCATTCTGTTCACCACTGTTCTGCACCAGACGATTGCGCTGGAGCATCTTCTGGTTGTAGGACATGATCTCGCTCGAAAGGTGAATATCATCACCTGTAGAGACGTTAGGGATGAGCTCGTACTGGTTGGCCACATCGAGCAGATAGTCGCGCAGATACTGTGCTACGGTGAGCTGGGCCTCGAGTCGGACGGTCTCGTCCTTGGCCTTGCTGCCCTCCTGCAGATAGAGCTGCGAGTTGGCACGGATGTCAACGAGTCGGTTGTCCTGCTTGAACTGTGTGAGCTTCTGCTCGACATCGCCCAACTCCCGTGCAATGATTGCCACACGTTCATTGATGAAGTTGGCTGTACTGGCGGCAATACTGTTCTTGTCCTCAACGATGTTCTCGCTATAGACCTTGAGGAGCATGTTAAGGACGGCATCGGCACGGGCTATGTTGCCCTCTTTGAGTGAGAGCTGGATGAGGGTGCTCTTCTTGTCGAGCAAACCAGTGGAGAGCTTGGCAAGCATGGCATTGGTGGTAGTCTCAATGTTGGAGATGCTGACACGAATCTCCTGATCAGCGTATGGAGAGTTCTCCTGAAGCTGAACGAGGAAGTTGCCGATGGAGGTCTGGATGGTGTCGCCCAAAGTCAACTCGGACTCGAACTCCACGGGCTCGCCATTGTAGCGGACATCGGTGACTGACACGCGGGTGTCATCAAGTAGACGCATGCGCATCTGGATGCTCTTGGTCGGATCGGTATCGGTCCAGACGGAGAGTGGCGAATCGTAATAGAGGACACGGTTCTGCAGAGGACCCACATGGACACGATAGGAGACGTTGAGGTGAAGACGATTGACCACCTCGTGCATCAGCATGAACGAACGGAGGATGTAAACCTCGTTGTCGACCGAGTTACTAAGTGAGGCACCATTGAGCTCGGCAAGGGCTGCCAGCTCGTTGGACTTCCTGTTGCGAGGCGAATCCTCCTTGATGAGCATCACAGCCTGACGCTGGTAGGTGGGCGGTGTGATGCGGAGATAGACAAATGCAAGGACAAGGAAGATGATGACCGAAAGGGCGAACCAGGGCCAATTGCCAAGGAACATGTCGATGTAATCGCGAAGGGTGAGCTGCTGCTGGCCACCTGCGCTTTGAACACCAGGGCGCTGGACGATGACAACGTTCTGCGCTGATGTGTTCTGATTGGTTTGATTGTCGTTAGCCATTTTTTATGTTTGGTTAGGATATTTACTTGGGTATTGATGAAGCTGGTCAGGATCAACGGACCAGAACCAATACGAGGGAGGTGATGGATGCCAGCACACTGATGATAGAACTAGAAAGGCTGACATAGGTGCCGGTGGCTGAACCCTTGACCTTGATGGCGCTGTTAGGCAGGACATAGACCACATCGTTCTGCTGCAGGAAATAGACAGGTGACTCGAGTACGGACTGTGCCTGGGTGAGATCGATACGATAGCTCTGGCGCTGGCCATTCTCCTCGCGAAGCACGAGGATGCCCTCGCGATGACCACTGGCCAACAGATCGCCTGCCCTACCCAGTGCCTCGAGGATGGTGATGCGCTCACCTGAGAGTTGCTGCACACCTGGGTTCTTGACCTCACCCAGGACGGTCACCTTGAAGCTCATGAGCTTGACCTTGACCGAGGGATCCTTGACATAGTTGCCATCACGCAGACGCGTTTCGATAAGGCTTGTGATTTCGTCAGTGGTGAGGCCCTGGACTTGCAGGTCGCCCAAGATAGGGAAATGGATGAAGCCTGACTTGTTCACCCTGAAATAAGCGATGCCTGATGAGGTGGCACTGCTGGCTGCTGACGAGCTGCTTGTGTTCGAGGCACCAGTACCCGTGCCGATGAGCATGTAGCTGTTGAAAGGCGCGATGAGCTCCTGGTCACGGCTGTTGATACTGATGGCCAACTGGTCATCGGGCTGAGCTCGCAACTGATAATCCTGAACTTCGTTGAGGACACTGGCTGGAAGATTGTCGATGCCCTGAAGGTAGTACATCTTCTTAGTGGAGACACAACTGGTGGCCAACAGAAGAGTAAGTACGAGGAAAAGTAGATTGGATTTTTTCATAAAAAGATATTTATTTTTGTTTGTTTGAATTCTGAAATATGGAATGGTATTGAACCCGAGAAGAGTGCATAAGCTTCGCTTAGCTTGTCACAACGCGAAACGCAAATGCAACCAGCTCAGATGTGAATGAGTCGATAAAAATGAAAAACGCACTAGTGCAATTGTGAATAAACGCAAGTACACTAGCGCGCAAAATTACTTATTTTTCTTGAAACGGCAAAAAAAATGAGTGATTATTACATAAAAAAACTTATAAACTGATGAAAAAGTAATATATAATAATCATTTTTTGATAAAAAAACATCATCAAAGGACCAACGTATGAGTGATGTCGGAAGGGAGCTCCTCGGCATAATGAGTGACCATGATGAGGGTCTTGTCAGGACGCTGGCAGAAGGTGGCAATGACGTCACGAACCAACTGCCGGCGATAGGTGTCGAGGCCATGGAGCGGTTCATCGAGGATGAGCAGAGCCGGATCCTTGACGAAGGCACGGGCCAGCAGACACAGTCGCTGTTCGCCACTGCTGAGGGTGAGGAACATACGGTCGCGCAGGTGTTCGATGCCGAAGACTCGCATCCAGAAGAGACACGTATCGACCTGCTCGGGACGAGGACGCTTGTAGAGGCCCACCGAATCGTGCAGGCCTGAGGCTACGATGTCGATGGCTGGTCGGTTCTCCTTGTAGGCACGATGGAACTCGGGCGAGACAAAGCCGATGTGGCGCTTGATCTGCCAGATGCTCTCGCCCGTGCCTCGGCGACGACCGAAGAGGCTGATGTCGCAAGCATAGGCGGCAGGATGGTCGGCACAGATGAGGCTGAGGAGGGTGGACTTGCCGGCTCCGTTGCGCCCCTGGAGTGCCCACTTCTCGCCTCGGTGGACGGTCCAGTTGAGGCCATTGTAGAGGACTCGGTCGGTATCGGGCAGTGGGAGTGACAGGTTGCGAAGGGCGATGATGTCCGAAGCCTCTGACCCCTCCCCTTCTGGCAAAGGACCAGATGCAGAGTTAGCGAGTTGCGAAAGGTCGGCCAACCCCTGATAGGGAAGGTCGAGAATGGACTGGCGTAACTCGGAACTGAGGAATGCAGCAGAAGCGAGGGTCTCGGCAACGCGTGACGAGGCACAATACTCCTGACGTGTGAGCTTCTCCCCTACCTCCATGTGATCGACAGGGACAACGTGAGTGATGTAGTCTGGTATGGAGTCGAGCATGGACTGGATCATGATGATCTGCACCTCATGCGAATCGACCAGCATCTGGAAGAAGTCGCTAAGCTGCTGGCGCATAGGTGCATCGAGTCCGATGAAGGGATTATCGACAATGAGGACACGAGGGCGCTTGATGAGGTACTTGAAGAGCTGATACCTGCGCATCTCGCCACTGCTGAGCAGCACCATGCGCTTCTGGAGCAGAGGACGCATCTGGAAGGTATCGAGCAACGGATTCTGCAGGAACTCGCTATCGTCTTCGGCACCAGCTGCCAAGGCATCATCGTGTGTGAGGCCATGACCCGCCATACGGGCTTCATCGGCCGAAAGACCCGTGGCTGTGACCTTGCCTGTGGCCAAAGCACGCTTGAGGACGGTCATCACCAGTGGTGACTCATCACGATCCTGACTGTTGAATCGCTGCTGGAAGTAATAGGGTTTCTCGACCGAACCGAGCGCATCCTCGAAGGTGAGCTGCACGATGTTGCCATAGGCCGTGGGCTTGATGCCTGGGCCGAAATCATATTCGAGCGACCCATGAAGCAGGAGGTTCTTGCCCGTGATGAGGTCAACGAGGCACGACTTGCCTCCACCATTGGGACCAACTATAGCAATGTGCTCGCCAACCTCAAGTGAGAAGTTGACGAGCTTATTCATACGCGTCTGCGGCAGGCGGCCGAGCGCATCTGTGAGCTTGATTATTGTACGATTGACCATGTACGATTTACGATTGACAATGTACGATGTACGATTGACAATGTACGATTTACGATTGACGATTTACGATTGACGATTTACGATGTACGATGTACGGATGGGATGTACATTATACTTGCTTGTCGATCTCCTGCTGAAGGTCGATCTCGTTGCGTTCGGCATCGACAAAACGATATTGCAGGAGTTCGAGCGACTGGTCGGCAACAAGACGCCACTGGAAACCAAAGCGACGACGCCACTGCCAGAGACGACTGCGGAAGAACCAGCCTTCGCGCAGGTGTGAGACGATGAAAGGATGGACGTAGAGGGTGAAGCGCTTCACCTTGCGATCGTTGACCAGGATGTCGAGTTTCTCCTCGAGCCGGTCAGGGAAGAGCAGACTGGGTTTGACCACATGCTTGCCACCACACACAGGACACGACTCGGCCGTCTGCACGTCCATGACCGGACGTACTCGCTGGCGTGTGATCTGCATGAGGCAGAACTTGGAGAGCGGCAGGATGTTGTGCTTGGCTCGGTCCTGCAGCATCAGCTCCTTCATGTGCTGATAGAGCTTCTCGCGATTCTCAGCCTTGGCCAGATCGATGAAGTCGATGACGATGATGCCACCCATATCGCGCAGACGCATCTGACGTGCAATCTCCTCAGCTGCAGCCATATCGACGAGCAGAGCATTCTCCTCCTGATCCTCGGCCTGACGGCTGCGATGACCCGAATTGACATCGATGACGTGCAGAGCCTCGGTGTGCTCAATGATGATGTAGGCACCGGCCTTGCACGAGACGGTCTTGCCCAGTGAGGACTTGATCTGGCGGGTTACTGCAAATTTGTCCAGGATGGGGACATCCTCCTCGTACAGTTTTACGACGTCTGCCTTCTCAGGGGCTATCAGACTCACATATTCCCGAATCTGAGTGAACGTGGCTGGGTCGTTAACCCAGATGTTCTCGAACGAGGGGTTGAAGATGTCGCGAAGTAATGCCACGGCACGGCCGGTCTCCTCGTAACAGAGTGAGGGCAGCTTGCCTTTCATGAGGGTGGTCACGCAGTCTTCCCAGCGTTTGACCAACGAGTTGAATTCCTGACTCAGCTCCTCGATACCAGCCCCTTGTGCCGAAGTACGGATGATGACACCGAAGTTCTTCGGACGTATGGAGTTGATAATCTGTTTGAGACGGCTCTTCTCCTCGCTTGATTTAATTTTCGCAGACACCGAAACCTTATCCTGGAAAGGAATCAGCACCATGAATCGACCTGGGAGCGAGATGTCGCAAGTGAGGCGTGGGCCTTTGGTACTGATAGGTTCCTTAGCAACCTGCACCAGAATCTCCTGTCCTATGGTGAGGACATCGCCCACGGTCTCAGTCTTGTCCAGTTCGGGTTCGCTCTTGAAGCGATCGAGGGGGATGAGATGCTTGCGATCAGAGATCTGCTGCTTGACGAACTTGGCCACTGTCTTGAACTGAGGGCCAAGATCCTGATAATGAATGAATCCTTCCTTCTCATATCCCACATCGACGAAAGCAGCATTCAAGCCTGGCATCAGCTTCTTGACACGGGCCAGATAGATGTTGCCCACACTGTAACTGGCGTTCTGCGACTCGCGCTGGTACTCAGCCAGCTTGCCGTCTTCGAGCAGACCAATCGTGATCAGTTGCGGGTTGACATCAATGACTACTTCTCTTGTCATTGTGATAAGGGATTTAGAAGATTATAAAAGAAAGGCGCCCTCATGAGGGGCGCCCATACAGGCCACATTGGCGCACTGTTTAGTGCTTATGGCGATTCTTGCGAAGACGCTTCTTGCGCTTGTGCGTAGCCATCTTGTGACGCTTGTGCTTCTTACCGTTTGGCATAACTTTAGTTAATTAATAATTGTACAATATATTGTTTCTTGTCTTTCTGCTTCTGTAGCGGACCATTAATCCTGCTCCTCGTTAACGAGCTCACCGCTCACCTGTGCCATGAAAGTCTTGGCTGGCTTGAAAGCTGGGATGTTATGAGCTGGAATGATGATGGCCTTGTCCTTGCTGATGTTACGAGCGGTCTTGGTTGCACGCTCCTTGATGATGAAGCTGCCGAAGCCACGGAGATAAACTGCCTCGCCGTCAACAAGCGATTCCTTAACTGAGGTCATGAACTGTTCAACCACGGTCAAAACTGACTCCTTGTCAAGACCAGTCTTCTTAACGATCTTGGTTACGATTTCTGCTTTTGTCATTTTATTATTATTTTTTGATGTTTTTTTTAACATTGGCGTGCAAAGATACCGCTTTTTTTCGAATTTTCAAATATTATTTGTCTTTTTTTTGAAAAAAACTTATCTTTGCAGCGAAAAAGTGGATAATTGACAACTGAAAATCAAGAAAATGAACATCATAAGCGACAAAATAGGCCAATGGTTCGACCGAAACAGGCGTGACCTGCCCTGGCGACACACTCATGATGCCTACAAAATATGGTTGTCGGAGACTATCTTGCAGCAGACGCGTGTGGCACAGGGTCTGGACTACTACCAGCGATTCGTGTCACACTACCCTACCGTGCAGCTTCTGGCAGCTGCCAGTGAGGATGAGGTGCTGAAGTTATGGCAGGGTCTCGGCTACTACAGCCGTGCCCGCAATCTGCATGCTGCGGCTCAGCAGGTGGTAGAATTGTTTGGCAAAGAGGACGCTGACCCAAGCACTGTCTTCCCCACACGTTACTCTGACCTGCGCCAGCTCAAAGGTGTGGGACCCTACACCGCTGCAGCAGTGGCAAGCATAGCCTCTGACGAGGAGGTGGCCACGGTGGATGGCAACGTGTATAGGGTGCTGTCGCGTCTGTTTGACCTTGCCACCCCCATCGACTCGGGCCAGGGACAACGCCAGTTCATGCAGCTGGCCACCGAATTGCTGCCTCTCCACCATGATGGCGGTCACCCGGGACGCCACAATCAGGCCATGATGGAACTGGGCGCTCTGTGCTGCACACCGACATCGCCCCACTGTGATGGCTGTCCGGTGGCTGAGCATTGCATGGCTTTGGCAAATGGCACTGTGAACGAACGCCCCGTGAAGAGCAACCATGTGAAGGTGCGTGAGCGTCAGCTGCTATACATTATTTATATATATAAGGATACGCTCTGGGTGCACAGACGGGGTGCGGGCGACATCTGGCAAGGGCTGTGGGAACCCTATCTGGTGGAGAAGTCAGCTGCTGCTCAGGAGCCGAACGCCCCTCTGACGACAACCGAAATGCCACTGGCGGACAAGATAACGCCTGAGCTGATACTGCAGAAAAAACACCAGCTGACGCACCAGACGCTCATGGCTGACTTCTGGGTCTGCCGACTGACGAGCGAAGCTCAGGCTGATCAGCTGAACTCCCTACTGAACCACAAAGGCTACAAGCAGGTGAGCTGGATGGAGTGGCAGCAGCTGGCTGTGCCTCGCCTGATTGATGATCTCAACCGAAAGCTATCGTCAGACTGGTTCTGAAACGTTCACCCTCGCGTTGGGCAGTAAACGTGTGCTTTCGGGGATAGAGCAATTGCAGACGCTGTCGCAACACACTCAACCCCACCCCACCCAGCTGACGGGTGCGCGCTGGCACTGGACCATCAGAAACTTCGGGCTTCAGATTGTTGTCGGTAGTGAAACAGAGCTGTTTGTCGTGTGCTTCAAGGCGAATCACTATGGCATCATCCTGATCGAGGGGGCCGCAATGCTTGAAGCAGTTCTCGACCAAAGGCGTGAGCAGCAATGGGGCGATCTGGAATTGAGCCAGGTCGCCTTCATATTGGAACACCAGACATTCCTCACGAGGCATGCGCAGGCGTTGCAGGTTGATGAGCAGATGCAGGTGCTCAACCTCGTCATGCAGAGGTACAAGTTCCTGACGTGCACTGTAGGTGAAGTAACGCATCAGTTGCGAAAGGCTGGTGACAGCTGTCGAGGCACGCTCCTGATCGATCCAGATGAGGGCATCGATGTTGTTGAGCGTATTATAGAGGAAGTGAGGATTGAGCTGCGATTTGAGCAACTGGTTCTCTGACTGTGCATTGCGCAGACGGATCTCTTCGAGGTTCTCTCCCAGCACAATACTCATGAGCGCTACAATAGTGAGGAAGACCGTCATGACATAGAACAGGATCTGCAGCCAATGAATGAGCTGTTGGATATAGTCGGGCAGCAGGTCGTGCATCCAATAGAACACCACTCCAATGGTGAGTCCGGACATCACCACTGTCCAGCAACGCACATAGAGCCAAAGGAGGCTGCGAAGACTGTACTGACGCATCAACTGAGACTCGCGCCATGTGCGATACTGCACCCACACGTTGACCACACCCACCACAGTGAGAAACACCGTGACCATCAGCATAGGAAGCAGAAGCGTGAGCCAGACCGTATCGACATAGTGCAACAGCCGCTGCACCAACATCGTAGTGACCAGACCACCGATGAACAGGTAGAGAAATGGAAGGAGAAGGTAACGGAACACAGCGAAGAGGTTTACAACAATAATAAAAGAGTCCGGACTGAGAGATTTGCGATGATGTACCAACACAATTACGAATCTTAATCACAGACAAGCTTTCGTGCCTACCAGATTACCTGCCAGCAACTCTGGCGAGCTTTTGTGCACCCAAGATTACCTGCCAGAAACGCTGGCGAGCCTTTGTGCACCCAAGATTTCTTGCCAGAAACTCTGGCGAGCTTTTGTGAACGCAAGATTACAATCAAGAAACTCTTGCAAGCTTTCCGACATCTCGAAATTCCATTCGAGCGTTCTGATGCGTTTCGGACGAAACCACTATCGCGAACGCAGTCGGAAGTAAAGGAGGATGGAGAGGAGAAGCGCTTCGGCCAACAACACTTCGTACCAGGTTGGGTAGAAATAGAGATGTCCACTCAGCAGGAGGCGTTCGGCCTGAGCAATGAACTGCGAGGCCCATGTGATCCAGCCATAAAGTGCTTCGGTGGGTGTGCAAAGCCAATGCATTGAGGGGAAAGCGGCACCCAGCAGAAGGCAACCCACAAAGAAGGGAACGAGAGGAACGACAAGTAACCCCTGCAGCCATCCGAGGAAAGGGACCAGATGAAAATAGTAAGCTACTACTGGGACCGTGAACCATTGAGCTGAAATTGAGAGAAGTATGAACCTCTCCCACCAGCGATAATCCGGATTACGAAGCCACGGCTCAAAGGAAAGGATGCCTGCTACAGCCAGGAAACTCAGCTGAAAGCCCACCTGCGTGACGCACCAGGGGTCGCACGATATCAGGATCAGGGCAGCCAGCACGAGGCAATGCCAGGTGGAGGTGGATCGTTGGAACATCCATCCGACCAACGTAAGACAAAGCATGAGGGCTGCTCGCACAGCACTGACCGGGGCTCCGATAAGCCAGACATAGCCGATGGTGAAAGTGATGACCAGCAGACGCTTGACGATGCCTGTGGCATAATAACAGATCATGCGAGGGGGCGAGACAAGATAGACCAGAACCTCCAGCGGTCGCAACAACAGCCACACCAGCGACATGATGACGCCAACGTGCAGACCGGACACTGCCAGTAGATGACTCATGCCCGAGGTTCGGAAGCTCTGCATGACCTCTGGGTCGAGCATCGACTTGTCGCCCAGCAACATGCCTTGAGCCAAGGCTATGACTTCGGGTGAAAGCCCGAGCTCCTGAAACCGCTGTATGATGGACGCGACAAGCATGGGACGAGTGACTACCCACGTCTATTCTTGATGCACTCAGCTGCCTTCTCGAGCTGCACTCCACGACTGCCCTTGACCAGAATAGTACCACCCAGGTTGTTGATCACAACCTCGTCACTGATGAGCGCCTGCACGTCAGTGTAACAGCGCACATTGACGGGATTAGTTGCAGCGTACTGCAGACCATGGGCTTCGTAGCAACGACAGAACTCCTCACCTACGAGCACGATCATATCGAGTTTGATGCCGGAGGTAAAGAGGTAGTCGAGTATGACCTTATGCTCATGCTGTGACTCCTCGCCCAACTCGCGCATGTCGCCCAGGATGACCGACTTGTGTGGAGCCTGATTGAGTGCGAAGGAGGTCAGAGCTGCATTCATCGAGGTGGCGTTGGCATTGTAGGCATCCATAATGAGCTGATTGCCATGCCCCAGGTCAACTAGCTGTGAGCGCATGTTCTGGGGTTCGTAGCCCTCAATGGCACACTTAACCTGCTGGATGGTCACCCCGAAGAATCGGCCAACGGTGGCAGCAGCCTGACAGTTGAGACTGTTGTACGAACCGATGAGGTGCGTATGGACCTCAACAGGATCGATGGCATCGGTGTCGTAAAGCGAAAGGGTGAGATATGGTGAGCAATCCACCACCTCTGCTGGCAGGTACGGACGGCACTTGACTCCATACTCCATAGCCTTCGCAAGCAGCTGGTGATTGAAAGAGTCGATAAATGCGATGCCTGCATTGGACGAGAGGCTCTTGTAGAGCTCGGTCTTGGCTGCAATGACACCCTCCAGACTGCCGAAGCCCAGGAGATGAGCCTTGCCCACGTTGGTGATCAGTCCGTAGTCCGGATGGACGATGGCACAGAGGTCGGCAATGTCCATGGGGTGATTGGCTCCCATCTCGATGATGGCCAGCTCATGCTGGGGCGTAACCTTGAGCAAGGTGAGTGGCACACCTATCTGATTGTTGAGGTTGCCTTCGGTGGCCAGCACGTTGAACTTCTGGCTCAGCACCGCACGCAGCAGCTCCTTGGTCGTAGTCTTGCCATTGGTACCCGTGATGCCAATGACGGGCACGGGACGCTCCCACACGCGGAACTGTTCACGATGATAGGCAGCCAGCTGCTGAAGTGTGGTGAGCACATCATCAACCAGATAGTAGCGTGCATCGTCAGCCTCAACGACTGCAGGATCATCGACCACTGCCAAGGCTGCACCTTTGGACAGAACCTCGGCTGCATACTGATTGCCATCGAAACGTTCGCCTTTGAGAGCGAAGAATATCTGTCCTGGCTCTACATGACGCGAGTCGGTTGTGATTGAGGGATGTGCCAGGTAGTGACGATAGAGCTGTTGCATGAATAGAGTTTTTTGGGAGGGAGGGGTTGAATTTGAAGTGGTTGAGGGCTTGATGAGCTTGAAGGGATTGAAGAACTTGAAGCGTTCGAAGGAGGTTGAGGGCCTGATGAGCCTAAAATGCTTGAAGTAGTTGAGGGCCTTAAGAACTTGAAGCGCTTGAAGAACTTGATGAGCTTAAAAGCTTGAAGCAATTGAGGGCCTTAAGAACTTGAAGCGCTTGAAGAACTTGAAGCACTTAAAAGCTTGAAGGGTTTGAGGAATTGCCTTACGTAGCCCTGAATGATCAGAAATAACGCTTCACCTTCACGAGATAGTGGGTCATCTCGCCACGTTGAGCATTCCAGATGCCCTCTGGACGAAGCTCATCGAAGTGCAGGAAGCCGCTGACATGCAGGACACGACCACCTTCGGCCACCAGACCTACGTGCGAGACCTTCTGACTGTCGGGCGAAGAGGCGAAGAAGGCCAGATCGCCAGGCAAAATCTCCTCGAAAGCGACATCGTCACCCTGCTCTACCTGTTGTGAAGCATTACGAGGCAGTGAGATGCCTATGAAGCGGAACAACGTCTGCGTGAAGCCTGAACAGTCTGCTCCGAAAGCTGCTGTGCCGCCCCAGAGGTAAGGGGTGTTGAGCAGCATCTGTGCCTGCTGCATCAGGAACTTGGCCAAAGCCTTGCGCGACATCGAATTGAAGTGCATAGGGTTGACATAGCTCATCGAAGGCACATCGAAGCGGATGCCATGCATACGGAAGGTGATGCCCGTCTCGTCCATGTCGAAGATGCGGCTGCCCCACGACAGATGAGCCGAGCCCGACTGTCCCTGTTCGGTACGCTGCACTGGGTTGAATGGCAGACGGAGCAAGAGGGCGTTGGGGGTCTCGTCAAGGTAGTGCTGATACTCCTGCTCGTCTATGAGGGTTGCGGTCTTGAAGTCTATCCACCCTTCGTACTGATCGCAGTCGCGCACAATGTGATACCAGCGGGGCTGTTCGTCGAGGATGCGAAAGGTGTCGCCAAACAATAACTGACCAGTCATTTCAGCCTCTTCGGCTGGATTGGTACGCATGGGGATGAATGGCTGAAGACAAATTGCAAATTTCATTATATTATAAATAGGAATAAGAATTAACTAACTGTAGTTTCGTAGGTGCAAAGCTTCAGGTTTTTGGGACCTTAAGACTAATAGACTTTGGGACCCCTTAGGACCATTAGACTTTGGGATGTTAGAACTAATAGGCTTTGGGACCTTAAGACTAATAGACTTTGAGATCATAGGACCATTAGACTTTGGGATGTTAGGACCCCAGGACTTTGGGACGAATGTCACGCTTGTCACACAGTTCTTGCAGCGTTCGCAGATGTTGCCCCCCTAAAACAGAATACCCTAAAAATCCAACCAACTGAAGCTTGCGATAGTTGATTGAACGAATGAAGGACTTCATAAACTCAAAGCAGCGAAGCAAGCACATCGTTCGACACCATGGTCATGACAGGATGTCCATCGGGAGTCATCTGATGCTCTGGCAGATCCATCAGGCTCTCCACCAGCTGGCAGACCTCCTCCTCACCCATTGTCCGTCCGTATGGGATGGCTTGGGCCTGAGCCAGACGCAGAGCCAGGCGTTTGTCGAGCTCCTCGCCTATGCCATGCACCTCTTCACGAGCGGCATCGATCATCTGTTGCATGAGTTCCTGTATGCTGACAGCATTGTCGAGCGAAGCTGGCTTGCCATTGATGGCATAGCTGCCTCCACCCAGACTGTCAAGCTCGAAACCCAGAAAACTCAGTTCGGGAAGGATGGCCTTGAGGTGAGGCTCATCGGCTGGTGACACCTCGATGATTTCGGGGAAGAGCTCGTGCTGCGAGATGCCCTGACGGTTGCATATCTGACTATGATAGCGGTCATAGAGTATGCAGAGATGTGCTCTGTGCTGGTCGATGAGCATCATGCCACCTTTGATGTGTCCAACGATGTATCGACTGCCTACCTGCATAAACAACGCCTTACGAGTCGGCAACTGCTGCGGACGCTCCTCAGTGGGGAGTTCGTCCATCAGGTCGAGCGCGCTGGGGATGGTCTCAAACTGTGGGGCATCAGACAGATGCGAGTCGAGCGTCGAGGGCAACTCATTAAGGGGCGAAGAGGCTTGGGAATCCATGCGCGACACGAGGTTCTCCTTCTCGAAGTCCTGGTAGAGCGTCTCCCAATGGTCGGGACGGTTCACCTTGAAGGGATTGTAGTCGTTGAACTCTGGCTTAGGCTCTGCCACCGACTGCCCACTGGATTCACTCCGATAGGCTGGCATGATTTCGGGAGCATCTGCCTGGTCGAAGTCGATGGTGGGCACAGCATTGAACTTGCCCAATGCCTCGCGGATGGTGGCCATCAGGATATGCCATCGTGCAGGCTCGTTCTCGAACTTGATCTCGGTCTTTGTCGGATGGATATTCACGTCGATGCTCTGCGGATCGACCTTCAGGTAGATGAAGTAATTGGGCTGCGAACCCTCAGGTATCAGGTCCTGATAGCACTCCATCACAGCCTTGTGGAAGTAGGGGTGCTTCATGTATCGATCGTTGACGAAGAAGTACTGCAGTGCACCCTTCTTACGAGCTCCCTCGGGCGAGCATACGAAACCTGTGATGTGCATCAAGTCATTATCGACTGCCACAGGCAGGAGCTGCTGTCCCAGGCTCTTGCTGAAGAGCTGGATGATGCGCTGCTTGTGCGAACCGGCTGAGAGCTGGAAGAGCTGCTGGTCATTATGCACCAGCGAGATCTCCACGTTGGGGTTTGCCAATGCCACATGCTGCACCTCGGTGATGATGTTGCTGAGCTCGGTCTGATTGGACTTGAGGAACTTCCTGCGCGCAGGTATATTATAGAAGAGGTTGCGCACCTGGAAGTTGGCACCTACCGGGCAGGCACATGCCTCCTGACGTGTGACGCGACTGCCCGACAGTTCGATCAGCACACCCGTCTCGTTATCCTGCTTGCGGGTGCGCAGTTCAACCTCGGCCACCGCAGCTATGGATGCCAGCGCCTCGCCTCTGAATCCCATGGTGTGGAGGTTGAAGAGGTCGTTGGCCTCGGATATCTTGCTGGTGGCATGCTTCTCGAAGGCCATGCGCGCATCGGTGGGCGACATGCCCACGCCGTTGTCGATAACCTGGATCAACTCACGACCCGCCTCACGCAGGATGAGTTGCACAACGGTGGCATGTGCGTCGATGGAGTTCTCAAGGAGCTCCTTGACCACACTGGCCGGACGTTGCACCACCTCACCAGCCGCAATCTGATTGGCCACGGTGTCGGGAAGCAGATGTATGATATCCATTTATTTGATCAGATAATAGAAAATAATGCAAAGCAGTATCAGCGCCACACCCAGCTTGACATAACGGTTGCTGGCGCCGGTGCCCTCCTCTTCGTCACGCTCCTTGCGACGTTTCAGGTGACGTGTGCCCTCGATGAAAGTGCCTCGGATGCTCTCCTCTGCCTTCCATTCCTCGTCAGGCAGCTCGCCCATCTCGCGTTTTACCTTGCGTACGCGTGCCTCAAGCCATTCCTTGCGTTCGTTGCCGAAGTAGTTCTTACGCTCGAACCGACGCGGTTTCTGGGTGGAAAATATGGTTGCCATAATACCTCACTTGTTTATCAATAACCATTGAGCTCATCATCATCAAAGAGTTTGACGCTCTCCTGTTTGTCCTCCTCCTTCATCTCAATTTCGCGGAACACATCCTGGGCATTGTAGGGTCGGAGGTAAGCCATCCAACGGAACTTGTCCTGATAGAGTATGTCCGGGGTGACCAGCTGAATAGGAGTCAACGATGCCACAACATCGGGCCAGAGCACCGACTTCTCCATCTTCTGATTCTTGAACCATGTGGTGAAGTAGTTGCCAATCATCTGGTTGAGTCCGATCATGGTGTGGTCGCTCTCTTCGGCAAAATAGATGATCTCCACGTTGCCCGTCATGTCCATCTTACGCACCTTGCCGTCCTCGAAGTAGCAGACGAGATCCATACCCGAGATCTGATCGTAATGCAGCGTATCGACGATGAGATGTTCGCGCTGCCAATCGCTGAGTGTGTCAGGATCCACGGTCAGCGTCTCGTCATGGCTCTGTACCAGGAAGGCATTAGGATGTATCATGGCTCGCTGTATGCCCTCACGAATGATGATGGCAAAGATCGTGTCGCCTGTAATCTGGTACTTGCTGTTCCACATCACCGGATTACCCATGAAGGTGGCCAGTGAATCACGAACCGAATAGATCAGCGAGTCGCACACACCCTGCATGTCCGAGCGGTAGTAGCGCACGCCATGATAAGCCTGCATGAAGCGAAGCGAGTCGTAGTGCTCTGGCACCACATGGTCGATGGGACGAGGCCTGACCTCTGGCTTGGCTGTCTCTTGCTTCTCTGGTGCCGGCTTGCGCGCATTGCGTCTGGCCTCTGGCTTCGCAACAGCTGCAAGACTGTCGGTCATTTGCAGCGAGTCGATGGCCAAGCTGTCAGTCATAAGCAGCGAGTCGATGGCAAGACTGTCGGTCATAAGCAGCGAATCGATGGCCAAGCTGTTGGTAGCAAGCAGCGAGTCGAAGGCAAGACTGTTGGTAGCAAGCAGCGAATCGATGGCAAGACTGTCTGCGGCAAGCGATGGGGCGAAGGCAAGACTGTCGGCATTGACCTGAGTCAGAGCTGCCAGACTGTCTGCAGCGGCATTCTTTGCCACAGAGGCTGCCTTATCTGCCGCAAGGAGTTCGTTGTAGATTGAGTCTGAGACATAGACGGTGTCCGAAGGCACAAAAACCAGGGTGGTGTAGGCCTTCAGGGTGTCAGCATGGAGGAACAGGGTGTCGCCACTGCTGTATTCCATGGCTAGCGCATGACCGGTGATATAACCCATCTGTGGGATCGAGTCGTTGTCGATGTAGTAGCCATAGTCGCCTGTCACCTTGATGCAGTTAAGCGTATCCACTGCCACCACATCGCCCTTGGCCTCACCCATGTTATTCTTGGCATCGTAATAGAGCACCTTGCCCGTGGCATAACGGTGTGGGCTCTCAATCCAGGAGTTCTGATAGAGCAGAGCCTCTTCGGTGTTCGTGTCGAACTGTCCGAGACGTGTGTGGATGATCGTGGAGTCGTTGACGATGCGCGAAGGTCCCATGACCTTGGCGAGGTTGAGGTTGAAGTCGTAACGAAGCGTGTCGCTATATAAATAATAATGTGGTGTCAGACGCTTGTCGTCGGGCTGATAGACGTGTTGCGGCATGCATCCTATGGCATACCAGGCCGAGTCGCGCTCATAGGTTCGTCCCTGCACATCATACTGCAGGAAGGCCAGGCTCGAGTTGGGGTAATACCATCCGATCTGACTACGCAGGTGAACCAGCGAGTCGATGATCACTCCCGTCTCCGGATAGTTGGCCTCGGCCAGCGTGCGGTCGTAGGTCAGGTAGTCGGTATAGAGGTTGGTGTTGGTCGTGGCCGAGCGATGGATGAGGTGCACGTGGTCATAGAGCTGGCCGAACATCGAGTCGCCGTTGTAGTCCATCGAGTCGCAGTACATGAAGAGCGTGTCGCCCTGCTCCATGCGCACATTGCCGAAAGCCGACATCGAGTTGGTCGTCTCGTAGAAGTAGGCCGAGTCGCAGTACATGTAGCACGAGTCCTGACGGAATCGCACGTCACCGCGCAGGGTCTTACGATCCTCGTCCACGGCCTTGTTGAACGACAGCGTGTTGGCGTGGAGCAGATGTATCTTCTTGGGCTGTGCCTCCACCTCCTCCTGCGGACGCGGGTGCGCCGCAGTCATCGCTGAGGCCAGAGCCACAACGCACAGTGTGATTATATGTGATGCCTTGAGTTTCAATGCACAATATTTAGTTTTATTCGACTTTCGCAAGTACTCAAATTGCGGGTTTTGAGGTTGTTAGGTTTTGAGGTTGTTAGGTCTGGAGGTTTTGAGGTTTTGGGGTTTTGAGGTTTTGAGGTCTTGAGGTTTTGGGGTTTTGAGGTTTTGAGGTCTTGAGGAGAAGTTACCTTGTTCAGCTACAGTAGTAATATCAACCTTACAACCTAATAACCTTACAACCTAATAACCTTATAACCTAATAACCTTACAACCTAATAACCGAATAACCTTACAACCTTAAAACCTTAAAACCTTACAACCTAATATCAAACTTTAGTATGATACCTTATTCCCTCTGTCCCCAGCCTGGGTACTTGAACTCGTAGTTCTCCCAACCCGGTTTGATGCGGACGTAGGTGGTACGCTGCTTCTCGCGGATGAACTTCTCGATGATCTCCTGATGCAGCTGCTGCTCATACAGCTCCTTCACGACCTGATAATCATCATAATACGTGGCCTTGTGACCGTCGATACGATTCTTCAGTTTCACGATCACCACCTCGTCACGACTGGTCTTGGGGTCCTTCATGACGAAAGGACGGCTGATGTCGCCCACCTTCATGTTTGCCACCTGACGGGCCACCTCAGGAGGCAGCTCATCCATGGTCTGGCGCGACGAACCTGTGCGGTCGCTCATCATCAGACCGCCACTGTTGCGGGTCGATTTGTCGCTCGACAGGTAACGGGCAGCCTCCTCGAACGAGAACTTCAGGCTGTCCAGATCCATCTTGAGCGAGTCCATGCGGGCACGTGCTTCGGTCAGGTCCTTCGAGCTCACCTTAGGCGTGAGCAGGATGTGGCGGAAGTTGGCACGGTCGCCACGACGCTCTATGAGCTGGATGATGTGGAAGCCGAACTCCGTCTCCACCACCTTTGAGATCTTGCCAGGCTCGGTGAGCTGGAATGCTGCAGCCGAGAACTCAGGCACATAGGCACCTTTCGACTTGAATCCCAGTTCGCCGCCCATGGCAGCGCTGCCCGGGTCCTCACTGTAGAGGATGGCCAGGGTCGAGAACTGACTCTCGCCCGAATTGACACGTTGTGTGAAGTCGCGCAGACGGTTCTTGATCTCGTCGATCTGCTGCTTGCTCACCTGTGGCTGCAGGGCAATCATCTGCACCTCCACTTGTGTCTCGATGAAGGGGATGCTATCCTTGGGCAGACGCTCGTAGTAGAGTCGCACCTCGCTCGGTGTCACACTGACGTCCTCGCACAGCTTCTGCTGCATCTGCTGCTGTATGCTCTGATTCTTCATGCCTGTGCGCCACTCTGCACGCAGCTCTGTGATGGGTTTCTCCAGGTACTCCTCGAGTTTTTCCTTCGAACCTATCTGCGAGATGAACTGGTTCAGACGGGCATCGACCTGAGCCTCTACCTGCTCATCATTCACCTCGATCGAGTCGATGATGGCCTGGTTGATGAAGAGCTTCTGAATGGCTATCTGCTCTGGAATGACGGCGTACGGATCGCCCTCCAGACGTTCACCTTGGTAGAGCATACGCTTACGCTCAGTCTCCACCTCGCTACGCAGGATGGCCTCATCGCCCACCACCCAGATGATCTCGTCTATGATGTTGTCAGTGTGTTGTGCTGCGAGTTGCAGCACACCCAGCAGCATGGCTGCTATCAATGTCCAAGACTTTCGCATTCTT
This sequence comes from Bacteroidales bacterium, assembly GCA_045629225.1. Classification (GTDB taxonomy): domain Bacteria; phylum Bacteroidota; class Bacteroidia; order Bacteroidales; family UBA3663; genus Liminaster. The sequence goes on along the minus strand of JAZQQU010000096.1, from coordinate 4,322 downwards.
TTGTTATTCTTTGTTCCTTATTTGTTCTATCAGTTCATGACGGAAGGTGTTACGCTTGCGTTCCACCAGCAGTTCGAGGATGCCTTGTCGGGCCCACTCGTAGGGCTGCACCTCGCCGGGCAGTCGGTAGTCGGTCACCACCAGATAATAGTCATAGCCCTGATCCGTCATCTCGTATGTCTTGATGGCCAGGAACTGACGGGGCTCCACCACCGTGACGGGCAGCTGGTCGGCTATATGGTCAAAGCGCACCCATCGCGACAGGCAGTTGTCGGCCGAGGCAGCCCGCTGGTTGCAATACAGCTCCAGGTCGGGCAGACTTTCGTCGTTGCCCTGGCTCAGCTGCTTCATCCAGTTCTTCAGCTCTTTGACTCCCTGACCAGAGGTGTTCGAGGGCAGCTTCACCAGCAGTCCCTTGACGATGGGCTCATCGAGTTTCAGGTCTCGTCCGTACTGGTTGTAGAAGGCCTGACACTCCTCGTCGGTCACTGCCTCAGCATGATGTCTCAACATCAGGTTCAGGTAGGTCTGCACGTAGAGCTCATGACGGTACTGTTCCACCTGCTGGTCCAGCATGTCACGGTCGGGCAGCTCGCGCAAGGCCATGGCGTAGAGCAGCTGTTCGTCGGTCTGCTCGGCGGGCTCAACCTTGTTGTTCTGACACGACGAAGCAGCTGCCACGCACCAGGCGGCAACTGCCCACGTCTTTATGTCGAACAATGTCAGTCTCAACGTAACTTATCGAGTTCTTTCTGGTTGATCTTCACTTCGAACTTCTTCTTGAGCTCGGCCACCCACTGTGTCTCCAGCTCGTTCTGGTATTCTGCCACTACCGAGCCACGCACGTCGTCGAGCACCTCTGGAGCCTCCAGCACACGGCCGTAAGTCATGTAGCGAGGCATCTTGGGCTTAGGGGTGAACTTAGCATCGGGCAGCTTGAGGCGCTCCACATCGACGGCAGCGTTGTCCTTGGGCTTGAAGAGTCCGTTGACGATGTGGAAACGTGGAGCCTTGGGGTTAGGTGTCAGCAGCGTATCCTTCAGCACGGTCTGGCGCACCACATCGGCAGCAGCCAGCGGATCGTTGTGGTCATAGATCTCCTTCAGTGCATTGTGGAGCACCTCGTCGTCCTCACACTCGATGAAGGCGCCTTTGAAGCGTGGCTGGTCGAAGGTGAAGTCTGCACGATGCTCGTCGAAGTATCGCTGCAGGCCCACGCTATCCTGCGAAGCCTTGTCCCACACGGCCTTGCTGCTCACGTCGAACAGCATCAGGCCGTCATGATACTCACGGTATATGTCGCGGAAGTCCTTGTGCGTGCTCTCCAGCTGCTCGTCGGCCCATGCCAGCACCTCGTCGTCGGTCCAGGCGGCTGCCACCTTCTTGAGTTTCTTGTTGGCAGCCAGTTCCTGACGACACTGTGCCACAAAGCGGTCACGTCCCTCCTTCATGCGGTCAGCGTCCTTCTGGAACTGATCCTTCATCTTGGCATCGGCCTTCTCGTCGCGTGGGGCGGTCTGTCGCTTGTCGAGCAGCTTCATGATGTGCCAGCCGAACTGTGTGGCGAAAGGCTCCGACACCTGTCCGTTCTCCTTCAGTCCGTAAGCCGCGTCCAACCACTCCTTAGGGAAGCGGGCCGTGCGGTTCAGCCACTGGTAGGCGCCGCCCTTCTTGCTGGTGTAGGTGTCGTCGCTGCACTTCTCGCAGATCTCGTCCCAGTTTGCGCCACTCAGCAGGGCGTTATAGATCGAGTCGATCTGCTGCTTAGGATCAGGAGCACCCTCCACCTGAGGACCGCGAGGGATGTTCTTCATGATGTGTGCCACGAGCACCTCACCCTCGCTCGGACGACGGTCCACCACCTTCACCAGATGCCAGCCGAAGCGTGAGCGCACCACCGAGGTCTTGCCCACGGGAGTCTCGTAGGCTGCCTTCTCAAAGGGATAGACCATCTGCAGTGGGCCGAAGTAACCCAGGTCGCCGCCGTTCTGTTTGGCCGAGGGATCCTGGCTGTACTGGGTGGCCAGCTGCTTGAAGTCGGCTCCCTCCTGCTCTGCCTCCTGCTGCAGGCCCAGGATCACCTGATACAGGCTGTCCACGTCGTGCTGCGAGGTCTTCTCGTCGCAGGTCAGCAGCAGGTGCTGTGCATGCACCTCGGTCATCTTGCGGCTGTGATACTGCTCCACCAGCGTGTCGCTCCAGCCTGCCAGCTGCAGGTATGGCTCGGCCAGCTGCTTGCGGTAGCCTGCCAGCTCGCTGATGTAGGCCTGTGTGGTGTCCACGCCCTGGCTATAAGCCTCGGCCACCTTGAGCTTGTAGTTCACGAAGAGCTCCACATACTCGTCGAAGGTCTTCTTCTCAGCAGCATCCTGCTGTGTATTCTTCTGATAGAAATATTCGAATTCCGAACGCAACACCGGGCGTCCTGCCACGGTCATCACCACAGGGTCCTTCTCTGCCGACTTAGCCTCGGCCAGCTGGGGCATAGCCACCAGAGCCATCAGTGCGGCCAGGCACTTCACTTGATTCTTCATTGTCTTTGTTATGTAGTTTTTTTGTTATTGTCTTATTAAAAAACGGCGCAAATTTACACAAAATATCGGAGAACTCCAAAACATTTATGATTTTTCAACACATTTTACCTACTTTTCACCCCTTTTTTGCCTCCTTAATTTGGAAGTCTGGCAATTTCTTCGCATCTTTGCGCCAAGAAATGCCCCCAGAAACCCCTCAAACCCTCAAACCCCCAAACCCTCAAACCTCGTAGCTGGGCTTCAGAAGACTGCCGTGCAAGCGTATCAAGCCCTTGGTTGCCGCGGCGTGACGCGCGTCGACTTCCGCGTTTCGCCGCTCGGGCGCTGCTACGTCCTCGAGCTCAACACCTCACCCGGGTTCACCTCGCACTCGCTCGTCCCCAAGTCCGGCATCCGGACCGGGCTCACCTTCGCGGGCGTCTGCGACCGCATCCTCCAGAGCGCGGACTACGACAAATGAGCAAGGTCAACAAGATCGAACGCCCCAACCGCGGTCTCGTCGTGACGGCCGTCATCGTCGTCCTCGTCGTTCTCGGGGTCGGCGCCGTCCTCGGCTACGACAGGCTCAGGGCCCTCTACCTCGAGCAATGCGTCATCACCGACATGGCGGCCCAGGTCGAGGTCGTCTCGGGCAAGATGGTCCCTCCGTCCACGATCGCAGAGGAGCTCAAGCTGCGGGTCGGCGCCAATCTCGCGCTGATCGACTTCGAGGCCGAGCGCGAAAAACTGCTCGCGAAGGTCCCGAACCTCCGCGCCGTTCGGATCACGCGGCACCTTCCCGACAAGGTGACCGTCACCGCCGAGGAGCGCACGCCCGTCGCCCGCATGGAGCTCAAGGAAAAGAAGACCGTCTCCGGCCGCGTCGTCGACACGGAGGGCATGGTCTTCATCTGGCAGCGCGGCACCCAGACCCTGCCGGTCATCCGCGAGACCCTTCCGCCCGGGACGCCCCGCGGCGAGCGCATCAGCCGGAGGACGCTCGCCGCCCTCCGGCTGATCGAGGTCTGCCGCGAACCGGAGTTCCTCGAGCTCGGCGTCCTCGAAGTCGACGTCTCGAAGCCGGACTTCCTGGTGGCCACCCTGGGCAACTACTCCAAGGTCAAGATCGCCTGGAACGAGATGGATGACCACACCCCCGCCGCGATGAACGACCTGCGCGCCCGTCTCGCCAACCTCCAGAAGGCCATCCGCAGCCGGATCGCCCCCGAAACGGTCATCTGGAACGCCACGATGCCCGACACCGTCTACGCCGACACACAGGGAAAGCTCTAACCATGACCAACATCTACGCCGCACTTGAAATCGGCACGACCCGCACGGTCCTCGCCATCGGCGAGTCCGAGAACGGCGGACGCCTCAAGGTGTCCTGCCACGCCGAGATCCCCTCCACGGGAATCCGCAAAAGCCAGATCCTCGACACCAACCAGGCCACGCAGTCGATCCGCTCGGTCCTCCAGAAGATCGAGCGCGAACAGGACGCCGCCGGCGCGAAAATCACGGTCGGAAACGCCTTCCTCGTCGTCTCCGGACAGCACATCAAGGCCGACCCCTTCTTCGGCCTGGCGCAGGTCGAGAACAGCCGCGTCGGCGACGACGAAATCAACGAGGTGCTCCGCTCCTCCCGCGCGCTCGCCCTCCCGAAGGACCGCGAGCTCCTGGACATCGTCGACCAGGACTACGTCCTGGACAACCACGGCGGCATCACCGCCCCGAAGGGCATGGCCGGGCGCGTCCTCCGGCTCAACGTCCTCCACGTCCATGCGGACCGCAACCGCATCCAGGACGCCC
>JAZQQU010000095.1:0-75209 GCA_045629225.1 Bacteroidales bacterium | reverse complement strand
TTGCAGCGTGAGAAGAGAGACGTATAAACTCTTAACAAGCGTTAAAATGAACTAAGTGAGCGTCAAGTATGATCTATTATTGGATTTAGATTTTGACTAAGTGATAGCGTCTCTTTTCTCATTTTTAATCTAAAAGACGCTTACATTATACTGTATCCATGAAGTTTCGCTCGGTGCGCGAAAAGATCACTACGCTCAGGAAGAGGGTGACGCACATGAAGAGGGTGCTATAGAGGAGACCGCCCCAGTCGAGGGAGCCACAGGAGAGGGTGCTGTATTTGAAGGCCTCAAAGATAGGGGTCAGGGGATTGAGGGCGATGATGTCACGATACTTCTCGGGGGCTGCACTCAGGGGATAGATGACCGGAGTGGCATACATGAAGAGCTGGATGCCGAACTGGATGAGGAACTTAAGGTCGCGATATTTGGTGGAGAGACTGGTGAAAAGCAGGCCCCACGAAATGGAGTGGAAGGCCAGGAGAAGGATGAGGATGGGGAAAAGCAACAGGGAGCTATTGACAGTCAGCATCTGGCCTGCTGGGGTGAAGAACTTGTAATAACCATAGACTACGACGAAGATGCCGAGCTGGATGAGCATCTTGAGCAGGTTGCTGGTGGCGCCACTCAGGGGCACAACGAGTCGGGGGAAATAGACTTTGCCAAAGACGTTGGCGTTGGTGGCAAAGATGTCGGAACAGAGGGTGAACGTCTCGCTGAAGTAGTTCCACAATAGGATGCCTGCCAGATAGAAAAGAGGTTGAGGAGCGCCATCGGTCGAGATGCCTGCCAGACCACCGAAGATGAACATGTACATGACAGTAGTGAACAGGGGCTGGATCAGATACCAGAGCGGTCCGAGTATGGTCTGCTTGTACTTGGTGACGATATCGCGCTTGATGTACATCATATAGAGGTCGCGATAATTCCAAAGGCCACGTATGTCTATGTCGAGAAGACCGCGACGGGGGGTAATGATGTGGGATTGCATGAAAAGGTTATGAGGTTATGAGGTTATGAGGTTGGGAGGTTATGAGGTTTGGAGGTTGTGAGGTTGTGAGGTTATGAGGTTGGGAGGTTGGGGGTTATGAGGTTATGAGGTTGGGAGGTTCACTACTGCTCTACCTGAACTGATTAACAATGCTTACGACTGTCCGAACGTCTTGGGCCGTCATCACAGGGCTGATTGGCAAGGAGAGCTCCTGAGCTGCTATCTGCTCTGTCAGAGGCAGACTCATGGTGTTCCACTCTTTGTAGCACTCCTGCTTGTGCGGTGGTATGGGATAGTGAATGACCGTCTGGATGCCATGGTCGGCCAGATAGCTCTGCAGCTCGTCGCGATGTGGGCAAAGCACGGGGAACAGGTGATAGACGTTGTTCACGTCTGCCAGTCGAGCTGGTAAGGTGATCAGGGGATTCTGGATGTGGTCGTAATAATGATGAGCTACCTGCTGGCGAAGGGCTATGTCCTCATCCAGATGACGAAGCTTCACACTGAGGATTGCTGCCTGAATCTCGTCCAGACGACTGTTGCGTCCGCAATACCTGAAGACGTACTTTCGCTGTGAGCCATAGTTAGCCAGGGCTCGAATAGTCCTGGCCAACTCCTCGTCATTGGTAGTCACAGCTCCTCCATCGCCAAGAGCACCCAGGTTTTTGCCCGGATAGAAGCTATGACCTGCAGCATCGCCCAGAGCACCCGTCTTCTGACCTGAAGGTGAATAGACACATCCGTGAGCCTGGGCATTGTCTTCGACCAGCTTCAGGCCGTACTGCTTGCAGAGCTGCAGAATCCTGGGCGTGCAGGCAATACGGCCATAAAGGTGCACGATGCAGATGGCACGGGTGCGCGATGTGATGCGTGCTTCGATGAGTTCATCGTCAATCTCCAACGTGTCAAGACGGGGTTCGACCAGCACGGGGGTGAGTCCATTCTCGGTGATGGCCAGAATCGTTGCAATATAGGTATTGGCAGGGACTATAACCTCATCCCCAGGCTGCATGATGCCCATCTCGAGGTAGGCTCGGAAGATCCAGATGAGTGCATCCAGACCATTGGCGCAACCCACACAATACCGAGTACCGATGTAACGTGCATAGTCTGCCTCAAACTGCTCGTTCTCCTTGCCCTGAAGGTACCACCCTCCATCGATGACACGAAGCGCAGCCTCATGAATCTCACTGGCTTGTTTTGCAGTGACCTGCTGCAGGTCCAAGAATTTGATCATAGTTTTTCATCCTGAAGTTTCTGACAATCGCAGAAACTTCAGTTACTTACATTCTTGCGGAATACTGGACGGATGGTGAGGCCATTGTATCGGAAGACGCCGCTGATGCCTGCTTCAGGAACTTCGGCTGCAAAGCCCAGGTAATAGGCTGTGTTGTTGTCGTAGTCGCTAAGAGTCGAGGTCCAGTAGAATCCAGCGTCCTGACTATAGTTATTGCCTGAATAACCAGTTACAGGCAGGAAGATTGACTCACCCGTTACACGGCTACAGACGTTGTAACCTTTCTTCTCAGCGTCCCAACTCCAAATGCAATTTCTATCATCAGCCAGCCACTCCATCTCTTCCTGACTAGGTATGCACCAGTAGCCTCGTTCGGTCTCGCCCCATGTCTGGTATGCAGCATCGTCATCGAGCTCAAGCTGTGTGATGTTGTCCTCAACGCCATCTACATACTTCGTGCAATACTTAGTGAGCTTGCCTTCTTTATTGAAGTTATAATTTCCCGCTGTGAATTCTGCCCCCTGATTGGCCGTATAACCTACCTTTTCGCCCCAAGCGAAATACTCTCCCTGAGGCGACTCCGAGCTGGCACCCAGATTCTCCGTTGCCCACATGACCTTTTTGCCACTGATGGTGTGCCCCAAATAGGCAACCTCATGATCATTCTCCAGCTTATGCTTAGTGATCCATAATTCGCAGGTGGCCACCACGCCGCTGCCATCCTTAGCTACGGCCTTCACGGTGGTGCGGCCAGGCTCCATGCAAATCACACGGCCTGAAGCTTCGACCCTGGCGATGCTGGGGTCGAGACTCAACCATTCCAGATCCCTGCACGAAGCATCGGCAGGACTGACGATGGCTGTGAAGTTGCAGGTATCGCCAACTGCCTGATGGAGTTCTGTCTCACCAAGCTCTATACTGGTGACGGACACCAAGGCTCCGAAGTGAAGTCCTCCGTCGCTGACCTGCACCACCTCGGGCTTGGTCTTCTCGAGGATCACATCAGCTAGCATCTCAAGGTCGAGCACATTGACCACGCCGTCATGGTTGAGGTCGCCATTGATGTTGAGAGCTGGATTCTCGAAGGTGAGGCGGATGTTGGCACGGCGATTATAAGCATCGAAGTCGCTGACATTCCAGCCTGTGCTGTAATCTGAGTCTCTATCATTCTCTCGGCTCAAGACTTTACCAGTGGCCTGAGTGTATTGGAACTGGAGTGTTGGGGACGTTTTCGTTGCTGATCGGCACACCATCACAGCCAAGTTCTTGGTGCTATCGTACTCGAAGGCGGTGTTGAGCGTGATGTTGTCCCAACTGCCACAAGCACTGCCGAGGGTAATTCTGCCACTGAAGACCGGCGACATCTCAAAGAATGAGAGGGCGTCATCGGTGGAACTGAACGAGTCCTTGTCGGTGTTGCCCATATAGACCGTTATGTACTGGTCGGCGAGTGGTGAGCCGTTGGTCACAAAGTAGGCGATGTCGGTGATAGTGCCTTTAGCCCCTATCTCGCTGGCGAGGTAGATGGACTGGGTGGTGGAGTACTTGCTTACGACACCGTAGGGAGAGGAATCATCACCGTTGATGCCGGTGCCAACTACTACGTCGAAGGCCATGGCTGAGCTGCAGAAGCAGGCGAGCATGGCAAAGAGGAGGAAAGATTTCTTCATGAGATGCATTTTTGTATTTTGTGATGTTGTGTATAGCAAAATTAGTAAAGCCTCGCATTCAATCAAGGTTCAGAATTCTTGGATTGTAAGATTCGAAAAACTAAGGACGAGCGTTACGCTTGTCACAGGTTTTTGGCTACTCTTTTAGCAAAAGCTTCGCTAGGCTCCTCACACGTCAATACACGTGCAAAGGTCCCCGACAGATGTTCCAAGAATTATATACGGGCGCAAATATAATGTTTTTTTCAATACGATGGTACGAAAAGGGAAAAAAAATGCGATTGAAGCACGAAATAGTGCATTCAATCGCATTTAGAGTGTTATTTTTATTCTTTTTTACGCGAATTGGGACAAGGAAAGAATAATAGTTGTCTCAATACTTGATGTTATATGATATTCCTGCAGTTTCCAGTAACAAAGTTGGCAGAATTGAGGATTGTAAAGTATCGGTTGTTTGAGAAATCAAGCGGTTCCATGTATCAGCATGCTTCACGCGGAAAAGATCAGAAGACCATAAAATCAACGGTACTGTTAACTGATAACGACTGTCAGGCGAACTCTGTGAAGTGCCGTGTCCCATATACTCACCACAATCGAAAATCTCTTCCCCATGATCTGAGACATAAAAAAGACAGCAATCTGTATCTTGAAACCTGGAAATAATCTGCTCAATGACTGCATCATTGTAAAGGGTTGCATTATCATAATGTGCCAGAATCTGTCGTTGTGCTAAAGTATGGAGGGAGGAATCATAATCATTCGCCTTGAAGCGAGTGAAGGAAGATGGATATCGCTCTGCATAGGTATAATGCTGACCTTTGAGGTGAAATACATACAGTGATGGAGCATCGAAGTGCGGTGTATCAGTAATCATCTCTCCATCGTATTGATATGAGGACAAATTGCGATAGTCATACGAGTAGTCTGATAGTATCTCATTGCTCATCAAATTGATACCTGCGCCACGAAAGTATTCGTTGTCCATAATAAGTGTGCGATAGCCTGCGTTATGAAAGCAAACGGGAAAAATCGGAACCTCCGAAAAGCAGCGATAGTCCAAAGAAAACAAAGCTCTCATAGCCTGGTTGGTAGCATCAAAAGGTGATGTAACATGGCGAAACACTACTAATTCACCCATCTGTTGACGCACATCCATGTTCGGCGTATTTGGCAAGCCATATCCATAAAGCTGACAATGAGAGCAACTATAGGATTCGCCAATGACAACGACCACGTTAGCTATGGTATCCTGCATGATTGAGGCTTGAGTGTGTTGGCTGGTATGATATAGGAGTTCAATCTCTTGAACATTATGACGTAAGACTTGGAAACAATAAAAGACACGTGTCACACCAGACATTTGAGGCACGCAATATCCGCCTCGTCCAGTTGTATAGCCATAGGCACTGAAAAATATGGAGGTGACTCCAAAGACCGAAAACAAACGGATACTACGAGTTAACCACTTCTGCCCAACAAGACTGACTGCACTACGAAAAAGAAGAATGACTAAACTAGAAACAAAACCTAACCAAAATAAAAACTTAATGAGAGAAAGGTAAGTCTTGAAAAATTCTATCCCTTCGGATCGAGAGGTAGCAGCTATGATATCATAGACTTCAATGTCGAGAAACAATCGGAAATTCCAAAAGAGAAACGAATCGACCAACAGGATCAGCGAATGAGCCACGACCACTGTCGATAAAAATAAGCGACGTGGCCACTTATGAACCAGAATCTTATAGAAATAGTTCTCAATTACAGCTATCAAAGCTGCCAAAGCGATAAGCACAACTATAGCGAAAAAATCGCTATATTTTGCCAAGGCCAGGCAACTTGAAACTATATTCAATAAGAAAAAGAAAACGATCATGGATCGAATAGACCAGACAAAGACTGTAGGACGGGTTTAGGGGAGAAAACATCGGAACGTAGGCTCGCTTTGGACCTGAGGTCCAGAAGGCACTGGGTATCGCCAAGGAGGTGGGACAAACCCGAGAAGAGACCCTGTTCGTCATTCGAAGTGACTACGCCATATTCTCCGCTTGCTCCTAACAGTTCCTCTGCCCCACCGCAGCGCGTACTGATGACGGGCAGTCCCAAGATAAGAGCTTCGGTGACTGCTGTGCTCATGCCCTCCTGTCGGGAGGAACAGACATAGAGATCAGCCTGGGTAAGATATGGGTATGGATTGGAACGATAGCCAAGCAGATGGAAGGTTTCGTCCACATCAAGCTCTCGGATCAAGTTACGGAGCGAAGCCTCAGATTCCCCCTCACCTATCACATAGACATGATGGAGAAGGCCCCTCTGAAGCAGTTGGCAATGCACACGTATCAGTCGGTCATATCCCTTCTGATGGGTGAGCGACCCCACACTGATGAGGTTGGGACAGGCCGACAAGGTAAAGTCAGTGACCTGCTCTCTAGAAAGCTGGAGGATGCGATCGACGTCGATAAGATTGTGGATGACGCGGGCTGAAAACCCGGACATGGCGTCAAATCCCTGCTTGACCGACTGCGATACGGCTATGACCTGGTCGAACCTCTGATAGCAGCGGATAGCCTCGGAAGCTGAGCGATAACAATGAGCGAAGGTAGGGAGATCGTGCTGTTCAATGTGAACCCACGCTAACCTGCGAGTGTCAGGATAGGGACACCCAGAAATGATGCGCGTGACTGCCCCTTCGAGAAAGGCGACCACCACGTCATAACGTCGGCCGACGATGATGCGATACAGCCACGCAGGACTGAACAGCTTCATCAACTGTACATTGCCTCGAAAAATGAACGGAAGCCCTCTGCGATATTCGACGTCACTTGGCAACTCGTATCGCAATGGTCCGACATCAAACAAAGTCTGAACAGTGATCTGATAGTGGCTTAGGTCAAGGCTTCGGACTAAGCTAACCAACACACGCTCAGCACCTCGGGCATGGAGACTTGGGATGAGGAAGAGAATATTCATATTCACATGCCAAAGGATATCTTTCGAGCAGGACTGCATTGAGCCGTTCCTTGGCCTGGCAGAAGAATTCGTCACTGCAGGTTGAGACATCATTGAGGCAAAGGCTGGGCACTTGGCCAGTGGCCAGATCATGACAGATCATGTCGAGTGTCTCAGGCATTATCTCGTAATATTTGCAATGCAAGCGACTGCGTTCTGGGAAAAAACGGTTACTTGCCAGATGCCAGTAACGCATCAGATAAACATTAGCATTGGTGGGTTCACGAAAACGGGTGCAACTACGTCGAAGATACTCCGGCTCAGCCTGCCAAACTTCTTCGAATATACTCTTGAGCAAAGGACGCTCGTGATGAGGTGTATTGAAATTAAAGAACTGCGACTGAAATGAAAGTAAGAAAGCTTTGAGACGCGACTGCCAAGGGAGATAACTGCCATACCATCGATACCAATTACCTTTCACAACATCTTGGCGGAGAAAGTGTTTCTTAAGGAGACCTACATCACAAAACTCCATTAATTGCGTGCCCCAATTGCCCTGCTCGTAGTGAGGGACGAAGAAGAGACCTTCGAGAGTAGCGTCACATGGTAGGCCATCGCGGAAATAAAAGGTAGGTTCTATCGGAGCATTGAGGAGTGTATCATCATTGAAATAGACAAAATGCTCTGATAACCCCGGGATACGATGCAGATGAAGTTCGATGGTGTTGACATTGAATGTAGGCAAGAATCCTGCAGGAATGAAATCGCGGTGATGTAGCCACACCAGACGTTCACCCTCGGCATTGACCCAATCAGGCTTTGGATTGCAAGAAAGGATATAGATGCGATGTACCCAAGGGGCATTAGCAGCTACACTTCGTAACCAATAACGAAGCCATCCCCAGTCGCGAAAGCGAACAGGGTCATCGCCCTCTCCCCCACTGCAATACTGGCGATATTGAGCCTGCCACTCAGGATCGGAAGGATCGACAATGGGAAGGACAAAGTCAATGACGGGCAAGGAACTTTCAAGGGAGTTCATGAGCAAAGGTAACGAAATTTCTGGAGTTGGTGATAAAGCCAGAAAGTGAAGTAGCAACTATAAATGATGCGTAGTTTACGACGGACAGAGAGTGGGATGTATTCGTAATGTAAGATGTCGAGATGACTCTCTTTGTAGGTAATGTAATAAGTATGGAGATCTGGGAATGAAGAAACAAGTTTCTCCTTGATCTTGAACTTCAGCCACTGGCAAGTGAGGGTATACTCAGGATTTTCAGATGGATTCAGGAGAGTGATGACAGCTTCAATATTCTGTTGTTGCGCATGCCAGATATCCTTCGGCCATACGCCACGAGACATCACTGACCGTGCATTACTCTGGTTGTAATGATAAAGCGGTTCTTTGACCTGTGCTACAATAGTGGACAACCAATAGGCATGAATCATGGTATAGATGTCTTCGGCATAGGTTGTAGGATAGACTTCTTGAATAGCTGTTAGTGCAATATCGCGACGGATAAGCTGATTCCAGATAGTCCAAGAGAATCGATGATTGTCATGAATCTGCTGAAGGCATCTCTTAGCATCTGAATCAAGATTGAAAGGCCAAGGTTGAGAGGCGTGAGGCAATTCCTTAATATAGTCACAGACAACGATGTCAGCCTTACTTTTTTGAGCCTGCTCGTATAACTTTTGGTAGGCATCTGGTTCGACCCAATCGTCTGCATCACAAGCAATCAGATACTGGCCATGAGATGCTTCGAAGCCCTTTTTTCGAGAAAGTGACAGACCGAGGTTTTCCTCATTGTGAATAATGCTTACCCGAGCTTGTTTTTGAGGATAATCGTTAAGGACTTTCGTCAGAATGCCAACAGAGTCATCTGTGCCATGATCATCGACAAAGATGAACTCAAGCGATTCGAGCGTTTGCCCCATCAGACTCCGAACACAGCGCTCGATGTATGGCTCTACATTATGAACTGGTACAATAACTGATACACAAACCATGACTATACTATGACAGCAATTATCTGATTAGTATAGGCATCTCCCGACAATTCACCTTCTACCTCGGCCGTGGCCATGTGGGTCAAAAAAGCTTCATTGCTAAACTTGCCTTTTATGCCTACCTTGGCTGTAGCATGCTGCAAGTACCATTCGTATTCAATATCTATGTGGCCAAGATCAAGTGCCTGAAAACCGGATCGACATAGATCTGCAGCCAGAACAGTAGCTGTAGGTCCTAAGGCAAGAATAATGAGATCATCAGATTGAGCCTCATTGAGTGTAGCCTTCAGGATAGCATCGTACGAAGAGAAGGCATCTTTAGCAGGACAGAGGATGCGGCGGATGGAGGTTGCATTCTCAAACAGATCATTGCCTACTCCCAACTTAGTGTCCATGCCCTCTACGAAAAGTACATTGCGGCCATCCCATAATTGCCGGAGCATCCGCAAGCGAGAATTGGATAACTGAAGATCGTACTCCATGCTATAGAAACGTGATAGGAAAGTGCTGGCATACCATTGTGTGCGACGGATATATCGATGCCAATGCCAACGACGGAAACGAAGATGATATCGCCAAAACTCCTGTTCGGTAGCATTATATCGTTCCAGATGCTCAAAAATATCTGGAATACCAATAAGGAGATGAGACTCTTGACTTAGGAAGACCTCTTTGAGCCTTCGGGACAACAAGGGTGAAGCAGACTGGAAATTGATGTCAGCACCCAGCATCACCTTCAGTTCGCCATCACCAAAACGCGCCAATGACAGGTGTTGGCAGACAATCTTCTCGACTGTCTCAGCATGAGGCATGATGCGTGGCATAAAACAAAGATGACGATAGACCGCATCGAAACAGGTGAAGAAGAGGGTGCCTAACATAATTGATTAACGCTTATGCTCCACAATATAGCCATGACGCCACATGAAGTGTCTGAACCATAAGTCAAGGCGATACTTGATGCGTTGCAAATAAGAAGCTCTGGCGGAGACCTTGGCCACCTTGCCATACCAGCTGCCTAACGAAAGATGGCGGACTATTGTTTGCTTCTGGATGTCGTATGGATCGAAATATGGATAAGGATAGACTACTAACACAGAATCGAGACATGTAAGGTTCTGGACGCCTGAACAACATGGACTGGGGTCATAGCCATACATTTGCTGTGCCAACTGGCACTGAATCAGCGGGAGAAGAGTTTGGTCGAGGCGTAGATTGTCGGGCAAAGAACCATCTGCCGACTTGACGAAATGACGTCCTTTGTAATACTCCAGACAACGCAAAACGAAAGGATGGCCTGACACTGCGCCAAAACAATGAGACGAGAGATAATGCCACGTGGTGCCGCCATCGATATGTACATACCACTCTCGACCTATGAATGCCTGATGGTGCAAAAAAGATTCGAGCGAATGATAGACCAAACAATCTGTATCGAGGTAGATGCCACCATACCGGCTCAAGGCATAGAGACGCACATAGTCAGCAGCGAATGCCCATTTGTGCTCTTGCAGGCATTCTTTGAGCCAAACAGACTCGATGTCCTTGATGCGTTCTGCATCCCACAGCATGTACTGCCAATCAGGCATGTGCTGATGCCATGAGTCTAGACATTTCCTCACCGCATCGGGAAATGGGTCGGAGCTGAACCAAGTATAGTGGATGATTTTGGGGATCATAATCTGGAACAAACTAGCCAGTGGGAGCCACCTCAGGATGAGAATGCAAACTTCCTAAATGTGCTACTCGGCTCTGGATGACATAGTCAGGTGTTAGATACCTTCGCCTCGAAAGATGTCGGGTTTATCTTTCCTGGGAAATGTATGGTCAAGCCTTTTTCAAAAGCTTACGCAAATAACTGTTAGACTTTAAAAGGAACTCAAGCCAAATGAATAAGAGCCAAAGACGATTATGTCGAAAAGCGAGGACATAATAGTGTCCATTAAACTCATTCTGAGCCTTTGCGACAGCATCTAGTTCTGGAATATGCTGAACCATATCGTCGATAGAAGAAAGTAGACGATAATGAGTGAACCCATTACGATACAAACTGCGATAAGCCCCAGCGATCCACACCTTGAGACGCATGATGGACAAAGTATGTTGACCTTTAGTATAAGGAAGATGGGACAAGAAATCGAGAAGAATGCTTTGGCAAACGAGAAGATGATGACGGATATTACGACTGAAAACCTCAGAATTCATAGACTGGCCAGTCAAACCTTGTTGATACTGATAGATGGATGTGTTGAAAAATCTTACCTTATGCACAAGGCGAAGAGGTTTGGCCATATATTCGGTATCAGTATAAAAAATGTTTTCTGTCCATCTCATTCCGACATTTTGCAATACTTCAGTTCGATAGGTTAAGAACTGAGGTCCCATCGTTCGTTCTGGCATATCAGAGGATTCCCAATCAACGCTGTCAATATCCAGATCTATGCCTGCTGGAATAGATGGACCAAAATAACTATGAGAGAGGACTGAGGATAGCAAATCGCGATGAATAGTCATTGCAGAGAATACCAGATCAGCATCTGAGTTCCACAAATCTTTAATAAAACGCACTAATGCATCTGAATCATACCAGTCATCT
The DNA here is from genome assembly GCA_045629225.1 of Bacteroidales bacterium. Lineage (GTDB taxonomy): Bacteria > Bacteroidota > Bacteroidia > Bacteroidales > UBA3663 > Liminaster. Next base: position 63,762 of record JAZQQU010000095.1, on the reverse strand, counting down.
GCATCGAGTGTCCTAAAATACTTACCTTCGACCAATGGTAAAGCGGCATTCATACAGGAGCCATAATTGCCATTCTCCTTATCTATTACCTGAATATAGTGAGGGTAACGATGCTCGTATTCATGCATTATCTGTAAGGTATCGTCTGTAGAACCATCATTGACCACTATGACTTGCACATCGTTCATTACAGACTCTATACAAATGGAATCTAGACAACGACGAAGGTAATCATGCATGTTGTAGGCAGGGATGACGATGGTGAGCAGCTTATCGAAGTTCATGACTATAGATCTGTTGCAACTGATTAACATGCAGTTCCATGGTCATCAAAGGAGTGACATACGACCAGTAATCATTCAACAGATTACGATGGTTGCAAATCTGCTCAATCTTGCCTTGTAGATCAGAAGAATCAGTGAATAGGAAACAGGGATGTGTATTCAACTCCTGAGCACCACCATGGATGCCTGTTATGATAGGAATGCCATGAGCAATCATCTCAATGGCTACCTGTGGCAAATTGTCTTCCCAGAGCGGAGGGACAACTCCTAGATTGACATCCTGCATAATCTGGCCGAAATCCTGATGTGTATAGCCATTATAATGTATTACACCAGCCAAATGATGACCAAGCACATCCAAGCGACGCAAGACTGTAACATCATCTATACCAGCAGCGACCTTCAGTGCAATGGTGCATCGCGATGAATCAATACATTCAAGAGCACTCAGCAATGTATCCAATCCCTTCTCAGGTGCTGCAGATCCCATAAAAAGGATAGTGAGAACTGGCGAATTAACAGCCGTTCGGCATTGGCCAAGATAGGAAGAAGCAGCTAGAGTTCCGATATAAGAAACAATACACTTGGAAGAATTGATACCATGTGAGGTGGCAATATCCATGACGCGATGAGAGACGCAAAGCTCTCCATCGGAAAAAGAATTGACCATCTTGACATTCTGACGACGAACATCTTCGAAATAATCGTGTATCTTATAGGAAAGACGAGTATGTAGAATCTCTATTATTCGGGCTACACGGTCAAGAATGGTCATGCGATGAGGACGGCCATCAAGCATACGTTTAACAACCAGATAATCAGTATAACGATGGACTAATTCTTTACGAACACAAGAATAGCAATAAACCTGACCCTGAGTTAGGGCACAATTACGGGCATCATAAGTCCAAAAACGCACCGTAGGGCAAAATAAGCCATAATCATGAATCGTGTGAACAAAAAGCGTGTTCTGGAACTCTGACTTCAACTGAAGAACTTTAGTGGTCAATCCTTCAAACGAATGAAAATGGATAACATCAAATGGTCCTTGATCAATTAAGAACTGACGAAATAGACGAATGATGACTTTGTCGTCGAGATGCCGACGATAGACAGAAAAAGAGGTAAACTGGGGAGCAATGATGGGCGAATTGACCAAACAATAGTTTTCAATACCCATGTAACACTCTCGCTCGGTGATGTACGGTCGATGTTTATTATCGTAATAATAACCAGAAGAAAGGAAAACGGGTTGAATTGAAGTCTGATGAGAGGAAAAATACTGAAAAAGATTGTAAAGATAGACTGATACTCCACCTCCAGCGTGTTTCTGTTCAATAGGCGTCCAGTTATAATACAATACCCTCATTGTGGAATAATACTTGCATGTATTTGACCCTGACCTATGTGCAATGTCTGTCCGAACTCCTGATGCCAAAATAAAAATTCATCCTTGAACTCTTGATGAATATATTTCACCTCGAAAGACAAAACATGATGCACGAAATCGAAATGTGTACTACCCCGGTTGAAATCCTGGAGATTGGTTTCAAAACGGACACTATACCGCCCTTGGGGCAAAGTGTGAACTGGAATATGTATGACTAGGTAAAACTCATCTGAATCTGCTGGGCAAGTTAGTACTTCAGTCATATAAAATGCTACTCGGACATCAGTTGAATCTTGAAAGAAGACGCAAAGCTGAAATCTGTCAGTTGTATGATTCTGTCTCAGACGGACTCTGAAATCTAAAGGCTCATCTGTTGCAATCGCAGAAGGGTCAGCATTCAGCATTTCGACCTCAAGAAAAGAAATGGCATAAGTCAAGAATGGAAAATGTTCACGATGGCAGTCATGGATAATAACATCAGATACTATGTCTGAGATAGAGACATTTTTGAGATAATGATCCACACAAGAAGAAATATCTCCCGAAAAATCAAGTCTGCCATCTGAAAGAACTAAACCTTGAGCACATAACATCTTCACAGCAGCCATATTATGACTGACAAACAGCACTGTTCGTCCTTCTCCTGTTGACACATCTTGCATCTTGCCAAGAGCTTTCTTTTGGAATTCGGCATCACCCACTGCCAAGACCTCGTCAACAACGAGGATCTCTGGTTCGAGGAAAGCAGCAACTGAGAAGCCGAGGCGGACGGTCATACCTGAGGAATAGCGCTTGACCGGAGTATCGAGATAGCGATCGATGCCAGCGAAATCGACAATAGCATCCAGCTTGCGAGTTATCTCACGCTTGGTCATACCCATGATGGCGCCATTCATATAGATGTTCTCGCGACCAGTCATCTCGGGGTGGAAACCTGTGCCGACTTCGAGCAAGGATGCTATGCGTCCTCGATACAGGATGCGACCTGTAGTGGGGCTGGTGATACTACTGAGAAGCTTTAACAGAGTCGATTTGCCTGCACCATTCTTGCCAATAATGCCTATGACTTCGCCCTGTTCGACTTTGAAGCTGATATCGCGAAGAGCCCAGACGTAGTCGGATTCGCCCTTGCTTGTGCGATCATTTGTCTGTCCAATCTTGAGGTAGGGATCCTCTCGACGCAAAATCCGGGTCTGCCACCAGCGGTTTAGATCGTGAGACAAAGTGCCAGTACCGACTCGACCGAGACGGTACATTTTGCCTACTTGTTGAAATTCGATTGCTGGGGCCATTATGCGGGTTTAATCCTTCTTGCTGTCACGTTCGCTGTCACTATAGCCATAGCCATACGAGTAGCTGCGACCATAGCCATACGAGTAGCCATAGCGGCTGCCATATCGGTGGTAACCGTAGCGTGAGAAGGCGTCGGTGGTGCCATTGAGCAGAATGGTCATCTTGGGCAGACGCTTGTCATCGTAGTACTTCTGTACGTCGGGCAAGGCAGTGCGCTGCAGACCCTCGGCACGAACAACAAAGATGGACATGTCGGCCAGACGAGCAATGATGGAGGCATCGGCTACGATCTCAAGTGGAGGACAGTCGAGGAAGACGTAATCGTATTCCTTGCGAACCTGTGAAAGCAAGGCATCAAGACGTGCCTCGAAGAGCAACTCAGTGGGGTTAGGAGGAATCTTGCCAGCTGGCAGTACATCGAGCTTGTCGTGTATAGGACTGGTCTTGATGACCTCGTGGAAGTCATCGATATAGCCACCCAGATAATTGGAGAGACCAGGCAGACGCTTGCCTACGAGGGCTGAGAGAGATCGCTTACGCATGTCGAGGTCGATGCAGAGCACGCGCTTGTCCTTGATGGCAAGGGTCAGGGCGAGGTTGCTGACGATGAAGGTCTTGCCCGAGTTTGGATTGAAAGAAGTGAGCATGATGGTGCGAGCCTCATCACTACGTCCTGCAATAAACTCCATGTTAGTACGTACAACACGGAAGGCCTCGTTCATGATGTCGGTCTTGCCATCCTTAACCAGGATGTGCAACGTCTTGTCTTCATTGCGACGACGTGACTTGTCTGACTGGATAGAGAATCGACGCTTCAGTCGGTTGAAGAAGCGCACGAAGCGATTGTCTGGATTGTTGAGCGGTATTTCGCCCAGGAATGGGATGTTGAGCACATCGAGGTCCTTGCGACCTCGCACAGAGGTGTTGGCTAACTCATCGAGCAGGATGATGCCAATAGGCAGCAGCAGGCCAATGAGCAGGCAGATGGCATAGACATTGAGTTTCTTGGGGAAGGTTGGCTCATTCTTGCCAGAAGGTGGAGTGACGAGACGGTTGTTGTAGGCAGTAAATGCCTGCGAAAGCTCATTCTCCTCACGCTTCTGAAGCAGGAAGAGGTAGAGCGACTCCTTAACCTTCTGCTGACGCTCGAAGGAAAGCAGATGACGCGACTGGGTTGGAGCGCTGGCCACCTTGCTGTTGCCCACTGCCTGTATAGACTGGGCCGAACGAACCTGAAGGTTGAGTTCCTCGATGTGTGCATCGATGGAGCCAATGAGATTCTGACGCAACCCAGCGAGCTGCATATCGAGATCCTGCACCAAAGGATTCTGGAGCGAAGAGGCTGAGACGAGGTTGTTGCGACGCATGAGCATCGTATTATACTCGGTGATTTGCGATGTTATGCCTGCACTACTCAGGCCTTGACTGGCTGGGAGAAGCTGGTTGAGGTTCTGTTCGTTGGTGAGGTAGCTGCGCACGGAACGGGCCATATAGAGCTGATTGTTGAGCTCAATCTGCTGCGTACGAGCATTCTGGGCCTGCCCCATATAGGTACCAGCCACGGCCTCTGCCGAACCAAGGATGAGGTTTTGAGACTTGTAGGTTGTGATATCGCCCTCAACATCGCCCAACTCGTTCTCGATGACCTGCAGACGTTCGTTGATAAATTGATTGGTACTGATGGACACCTGGTTGCGGTCCTCCATCCACTGTTCGTTGTAGATGGCAATGATGTTGTAAAGGATATCCTCAGCACGCTGTTTGTCATAATCGTTGATGCTGAGATTGATAATCGTAGAGTTCTCGCCCGATCCCACAGTCAGCTCTCCGGAATAATGCGAGAGTGTGCTCTGCAAGCTGCTTCGATGGATGCTGATGGGACGTGGATATTCGTTGTAGAAGCCCGAAGGATTGACACAGATGCGTCCAATAGGTGTCTTGACTGTCTTGCCCACCTTGAAAGAGAGAGTCTTGTCGGGGAACTGCTGGCCATCGAGCTGCATATTATAGATGATGCAGGTTGAATCCTTCTTCAGTTCCAAGGTCATACCAGCCTCATGCTGGTCGGTGACGTCGAACATCTGCACCTGAATAGGGCGGTTGCTGCCATAGAGGGGAGCACTATGGAAACGGCCCTCTACCTCGTAGTCGGTCTGAAGGTCAAGGCGATTGATGACGGTGGACATCACCGAAGGAGACTTGAGCAAGAAGATCTCATTGTTGAGGTCAGTGGATTGTGCGAAGAGACCTGCGTCGGCAAAACCGCTGGTTACCTGTCCAAGAGAATTGCCCTTGTTGAGATCTTTAATGAGTATGGAGGCCTCACGGGTGTAGATGGCTGGTGTGAAGAGCAGATAAGCCTCGGCCGCGCCCCAACCAAGGAGCAGGCAGAGGATGATCCAGGGCCAGTTGGAGACCAGAAGGACTACAATGTCGAGCGGGCGCAGTGAAGGGTTGACTACGACCTGGGATGCATTGCCAGACGATGGCTGGGCAGGAGATGTGGGATCGTTGTATGGAAGCATAGATTGACCTAATTTACTTGAAGATGGTGATGATGGTGAGTGCTGAGGTGATGAGACCTACCCAGAAGGTGTAGTTGACCATGCTGCTGCCGTATTCGGTGGTGGTGCGCTTCACCTTATTGTTAGGTTCGATGTAGATGACATCGTTCTGCTGCAGGTAATAGACAGGCGAGTTGTAGAGTTCCTCAGCCGAGCACAGGTTGACCTCGTGCGAAATGAGCTGATCTGGACCCACTTCGCGAATTACTCGCACATTCTCGCGCTGAGCAGTCAGGGCCAGGTCGCCAGCCTGACTGATGGCATCGAGCAGCGTGAACTGGTCACGGTCGATGGCGATGCGACCCACATGACCCGCAGCACCCACCATGGTGACATAGAGGTTGACAAACTCGACTGTTACAATAGGGTCTTTGACCAGATTCTGATCGACGAGTTGCTGCTTGATGAACAATTGCAACTCCTCACGCGTCTTGCCCTGCACAGGGATACGGCCCAGCACTGGGAAATCGATCATGCCATCTGAACCGACAGTGTATTCCGAAGGTCGCTGGTTGGCGTAACCATAGTTGCTGTTGTTGCTGCCAATGCTGTAATTGCTGTAGAGGCTGAATAGCGAGGACAAAGAAGCATCGCGTGTGCTGACCAGGATGCTGATCTTGTCAGCAGGCATGAGGCGCACGCTGACAGGGGGAGTGATGGGCACCTGTTTCTCCAAGGGCATATCCTGGAAATAGGCCACGTTGTAGGGTGTGGAACAAGAGGAGAACAGTGACAGGAAAAGTAGGGCTACAAGACACGTATGCTGTAGGGCACGTGCTGCCTTGTGCAAGAGCTTCGGATTCATGGAATGACTAATTTTATTCATATTGTATGATGATTTTGTCAAGACATACCTACGGTCATGGTTGTCACAACGGAGGGCAACCACGAGGGCTGAGATTCGATGGGCTAGAAAGTTTGAAAGACAATTTATACCGCGCAAAAATACAAAAAAAAATCAACACCCCAAAATTTCAGCATGAGTTTTTGCCATTTTGGGGTGTTTTTAATATCGTTTGTTCGAAAAACAGGCTATTTTACGACTGTTTAATCCACTTTATGATGTCTTTGAAGCTAAACTTTTTGCCATACATCAGGATGCCCGTGCGATAGATTCGAGCAGCCAGCCAGAGGGTCAGGAAGGCTGTGACATAGAGCACACCGAGCGAAAGGGAGAGTTCCCATACTGGTACATCGAAGGGCAAGCGCACCATCATGGTGATGGGGGCAGTGAAGGGAATCATGGAGCACCACCAGGCCAGCGGCCCATCAGGATTCTCCATCGAGAACATACCGGCATAAAGGGCAAAAATCATGAAGAACATGATGGGGCCCATGAACTGCGAAGTGTCCTGCTGCTGATCGACTGCCGAACCAAAGGCGGCAAAAAGGCTGGCGTAAAGCAGGTAGCCACCTATGAAATAGAGAATGAAGCAGGTGAGGATGAGCGTATAGTCGATGGAAAGAAGCATCTGGTACACTTCGGAGATGGCTGAATTGCTCGAGTTGAGAGCTACTGTGTTCAGAGTGTCAGGGTTCAAGGCTTGTAGGGCCGAGGGATCGGGAGTTGCACCGATGCCGAAGAGCGAGGTCAGGATGGACCCTCCCACACCAATGAGTACGGCCCAGACAGCGAACTGCGTGAAGCCTACGAGTGCTACACCGATGATCTTGCCCAACATCAGTTCAAGAGGCTTGCACGAAGAGATGATGACCTCGACGATGCGATTGGCCTTCTCCTCCACCACTCCACTCATAATCATGGCGCCATACATCAGGACAAACATATAGATGGCCAGGGCCAGGACGAGTCCCAGGATGGAACTCAATTCTGAGCTGGAGATGTTCTCCTCGCCATCTTCGCCCCACTTCACAGAGTTGATCTGAAGGTTGACGTCGCAATCCTTTATGATCTGCTCCAGGCCTTCGATTTCGTAGCTGGCAATGCGGGTATTGTGCAAGGCTGGACGTAGGAGATGCTCTACGTCACGTCCCAAGGAACTGGGGACGGAAAATTCACTAAATACATTCAGAATCAAAGACGTGTTGATATCTGTGGGTATTTGCACAATGGCATAGTAATCGCCAGTTGTATAGAGGGTACGTGGGTCAGCGTGCGAAGACGAATACAAAGAGTCTGGACTGGAAAGGGGGACGAAATGATAGTCGTCAGTGTCGTGCAGCAGAGAGGCGTACTGCTGGTCGGCAGTCTGGTCGATGACGGCCACGGTCTTGAGCTCATCACTATGCACGCCAGCAAGCATGATGGGCATGACAACGCACAACAGGATGCTCAGCACGGGCACAAGCACCGTGGTGAGGATGAACGACTTCTTGCCTACTGTCTGTAGGTATTCGCGCTGTATGATTAGGCCAAGGCGGCTCATACTGGTTAAAAGTTAAGAGTTAAGAGTTGAGAGTTAATAGTCGGACGCACCGACAGCCTGCATGAAGATCTGCTGCATAGTGGGCAGCACCTCATGGAAGCCTGCGAGGGCATACTGATCGTTGAGCTGAGTAATGGCATCGTGGAGCGAGAGGCCTGCAGGGAGCTGGTAGTCGAACTCCGAACCATCGGCAAGCTGCACCTTATAGACATGCGTTCGGAACTGATGGCGAATGTCATCGACACGGCCCTGCAGCACCACCTCGGCATGGTTGATGAGGGAGATCTCCTGACAGACCTCCTCGACTGACGACATGTTGTGGGTGGAGAACAGGATGGCTGCACCCTCGTCGCGCAGACGCAGTATCTCGCGTTTGAGTTGTTCGGCATTGACGGGATCAAAGCCCGAGAAGGGTTCGTCGAAGATCAGAAGTGGCGGACGGTGGATGACCGTGGTGATAAACTGGACCTTCTGCGCCATGCCCTTGGAGAGCTGTTCGACCTTTTTGTCACGCCACTGGCCGAGGTCGAAACGTTCGAGCCACTCCCCCATCCGCTGCATGGCGTCATAACGGGTGAGGCCACGCAGACGGGCAAGGTAGATGATCTCGTCCTCGACCTTCATCTTCTTGTAGAGGCCACGTTCCTCGGGCAGGTAACCGATCTGACGTATATCGTCGTCGGTCATGGGACGTCCATGCATAAGGACCTGTCCGCTGTCGGCATGAGTGATACGATTGATGATGCGGATAAGACTGGTCTTACCCGCACCATTAGGACCCAGAAGGCCGTAGATAGAACCATCAGGAACGCTGAGATTCACATGGTTCAAAGCCACATGATCGCCATACTGCTTGCTGACGTCCTGGACTTCAATGAAATTCATTGCAGTGGTTTTTATTTATACAATTAACCATGGCGCTTCAACTGCTCGATGGCTGCATTGATCTTCTCAAGCTGCTGTGGAATCCGGATGTTCTGCGGGCAGTGAGGAGTACATTTGTTGCAGTTGATGCAATGGTCGGCCTGACGGAGCGTAGGGATGGCACGATTGTAGCTGATGAGATAGTTGCGACGCAGCTCGCTGTAGTTCTCATCCTCAGGACTGCCTGGGAGCACACCTTCGTTGACACATTTATTATAATGTACGAAGATGCCTGGGATGTCCAAACCGTATTCGCAAGGCATGCAATACTTGCAGTCATTACATGGGATGAGCGGATACTTGATGAGCAGCTTGGCTGCACCTTCGAGGTAGTCGAGCTCTTCCTGAGTCAGTGGCACCAGAGGCGAGAAGCTGCGGAGGTTGTCCTGCAGATGTTCCATGTAGGTCATGCCAGAGAGGGCGCTGAGCACGCGTGGATAAGTACCGCAGAAACGGAAGGCCCACGAAGCTGCACTCATTTGAGGCAGACGAGCCTTGAGGTGAGCTATGACATGGTTGGGCAGGTTGCTCAATCGGCCACCAAGCAGTGGTTCCATGATGACCACAGGGATTTCGCGCTTGTCGAGTTCGTCATAGAGATACTCTGCATTGATGCTACGACCCTCCTGCTTGTTGCCATTGTTCCAGTCGAGGTAGTTCATCTGGATCTGGACGAAATCCCAGTGATAGCGACCCTCGTCGTGCCACTTGAGCATGGTCTCAAAGACTTCAGCCTCGCCATGGAACGAGAAGCCCAGGTTGCGGATCACACCCTTCTGCTTCTGTTCGACGAGCCAGTCGAGGATGCCATTATCCATGTAGCGCTGGTTGAAGTTCTTCATACCACCGCCACCGATGGAGTGAAGCAGGAGGTAGTCGATATAGTCAGTCTGCAGGTACTTGAGGGAGTTGTGCAACATCTCCTGCGAAGCCTCACGCGTCTGCTGCTGAGGAGCGAAGTTAGAGAGCTTCGTGGCAATGTAATATGACTCACGAGGACGTCCCGTAGCCTTGAGAGCGATGCCTACCGAACGCTCAGAGTAGCCCTTCAGGTAAGCAGGGCTTGTGTCATAGTAGTTGACACCATGATCCATGGCATACTTGACGAGTTCGTTGATCTTCTCCTGATCGAGGTCATTGCCATCAGGGGCAGTCTTACCATCGGTGCGCTGAGGGAAACGCATACAGCCATAGCCGAGGATGCTGACTTTGTCACCATTGGCAGGGTTCACACGATAGGTCATCTCGCCCAGCTGATCTTCGCTGAACGGACCACCCTTGGGGTTGAAGTCGCCCTCCTCCGAAGGCTTTGGAGCCGTGATGCACGATGGCAAGGCCGAAGCAGTAGCCACAGCTGCTGCACCCAAGCCAAGGCGCTGGAGGAACTCACGACGATCGATTATATGTTTCATTGTTGCTTTGTTGTTTTGTTGATTTGTCCTTTGGTTGTGTGAAGGACAAAAATGATATCAGATCTCACGCTGGGTATCGACACCCTCGACATAGATGGCCGAGAATGGACGTGATGGACAGAGATTCTCGCAAGCACCGCAACCGATGCACTTCTCCTCGTCAATGACCGGAATCTTAGGAGACTTAGGATCGTCGGCTACGCTGGGCACCATCTGGATGGCATGCTGAGGACAACGACGAGCACAAGCACCACAGCTGACGCCATCGTTGAGCACCACGCAGTTCTCCTTGATCCAGTGGGCAGTACCCACCTTGGTGCTGGCCTTGACTGCCTGACGTTCGGCCTTGTCTCCCTCGAACTTGATGATGGCACCAGCAGGGCAGACATCTGAGCAACGGGTACACTCAGGACGACAATAGCCACGCTCAAAGCTCATGACAGGAGCCATCATGTTCATCAGATCGCCACTGGGACGAAGCACACCATTCGGGCACTCGCTGACACAAAGCTGACAGCCTGTGCAACGCTGCTGCAAGTGACGCAGGCTCACAGCACCAGGAGGACAGATCGGACGCTGACGCTTTGGAGCCTCCTTGTCAATCAGAGCCTTGAATCCACCATCGGTGGTCTTCTCCTCAGCCTTCAGGGCCGAAGCTGCCAGGATGGTGGCAGTGGCGGTGAGGAAGGCGCGACGGGTGGGGTCGGAGGAAGCTGGAGCTGCGTTGTTTGGTTCTTTTGTTGTTTGGTTGTTTTGTTCTTTTGCTGTTTTGGCAAGGCTGTACGAGAGAGCTCCGTGCTTGCAAGTGTCGAGGCAGTCGAAGCAATCGACACAGCGTGAGGCATCGACGGTGTGATTCTTGAAGTCGATGGCCGAACCCTTGCACTTGCGGGCACAGAGACCACAGTTCTTGCATTTGTCAGCATCGATGTTGACGCGATAGAAGCTGCGACGTGAGAGGAAACCAAGCAGGGTGCCTACTGGACAGATATTGTTGCAATAGGCACGACCACCCACCCATGCCATGATGGCCACGATCAGGAAGGTACAGGCAGCCAGGATGGTGACTGGGAGGCTACGCTGCCAGACATCAACCTGATAATACTGGAAACTTCCTACCTCCTCAGCCTGTGAGGCGAGGACATTGTTGCCCATCTCATAGAGTGGCTTGAGCAAGAGGGTAACCATACGTCCGAACGAGCTGTAAGGCGCCAGCAGCTGGACGAAGGTGCCAAAACCTGCCACCAGAGCCACGAGGAAGAGTGCAAAGATGACCACGCGAAGCATCTTGTGCCACTTCACGTCATCGTACTTGAAACGTCCGAACTTACGCTGGTTCTTGTTGAAGTTGAGCTTGCCAGCCACCCAGGAAATGAGGTCCTGAAGCACGCCCAACGGACAGATGACCGAACAATAGATGCGGCCGAACACAAGAGTGAGCAATACGAGCACGACAACGACGGCCACGTTGACGGCCAGGACGGCGGGAAGGAACTGCACTTTGGACATCCAACCTACCAAAGACTGTGCTGTGCCTGTGAAGTCGAGGAACAGCCAGGTGAGGCCCACGAAGAAAATGAGAGCCAGAAGGCGACGAATTTGTTTAAGCATAGATATAGAAATAATTGGTAAAAATATTACAGAGAGATGAATGAAAGCCGAGATGACTTTTGTGTACGAAATTTTTATCCGCCAGCAGTTCTGGCAAACTTTTCGAGAGCTCGATTTTATGTCAGGAATCCTGAAAAGATATTGTGCGTCCACAATTCTCTGACAGTAACTCTGGCAAGTCATTGTGCGTCCACAATTCTCTGACAGAAACCCTGGCGAGCAATTGTGCGTCCACATTTTTCTGCCAGAAACTCTGGCGAGCAATTGTGCGTCCACAATTTTTTGTCAGAAGTGCTGGCGAGCAATTGTGGGCACACAACGGTTACGAGAACATTGACTTGACGTGTTCCTTGAAGCGAGCAAAGGCAGAAGCAGGTGCATTGAAGCCTTCGCTGTCGCGCATCTGCTCCACGAGGCGCTTCTGCGTGTCATTGAGGCGTTCGGGCACATAGACACCCACATTGACTATGAGGTCGCCACGACGCGACGATGCATTGCCAAACCTGTCCACACTGGGCAGACCTTCGCCCACAACACGTATCTGCGTATCGGGCTGGGTGCCTGGCTTGATGGAGATCTTCTTCTTGCCCTGCACCAAGGGAATCTCGACCTCGCCACCAAGGGCGGCTGTCGGGAAGTCAATAAGGAGGTTGTAGATCAGAATGTCGTCCTGACGTACGAACTCATTCTGCTGCTCCTCCTCAATGAGGATGTAAAGGTCACCAGCAGGGCCGCCCATCTTGCCGGCATGACCATAGCCCTGCATGGTGAGCTGCATTCCACCTGCCACGCCAGCTGGAATCTTGATGTCGACCACCTGTTCGCCCATCACTACACCCTCGCCATGGCAGTGCGAACAGCGAGTCTTAATCTTCTTGCCCAGGCCTTGGCATTCGGGGCAAGCGCTCTCGGTCTGCATACGGCCGAAGAGGCTGTTGACAACCTGCATGACACGACCACGACCCTGGCACCTAGGGCAGGTCTCAAAGTCAGTACCATCCTTGGCACCCGTGCCATGGCAGTGGGGACACTCGTTGTATTTCTTGAGCTTGATGTGCTTCTCCACTCCCGTCACGACATCAGCCAGTGAGACCTTGACACGAACACGGATGTTCTGACCGCGCTGACCCGTCTGCTCCTCACCTGAGAAGAAGCTGCTGAAGCCACCACTGCTACTGCCACCACCAAAAAAGCTATTGAAGATATCAAATGGGTTGAAGCCTGAACCACCTCCAAAGCCGCCCATGCCAGGATCGTCGAAGCCGAACTGATCGTAGCGCTGACGTTTCTGTGGATCGCTGAGCACCTCATAGGCCTCAGCACACAGCTTGAACTTCTCCTCAGCCTCCTTGTCGCCGGGGTTCTTGTCGGGATGATATTTGATGGCGAGCTTGCGATAAGCACGCTTGATTTCGTCTTCAGAGGCGTCCTTCTTGACGCCGAGCACTTCGTAATAATCTTGTTTTGCCATTATAATTTTACATAAAAACCGCGCAAATATAATAATTCGCGCGATAATTTCCAAATTTCTGGCTTTATTTTATGTTAAATGTGGCACAAAGAGCATCAAAACGAGCCAGACTGTCTGCTCCGAATTTCATCATGGAACGACGAACATGTTCGAAAGACTTCTCATGTGAGGGGTCACCCGACTTGCTGAAGAACTTGTCGGCCAGGCAAACGAGCTGCTCCTCAGGGGTCTCTGGCAGCAGGTCGGTGGCTGGGTGGATAGGGAGGTCCTGACTGAGGATATCGTCACGAGTGAGGCCTGCACCTGTGTGGCGTTCGCAGATGCGGGCACAGGCCTGAAGCATGGCAACATCGGGGTCTGGAAGTGTATGTGTGTCCACATAGTCGCGCAGCATCCGTGCTCCGATGGTGCCATGGCAGATGTATGGCTCAGTGCCTTGGCACAAGATGCCAGGTGCATGGGTGCGAAGGATGCCAATGTCGTGGAGCAGAGAGCCATTGACCACAAGGTCGAGGTTGAGCAATTGAGGAGCGAGGAGGGAGGAATGAGGAGCTGAGTGCATGATGGCAAGAGCCTTGTCGCGCACACACTCACTGTGCAGCACCAGAAGACGACGAAGTGGAGTGTCTTCGGGATAAAAAAACTGTATGATGTCGTAAGGATTCACCTGTGCAGAAGTTAAAAGTTAATACTAAAAGTGAAAAGTGGTCGATTAGGGCCACAAAATCGATGAGTTATACAAAAATGCACATTTAGTATTTGGATAATTAATAAAAAATATGTATATTTGCGCCGCAAATGTAATGATAAAAAACGAACTGTGCAATGATTTTCCGATTTTTTTTGGTTTTGCTGCTTCTGATACTGCTTTCTGTGCCTTCTGCGTCGGTCGCCCAAGTAGCCAATCGTGTGAAAACAGGAGCAGAACTCACTAAGGTTTATCTGCCTCTGCTCGAAGGCAAGCGAGTGGGACTGGTGGTGAATCAGACAGCCGTGATACGTAGGCAGTCAGATGGTGCCTATGTCCCCCTTCCCGACTCTCTGCTGGCGCTAGGCGTGGACGTGCGCTGCATCATGGCTCCAGAGCATGGCTATCGTGGCACAGCCGAGGCTGGCGCTCATATCAAGAGCAGCAAGGACGAAACGACCGGCCTGCAGATATACAGCCTGTATGGCAACACCAAGAAGCCCAAAGCCGAGTGGCTGAAGGATGTGGACGTGGTGGTGTTCGACATTCAGGACGTGGGCTGTCGCTTCTACACCTACCTCTCAACGCTCTACTACGTGATGCAGGCTTGTGGCGAACAGGGTAAGGAGGTGATTGTGATGGACCGTCCCAATCCCAAGGATGTGGTGGATGGGCCTATGCTGGACATGAAGTACAGCTCTTTTGTCGGCATCATCCCTGTCCCATTGCTGCATGGCTGCACGCTGGGCGAACTGGCTCGCATGATGGCCTATGAGGATTGGTTGAACGAAGTGCAGCAACCCGGGTTGCCTGAGCCTCAGGACCACTTGACCGTAATACCCTGCACGGGTTGGAAGCATGGCGATCCCTATTCGCTGTCCATCGGCCCTTCGAAGAACCTGCAGAACGATCACGCCATAGCTCTCTACCCCAGTCTCTGCCTGTTCGAGGGCAGCGACGTAAGTGTGGGACGAGGCACTGACCATCCGTTCGAGATGTTCGGGACACATGACCTGCGACAAGAGACTGCACCCGAGGGCTTCAGCCTGAAATATTACCTGCAACACCAGAAGGAGAAAGGCTGGGGATGGATCACTCACGTGAAGTTCTTCAACCAGCTGGCTGGCTCTGACAAGCTCTACGAGCAGCTCAAAGCCGGAATGACCGAGGAGCAGATACGCGCTACCTGGCAGGAGGATCTGACGAAGTTCAGGGAACTGAGAGCAAAGTATGCCATTTATGGGTTGTAAATACAGAGGATTTTGAAGATTTAGAGGGAATTGAGTTTTTTGAGAAAAGAATGAAATGAAGCGTCTATTGACCATATTCCGCCGAAGTCTGCACACCATTGCCATCATCATGGTGATGGGTGTGGGCGTGCTGTATGTGTCAATGCACTTCAACCTGGCAGGACTGGTAGTGGAGCACTCGTTGACCGAGGAACTGGCTGACAAGCTGCAGACTCGCATCACACTTGATGGTGACGTGCAGGTGGACTGGCTGAACCAGGTGGTACTGAACCATGTGACGCTCTATGACCAGCATGACGACACCCTGCTCTACGCCCGTCGTGTGCTGGTGGCCTACGAATTGTGGCCACTGCTCCAGCATCATCTGGTGCTGAACACGTGCCAGCTCATCGACTTTGACATCAGGGCAAACAAGGATTCGCTTCAGGGCGAGACCAACTTCCAGTTCATTGTCGATGCACTCAAAACGGAGGACCCAGACAGCGAGTCATTCATCCAGCACTTCGACCTCAATGCCATCCTGCTTCGCATGGGCAAACTGAGCTACGACGTGAAGGACCAGCCTGAAAAACCTACGCAACCACTCGACCAGCACCACATCCACATCACCGACTTCAGTGCTAACCTGCATTTGCATGACCGTCTGCTGCAAGCCAAGAAGCTCCACCTCAACGAAGGAAAGACTGCCATAAAGGCCAACCGCTTCGAGATGGTACTCAACCCGTTGGAGGCAATGCATCACGACGAAGCATTCGTCTTTGCATTGAAGGGCCTCAGCATAGACCACCATCGTCTAACCTGCAAGGCCGACGTAGATGGAAAAGGTCAACAGATAGATCTGCTTTTGCACGAGTTCAAGGCACAAGGACCTCTACCCTCCCCCATACAGTACCTTCGCGACACTGAGGCTCAAGGGCGCATTGTAATCAAAAATATACTTGCTCCGACTGACAGCCTCTGCATCGTGGCCGACCTTACACAAACACAGATGCTGGTGGAACAATTGGGTAAGACTCAGGTCACAGCCCATCTGGAGGGTACACCTCTTGACGCGGCCTTCGACTGCCAGATGCTCACCGAGAAGGGCAGCGTTTCGACCCAAGGCAACGTGTCGATGCTTTCGGACAACAAGCAACTCACCCTTCGTGGACATTGCCTCACACCGGGCTTTGACCTTACAACCCTGCTGCCAGCCAAAGCCGAGGTCGGGACCGTAGCGATGGATATGGACTTTGACCTGCAGCGACAGGGACGACAAGACCTCAAACTGGCACTGGAGGGCTGCTTGAAACGCCTGGATTACCGCCACCACACCTACCACGACATCATGCTGAAAGGCGAGATGAATGGCAAGCAGATACAAGGTCTGGTGCAGATGACAGACACTTTAGGTGACATCGACCTGGACTTTGACCTAGATTTGTCACACACCCAGAACCGCTATCGTGTGGAAGGACGCGTGGATCATCTGCAGCCGATGGCCATGCATCTGGTTGAGCACTCACTGCTTGACAGTATAGCCTTCAGCATGCACGTCAAGGCCGACATCATAGCCCCTCAGTGGACAGAAGCCGAGGGTATGCTCGACCTGACTCAACTGAAGCTGCAACGTGGTGACAAGTCGTTGGCGATGGAGCCCATACAGTTCGAAGGGACAACCGACCGCGGCAGGCTCACCAGCCAGATGCTGCGCATGGAATACCAGCGCGACCGTCATGACCACAGCTATCACATCGAGGGGAACCTGCCTGTGGCCAACGAGCTGTACTCGCTGTTGGGATTGCCCTTACAAGCTTCGAGCATGACGCGCTTCGAAGCTACCTTCGACCAAAACCAGCAACTGCATGAGGCATGGTTGGAACTGCCCACCGTGTATCTAGACAACCATCAGGAGGCTGAGGCTGTGGCCGAAGTGAGAAGCAATGACCATGGACAACTGCTCCCGACCGTCGACCTGCGCCTGAAGAACCCCGACCATGATTTAGCAGGTACGGTACGTGGTGTGGTCAATCTGTCGCCACTGGAGGTAACACTGCAGCCTACTACTTTTATATATAATAATGAGGAACTGAAACTACTTGGTGCCCACATGGTACGAACAGAAGAGGGCAATTATGCCTTCAGCGACTTCGACCTGCGCAGCGCCACTCAAGGACTGAGCGCTGAAGGTGTGGTGGGCAGCAATGGCGACAACCGACTGCTGATGCGACTGGACCATTTCGAACTGGGACAGGTGTTCAGCATCTTCGACAAGGGCTACCTCGACTTCAACGGGCAGGCCACGGGCAACATTGTGCTCAGTAGCGAGCCTCAAACACACCTCAAGACTGAGGGACTGCTTATCGAAAACTTCTGCTACATCGACACTTTGCTGGGTGATGCACGGCTCGATCTGGACTACGTGCTGCCCACCAGTCGCATCGATGTGGACTGCTACATTGCTACCGACCAGCAGCACATCACCCATGGATATGGAGACATCCGACTGGGAGAGCGCGACTCGTTGGACCTTGACTTCGAGACCAATCATCTGCCCCTCGGTTTCATCAACTACTGGTCGGGCGACGTGCTGCAGCAGTTCTCTGGCCACGCCACGGGCAAAGTGCGTCTCTATGGCGACTGCAAGCGACTGCAGCTGGCTGGCGACCCCATGGTGGAGGGACGGTTCACGCACGACATCATTGGCGCACACTTCCACCTGCACGATACGGTTCACCTTGAGGAGAATCTGCTGGCCCTGCACAACGTCACCGTCGATGACTGCCACGGACATCCCATGCTGCTCGACGCCCACGTGACACATGACCACTTGAGCCAGTTCGGTTACGACGTGGAACTCGACATGCCTTCGGCACAACAAGGCTTTCTGGTGATGGACCGCCAACAGGCTCCAGGACGAATCTACTGGGGACAACTCTACATCGCAGGTCACGCCACGCTGAAGGGCGGCGACGGGCACCATCGCTTAAACTTGAACGTCAGCACAACGGATAAGTCCTGGTTCTACCTCTCCCCCTTCGAACAGGATTTCACCTCCGAGAACAGCAACAGTGGCTATTCGTTCCTCACCTTCCGCGACAAGGCAACACTACAGGCTCTGGCCAACGCCACAGATGGAGAAATGGATCTCAGGCAAGAGCTGACACAGACTCCGAGCGAGGAAGACGAGGAGGAAGAAGAGGGGCCCACCGACATACAGGTGGATATGCAAATCAACGCCACAGACCAATGTCAGGTGACCGTACAGCTTGACCCTCTGGCCGAGGACAAGCTGGTATGCCGAGGCACAGGCAACCTGGCCTTACAATACGACACCCGACGCGACATCACTCTGGCTGGCACCTACAACATCACATCAGGCACCTATGGCATGAGCATGAAGGGTGACCTGATGAACAAAGTCTTCCAGTTGCAGAACACGTCGGAGGTACGCTTCAGTGGTGTACCCAGCGAGGCGGAACTGATGCTCGATGCACGTTATAGCATCCCTTCAGTCAACCTTACCGATCTGGACCAGAGCATCACCACACTGGGTTCGCTGAGCCGCAGCACTGTACCTGTAGATTGCATGCTGAGCGTCACTGGCCAGCTCTCTGCGCCACAGGTCAGCTTCGATCTGGAGGTAAAGAACGTGAGCGAAGAGATACAGGCCTACGTACACAACGTCATAGGCACACAGGAGATGCTCAACCAGGAGGTGCTCTATCTGCTGCTCTTCTCGAAGTTCTACACGCCACAGTATGCACAATCGTCGCAGGGCCGAAGCGGATCGGAGATCACCTCATTTGCAAGCGCCAGCATCACGTCGCAGCTCAACCAATTGTTGGGCCATGTGAGCAACAACTTCACCATGGGCACCAACTTCAAGACCGACCGCGGCGACTTCTCTGACATGGAGATGGACTTGAGCCTCTCCACTCGTCTGCTTGGTGACCGCCTGCTGCTCAATGGCAACGTGGGCTACCGCGACCCAGCCAACCGTCTGGGGCGCGCAGGCAGTTCTAACACGTTCATCGGAGACTTCGACCTAGAGTTCCTCGTCAACAACAGCGGAAGTGTACGTGCCAAAGCCTACAGCCACTACAACGAACGTGACTACTCGATCAACAACGCTCTAACCACACAGGGCATAGGTTTCATTCTACGCAAGGACTTTAAGTCGTTCTATGACCTATGGAGGCGCAAAAAATAATTGTTTTTGCGCCTTTTTCTATTTTATTGCAAAAAAATGCTAAAAGAATTTGGTAGTTTCATTTATTTTACCTATCTTTGCACCGCAATTGGTTTTAACACACTCTTTCTTTTTTTGTATTCTGATTGCTCTCTTCACAAGATTTTCTTTATTTTTTCCCCCATATTTTTTTTATGCATTCTGTAGAAGAATTGGATAACTTGGATCCAATGTCTCTGGTGCAGTTGTCACGAGACCTTGGAATCGAACAACCAGATTTCAGCAACAAGGAGCATCTGATTGAGCAGATCCTCGACAAAGAAAAGTCGAACGAACCCAAAAAACGTGGACGCAAACCAAAAGTAGCGAGCACGGATAGTGTCACGGAGGCTGCTCCCAAAAAGACGCGTAAGACTACAGCTAAGAAGACCGAAGCCTCAGAGGTAGTCCCTGCTGAGGAGCCAGCCCCTGCTAAACGTCGTGGTCGCAAGCCCAAACATCAGACTAACATTGAGGAGAATCCGATTGTCATGGGAACAGAGACGCCGGATAAAGACTTCTTACAGCCTGATAATATGGAATCTGAGGAAGATTATCCCGTGGAGCCAGTTTTCTTTGAGCATGAGACCTACGATGCGATAGAAGGCCCAGACTTTGCCGAGGCTGAGAGCCCAATGTTCGATGAGACAGAAGACCCAGCCTACGACAGCCAGGACACATTCATCGACAACAATTTCGACAATGGCAACTACGACGAGCCAGATTTCGATGCACAGGAATACTTCGACAATTCCGATGTTGACAACACAGAATCTGCCTATCCTGACGAATCCTTCCAGCAGAGTCAAGAGGCTACTCTGCAGTTGATTGAAAAGAACAAAAATGCCTTCTCGGATCTCTTCGGTGGCGGATCGCGCAACAATCGCAAGTTCAAGCGCGACGAGCGCAAGAACTCCAAGAAGAATGCACGTCGCCAGGAATCGGATTTCCGTGCGAACTACGAAGCAGTTCGCGAAGATAAAAACATAGAGACGAAAACACCTGCTCCACAAGAGACTTCTGATACCAACGACGTACAGCCAGCCACCCGCGACGAGTTTGAGGGTGTTCTGACAGGCAGCGGTGTGCTCGAAATTATGCCCGACGGCTTCGGATTTCTCCGCTCGAGCGACTATAATTACTTTGCTTCGCCCGACGATATCTTTGTCAGCCAGCAGCAGATCAAACAGAACAACCTGAAGCAGGGCGACGTGGTGGAGGGTCCCATCCGTCCTCCACGTGAAGGCGAGCACAACTATCCTCTGGTACGCATCGATACCGTCAACGGACGGGACATTGACTTTGTGCGCGACCGCGTTCCTTTCGAGCACCTCACCCCACTCTTCCCAAATGAAAAGTTCAAACTGACCTCAGGTGCTGGTGACAGCGAGTCGTGTCGCATCATCGACATGTTTGCACCAATCGGAAAGGGCCAGCGCGCCATGATTGTGGCTCCACCAAAGGCCGGCAAGACCGTACTGCTCAAAGAGATTGCCACGGCTATCAGCAAGAACAACCCTGAGACCTATATGATTGTGCTTCTGATTGACGAGCGCCCTGAGGAGGTGACCGACATGCAGCGTTCGGTCAATGCCGAGGTGATAGCTTCTACCTTCGACGAGCCAGCCGACCGTCACGTAAAGGTAGCCGACATGGTAATCGAGAAGGCCAAGCGACTGACCGAATGCGGCCACGACGTGGTGATCCTACTTGACTCTATCACTCGTCTGGCACGTGCATATAATACTGTGTCGCCCTCGAGCGGCAAGGTGCTTTCAGGTGGTGTGGAGGCCAATGCCCTGCAGAAGCCCAAACGCTTCTTCGGTGCAGCACGTAACATAGAGAAGGGCGGTTCGCTCACTATTATTGCGACGGCTCTGATCGAGACGGGTTCAAAGATGGACGAAGTGATCTTCGAGGAGTTCAAAGGCACAGGCAACATGGAACTTGTACTCGACCGCAAAATTGCTAATAAGCGCATCTTCCCAGCTGTCGACCTCCTGGCATCAAGCACACGTCGTGATGACCTGCTGCTTGACCAGGCCACCTGGAACCGCATGTGGATTTTGCGCAAGTTCCTCTCCGATCACACCCCAATCGAGGCTATGGAGATGCTGCAGAAATTCATCAAGAACACCGACAGCAATGAGGAACTGCTAATGAACGCAATGTCACGCTAACCGAAACCATGGTATCGATCGAAAACCTCACAGTAGAGTTTGGCGTCAAGCCGCTCTTCACCGACGTCAGCTACGTCATCAATCGTCATGACCGCATCGCTCTGGTAGGCAAGAATGGTGCGGGCAAATCGACCATGCTTAAGATCATCTTGGGCATGCAGCAACCTACCAGTGGACGTGTGAGCAAGCCCAAGGGATTGACCATGGGCTACCTGCCTCAGGTGATGGTGCTGGCCGACTCCATGACCGTGCGTCAGGAGACTGAGAAAGCCTTTGCCTCGACCATCGCCCTAGAGGAGCGTCTGGCAGAGATGAATCGCGAATTGGAGACTCGCACAGACTACGAGTCGCAGTCGTATGCCGACCTGATCGACAACATGACAGAGCTCAATGAACAGTTGACCGTCATACAGTCGCAGAACCGAGATGCCGAGATAGAACGCACACTGATGGGCTTAGGCTTTGAGCGGAAGGACTTTGACCGTCCGACCAAGGAATTCTCAGGCGGTTGGCGCATGCGTATCGAGCTGGCCAAGATCCTGTTGCAACACCCCGACGTACTGCTGCTCGACGAGCCCACCAACCACCTCGACATCGAATCTATCCAGTGGCTCGAGAAGTTCCTGGCACAATCCAGTTCCACCGTGGTACTCATCAGCCACGACCGAGCCTTCCTCGACAATGTAACTAACCGAACCATTGAGATCACCTGTGGCACGATCCACGACTACGCAGTCAATTATTCTAAATATGTGGTGCTGCATACCGACCGCGTGGAACAGCAGCGTCGCGCCTATGAGAACCAGCAGAAGCAGTTGCAGGAGACGCGCGACTTCATCGAGCGTTTCCGCTACCAAGCCACTAAAGCCATACAGGTGCAGTCGCGCATCAAGTGGCTTGAGAAGCAGGTACCCATTGAGGTGGATGAGGTCGATAATTCGCACCTCAACCTCAAGTTTCCTCCGGCCCCACGTTCAGGTGACTTCCCCGTAATCTGTCAGGATGTGCGCAAGGAGTATGACCATGTGGTATTCGACCACGTGGATCTCACCATACGTCGTGGCGAGAAGGTAGCCTTCGTAGGTCGCAATGGCGAGGGCAAATCCACACTTGTGAAGTGTATCATGAGCCAGATACACTTCGACGGAAATCTCAAAGTGGGTCACGGCGTCAAGATAGGCTACTTTGCACAGAACCAGGCACAGCTGTTGGACGAGAACCTCACTGTGTTTGACACCATCGACCGCGTGGCTGTGGGCGACATTCGCACACGCATCAAGGA
This sequence comes from Bacteroidales bacterium, assembly GCA_045629225.1. Taxonomy (GTDB): domain Bacteria; phylum Bacteroidota; class Bacteroidia; order Bacteroidales; family UBA3663; genus Liminaster. The sequence continues at coordinate 40,816 of JAZQQU010000095.1, read as the reverse complement.
CATTCTAGGTGCCTTTATGTTCGGTGGCGAGAATATCGAGAAGCCCGTCAAGGTACTCTCAGGCGGCGAACGCTCACGTCTGGCCATGATTCGTCTGTTGCTCGAACCGGTCAACCTTCTAATCCTCGACGAGCCCACCAACCACCTCGACATTCCCTCAAAGCAGGTGCTCAAAGACGCCATTCAGGCCTTTGATGGCACTGTGATCCTCGTGAGCCACGACCGCGATTTCCTTGATGGTCTTGTGGAGAAAGTCTATGAGTTCGGACACGGACGGGTGCAGGAGCATCTGTGTGGCATCTACGAATATCTGCAGAAGAAGAACATGCAGAGTTTGCAGGAGTTGGAGAGGAAGACTGCTCCGACCGACAGATCCTCATCCTCACTCCCTCGCAGAGAGAATGCTTCAGTTGATAAAAAACCGAGCAATTCAATTGGTGGCAAGAGCGTCGTAGATCCCAAAACTGCAGCCCAAAGTATAGCAGCATCACTGACTGTGAACTCTAACCCAGCGAGCCTCTCTCCAGGAATAGCAAACAACACTTCCGGAAATGGAAGGAGTGACTCCACCCTCTCTTACGCAGAACAAAAAGCCCTCAAGGCCCAAACTTCAAAGCTTGAAAAGCAGATCAAGGCCATCGAGGACAAGATGGAACAACTGCAAGCAAAGATAGACAGTCTGGAGGCACAGATGGCCACGCCTGAGGGCAGCCAGAACCAACAGCTCTACATTGATCATGCCGCGCTCAAAAGCGAGTTGGACGATGTGTCGTTCGAATGGTTAGAAGCCTCCGAACAACTCGAAAACCTACAGAAATGACAGTCAAATCCGCAACTTCTACATGAAATTGCGGATTTTTTTTGATTATTCCGAAAAAACATGCCCAAAAATTTGGAAGTGTCATTTATAGTGTTTATATTTGCCGTAGAAATAAAACAATATGGCAGATAAAACACTCTTGCAGCAACTCAAGCTGCACTTCGGATTCGATAACTTCAAAGGTAATCAGGAAGAGATCATCCGCAACCTAATGGATGGCAACGACACCTTCGTGCTCATGCCAACCGGTGGTGGCAAATCGCTTTGCTACCAGCTTCCGTCGCTCCTGATGGAGGGCACAGCCATCGTCATCTCTCCGCTCATCGCCTTGATGAAAAACCAGGTCGATGCCATGCGCAACTTCTCGGAGGAGGACAACGTGGCACATTTTATCAACTCATCGCTTACCAAGTCGGCCATTGACCAGGTGAAGCAGGACATCGTAAACGGACACTGCAAGTTGCTCTACGTAGCTCCAGAGTCGCTGACAAAACAAGAGAACATTGACTTCCTGCGCACTGTCAAGATTTCATTCTTCGCCGTTGATGAAGCTCATTGTATTTCTGAATGGGGTCATGACTTCCGTCCTGAGTACCGTCGCATCCGCCCCATCATCAACGAGATCGGGGCACGTCCGCTCATTGCCCTCACAGCCACGGCTACACCCAAGGTTCAGCACGACATCATGAAGAATCTGGGCATACTCAAGGGCCAAGTCTTCAAGTCATCGTTCAACCGACCAAACCTCTATTATGAGGTACGGCAGAAGACCGACAACGTGGATCGTGACATTATTAAATATATAAAGCAGAAGCCAGGCAAGAGCGGCATTATCTATTGCCTCTCGCGCAAGAAGGTTGAAGAACTCACCGAAGTGCTCAAGGCCAACCAAATCAAGGCACTGCCTTATCACGCCGGCATGGAGGGCAACGAGCGTTCGAAGAACCAGGATGCATTTCTGCGAGAGGATGCCGACGTCATTGTAGCCACCATTGCCTTTGGCATGGGCATCGACAAACCCGATGTGCGCTACGTCATACACTACGACATGCCCAAGTCACTCGAAGGGTACTATCAGGAGACTGGTCGTGCCGGTCGTGATGGTGGCGAAGGCGAGTGCATTGCCTTCTACAGCGAAAAGGACCTGCTTAAGCTCGAGAAATTCATGCAGGGCAAACCCATTGCAGAACAAGAGATTGGCAAGCTATTACTCAAGGAAACACAGGCTTATGCCGAGACCTCGATGTGCCGTCGCAAAGCCCTGCTCCACTACTTTGGCGAAGACTACAAAGAGGACGAGTGCGGATGCTGTGACAACTGTCGCAAGCCTAAGAAGCGCGTTGAAGCTAAGGAGCTGTTGGGTGCTGTGATCGAAACAGTACTGGCCCTGAAAGAGAAATTCAAACAGGAATACTGTGTCACCGTGCTTGAGGGCATCCGCACCGACGAGGTGGTGAGCTACAAGCATGACGAGCTGGAGTGCTTCGGTTCGGGTAATGACCAGCCGGCTGTCATCTGGAATGCTGTGATCCGTCAGGCTTTGGTCGATAAGTATTTGAGCAAGGACATCGAGAGCTATGGTCTGCTCAAGGTAACCTCGGCAGGTAAACGCTTCCTCAACAATCCAAAGCCCTTCCATATCGTCGTGGAATGTGATGATGATGACGAAATGGATGAGACCGAGATCAAAGGAGCAGGTGCCAGTGCTGCTGCAGATGAGGCTCTATACAATATGCTTAAGGATCTGCGCAAAAAGGTAGCTAAGAAGTTGGAATTGCCCCCCTATGTCATCTTCCAGGATCCTTCGCTCGAGGCCATGGCCACAACCTACCCTATCACCATCGAAGAGCTTCAGAACGTTCCGGGTGTGGGTGCTGGCAAGGCCAAACGATATGGTGAGGAATTCTGTGCCCTGATCAAGCGTCACTGTGAGGAGAACGACATCGAACGCCCTGAAGACCTGCGATTCCGCACCATTGCCAACAAATCGAAGAAGAAGCTAGACATAATCAAGGCCATTGATCGCAAGATTGCCCTTGACGAATTGGCTGAGGGTCTGCATTTGGAATTCAATGAGCTACTTGACGACCTGGAGGCTATCATCTATAGTGGCACACGTATCAACATTGACTACTTCCTGCATGAGGTGATGGACACTGAGGACATAGACGAGCTCTTCCAGTACTTCAAGGAAGCGCCAAACGATGACCTCGAAGCTGCCATTCAGGAGTTTGGTGACGTCTTCAGTGAGGAAGAGATCCGTCTGGTGCGCATCAAATTCATCGCCGAGGTAGCCAATTAGTTTCCAATTGAGTGATAATCGGAGCTTCGCATTCGCTTAATAGCCATGAGTTAGAAGTTTAGTACCATAGTTTTGAAGTGAGTTTTTGTTCTATTGCAAAACAAATTTCGAGCAAATCACTAACCAACAGGAATTAACACTAAACACTCCTCATAGAGTTGTAAATTGTATAGAGGCTGAAGCAAAAGGCCTGGCAAATTCTTAATCACAAATTAATAGTCCACACCCGCTACAAATTGCTTGTAATGAGTGTGGACTTATTTATTTGTCATTTAATACTTCTAACTACGTGGCTATTGACACAACACCGCGTCCAAACCTCTGTCAACAAAGTTTGGACGCGGGAATATTTTTTTATATTTTTGCCAACACAATGATATCAGAACGGTAGATCATCAGTACCAGCAGCTGCCTGTGGCTCAGCAGCTGGGAACTGTGGCACTACCGGCTGAGGAGCCTCGAAAGGTTGAGCAGCAGTTGGCTGTGGAGCAAAACCTGCCTGCTGTGGTGCTGCACCAAAACCAGCAACTGGCTGTTGTGGTGCGAAGCCTGCCTGTGGAGCATAACCAGGTGCAGCCATCTGAGCATCGGCCTTCTCGACCTTCCAGCCACGCACGTCAGTGCTCCAACGCTCTACGCCATCGCGACCAACATAGCTACGGCTCTCCAGATCGAAGCTCAGAATAATATCCTCGCCAACCTGCAGTGGATACTGGTCGATGGTATTGTTGAAGAAGTTGAAGAGCACCTTGCGAGGATACTGGTCGAAGGTCTCCAATACATACTCTTGCTTGCGCCAATTGTTACCTGTTCTGCTCACGCCCGATGCCAGTGGCAGGACCTGAACGATACGTCCTCTGATTTCCATAATAGTCTTTTATATATTTATAATGTATATTTGTCATCTTATTCCTCTACTAAGAGGCCAGAAATGCGATGCAAATATACGAAAAAATCTGCAACCTAGCAAGAAAAAAGCAAAAAAACATGCCTCAAAATCATTTTTAGCATATTTTATAACAAAAACTCAAAAAATATCGCTATCTTTGCGCGATTTTATGTGCAACTTCAATCAAGAATAATGACAGACATACTAATTGACAGCATCATTGAGGGCCTGCAAAACGCCAAGGCTCGCGACATACAGCTCATCGACATGCGCGACATTGAGGAGGCGGCTTTCCAGTACTTCGTAGTCTGCGAGGGTACGTCATCGACCCATGTCTATGGCATTGCCAACACACTCACCGACCATATCCGCGAACACGCAGGTCTGCACCATCAAGGTCAAGTGGGCATGCAGAACCGACTGTGGGTTGCCATCGACTATGGGTATGTTCTGGTCCATATCTTCCAACCCGAGACACGCGAATTCTATCGTCTCGAATCGCTTTGGGAGGATGCGCGAATCACGAAGTTCGAGGAACTATAACCTCAAATTTCGCAAATGAAACGCCCTCAAAACAAACAACTATAGCACTTGCGAAAGTAGCGCAATCAGCAATTTGTCAAAAACCAAATATCCCAATACAGTGGCAACAAAGAACAATCAGGCTCCACAGAGCCACAACAATACTCAGGACAACAACCCCATGCGTCCCTCGGGCACGAGGGGCGGAGGTGGATTCAACTTTTATTGGATCTACCTTATCATCGCATCCGTCCTCTTTGGAGTATATTTCTTCTCGGGCAATGATATGACGCGCGAGGTCGGTTATTCCGACTTCGCCAAGATGGCTCAGGAGGGAGACTTCACGTCGCTCGTAGTCAACACCAAGACGGGAGTGGCTACCGCCAAGCTCGAAAAAGCACCTACCCTTGAGAATATGAAAGGGCTGAAAACCACCTTTGAGCAATCGAAGCAAGAAGGCAAACAGCTCACCATCGAGACCAACATACCCTCGGCCGACAAGTTTGCCGACGATGTGGAGAAATGGCGGCAGTCCGAAGACAGTCAGTTCTCAGGCGATGTGCGTTATGAGAAGGGCAATGGTCCCTGGGACCTCATCCTCAGCCTGGCTTCTCCACTGTTGATGCTGTTGTTCTTCTACTTCGTCTTCTTCCGAGGCTTCAGCCGCGGAGGCGGTGGTGGCGGTCTCGGAGGCATCTTCAATGTGGGGCGCAGCAAGGCACAAGTCTATGAGAAGGACAACAAGATGAAGGTCACCTTCCAGGATGTAGCCGGCCTCAGCGAAGCTAAGCAAGAGGTGCAGGAAATAGTGGAGTTTTTGAAAAACCCTGAGAAGTTCACCAACCTGGGTGGCAAAATTCCTAAGGGTGCCCTGCTCGTAGGCCCTCCAGGCACAGGCAAGACATTGTTGGCCAAAGCTGTAGCTGGTGAGGCTGATGTTCCATTCTTCTCAATGTCAGGCTCTGATTTCGTCGAAATGTTTGTTGGCGTTGGAGCCAGCCGTGTGCGCGATCTCTTCCGACAGGCCAAGGAGAAGGCTCCCTGCATCATTTTCATCGACGAGATCGATGCCGTGGGACGTGCTCGCTCAAATCGTGGTGGTATGCCCAGCAACGACGAGCGCGAATCGACCCTCAACCAGCTGCTCACCGAGATGGACGGCTTCGGCACTAACTCTGGTGTTATCATCCTGGCTGCCACCAACCGTGCCGACATCCTCGATAAGGCCCTGCTCCGTGCAGGTCGTTTCGACCGTCAGATACACGTTGATCTGCCAGAGCTACAAGATCGTGTAGAGATTTTCAATGTCCACCTCAAGCCTCTCAAGTTGGCTGCCGACCTCGATGTGGCCAAGCTGGCGCGTCAGACTCCAGGGTTCAGCGGTGCCGACATTGCCAATGTCTGCAACGAGGCCGCCCTCATTGCCGCTCGCAATGGCAAAGAGACTGTCGATGAGCACGACTTCAACGACGCTGTGGACCGCATCATCGGTGGTTTGGAGAAGAAGTCCAAAGTCATGACCATCGAGGAAAAACACTCCATCGCCGTGCACGAAGCCGGTCATGCCACCATCTCATGGCATCTTAAGTATGGCAATCCTCTGGTCAAGGTCACCATTGTGCCTCGTGGCAATGCTCTGGGTGCAGCATGGTACATGCCTGAGGAGCGACAGATTGTCACCTATCAAGCCATGTGCGACGAGATCTGCGGCCTCCTGGGAGGACGTGCTGCTGAGGAGCTCTTCCTGGGCACCATCTCCAGTGGTGCAGCCAACGATCTGGAACGCGTCACCAAGCAGGCTTACGCCATGGTGGCCTACTACGGCATGAGCAAATCGTTGCCTAACGTCTGCTATTACGACTCCACTGGTCAGGAATACAGCTTCTCAAAGCCATTCTCCGAGGAACGCGCTAAGACCATTGACCAGGAAATATCCAAGCTCATTGCCGAACAGTATGAGCGAGCCAAGCAGCTTCTTATGGAGCACAGCGAGGGCCATAACCGACTGGCTGCCACACTCGAAGAGCGCGAGGTCATCTTCACCGAAGACGTCGAACACATTTTCGGGCCACGCGCCTGGGCATCACGTTCTGACGAACTCCTACTGCAGCAGCAGAATGCCTCCTCCACTGCCTCAGAAGCCGACGATACTACACCTACTGCACTCCCCGAGGTCTGATTATCAATTATGAATTATTTAATGATCCATTAATTCATGCGCTCCTTCCTCCTACGCACCATAACCGCAATACTACTCGTAGCAGTGATGGTTTGGGCCATCATTGCGGGTCCATACTCGTTCGTAGTCTTCTTCTCTGTGCTGCTGTGCGGTATCCTGTGGGAATTCTATAACCTGATCAACATCTCACGCGAAGTCCATATTTTCCGTCCCCTCCATAGTCTGGCAGGCTCGGCTTTCTTCGTGTTCACATTCCTCGATGCCTCGCACCTCACCACGCGATGGGTGTTCTGCTTCTATGCCATCTACCTCATCGTGATGTTCATCAGCCGTCTCTACACCAAACAGGAGAACCCCATACGCGAGATCGCCTACATCATTCTCGGACAGGTCTATATTGCCATTCCTTTCGCCATGCTCTCAGGCATAGCATTCCACACGCAGGCCTTTCCACTAGGCGAAGTGCTCAAGGACTATAGCCCCATCTTCGTGCTGTCGCTCTTTTTCTTCATCTGGATCAACGACACCGGTGCCTACCTCACAGGAATGACCTGCAACTCCCTGATGAAGACTCACAAGCTCTTCCCTCGCGTCTCGCCCAAGAAGACCTGGGAGGGTGTCTACGGTGGCCTCATCTTCGCCATGTTGCTCGGCTGGGGCCTCTCTTACGACTACATCTGGAACCTCTTTGGCATCAACCTGCACGAAGGCCTGCGCCTCACTACCCTGCAATGGATCGGCCTCGGCCTCATAGTCAGCATCTTCTCCACCTATGGCGACCTGATTGAGTCGCTCGTCAAGCGCGGCGTAGGCGTCAAGGACTCCGGCAACCTGCTCCCAGGCCACGGAGGCCTCTGGGACCGCTTTGACTCCCTCATCCTAGCCGCACCAGCAGCCCTCTGCTATCTGGTGTTCTGTGCGATGGTATGAGTCCCCACGCGACAAATGTATAATGTAAGTTTACGACGCAAAATTGACAGTTAAGCCTATCATTTTGCACATTTACTAATGAAATCTCAACTCCTCAAAGCATTTCTTTCCCTTTACATTTTACATTTTAATAAATATTCGCTATCTTTGCGCCCGAAAATTAATCAGACCGAGCATATTCCCCGGTCACAAAACAAATACAACAATGAAGAAAGATTTGCACCCAAGCAACTATCGTCCTGTAGCTTTCAAGGACATGTCGAATGATGTTACCTTCATTTCGCGTTCAACCATCAACACCAAGGAGACCATTGAGATCGACGGCGTTGAGTATCCACTCGTAAAGCTTGAAATCACCTCTGCCAGCCACCCATTCTACACTGGCAAGCACAAGCTCGTCGACACAGCAGGTCGTGTTGATAAGTTCCTCAACCGCTACGGCAACCGCAAGAAGTAATATCTTTCTGCAAGATATCACAACGCCCTCACTTCTATTCGGAGTGAGGGCTTCTCTTTGTGTAATTGGCATTCTATACATGCAAATTTGACATTCTGTACATGTGAATTTGACACATCGTACGTAGTGTTGATTTTCGGGACTCACAGAGGGGCAAAAGCTGCATATTTTGCCCCTCTGTGCATCAACGTAGTCAACACATCGTACAAAGTGTTGATTCCGCGCATGCCAAACCAAGCATTCAGGCACCGATTAGTGCGATCTTCTATGCGCAGAGGGGCAAAAGTTGCAGCTTTTGCCCCTCTGTGTATCAACAGAGTCAACACACCGTACGAGGTGTTGATTCCATGTGTGCCAGACAATCCGACCTGTCACTCCCTCGGACTGACCATTACCGCCATGGACAATTCGGCAAGAATCACGGAACGCATCAGATGCCATTTACGATACCAGAATCCATCAATAACGCTTCCACCGCCACACACGCGAACCGCTCTGCAACATCAAGGTGTTGTCATCAATTCTCTGCATACCCAGAGACGAGTGGCCGAAAGAGGGGAAGTGCATGGTTCGCTCAACGAGCAAGGTGTCGCTATGTCCGTAACGCAAAGTGAACTCCATGAGAAGGCTGTCCGAGCGGATATCGCAGGCTGCGAAGACACTCTGGTATTCATGCGAAGCAGCCTCAACCTCCTTGACCCAGGCTGTGTGACCAGCGAAGGAGAGGTACCACTGTCGTCCCAAAGAGGGGCCTTGCGTACCATCGTCAGAATGGTATTCCTCAAGTTGCCACTGCCCCATGAGCCCCTGAATGTCCTCTTCGTTGCGACAAGATGCGAACATAAAAAGCAGGAAAGAGAGCGCGGCTGACGCTTGGATTGACGCAAAACGACGGAGAGGACCCAAGGCCTTCATGCCGGCTTTTGTCGAATCATAATAACTTGCCATGATATCCGATTTTGAAGTTGAACGTAGTACAATCGCCATAGACATTGCCCTGCGAGAGACCGAATGCTGTGGAGCATCGCCAAGCTCCCATCTGCCAACCACATTGCACAAGCAGATCGAGGCTGTGGTGCATCCGCTCAAGTGGAATGAAGTAGGTGCCCCATCCCTCGCGATAGGTGGCCAGCAACCGATAATCCCAATGCGAAGACGAGCCACCCGCTGTTCCTAAGTCGCCCGACACGCCTAAGTGCCAAGCACGCACACGGTTGTCTGCAAAGTTGAGGTAGCCATCCTGATTGTAGATAGGAGACTGAGCCAGAGGCGAACCCATGGCCATGCCATAGTGAGCAAAACCATTGTAGAAGTAATTGTTGTAATAGTTGTCGTTACCCGTAGCATGGTCTGCCACATGGCCATCCAGACCTATGTAGTCGTTGGGCTCCCAGTGCATGGGGCCTGACTGGTCGGTAAGGTCGAGGTATTCGACCACAATGCCACGCACAGGGCGCATGCCAGGCCGGCTGTCCTTGAACTCCATGCCCCAGAGGCCATCCCATCCATTGCCCTTCTTGATGCCTGATCCGTCCTCAAAGGGGTTTTCCATATAGACTGAGAGACGCTGGTTTGAGATGAGACTCCAATCCAGCTGAATGGTCCACTGCCCCAGATGATTGCCCTTGACCCACTCTTGCGTGCGATCGTTGGTCGATCCCATGCTGCCATCACCGCCTGTGGGGATTATCACTTCCAGAAAGTCTTTGGGCTTCGAACCGGACCAGGCTTGAAGCTCTTCACCATTCACGTGCATCACCTGATGCCCACCGAACTGCACAGCATGCTCTGCACCCAGTGTCAGGGACAGAATTTTGTCGGGATTAGTACGCACATACAGTCGCTTATGATGAAACCAGACACCCGTCGTAATCCACGAATTACCATACTGGGCATAGTAGCGATCATAGCGATCCTGCATCCAGTCATCGTCCAGAAAACGGCCGTACGAGGCATCGGCCTGCACTTGCAGCCACTCGTGCATCCAAGGCAGAGTGTAGAAACCACGAGTACCTATGCGCACCTCAGGAAGGGGCTTGGCGTTGCCCGAGGTGATAAGCGAACCGGACGAAAGCTGCACGTCACGCAACACAGGATCATGCTCGCGCTGACCAGCCTCAAGATAGAACGAGTTCCAGTCCAGCCGCAGATAGGCCTGCTGCAACCATGTCTGTCGGTCGCCACGCAGAGGGGCCACCACATCGAGCGCACCTGACAAGCTGAGCGAGGGTCGTTGCACCCAACTCTTACGTCCCGCGATGGCAGCTCGCAGATAGCCAGTATTGCTACGAATGCCAAGCACATGGTGGCGTTGGCTCACGACGTGGTAAGCCGAAAACTCGCCACTGCCCACAGCACCTTCCATCGTGAGGTCGTAGCACAAGCGAGTGTCGCTGGCCGGCACATTGTCGTGCTCCGCTGTCAGGGTTTCAGCCTTGGCAAGGGATGAAGCAGAAAGCAAGAGGGCCATACACATCGCGCCCCAGCATGCTGAAGAATGACTATCGAGCAGGTTCATAGACGTAATAATCGGATGATCGGCAATTAAGCTGCAATAAACATGAACACCTATATAACGCGCGTTAGTGCCCTTTATTGCCCAATGCCGCCCCTATTTTTGCCTCATAATGACATTTTGCCATAAAAATCTTGCCTTTCATACAATAATACGGGGCAATTCGCGTTATAAATGCAGTAGTACTATAATACAGCGCAGACAGCGCGGTATAGCAAGCTTGCATAATATGCCCAAACCCAACATACAACAACCTACCGATGCCAGCATCATCCTGACCTATCGCTGTCCTATGCGATGCGTGATGTGCAACATCTGGAAGAACCCGACACACAAAGAAGAGGAAATCAAGGCCCAAGATCTCAGGACATTGCCTCGTCTCAAGTTCATCAACCTTACGGGTGGTGAACCCTTTATTCGTGAAGACCTGGCAGAGATTGTTGAGGAGTGCTACCGCCACACCGACCGCATTGTCATCTCAACAAGCGGATGGTTCGAGGACCGCGTTATTGCTCTGGCCAAGCGCTTCCCTAACATTGGCATCCGCATCAGCATCGAGGGTCTGCAGCAGAAGAACGATGAATTGCGCGGGCGCGAGGGCGGATTTGAGAAGGGGCTTCGCACCCTCAAGACTCTTCAGCAGATGGGCCTCAAGGACATTGGCTTTGGCTGCACTGTATCGAATAACAACTCGGCCGATATGCTCGAGCTCTATAAGCTGTCGCTCAGCATGGGCCTGGAATTCGCTACTGCAGCCTTCCACAACAGCTACTATTTCCACAAGGACGACAATGTGATCACCAACCGTGAGGAGGTGTGTCGCAACTTCGAGAAGCTCGTGAACCTGCAGCTCAAGGAGAATCACCCCAAGTCATGGTTCCGCGCATGGTTCAACATGGGCCTAATCAATTATATAGAGGGAGGCCGACGCATGCTTCCCTGTGAGGCAGGTTCGGCCAATTTCTTTATCGATCCATGGGGTGAGGTCTATCCCTGCAACGGCCTGGAAGAGAAGTACTGGAAGCAGTCAATGGGCAACATCCACAAGGCCGATTTCATGACTATATGGCAGAGTCCTGAAGCCGAGGCTGTGCGTCAGAAGGTGCGTACCTGTGCCAAGAATTGCTGGATGGTGGGCACCGCTTCGCCCGTAATGCACAAGTACATCAAGTACCCGCTGGGTTGGGCTCTGCGCAATAAGTTACGCTCTCTGCAAGGCAAACCCGCCTGTCTGGACAAAACCTGGCATGACGTGGGTCAGGATCCTCGTCAGGGCGATCTGAGAACCGCACATTGATAGTCATCAGCTGACGAGTGATCTCTAGTCTTTTTTATTACACACACCTTTTCTTATCCCCCCAATAACACACATAACGTGAACAAAATCAAAAACCGCATAGTAGTTACAGGCACACGAGGCATCCCCAACATCATGGGCGGTGTTGAAACCCACTGCGAGGAGCTCTTTCCCCGTCTGGCAGGCATGGATTTCGACGTCACCGTCATACGCCGCACCAGCTACATCCACGACCACCTGCTACATTGGAATGGGGTCAAGCTGCTCGACATCCCTGCACCTCGCAGCAAGAGTTTCGAAGCCATCACCCACACTTGGCGTGCCGTCTGGAAAGCACACAATCTGCACGCACAGATTCTGCACATCCACGCCTGCGGACCAGCTATCCTCACACCTATAGCCCGCATGTTGGGCATGAAAGTGGTCTTCACCCACCATGGCCAAGACTATGACCGCGTGAAGTGGGGATGGATGGCTAAGCTCATGCTGCGCTTTGGCGAAGCCATGGGTGCCACATTTGCCAACAAGGTGATAGTCATCAGCGAAGGCATACGCGAACTATTGCGCAAGAAGTATCACATCAACCACAAGATGCACCTCATATACAACGGAGTACCAGCCGCTGAGGACATTTCAGACCCAGCCTATTTCAGCCACCTTGGCATTGAACCTGGCAAGTATATCTTAGGCATGTGCCGCTTTGCTCCCGAAAAGAATCTGCACCACCTGATTCAAGCTTTCTCCAAGATCGACAACCACGGATGCAAGCTGGTCATAGCAGGAGATTCGGACTTTGAGGACAGCTACTCCAACCAGCTGAAGGCCATGGCCAAGGAGCACAATGTGATTCTCACCGGTTTCATCAAGGGCAAGCGACTCCATTCGCTGCTCAACCACACCTGCTGTTACGTGCTCCCCTCCTCACACGAAGGTTTGCCCATCGCCCTGCTCGAGGCCATGTCCTACGGTGCACCGACCTTGGTGAGCGACATCCCAGCCAACCTTGAGGTGGGTCTGCCTGCCCGAAACTACTTCCACTGTGGCGATGTGCTCGAGCTCACAGCCCGTCTGCAATCCATCGTCGATGGCCCCTACCACAAGTATGTCTATGACATGGAGAAGTACAACTGGGACGTCATTGCCCAACAGGTAGCCACCGTCTATCGCAGCCTTTAAGCCAAGCCGACAGCCAACGTTTTTCGCAGCCTATGAACCGATTCCTACTTCTGTTGCTCCTCCTTGCCCCCTTTGCCCTCCTTGCAGGCAGCTGGCAATACCACCCTTATGCCGACAACTATCGTCGTGTACTCTGTGCTGGCGACGACCTCTTTGTGCTCAAGGGAAACCGCCTGCTGATGGCTAACGGTCCACGCTGGGAGCTGACGGGCGAACTGAACCGCGAGAATGGGTTGTCGAGTTACGAAATTGCCGACATTGCCTACAGCACCACTTCGAGAAAGACTGCCATCGTCTATGCCGACGGCAACATCGACCTGCTTCGTCCTGACGGCACCACGATCTGCCTGACAGAGCTCAACGAGACCCCCTATGCCGGTCACAGCAAGCACATCAATCGCGTGCTCATGTCGAACGAAATGTTGTGCGTCAGTACCGACTACGGATTCATGATCATCGACCCTGCCGCCGAGGTCATCCTTTACAGCATCACCACCGACCTGCCTGTCCTCTACACATGGATCGACCGCAATCACTATTACTATCGCAACAACGCAGGCAACACCTTCAGGTGTCCACTCACAGGCAACCTCTACAACCCTCAGAGCTGGAGCCGCACCTTCCAGCAACCGCCTACGGTCATCGTGCCTGCAGGAGCCAATGACCAATGTGCATCGGTCACAGGTGATACCATCTACACACTCTATCCCGACCAAGGACTGGTCAGCAGCGTCAGGGACGAAGCGCTCGACTTGGGCCGACAGCAACAGGGAGGCAACAACAACCGCTTGCACTACGCCCACGACCTGCTCTCCACCTGCCATGTGTCCGACTTGGTGTTCTATGGCTACAATGCCAATCTCACCACCCAAGGCTACCTCTCAGAGTACAACCCTGCCACCCAGCAGTGGAGCAACATGACACACAATGCCGTGACGGGCAACCTGTCTGAACGCAAAACCTTCGGTGGCATCATGGACATGATCCCCGACCCCTCAACCCCCCGTCGATACTACTACTCTTCGCTCGAAAACGGCATCTACGTCATCCAGAACAACACACTCAACAAGCGCTGGGACAACTTCGACAAGACAGCACTCATCGAGGCTTTCTCAGGCAACTCAGCTCGTGTGGGTGGCCTTGCATTCTCTCCTCAGAACGACCTGTGGTTTGTCAACGAAGGTGTCAACGAGATGCTCCGTGTACGCACACATACAGGCAAATGGTATAAGTTCGCCATACAGGGATGCGCAGGACAAACAAGCCTTCCTCACCTCTTCCATTCACGTCATAGCGACAAAAAAATGCTCTGGGGATGCAAAGTGACAGGCTATCAGAAAGGGCTTGTCTTCGCCTACGACTATGCTGGCACTCTCACAGATACAAAAGACGACCGTAGCATTACCCTTCAGAAGTTCACCGACGAGGAGGGCCGCACCATCCACCCCTATTATTTCTATAATGTGGCAGAAGGTCCCGATGGCGCCATCTGGATACTCACCACCAGCGGCATCTACGTCATCGACACACCCGAACAGGTGTTCGACGAACCAGGGCGCGTGCGAACCGCCTTCGATGGCCTGAAAGCCAACACCCTGCTCTTCGACCCAGAGGGCCGCCTTTGGATTGGCACAACAGGCGAGGGCATCTATCTCTACGATCCTTCGGCCAAGCACCAGCTTGCACACTTCACGACTGACAACTGCCTTCTCACCTCCAACGAGGTGCTAGCCCTGGCGTTCGACGAAACAAGCCACACACTCTGGATCTCTTGTCTCGATGGCATTCTGGCCTATCATTACGAAGTGGACGAACACAGCCTCCCCTTTGCCAGTGCAGCATACTGCCAGCCAGGCAACGTACCTGCAGGGAGTCAAGAGCCGATCCACATCATCGGGTTGGCCGATGGAACCTCTGTCAGCATTCTCAATGCTCATGACGAGTTGGTCCACACTGCTCATGCCATAGGTGGAACCGTCACCCTCCCCTCTCAGCTCTTCGCCACAGGCTCATACAACGTGTCGGGCACAGACAGCGAGGGGCATCAGGGAGTCGTAGCTACATTCCGCGTCGAATAAGAGCTACAAGGTATTTTGCAAACACCCCGTATTACTGAGTCGCACAGCGTCTTTTCCCCTCTATTTTGGCATTTACACCCCTTTTAACAGACCACAAATAAGGAAAATGCAGGGAAAATCAAAAAAAGTTGCAAAAAAATTTGGAGATATAAAAAATAATCTCTATCTTTGCACCCGCAAACAAGGAACAAATACCCAAGTTTGCATAGCTGAAACACTAATACGGTGAGTGCTTTTGCCCTCACAAGTCTTAGTCCAAAAGCGCCCGGGTGGCGAAATTGGTAGACGCGTACGTTTCAGGTGCGTATGGTGCATGCCATGCGGGTTCGAGTCCCGCCTCGGGCACTAAAAGTGGCAGATTTGCTGCTTCAGCCAGCCTCCAAGATCGAAAGATTTTGGAGGTTTTTCTTTTCTATATATCAAGCATTTAGCTCTTGGCAAAATCCTCTCCGAGAACTTAAATAGAGCATCATCTTTCAGTCCTAAAAATGAGAGTTGCGGACTATTTGCGGATTTATTTTGTTTTTTAGCGGATTTTTCAGTTTGTAAACCGCTGTTTACGTTTATTATCTGCATCGTACTGCACACTCATCTTTATAGTAATTGTAAAAAAGTTTGGTGCAAAGATAGCAAATCTGCTTCTTTGCACCAAACTTATCAAGTCGGATTGTATGAATTGTATGGGTTAACGTACGAAATGACAGATGATCAATAGGCGAAGAGTGGGTAGTTGGCCATCTTGGCATTCACCTCACTGCGAACCTTGGCGATTACAGCCTCGTCCTCTGGAGCGTTGAGAACCTCCTCAATCCAGGCTGCAATCTGAATCATCAGATCCTCCTTGGCGCCACGAGTAGTGATGGCTGGAGTACCGAGACGGATGCCTGATGTCTGGAAGGCCGAACGTGAGTCGAATGGAACCATGTTCTTGTTGGCGGTGATGTCAGCAGCTACGAGTGCCTTCTCGGCTACCTTACCCGTGAGCTCTGGGTACTTGGTGCGGAGGTCAACGAGCATCGAGTGGTTGTCGGTGCCGCCTGAGATGATCTTGAAGCCACGCTTGGTGAGCTCCTCTGCGAGTACGGCAGCATTCTTCTTGACCTGAAGGGCATACTCCTTGAACTCAGGCTGAAGGATCTCGCCAAAGGCCACTGCCTTGGCAGCAATGACGTGCTCGAGTGGGCCGCCCTGGGTACCAGGGAAGACTGAGCTATCGAGGGCAGCTGACATCATCTTCACCTCACCCTTTGGAGTCTTGAGGCCCTTAGGGTTAGGGAAGTCAACGCCGATCATGATGGCACCGCCACGTGGGCCACGGAGTGACTTGTGGGTGGTGGTGGTGACGATGTGAGCATACTTCACAGGGTTGTCGAGCAGACCGGCTGCGATGAGGCCTGCAGGGTGAGCCATGTCGATCATGAGGATAGCTCCTACCTTGTCAGCAATCTCGCGCATGCGCTTGTAATCCCACTCACGACTATAGGCAGAGCCACCACCTATGATGAGCTTTGGCTTGTTCTCAAGGGCAAGCTGCTCCATCTGATCATAATCTACACGACCAGTCTCCTCATTGAGGTTATAGGCAACTGGGTTGTAGAGAAGACCGGAAGAGTTAACTGCGGAACCATGGCTGAGGTGACCGCCATGAGCAAGGTTGAGGCCCATGAAAGTATCGCCTGGGTTAAGAACAGCAGCAAGTACTGCCTCATTGGCCTGAGCACCTGAGTGGGGCTGAACATTGGCCCAGCAAGCTCCGAAGATCTCCTTCAGACGATCGATGGCAAGCTGCTCAACCTTATCGACTACCTGACAACCGCCATAGTAACGCTTGCCTGGGTAACCCTCGGCATACTTGTTGGTGAGCACACTGCCCATGGCCTCAAGGACCTGGTCGCTGACGATGTTCTCTGATGCGATAAGCTCGATGCCCTTCATCTGGCGCTGACGCTCTTCACTGATCAGATCAAAAAGGAGACTGTCTCTTTTCATAAATGTGAAATTTATTATTTATAATGTATAATTATTGTTGGATGGGGGTGGCTACACGCTCTTCATCGAGCGGTGGCCAATTCCAGGACGGACGGATGTATTGGATCACAGAGTCGGGGACCTGAGGTTCAACTATCGGAGTGACTACTATGGCAGTCTTGGTCGGCACAGGAGTCTGCCCTTTGCCCGCAGTTTGTTTTGACCCAGAAGTCCTGACTCCCGCAATCTCAGAGGCCGGTGTGCCAGACTCAGGACCTATGATGACAGTCATGCCAAGCGTCACGCGGGATTGGAGGTCGTCGATGTTACTATTCTCCAAACGGATGCAACCCTCGGTAGCGCGGGTTCCGATGCTCTCGGGCGCATGTGTACCGTGAATACCTATGCCACTGAAACCTGGAGTCTTGAGGCGCAGGAACCAAGGTCCGTAGGCATGCTTGATGTAACCTTTGCCATCGTTGAAGTTATGCCCCCAACTGGAGGCCTCCTGAATCTGCTGAAGGGAGAATACACCCTCGGGCGTCTTCATATCGCCTTTGACTAGTTTGCGACCAATGCTCTTACCACACGCCATGGGATAGGTCTTGATGATGGAGCCCTGACTGTCGGCCAAGGTGAGAGTCATGTCGATCTTACTGACATAAATGAGACCCTTGGACATGTCTGGCTCATAACGTGCTATTACCTCCCTGAGATTTTCGGCAAATCCCAAGTGCAAAGAGAACCAAACGAGGCAAAACATAACCAAAACACGTTTCATCAAGGTGCAAAGATAAAAATATTATTTGAAATAATAATAGGAATGTGGCAAAAAATGCAAAAAAGCGCAAAAAAACTGCTTTTTTGCGCAAGATTAGCGGTTACAGATGGCTAAATGACGTATTATAAATCATCGGCTTCACCCTCAGAGGATGCAGGCGGAGCAATGATCTGCCCAACCTGGCTGGACAACTTCTGTTGCTCACGATTCTGCTTCAGAAGCTCACGTCGCTGTCTCTGTTCCTCACGATCGCGTCGCAATTCATCGAGATAGCCGGCTGTGATGATACCCGAAGGCAAAGCGATGATGGCCACACCCATGATGGCTGAGACCATTGAGACCACACGACCCAATGCCGTAGTTGGGAAAATGTCGCCATACCCCACGGTTGTAAGCGTGCAAGTGGCCCAATAGACAGCGTCGAAGAAAGTGTCGAACATGTGGTTGGTATCTGGTTCCTCCACATTGAACATCAAGAGGGCAGTCACAAAGATGTAGAACACTGCAAAGGTCAGGACGGTGAGCAGCGTGCCTCCCTCCTGCTTCATGACGTTGCCCATGATGCGAAGTGGCTTGTAATATCGAATAAAGCGAACCAAGCGCAATAGTTTGAGCAAGCGCATGAGACGCAGCATCTTGAAGGCACTGCTGATGAGATGAAGCGAAGGGAGAATGGAGAGCAGATCAAAAATGGCCATCGGGGTGAACGGATAGACCACAAAGCGAAGCCATCGACAACGAAT
Source organism: Bacteroidales bacterium (assembly GCA_045629225.1). Taxonomy (GTDB): domain Bacteria; phylum Bacteroidota; class Bacteroidia; order Bacteroidales; family UBA3663; genus Liminaster. The sequence continues at coordinate 22,159 of JAZQQU010000095.1, read as the reverse complement.
GTTGGGCAGATGCAAGTCTGCAGTAAACATGCGCAGGACATAGTCGATGATGAACACGCCACAAGAGACGTTATCCAGAACGTCGAGCACATGATACGACTGTCGGAACAGCAAAGGGGCAATGCCGAACCCGATCATCAGCATCATGAAATTGTCGAAATAGCCAGACAGACGCTCGTCACCTTTATGACGACCTGCTGGTTCAATAATGTTGTATAATTGTCGACGAAAACCCATAAGTTATTCTAAATTTTGGGTGCAAAGATAACCTCTTTTTTCCACTTGACAAAATTATTGGCGCCAAAGTGACACTTTTTGGCCCGAATTGTTTGAAAATTGTGCAATTGTTTGTATCTTTGCACGCAAAAGAAGGGGCAATCATGCTCCATAGACTAACGAGTACAAAACATGACAACACAACATATTTCAAAAGTGAAGCAACATGCCATAGAGGGGCTGGGCTTCGAGCAATTGAATCAGATGCAGGAAGAGATGCTGCAGACCGCCAGTCAAGGCGTTAACGTGCTGCTGCTCTCGCCCACGGGCAGCGGCAAGACAGTAGCCTTCCTGCTGCCTTTAGCCATTCAGGAGGGTTCTGCCATGGTTATTGCCCCGTCACGCGAGCTGGCACAGCAGATACGCGACGTGTGGCAGCGCATGCACACCGGCATTCGCTGTGTGGCATGCTATGGTGGCCATGACCTCCGCACCGAACAGGATCAGCTGCAAAACCTCATTGATGCAGACTCACGTATGCAGCGCTGCCTCATCGTAGGTACTCCAGGCCGACTGAAGGATCATCTGGAGCGCGGCAGCTTTCCTCCTACCCAAGTGGAACGACTAGTGATCGATGAATTTGACAAATCGCTCGAACTGGGTTTTGAAGAGGAAATGCGTGCTATTCTTGACCAGCTGACCGGACTGAAGCAACGCGTCTTCACCTCAGCCACCCATGCCGTCCCCATCGCGCCATGGACGGGAATGAGCGACTACCAACAGGTCGTGAACAATAAATGTCAAAATGCGAACAATGGCGCAGAGGACAAAGAGTCGAACTGCAAATATGAAGTGCAGGAGGGTCTGAAAGCCTATCAGGTGAAGTCTCCTGTGCCGGACAAGCTCGAAACACTTAAGGAACTGCTGCTTGCACTACCAACGAACGACGAGGGCAGTCCAGCCACAGCCATCGTGTTCGCCAACTACCGAGAAGCAGCCGAGCGCATTGCTCACTATCTGCAGGATCAAGGCATTGAGAGCGCCCTGTACCATGGTGGTCTGGAACAGGAATATCGCGACAAAGCTTTGATCCGCTTCCGTGGCCGCAGCATCACGCTGCTAGTGAGCACCGATCTGGCATCGCGCGGACTGGATATTCCCGAGGTGGGACACATCATCCACTATCACCTGCCACAGAGCGAAGAGGCCTGGACGCATCGCAACGGACGTACGGCTCGTGCAGGAACCACAGGTGCCTCGTACATTCTGCTGGGCCCTAACGAGATCATGCCGGAGTTCATCTCCGACCGCTTGCCCTATTATTCACTGAAACGCGAAAGTCAGAACCTATTGCCCCCCAATGTGACGGTCTATATAGGCCGTGGTAAAAAAGAGAAGATCTCAAAGGGTGACGTAGTAGGCTTCTTCACCAAGAACGGAGGACTAGCAGGGTCGGATCTTGGACGCATTGACGTGCTGGACCATTGTGCTTATGTAGCCATACGACGCGAAGTGGCAGAAGCTGCACTTGCTAAGGTGAAGGGACTCAAGATCAAGGGTGAGAAAACGCTATATAAGATCGTTAGTGGAAACTGAGTACAGAGAGTGGAGTGGTTAGAGTTTAGAGCAGTTTGAGGGGTATGAAGAGGTAAGGGGTTATGAGAATAGAGAATTTTCATGTACGGAGGGCAATAATTTGCTTTCGCGCACGTTATATTATTCGGAGTTTAGAAGACTCGGATCTCGAAAAGAGATACGAGCTTCCTGAAAATCCACAAAAACTCATAATGACTAAAGTCCCTCCCTGCGATAAGAAAAGAACAAAACAACATATTTACATAGCAACTAAACAACAGAAAGATATGGAACTTATAGATCGTTTCCTCAACTATGTGAAGGTCTTCACGACCAGTAATGAAGAGAGTGGGGTTACCCCAAGTACTCCCGGTCAGATGGTATTTGCCAAGCAGTTACGTGACGAACTTGTAGCCCTTGGCTTCGACGAAGTAGTGCTCGACGAAAATGGTTACCTCTACGCCACCCTGCCTGCCTCAGAGGGCAAGGAGCACGTGAGCACCGTGGGTTTCATCGCTCACATGGACACTGCCCCCGACATGAGTGGCGAAAACGTAAAACCACGCATCGTAGAGAAGTACGATGGCAAGGACATCGTGCTCAACGAAGCTGAGGGAATTGTTATGAAGACTGAGAAGTTCCCCGAGCTGCTCAATCACGTAGGCGAGGATTTGATTGTGACCGACGGCACAACCCTATTGGGAGCTGACGACAAAGCTGGCATCGCCGAGATTATCTCTGCCATGCTTTACCTGCGCGAGCATCCAGAAATCAAGCATGGCAAAGTACGCATTGCCTTCAACCCAGACGAGGAGATCGGCCTGGGTGCTCATAAGTTCAACGTGGATCTTTTCGGCTGTGAGTTTGCCTACACCATGGATGGCGGCGAAGTGGGCGAACTGGAGTTCGAGAACTTCAACGCTGCCAGCGCCAAGGTAATTCTGAAAGGTGCTAATGTGCATCCCGGCACCGCCAAGGACAAGATGATCAACGCATCGCTTCTGGCTATGGAGTTTGCCGAGCAATTACCTGAGGAGGAGCGTCCTGAGCACACAGAGGGTTATGAGGGTTTCTACCACCTGATCCACATGGAGGGCGGTGTCGAGGAGGCCACCCTCACCTACATCATTCGCGACCACGACCGTGAGCTTTTTGAGGCTCGCAAGGAGAACATGCTGCGTGTGGCCGAGAATCTCAACCAAGCCTACCCTGGCTCGTGCGAGGTGGTACTGAAGGATCAGTACTACAACATGATCGAAAAGGTGCAGGAGGCTGACCAGAAGCGTGCTGCCGAGGGCAAGCAGGGCATCGTTGAGATTGCCAAGCGTGCCATCATGGAGGCTGGCGTTGCTCCTAAGGTACAGCCAATTCGTGGCGGTACAGATGGCGCTCAACTCTCGTTCAAGGGGCTGCCCTGTCCTAATATCTTCGCAGGTGGCATGAATATGCATGGCCGCTATGAATATGTACCAGTACAGTCAATGGAGAAAGCCAAGATGACTGTGGTGAACATTTGTCGGATTGTAGCAGAATAATGCTTGGACACAAATGACTAATTTCTGAAAACAAATTACGAAGTGATGCAATACCGAGTAATAGCTCCCGACCACCTGCGCCAAGGCGTGGAGATAGACCTGCCTGCCTCGAAGAGCCTTTCGAACCGCGCACTCATCATGAATGCCCTGGCTGGCGGACGAGGTGAACTGGAGCACATCAGCGAATGTGACGACACCCTAGTGATGTTGGCTGCCTTCGATGACGACGCGTCGAAGTACGTATTCAATACCGATGGTGCCCGCATCGTCGATATCGGGGCCGCAGGCACATCGATGCGTTTCCTGACTGCTTATTTTGCATCTCGCCACGGAGCAGAAGTTGTGATGACGGGATCGGAGCGCATGAAGAAGCGTCCCATCGCCCTGCTGGTTGATGCCTTGCAACGATTAGGTGCAAAGATCGAATACGTTGAGAGTGAGGGATGCCCTCCCCTTCGTATCCATGGCCGGCAGTTGTCAGGCGGAGCACTGAGCATCGACGGAAGCGTGTCGAGCCAATACATCTCGGCCCTGCTCATGATTGCTCCTACCCTCACTCGAGGCCTGCAACTCTCGCTGACGGGCCACGTCACTTCGGTACCTTATATTGAGATGACGCTCAGCATGCTCAATGAGTTTGGCATCCGTTCGGATTGGAACCGCGAGGCACAGGTCATCAGCATCGAGCCTCAAACCTATCAAGCTCGTACATACTGCATCGAGAGCGACTGGAGTGCATCCAGCTACTGGTTCCAGATCATGGCTTTGGCCCAAGACCACAGCATCCAGCTGAAGGGCCTGTTTGAGCAAAGCCTGCAGGGCGATGCCGCCATTGCTGATTTCTTCGATCGAATTGCTCAGCGTCCGAAGTGTCTGGAACTAGACCTCACCTCCCAACCCGACCTGGCGCAGACGGTGATTGCAGCATGCTGTGCGCTCGACCAGAAGTTCTGTATTAGCGGCCTGCACACCCTTCGCATCAAAGAAACTGACCGTGTGGCTGCCCTCGAACAGGAGTTGCAGAAGCTGGGCTACGTGGTGCACGATGCTAACACTGGTGACACCATCGTGATGAGCTGGGACGGCGAACGTTGCCTGCCTGAGGCTTCGCCAGTTATTACCACATACAAAGATCATCGCATGGCCATGGCTTTCGCACCCTTTGCACTGAAACTCGGACACATCGACATCGATGACCCTGGTGTAGTGAGCAAGAGCTACCCGGCCTTCTGGGACGATCTGAAGAAGGCGGGCTTCCAGATCAACGAAATATGAATGAAAACAATAAAGAATAATTCATGCTCTATCTGATTCTTGCCCTTGTGGCCCTGTTGCTCTCCGTTGGCAGCGTCAGCCTCATTGGACATAAGCGATACAAAAAGCGCGTAGAGGCAGGAATAGCCAAACCCGACGAGACTTCACCCCTCGAAGTGACCCAAGAGGTACCAGAGGAGTGCTGCGGCCAACATGCCACATGCGAACGCGACTCTCTGTTGGCTGCTGTCTCGAAGGAGATAATCTACTACGCTGACGAAGAACTGGACCAATACCGAGGTCGCGAGGCCGATGAATACACTGATGAAGAGGCCGACGAGTTTGCTCAGGTCTTCTACGAACTCAAAGAGGTGGAAGTCGCGGGTTGGGTACGTTCGTTACAGCTGCGTCAGATCAACCTGCCTGAGCAGTTGATGGACGAGGTGCTGCTGGTGGTGCGTGAACGCCGATTCCAAAGTGTTGGAGCCAATGGTGAGGACCATAGTAGTGATAAAGTAAAGGGGTGAGGGTTGAGAGTAGTTTTGAAAGTTGAGAGTCAACTAGAGTTGTTTTTGAACTAAGGTTGTGAGCATATTTGGCCATCATAATAGCACAAGCAGAATCGTCATCGCGTGCATCGCGGTGACGTTGCTCGTATGTATGACAGCTTGCAACAGCAATACGGCCCTGACGCGCAGTTTCAAGGCTATGACCACCAAATACAACCTTTACTTCAATGGCGGCGAGGCCTATAAGGAGGGACTCAAAGCCATGGAGGAGAAGCATGACGAAGAGTTCAGCCAGCGCATCTGGCTGCATCCTGTCTATCAGCAAGTGGGTAAGAAGGAACCTGCAGCCAACAATCACTTCGACCGTGCCATCGAGAAGAGCAAGATGGCCCTGCAACGTCGCAGCATCACCAACAAACCTAAGCGCAAGGGCAAGAATACACCAGAATACAAACAGTGGCTACAGCGCAGCGAATACAACCCCTACATGCACAACGTGTGGATGTTGAGTGGCAAAGCGCAGTTCATGAAAGGCGACTTCAATGCAGCAGCTTCGACCTTTGCCTACACCCTGCGTCATTTCTGGTGGAAGCCTTACACCATTGCCGAGTGCCATATCTGGCTGGCTCGCATCTATGCCGTGCAAGGCTATGGCATAGATGCAGAGACGGAGTTGGGACTGGTTATACCCGCCAAGCAATATCAGAGTCAGGAGCAGCTGAGCAAGCTGCAAGCCTACAAGGAGATGACTCGGAGCATGCGCCAGGCCTTCTCGCTGGCACAGGCAGAGATACTTCTCTCCCGCAAGGAGACTGCCACCCAGGCCGTAGAATATCTACAGGTGGGTCGTGGTGCTTTCCAGACAAAGGCACAGCGGTTGCGTTGTGACTACCTCATGGCACAGTTGCTGGAGGAACGAGGCGACTATCAGAAGGCCTACGATCTGTATGGCAAGCTCGGACACAGCGGCAAGGACTACAAAACGCAGTTCAACGCCAAGATTGCCCAGGTGAGCGTAATGGCCAAGCGTGCTGGCTATGGCGATTCTACCCAGCTCAAACCACGCGATAGCAAGGCTCTGCGCCAGATGGAGCGCAAGCTGAACAATATGCGCCACCAATATCGCAACGAGGAATATCTGGACCAGATCTACTACGGTCTGGGCAATGTAGCCCTGATGCAGGGAGATACGGCCAAGGCTATCGGACAGCTGGACAAGGCACTGGAGAAGAGTAAGCGCAACGGTCTGGACAAGGCTGTTGCCGCCTTGCGTCTAGGTGAAATCACCTTTGCACAAGAGGATTATGTCAGGGCTCAGAAAGCCTACAGCGTAGCCATGGGTATCATAAACAAGGAGTATCCCGACTATGTTCGCATATCGCGCCTTAGCAATGTACTGGACGAACTACAGACCCATGCTGAGACCGTGCAGCTGCAAGACAGCCTTCTGCAACTCAGTCAGCTGTCTGAAGAAGAACTCAACAAAGTACTGGACCGCATCATCAAAGATCTCATCGAGGCAGAAAAGAAGGCTGAGCAGGAGGCACGTCTAGCCGAATACGAGGATAAGAAGTCAACCAATGTTGACCCTCTGGCACAAGGTACTCAGCAGCCTCAGGTGGGGCAGCAGGACAAATCCTGGTACTTCTACAACCCTGCACAGGTGAGTGCAGGCAAGACTGAGTTCCAACGCAAATGGGGCAGTCGAAAACCAGAAGATGACTGGCGCCGAAAGAACAAGACCGAGACCGTGACCTTCGACGAAGAGACCGACACCACAGCCATGGATGACAGGGCTGACGATGATATCCTGACCGACAATGGCACCCTGCTGACCGACAGCACTGCCATTAAAGCCGATGCCGAAACAACCGATGATGACAATGAGGCTACTAGCGATCCACACAAGCGAGAATACTATCTGGCGCAGATTCCATTCACCGACGAGCAGAAGGCCAACGCCAACCAGCTCATCGAGGAGGGCATGTACAACATGGGTGTGATCATCAACGAGAAGCTCGAGAATTTCCCATTAGCTATCCGCACCTTCATCCAAACCGAGCAGCGTTATCCTGAGACGGACCATCGAGTGGACATGTATTATAGTATATATTTAATGTACATGCGCATGAGCGACATGGCTGCACGTAGTGGCCAAACCGACAAGCAGAGCAGTCTCTTGACCGAGGCCGACGTATGGCGCCACCGTCTGATGGACACCTATCCTGAGAGCGCTTATGGTGTGGCTGTGAGCGATCCTAACTACATCGAGACACTTCGCTATATGGTGGCTCACGAGGATTCGCTCTACATTCAAACCTACGAAGCCTATCTGGAGGGGCAGACCGAGACCGTGCACAACAACTACGACTTCGTACACGAGAAGTGGCCACTCTCGAAGTTGATGCCAAAATTCCAGTTCCTCCATGCTCTGAGCTATGTTCAGGATGGCGAAGGCGAACAATTCAAGGAAAACCTCGAGTCGCTCACTGCCACCTACCCTGAGAGCGACGTGTCACCTCTGGCCAGCCTGATGCTGAAGGGCTATCGCGAAGGTCGCGAGCTTCAGTTTGGCACCACTGCACGCGGCATGGTGTGGGGCACATCGCTCCGTAGTGGTGGCGATGGAGCCGCTGCCGACTCGACCCTGCAGTTCCTCGACGATGACAACGTGCCACACGTTCTGCTGCTGGCCTTCAAGACCGACTCGCTGATGTACCAGACCGACACCCTCAATGCCACCGTGGCCAAGAACAACCTGTTGTTTGAGATTGCCAAATTCAACTTCGAGAACTATCTAGTCAAGGACTTTGACCTCGAAATCATCGATACGGGCAATGGCCTGAGTGTTCTGGTCATCTCTGGCTTCAGTGACCTGCAGGAGCTCATCGATTACCATGAGCGCGTGGAAGACTCCGACACCTTCTGGCTGCCCGATGAAATCACTCAGATTGACATCAGCGATCCGAACTTCCGCTTATTGCTCCAGGGCAAGACCTTCGAAGAATACTTCCAGTGGGTACAAGAGACGTATGGTGAGGGTGAAGCTATACAAACACCGTCCGCCCTGCCTGAAGTGGTAAATGAAACACCGTCTGACGAGACGGAACAACCCGATGAGCAAGAATAATCGTTTCCGAGAGCTCGGAAAGTTAATTTGAGAATCTAGTAAGGAATTCGAGATGTCGGATTCCTCACCAGAAACTCTGGCAAGCTTTTTGAGACGTTGAAAAGTGAATATGATACTCTGGCGTTGTTTTCGACGTCTCGAATTCTTCGCAACAAATTCTGTCAAGTTTTTCGAGCACTCGAATTTTCTGCCAAAAAATCTGGCGAAGAATTCGACACCTCGAAATCGATTTGCACCAATATAATCAAGCAGCATGAACCCGCAGATACTATGGGCTGACGACGAGATAGACTTGCTAAAGCCCCACATCATGTTCCTCCAGAAGAAAGGATATGACGTTGTAACCATGACCAATGGTCAGGATGCGCTCGACTATGCACGTGCCCACACCGTCGATCTAGTGTTTCTGGATGAACACATGCCTGGTCTTACAGGCTTAGAGACACTCACCGCTCTCAAAGAGATGTCACCAGCCCTGCCTGTGGTGATGATTACCAAGAGCGAGGAGGAGGATATCATGGATCAGGCTATCGGATCGAAGATTGCCGACTACCTGATCAAGCCCGTGTTGCCCAACCAGATGCTGATGAGCATCAAAAAGCACTTGCATGGCCGCGAGATCACTCAGCAACAGCAGACCACAGGCTACCAGCAGGAGTTCGGTCGTCTCAGCATGGCCATTAGCGATGCACGGTCGTTCGACGACTGGGTGGAAGTCTATAAACGCCTCGTCTATTGGGAGACCGAACTGTCGGCAAGCTCAGATCCTCAGTTAGGGGCGATGCTGCTGATGCAGAAAGAGGAGGCCGACACCACCTTCTTCAAGTATGTGAAGAAGAACTATCGTGACTGGGTGTCGCATCTGGTCAATGTAGGTAAGGGAGGTACTGCTCTGCCCGGCACACCTATGATGAGTCCTGAGTTGTTCCGTCTGAGAGTTTTTCCTCTGCTCGACAACGGCGAGAAGCTCTTCTTCATCGTGATAGACAATTTCCGCCTCGACCAGTGGCGTGCCATCCAGCCCACCCTGAGCGAATACTTCACCTGTCAGGAAGACGTCTATTGCTCCATACTCCCAACCGCAACACAGTATGCTCGTAATGCCATCTTCAGCGGCCTGATGCCTGACCAGATTGCCTCAATGTTCCCCGACCTGTGGGTCGATGAGGATGAAGAGCAGGGCAAGAACCTGAACGAGGCGCCATTGATACAAACACAGCTCGACCGCTTCCGCAAGCGCTACGAATTCTCGTACCACAAGGTCAATGAGAATAGCTATGGAGAGCATCTGGCGGGCCAGCTGAAGGGCTTAAGCCGCTATCCGCTCAACGTAATCGTAATGAACTTTATCGACATGTTGAGCCATGCTCGCACCGAAGTGAAGACAGTGCGCGAACTTGCCAACAACGAGGCTGCCTATCGTGCCCTGACCAAGACATGGCTCGAACACTCATCGACCATGGAAATCTTCCGTACCATTGCCGAGATGGGTTACAAGGTGATTTTAACCACCGACCATGGATCTATACGTTGCGATAATGCGGTAAAGATTGTGGGGGACAAGAATGTGAATAGTAACCTGCGCTATAAGTTGGGCAAAAACCTCAACTCTCAGTCCAAGCAACTCTATTGGATAGAACATCCGCAGGAATATGGTCTACCTGTGCTCAACCTGAGCACACAATATGCCATCTGTGGCGTACACGACTTCTTTGCCTACCCCAACAACTACAATTACTACGTGCAGTACTACAAGGATACGTTCCAGCATGGTGGTATTTCGCTTGAGGAGATGCTCATCCCACTCATCACCCTTACTCCCAAGAGGTAATGAAGTGGTAGAAAGTTGAGAGTTCAGAGCCATTAGACAGTCTGGCAGATAATAGTTATTTAGAGCTGTATCGACAAGCAGGACATTTATCAACTCTAAACTCAACAACTACACTAAACCATAAATCTCCTCTCTAAACTAACATTAGCATGCTCTACGCAGACTTGATCCTCCCGGTTCCCTTGAACCAGACATTTACCTATCTCATCCCCGAGAACGAGGAGGGCAAAGTGCAGGTAGGTATGCGCGTGATGGCACCCTTCGGACGCAGTCATACCTATACGGGCATTATCGTAGCTCTATCGCCCCATCGGCCAGAGACGGGGTACGAGATCAAGCCTATTACTCAGGTGCTGGACGATGCCCCGATCATCCGCCATCCCCAGTTTCCTCTGTGGCAATGGATGGCAGACTACTACCTGTGTCCCATTGGTGATGTGATGAAGGCTGCATTACCCTCGGAGCTGAAGCCTGAGGAGGGGAAGGAAGGTGTGGTGCGCGAGAACTTCCGTGCTAAGATGCGCACCATGGTACGCATTGCCATCCCTGCCATCGAAGAGGAAGAAGATGCAGCCAGCACTTTACTCAAAGGCAAGGACAATGACACAAAGGGCCTGGAGAGAGCCTTCGAGACACTTAAGCGAAGCCCACAGCAGTTGACGCTCTTCATGAAGCTACTCGACATGAGTCATGTGCTGCAGAAACATCAGGCTGACCCTGTACCCAAAGATGTATTGCTCAAACAGAGCGGTACCAGCACACAGACGTTCAACGAACTGCAAAAAAAAGGTCTGCTCTCGACCTACGAAGAGGAGGTCTCTCGCCTTGACACAGGCGCGGATGCCTATCGTCCCCAGCACACAGAGCCACCTCATCCTCTGAGTGAAATGCAACGTGTGGCTTTCCGCCAGATCTGCCAGAGCTTCCACGATCGTCAGGTCTGTCTGCTACATGGTGTCACCTCATCGGGCAAGACAGAAATCTACGTGCATCTTATTCAGGAAGTCATCGCTCAGGGGCGACAAGCGCTGCTCATGGTGCCGGAGATTGCCCTTACTACCCAACTCTGTTTGCGACTGCGCCGAGTGTTCGGTCGCCAGATGTTGGTCTATCACTCCAAGCTCTCAGACACTGAGCGTGTCGAGATCTGGAAGAAGATGCTGGAACAACAAACTAACAACGCAACAACGCAACAAAACAATAGTGCAGTTCCTCATCTCATCGTAGGAGTCCGCTCCTCCATCTTCCTCCCATTCCAACAATTAGGGCTCATCATTGTGGACGAGGAGCACGAACCCAGTTACAAGCAACAGGACCCAGCACCTCGCTATAATGGACGTGACGTTGCCATCGTCCTGGCCATGCGACACGGTGCTAAGGTGTTGCTCGGCAGTGCCACACCCAGCCTGGAGAGTTATTATCTGGCACAGAAAGGCAAATACGGACTGGTGCACCTTACAGAACGCCATACTGGTGTGTCGATGCCTCAGACTAGTCTCGTGCCTCGTTACAACTCGGAATCTGGACTCAGTAAGTCTTTGGCAAAACAGCAAAACAACGTCACTCAGGAACCTTTCACCTCTCTCCTGCTGAAACGCCTCGAACAGACACTGATGGCAGGCAAGCAAGCCATTCTGTTTCAGAACCGACGTGGCTATGCTCAGCAGGTGGAGTGCGTACAGTGTGGCTGGACACCACGTTGTCCACGGTGCGACGTGACGCTCACTTACCACAAGCGCACCCGTTTGCTCCAATGCCACTATTGCGGCTATCAAATGCCCTGGCCGGCCAGTTGTCCGTTATGTGGTTGTCGTAAGCTCAACGGACAGGGATTTGGCACCGAACGTATAGAGGAGACACTCCAGAGTCTGGTACCTCTGGCCAAGCCCGTTCGTATGGACACTGACACCACGGGGTCACGCAAGAGCTATGAACGTATCATCCAGGACTTCGAGCAAAAACGTTCGAACGTACTGATAGGCACTCAAATGATCTCGAAGGGCCTCGACTTCAGCGAGGTTCAGACTGTGGGCATCCTCAATGCCGACGCGCTTATGAACTTCCCGGACTTCCGCTCGCACGAACGAGCATTCCAGCTCATGGAGCAGGTGGCAGGTCGCGCTGGCCGACGTAAAGGCGAAGAGGGCGAGGTGATTATTCAGTGTGGCGACGTGCAACATCCATTGCTCCGACAGGTTGTGAACCATGACTACGAGCAGATGGCAGAGACACAGCTGCGCGATCGCCAACGCTTCGGCTATCCTCCTTTCACGCGTCTGATCATGATTTACCTGAAGGGACGCTACGAAGACAGATTGGAAAAGCTGGCCGTGCAATATGCTGACCACCTCCGCCAAACCTTCGGACAACGCGTACTGGGGCCAGAAAGTCCCGGCATCGCGCGTATTAAGAATATGTATATACGTCAGATTCTTCTTAAAGTGGAACGTGAGGCCTCAACCACCGAGGTGCGACGTCTCCTCATACAGATTCAAGATTATATGCAACAGAACAAACAGGAATTTGCCCGCATCGTTTTCTATTATGATGTTGATCCGATGTAAGGAACACGAAAAATCGAAAGAACGATAAGTTTGAAAGTATCAATGAGTAAAAAGATAGCAATCATCAATGACATCTCGGGGTATGGCCGCTGCAGCATCTCGGTCATTCAGCCCATTGTGAGCCATCTGGGTGTGCAGGGTTGCCCGCTGCCCACGGCCATCTTCTCCAACCACACGGGTTTCCCTAGTTTCTTTCGCGAGGATTTCACCGACAAGATGCCTCTCTACATTGAAGAATGGAAGAAACTCGACCTGCATTTCAACGCCATCATGACCGGTTTCTTAGGTTCGGCCCAACAGATTGGCATTGTGGAACAGTTTATCAAGGACTTCCGGCGTCCAGAGACCATTGTCCTGGTCGATCCTGTGATGGGCGACAACGGTCACATCTACCCCACTTACACACGCCAGATGTGCGAGGAAATGAAGAAACTCCTGGCCTACGCAGACATTATCACACCCAATCTCACCGAGGCCTGCTTCCTCACCGACACCCCCTATAAGGAGAGCGGATGGAAACACACCGAGCTGGCTATCATGGCCAAGCAGCTCATGGGTATGGGTGCGCGGAAACTCGTAATTACAGGTATTAAGATGGGCGAAAACTACATCGGAAACGCGGTAGCCGACGAAGGACAGGAGATGGAGTTCCAGCGCCAGATGATCGTCGAGCAGACACGCTCGGGAACAGGCGATGTCTTCGCCTCCATCCTCGGAGCCGATGCCGTCAATGGCGTACCATTCCCCCAGTCAGTAAAGCGAGCCTCTCATTTCGTTCGCAAGGCCTTGATCGAAACTCTTAAGACCCCTGGTCCCACCAACACGGGCATTGACTTCGAATCGTGCCTCTGGCAACTCCGCCGCACCTGAGTGCCTCAACTGTGAGACCCCATTCCAGTCGGTTTTCGTTGGTCCCCATCATCAGCAGCATCAAGACAACAAAAGAACAAAAATAACATAACAAAAATAATCACAATGGAACAGAAAAAAGGACTCCCCGAAAATTCAATGCGCGAACTGCGCCCAGGCGAAGAGTACCAGCCTCTGATGCCAGCCAAAGCCAACCCTCGCGAGGTGACCACCTGGTCGCTCGTCTGGGGTCTGCTCATGGCCGTCATCTTCAGTGCTGCCACAGCTTACCTCGGCCTCAAGGTCGGTCAGGTATTCGAAGCAGCCATCCCTATCACCATCATTGCCGTAGGCCTTGCCAGCGCCACCAAGCGCAAGGACCCTCTGGGCGAGAATGTCATCATCCAATCCATCGGTGCCTGCTCTGGCATGATTGTGGCCGGTGCCATTTTCACTCTGCCAGCCCTCTACATTCTTGACTCGAAGTTCCCTGATGCACAGATCAGCGTCTCATTCCTCGAGGTCTTTCTGGCTTCACTGCTAGGCGGTGTCATCGGTATCCTCTTCCTCATCCCCTTCCGCAAGTATTTTGTCAAGGAGATGCACGGCAAGTATCCATTCCCAGAGGCAACTGCCTCTACTCAAGTGCTCATTTCAGGCGAAGGCGAGGGGTCTTCGGCCAAGCCTCTGATTATCGCCAGCGTGCTGGGTGGTCTGTTCGACTTTGTGGTTGCTACCTTTGGCACCTGGGCAGAAAACTTCACCTCTACCTTCTGCTCGCTCGGAACAACCATTGCAGCCAAGAGCAAACTTTTCCTGAGCTGCAACACTTCGGCTGCCCTGCTCGGTATGGGTTACATCGTCGGACTGAAGTATGCCACCATCATGTGCGCTGGTTCGGTGCTGATCTGGTGGATCGTGGTTCCTGCCATCGCTCTCATCTGGCCAGGCCTCGAAGTTAGCATAGGTCTTACTGCTGCTGATGCAATGCCTCAACAGATCTTCCAGTATGCCAAGAGCATCGGCATCGGCGGTATCGCCATGGCTGGTATCATCGGTGTCTGGAAGAGCCGCGGCGTCATCATGGGGTCCTTCGGCTTGATCAAGGCTGCCTTTGGTGGCTCAAATTCATCAAACTCATCAAATACTTCGAACCCAACCATGCCACGAACAGACCGCGACATCTCGATGAAAATCATCGTGCTCGGCCTTGTCATCGCTCTGCTCATCACAGCATTGTTCTTCTACCTTGACGTGATGCACGGCTCTCTTCTCTTCACTACCGTAGCACTTCTCATCGTCTTCATCATCGCCTTCCTTTTTACAACAGTTGCAGCTAACGCCATTGCCATCGTAGGTTCGAACCCAGTATCTGGCATGACGCTCATGACCCTCATTCTGGCATCGCTCGTCATGGCAGCTGTTGGTCTGAGCGGCACTTCGGGCATGGTGGCAGCCCTCATCATGGGTGGTGTTGTATGTACAGCCCTTTCGAGCGCTGGCGCCTTTGTCACAGACCTTAAAATTGGTTACTGGCTTGGTTCTACCCCTGCCAAGCAGCAATCGTTCAAATTCCTCGGCATCCTTGTGAGTGCCGCTACCGCAGCTGGCGTCATCATGATTCTCAACGAAGCATACGGCTTCACCCCCGACAACTCCGACGTGATGGCTGCACCCCAGGCCCGTGCTATGGCAGCTGTCATCGAGCCACTGATGATGGGTCAGGGTGCACCTTGGCTCCTCTATGGCATCGGTGCCGTCATAGCATTGGTGCTCAACTGGTTCGGCATTTCAGCCCTCGCCTTCGCTCTCGGCATGTTCATTCCATTGCAGCTCAACCTGCCTCTGATGGTGGGTGGTGCCATCAACTGGTATGTAACCTCTCGCAGCAAGGACGCCAGCGTCAATGCCGCTCGTGGTGAGCGCGGAACGCTCCTTGCCTCAGGCTTCATCGCTGGTGGTGCACTGATGGGTGTAGTCAGCGCTGGTCTCACCTTTGCTGGCGTAGATTGGGTGATCGACGGTGGTGCATGGGCAGTAAGCACCTGGGGCCAGGTACTCAGCCTCGTGGCTTACATCGGTATCATCTGGTATCTGATTAAGTCTTCGATGAAGGCTAAGTAAACCATCCTCGGCATCTTTATCGACCACTATTATCTCTATCAAAGAAATCATACGAAATCATCCGCTTGACAAAAAAGTCTTCGATTTCGTATGATTTCTTTGATGGGGCTAATAGTAGAGTTTTTTTCGGGATGTAAAACACGCGAAAGCAGAATAACAGATAAAAAATGAAGACGTCATACCTACTTCTGTCTCTCTTCCTTTTCAGTCCATATTTGCAGGCTCAAGACATCGAACCAGCCACCCCTCAGCAGCCCTACCTCTGGCATAGTGTCCCTATCAGAGGCGGAGGTTTCGTTCCCGGTATAATCATTCACCCGACTGTCCCTGGCGTGCGCTATTGCCGCACCGATATGGGCGGTGCATACCGCTGGAACGATGCCTTGAGCGAATGGCAACAACTGCTCGACTGGCTCCCACTCTCCGAGGCCAACCTGCAGGGCGTAGAGAGCATCGCCATTGATCCCAACGACCCTGAACATGTGTTACTGGCTTGTGGCACATACACAGGATCGAATGGAGCTATCTTTGTATCACACGACGGCTGTCTCACGCTCCATCGCACCGATGTCCCCTTCGGCATGGGTGGCAATGAGAATGGACGAGGCAATGGCGAACGTATGATGTTCGACCCCCAGAATTCAGGCGTGGCCTATATGGGCACACGTCAGGATGGATTATGGCGCACTATGGACGATGGACTCACATGGCATCGCATCACCACATATCCTGCTGACAATGGCATTGCTGTTATCTTTGCAGACAGCGATATCTATGTGGCAGCCTCTTTGAAAGATGCTCCCAGCCTTTTCTGCAGCCATGACCAGGGAGAGAGCTGGCAGACAGTCGAAGGGCAGCCAACACGCCTTATGCCTACACACATGGTACTATCATCAGATCAGAAACTGTATCTCTCCTACGCAGACACGCCTGGACCCTCCCAGCAGACTGATGGTTACCTATATTGCCATGATCTGGCCACTGGCTCATGGACGGATATCTCACCCTATCGCCCAGGAACCCAGAAGAAGAAACTCAATCAAGACACATCGGACAAGACGGGCTTTGGCTATGCAGCAGTCGCAGTCGATGCTCGTAATCCTCAGCATCTTATAGCCAGTACCCATGGCCTGTGGGGCAAATATGGCTTTGGCGATGACGAATTGTTCCGTACGACAGATGGAGGCCGTCACTGGACACCCATCTTCCAGCACGGTTACGAATACGATTGTTCATTGGCGCCATACACCGAGATGGCACCTCTGCATTGGATGTTCGACATTGAGATTGATCCTCTTAATTCTGACCATGCCTTTATCACAACAGGCTTTGGCGGATGGGAGACTTTCAATCTCTCTGCAGCAAGCCAGAAACGTGGCACTGTACGTTGGAGCCTGCTCTCCAAAGGAATTGAGGAGACAGTCCCCCTCGAACTCTATTGCCCGCCCTCAGGAGCCCGACTTCTTTCAGGAATAGGCGATTATGGAGGGTTCACCCATGATAACATCAGGCAAGTCTGCCCCGACAGCAACACATATCCACACTTTGCCAACACGGATGGCATCACCGGTGCCTGGCACAATCCAGCCATTGCAGTGCGTGTGGGTGAAGTATTCCATGGCCAGCCTCATGAGCTCCCCATCAGCTGGTCAGATGATGGCGGTCATACATGGCAGATGTGCTCCACTGTGCCTATCGATGGAGCACGTCACGGACACATCGCAGTCTCAACCGATGGTTCATCCTGGGTTTGGACACCATCACGACAGCAGCCTTATCGCACTACTGACCATGGTCAAAGCTGGACGCCATGCCAAGGCCTGCCCAAGAATATACGCACCATTGCCGACAAAGAGAATCCAAAACTCTTTTATGCTGTCGATGTGGCAGGTCGTCATCTTTATGTAAGCGAGGATGCAGGCCAGTCATTTCGCTGCGACACACTTCTCCTCGATGGACGCCGCCCCCACCCCTGGCAGCAATCATCGCGACAGAACCGTGGTGACAACCGTGGTGGTCAGGATCGCATTTATTCCACTCCAGGCCACGAAAGCGATCTCTGGATTGCAGCATTCGATGGTTTGTACCATCTGCAACTCGGTGATGCTCGTCCCACAGCCTTCAGCCAAGTCCGAACTATCTATGCCTTCGGCTTTGGCAAGGGTTTGACCGATGACTACCCATCCTTATACATCATCGGTGTCATCAATGGCCAGTATGGTTTCTATCGTTCAGACGATGCTGCACAGAGTTGGATTCGAATCAATGACGACGAACACCAGTATGGCCTCGTCCTACACATCATCGGAGACATGCAAGAACATGGACGTTGTTATGTCGGAACCCATGGACGTGGCATCATCACAGGTGCTCCCATGCGGATGCCACGCAGATGAGTTAAGGCTACTCCTTTTTGAGTTGAAAAGGACCTGCAAATAATAATAAAAGCTAGGAGGGTGTGTCAAAAGGTATAAATTCCCTGACACACCCTCATTTGCTATTTTAAAATACAAGTCCGGACTTTCACAAGCTCGGACTTTTTTTTGAGGTCGAGCAAAAGTCTAATCATGGACTTTTGACACGCCCTCATTTTTTTCGCTAGAGGGAACGGATCATTGTCGCCGTTCTCCCCAGAGCTTTTCTTCTTATTTCTCCAACCTGAATACTACTGCTCGGTTCCATTCGTTGACCAGTTTGAATGGCTGCTCAGTATCGCCTTTCCAATCAATCTTTAGACGGTTTGGGTCGATACCACATTCTTTGACAAGCATATTATAGACATTCTCTGCACGCTGTCTTGACAACTGCAGATTGTAGGCAGGATAAGCCGTCTGCACATCTGCGTAACCCACAACCGTAAGATTAATGTCAGGATGGCTTTGCATAAAGGCAGCTACCGAATAGACGTTCTGTTTCTGGGCTTCGGTGATAAAGGTTTTGTCGATGTAGAATTCGATTACCGTCTGCAGCATCTCCTCGTAGTCGATGACCTTCTCCTTCACCTGATGAACCGGCTTCATGGCCTGTGCCAAACTGTCTTCAGTTTCAACAATGGTGCGGTTGATCGTCAGCACACGGTCAGCATCGGTAAGGTAAGAATAACGGTAGCGTCGTGAACCACGAGGATCCTTAATGTGGAAGCTTACGCCAGCCATTACATTGACGTATGAATCATAGACGCGCCGGCAGCGCACACCATTGTATGCATCATCAGTTCCATTGAAGGTGGCTTCAAGATTAACATCCCAGGCATCATTGATCTTATAGTTGGCAATCAAGCCCACATGACCGGCAAAGTAGTTGCCACTCTTTGTATTCACCTCATAGGCATAAGCCCGTCGCGTCTGTTGGGCACCATGCTCGTCGATATAAGATTCCACCTGATTACGATAGTTCTCGCCAAGCAATCCTACCAGGTAATTGTGTCTGTCGTTCCACTTAGTAGCCATATCGCTGAATCCGAATGTGCGCAGGTAACCCAAGCCCAGCACAGCTATGATGTTGAAACGTCGGTCCTCCTTAATTCCGCCAAAGAAACTATGCATATCAAAGAGGCCGTCAAGGAACACCTGTCCCATGTGGAAAGTGTAATCCGACTCATACCCCGAAGGCATGTTTTTTCTGGTGTTCTTGTCAACGAACGACACCTGATCAATCCAGCCGAGAGAGAGTCTGAGACCAAACTGAGGATAAAAGAACTTGCCAACAGAGAATGTATAACCAGGTCGTTCTGCCTCGAAGAATGGGTAGAAGCGTACGTTCTCCGACATCGAATGGCTTACACCTGCCTGCAACTGGAAGAAATAGTTCTGCGATGGGTTAGAGATGTATGTGATGGTATCAACCAGCAAGCTCTTCTTCGCAGCTGAGGTCAGTAGGGTGTCGGTCTCATGATAGATGACAGTATTGTCGTCTTGCTGAGCAAGCATCGTGCCAGATGACGCGATGAATGTAATAGTGAGCAGAAGATATAGGATATGCTTCATAGTGTCTTGTGGTTTATTAGTTTTCAAATGGAGTCTCGTTGATTACCACTACTACATAATGGTTATAGCCCTGCAGATCCATTTCCCTGATCTGATTCTCATCAGCTACGACTCGGATATCATCAGCAGCAACACTCCAGCGACGAGACAGCAATTCACAGATTGACCAGGCACGACCTCGGAAGGTTTGGTCATCAGCCTTCGAGTTATTCGTTACAAAGACCATCGTTTTCTCACCTCTGGCCGAATAGGTATTCCAAAGGGTAGCAGTCGTATAGACATTGACCTGCTGAAGTCTTGGCACACTGATTTCACCTCTTTTCATAGCCACAAGAGTATAGGTTACCTTTTTGTGGACCTCTTTTTCTTCAATCTCAATGTTCGGATTATCTTCCAGATCCTTCGCCAGTTCTCTGTTTCTGTAGATCACTTCATTCAGTTCATCATATTTTGCGGCATTAAACCGGTTGCGGATTCGTGCGTTTGAAGTTCTTTTGTTATACAAATGCCAAGTCATTCCAACCAGCACATTCACATGACCATCCCAGATATGTCCTGATAATTTTCCATCAAAAATATCATCAGCGAAATTATCAGTCACTTCCAAAGTGAGTCGTGTGTTCTCAGTTAGCTGCATCTCTGCCAAAGCGCCAAACTGCAATCCGACCAGAGATCTTGGCACACCTGCACGAGGAGACTCTGCCCATACACTCATGGAATCCAGACTTGCCTTTGTCTCGCTATTATGGTTGGCATAACCAAAAGTTCTAATCAGCGAGATACCGGCCAATGCGCTGACAGTGAAGCGGCGTTTCTCTTCATACCCATAAAACAGATTGGTAAGATTGGGCAGATATTGAGCAGCTAACGATACAGAATAAAAATGCCAATTGGGAACATGATGCCCCCATTCATTTACATTATTCTGCCCATAAACGCCTGTATTTCGCCCCCACAAGAACTGCAGACGTATGTCATTGACAGGCGTCAGATATTTTCCAATTGAAAGGCCGAATGCAGGGTTCGTCTTATTGAAGAAATCAGTCTCCTCCGTATAGCTTCCCCACGATTGGAAGATACCTGCATGAGCCGTCAGATGCCAACCGTCTGAAAGTGACGTTGGGAAGATATAGGTTTCTTCCGTCAACATCATTTCTTCCATTTCTTCAGTAAGATCATCTTTTATGGTATCCTGAGGAATACTATCTGTAACGATGAACTCTTGAGGTATTATCACATCCTCAATTTCCTGGGTTCCTTGCGCCCATAAAGCAGTAGGACATACCCTCGGCATTTCAACAAGGGTCATACCCCACAGGCAAAGAATAAAGATTACCTTTCTCATTTCTTTTATCATTTAATTAAAATTTTCTCATATTGATTGACAATGGTCCTCCAAGAATAGTATTCCTTGGCCAAGTGACAGATTTCCGGTTGATCAGCAAGAGGTTTTTCCAGTAACGAAACAAGCTCATCCACATTTGCGAAATAAGATGCCTTCTCAAAGGTAGTAGCTCGATTATAAACAACATCATACGCCAATATCGGACAATTCTCGAAGAACATCGCCTCGACCAGCGACGGGTTCGTGCCACCAGCAGAATGACCATGTACATAGCAGCGAGCATTCCGATGCAACGTGTAGAGTATCTTGGCATCATAACAGGCATCAAACAAATGGATGTTGGGCAAGTGACCATATCTCTTTTTCAACATGACAGGAAACTCTTTGTCGCTGAAGTTACCAATCAAAGCAAACTGTCTGCCTGTCCGGGCAAAGGCTTCAAGCACCATCTCAAGATTATTCTCAGGTTCTATACGACATACTGCCAAGGCAAAGAAGCGTCTCTTCAGCCCATAGCCATTAAGGATCTTTTGCTGTTCCTCGTCACCGACATTGCATAGTGCATGATCACCTCCATAAGCTATATAAATAGGGGTTCTTCGGTACATCGACATGACATAGTCACAGATACCCTTATTATCAGCGATTACCACATCAGCGTGCTCCACCGCCAGCTGTTCCGAATGCCACAGGAACCACCGAGCAAAGCGTCCCCACTTTTGCCTCCGGTGCTCCAGACCATCAATGTTCACTACAATTCTGGCACTGGTCAGCAACTGAAGAATCGGGATGAAAATACACCCAGAAACGCCCAATATCAGCAAAGTATCATACCCTCTGACAGCCTTGAGCATTGACAGGACATCGTATGCAACACTTTGTTTGCCATTGCTTCTGAGCGGCAGATACTTCAGTCGAGCACCATGCACTTCAGGCATTTCGGTCTTCAGATCCTTACTACTGCAGAATACTGTATATTCTATTTCATCATGCTGTTTACATTGAACAAGATTCTCAGCCAGAGTCTCAAAGCCTCCATAGTGGGCCGGTATTCCCTGCGTTCCAATGATAGCAATTTTTGTTTTCACTTTACTATTTAATTAACTGAAGTTTCCCACACCCCCAGAAGCAGCTGTACGTGTGATTTGACTTCAAATTTATATTGTTAAACAATCGTTCCTCAGGAAGTTAGGTTTATTCTGCTTAATAAATCTAAAATCCTAGGCACTATGTTCTTTGAC
>JAZQQU010000094.1:0-15471 GCA_045629225.1 Bacteroidales bacterium | reverse complement strand
AGCAAACTTCTCGCGGCTCTTTGGACCAGCATCGAGACCTTCGTATTCAGCAGGGATTTCGTTGGAATTGAAAACTTCAACCTTAGCACCTAGCTTTAGGGAAGCAGTAGCGAAGTCATAGTCTGTACAGCATACAGAGTCGCCACCACCGATGAGTGAGAATGCACCCTCAGCGGTAGCCTTAGCGATGGCGTCGCCGATAGCCTTTGAGCCAGCGGTGAAGTCGTCGCACTCGAATACGCCGGCAGGACCGTTCCAGAGGATGGTCTTAGCACCGTCGAGAGCAGCAGCGAAGTTCTTCTGAGCCTCAGGACCTGCGTCGAGACCCTCCATGCCAGCAGGGATGGCGTTCGATGGGTAAACCTCGATCTTAGCGCCCTCCTTAACGGTCATAGTGCCGAAGTCGAGGCCGTCGCAGCAGACTGCATCTGGAGCCATAACGAGCTCTACGCCATTCTTCTTGGCGAGCTCCTCAACGCCGAGAGCAACGTCGAGCTTGTCCATCTCAACGATTGACTGGCCGATCTCGCCACCGTGAGCCTTAGCGAAGGTGTAGGTCATGCCACCGCAGAGGATGAGCTTGTCAACCTTGCCGAGGAGGTTCTCGATGATGCCGATCTTTGAAGATACCTTCGAGCCACCCATAACGGCTACGAATGGACGCTTGATGTTAGAGAGAACGGCGTCGACAGCAGCAACCTCCTTCTCCATCAGCAGGCCGAGCATCTTGTCGTCAGCTGCGAAGTAGTCGGCGATAACTGCGGTAGAAGCGTGCTTGCGGTGTGCGGTGCCGAAGGCATCCATCACGTAGCAGTCAGCGTATGAAGCGAGCTTCTTGGCGAAGTCCTTCTGACGGCCCTTCATCTCCTTCTTAGCGTCGGCATAAGCAGGATCCTCCTTGTCGATGCCTACTGGCTTGCCCTCCTCCTCAGGATAGTAGCGGAGGTTCTCGAGCAGGAGCACCTCACCTGGCTTCAGGGCAGCAGCAGCCTCGTCGGCAGCAGCGCAGTCAGGAGCGAACTTAACCTCAGCCACGCCGAGGGCAGCAGCAACGGCCTCCTTGATCTGGCCGAGTGAGAGCTCTGGCTTAACCTTGCCCTTTGGCTTGCCCATGTGGCTCATGATGATGAGGGCACCACCCTTCTCGAGGATGAGCTTGAGGGTAGGAACTGCACCACGGATGCGGGTGTCGTCAGTGATCTTGCCCTCCTTGAGAGGTACATTGAAGTCAACACGTACGATGGCCTTCTTGCCAGCGAAGTCGTAATTCTTGATTTCCATAGTTGATTTGTTGTTTTGTTCTTTTGTTGTTTTGTTGTTTTGTTGTTATGTTGTTATGTTGTTTTGTTGTTTTGTTGTTTTGTTGCTTTTTGTTGTTTTGTTCTTTTGTTGTTTTGTTGTTTTGTTGTTTTGTTGCTTTTTGTTGTTTTGTTGGCTGTGGGGGTGAAGGGGCCTTTACGACGCAAATGTAGT
This sequence comes from Bacteroidales bacterium, assembly GCA_045629225.1. Taxonomy (GTDB): domain Bacteria; phylum Bacteroidota; class Bacteroidia; order Bacteroidales; family UBA3663; genus Liminaster. Next base: position 13,998 of record JAZQQU010000094.1, on the reverse strand, counting down.
TAAAAAAGAGGTACGCGAGTATGCGTGTGGGGGAATTTAGGATAAAATTAACACACTGCAATAGATTGCGCGGAGGGGTTTGTCACTTTGGTATAACAAAATAACAAAGTAACAAAACAACAAAAGAACGCTATTGCTTACAGGTTCTTCAGCTCGTGGATGGTCTGGGTAGGGTCGGAGCTGCGGAACACGGTGTTGCCTGCCACGAGGATGTCGGCACCGGCATCCTTGAGCAGACGTCCGGTCTCGAGGTTGACACCGCCATCGACCTCGATGAGGGCATGGAAGTTGCGCTCCACGATCTTGGCCTTCATGCGACGCACCTTGTCGAGCATCGAAGGGATGAACTTCTGGCCACCGAAGCCGGGGTTGACGGTCATGATGAGCACGAGGTCCAGGTCGCACAGCACCTCGTCGAGCATCACATTGGGGGTGCCGGGGTTGATGGCCACGCCAGCCTTCATGCCTGCCTCGTGGATCTGCTGGATGCAGCGGTGCAGGTTGTGACAGGCCTCCTGATGCACGGTCATGTAGAGGGCACCGTAGGAGGCTACGCGCTCGATCCACTGTTCGGGATGCACCACCATCATGTGCACGTCCATGGGCTTGCGCACCACAGGCTGCAACGACTCCATGACGGGGAAGCCAAAGGAGATGTTGGGGACGAACGAGCCGTCCATGACGTCGAAGTGGAGCATGTCGGCTTCACTCTGGTTGAGCATTTCGATTTCGCGCTCCAGGTGGGCGAAGTCGGCACTCAGGAATGAGGGGGCAATCTGAATCATGATAGCGTTAAGTGTTACGGATTTGGCTGTGGGGTAGAGGGTAGCGAGGCTGAGCGACGTGCGCGGGCACGTTTGCGCTGTTCGCGTCGCTTGATGTTGCGCTTGCGCTTGCGTTCGGTGGCAGCTTCGGACGAGGCCGGGGCGCTGTGGGTCGGAGCGGCTTCGGTGGCGGCTGCCAGAGCGGCCTCGGTGCCTGCCGCACCCTCATGAGCGGGGGCTGACGAGCGACGACGACGTGACGGGCGACCACTGCCAGAGGCTGCACGGGGCAGGCGCTGCTTGGGGACATAATCCTCGTCGAAGAGTTCGCGCCAGGGCAGCTGCAGCTCGGGCAGCATGCTCTGATTGAGGGCACGCACCATGCGACGGAACTCGTCGAGATGCTTGCTCAGCGCAATCTTGAAGTGGGGCAGCTCGCGTGGACGAGCCACGTACTGACCACCCTCGAACATGCGGCTGAAGCGGCGGTATAGTTCGGCAATGTGCAGGATGCTGGAGACCTTCTCCTTGCCGATGCCTGCGTTGAGGAGCAGCTGACAGGCCTCCTCGCGGCCATGAAGCAGGGCTACGTCCATGAAGAGGGTGGCGAGCTTGTAGAGCGTGTCGGTGTGTGGATGTTCGCGCGTGAGGGTCTCAAGGGCACGACGTGTGTGCTGCCAAGGGGTGACACCTGCCTCGCAAAGGGGATGCTGCTGCGGGTCGTTCAGATGGTCAGAGAGGCCGGGCATGACGTAGGTGAGCAGCCCGGTGACGAGCAGGTCGTTGATGCCCTCGCCAAAGGTGCGGCTCTTGAGCATCTTGTTCAGTTCGTCGCGCAGTCGCTTGGGAGCCGAGACTGCCATGGTGTCATGATTGTCGATGATGGCCTGCCAGCAGGCAGGGTCGAGGTGGAAACCCTTCTGGTGCTTGAAGCGGATGCCGCGCAGCATGCGGACAGGATCCTGACGGTAGATGGTGGCAGGATCGCCAGGCGTGATGAGCAGACCAGCATGCAGGTCATCGACGCCACGACCCGTGGGGTCGAGCACCTTGCCGGTGTGAAGGTTCTTGTAGAGGGCGTTGCAGGTGTAGTCGCGGCGCGAAGAGTCCTCTTCGAGCGAGCAGAAGCGTGTTTCGAGCAGGGTGACGCCATCGTCGGCATACGACTCGACATGTGGCTCGACACATTCGACCAAGGTGAGCGAACCATCGATGATGACGTCCATGGCGGTGGTGCCATAGCGCTGGTAATAGAACGGACCCTTGCAAACCTCGGGAAAGGTGGCACACATGTATTCCACGAACATCCGCTGTCCGTTGGGCATGTTGATCAGGAGATCCAGGTCACTATATCGTTCGCCTAAGAGTTCATCGCGCACGCAGCCTCCCACCAGAAAGATCTGAGCATAAAAAGGTGAGTCGGGCAGTATGCTCTGCTTGATGAACCGTAGGGATTTTTCGAATTTATTCATCCATTTATTCTGTTATCGTGCGCAAAGATAGAAAATAAATGCGAAATATCCAAAAATATTTGCTTCTTTCGCCGAAAAGTTTTATCTTTGCGACCTAAAATTAGATATTATTATATATGAGAAAGTCATTCCTGTCACTTTTATGTTGCATTTTGTTGCACCTTCTTGCCGTCGGTGGAACCGCTGTAGCCCAGAACTTCCGCGATCAGCAGGACCTGCAATGGGTGGCCTATCCGGTGTCGGATGCAGACCAGGTTACGCCTCAGACGGACTGGACATACCATGTGGGTGAGAAGGCCGTGCTTCTGGTCTCGCTCATGTATCATGGCGAGCCTATGAGTGACGTAGAGATTTCGTACGTCGTGGGCAACGACTGTCTGCCCAAAGAGGGCAAGCCTCGCACCGTGCGCACCAATCAGTCAGGCCTTGCGCGGCTGGAGGTCGGCACCAGTGGGAAGCCGGGTTTCCGCGACGTGGAGATGTCGTGCCAGATTGAGGGCAAAAGCTATAAGAATCACCTGAAGGTAGGCTTCGACCCCGAACAGCTGACAGCCTGCACCCAGGAGCCTAAGGACTTTGATGCCTTTTGGCAGTCGGCGCTGGCCGAAGTGGCTGATGTGCCACTGAAGCCAGAGGTGAAGCCTGCGCCGGAGTATTCGGACGACAAGGTGGATTGCTACCAGGTGAAGCTCAACGGCGGCACCAGACAGGTGCCTCATGTGATGTATGGCTATGTGTCGATACCGAAGAAGGAGGGCAGGTTCCCCGTGCTGGTGTCGCCCCCAGGCGCCGGTGTGAAGCCGATGAATCCGCTGAAGACGCAGTTCTATGCGAGCGAGGGCGACATCATACGCCTCGACCTCGAGATACACGGCATCAACCCGGCGTTGCCGACCGAGGACTACAAGGACATCTCGCGCTCGTTCGGTGACCACACGGCCAATGGCTATCTGGCCAACGGACTGCAGAGCCGCGATACCTACTACATGAAGAAGGTCTATGCCATGCTGAACCGCGCCATCGACTACCTGACCACCCTGCCACAGTGGGATGGCAAGAACATCCTGGTGCAGGGCAACAGCCAGGGTGCTGCCCTCTCGGTGGTACTGGCAGCGCTGGACAAGCGCATCACAGCCATCGCCATAGCACATCCGGCCCTGAGCGACATGGCTGGCTATGCAGAGGCCGGACGCACCGGCGGATATCCTCATTTCGGCAACAAGTACCGTGAGGTGGAGCTGACACCACAGGTGATAGAGACGCTGGCCTACTATGATGTGGTGAACTTTGCCCGCCGAGTGAGCTGCCCGGTTTACATGACATGGGGCTACAACGACAATACCTGCCCGCCCACTACCTCGTGGATCGTGTGGAACACGCTGCAGTGCCCCAAGGAGAAGTATGTCACTCCGATCAATGAACACTGGATTTCGACTGAGACGCGTTATCGCCAGATGCGCTTCCTGATTAATGCTACAAAATGATGAAACTGAACAATATCCTTTGGCTGGCAGTCACAGCCTTGTGTCTGGGCGTGTGCGGACAGCTGTCAGCCCGGGAGGTAATATCGCTGAACGAAAACTGGCACTCGGTGTGCTACCCTGAGGGAAGTCGGGACAGCCTGGTGAACGACAATGTGCAGTTGCCCCACAACTGGGACGACTACTATGGCTACCGCAACCTGAAGCATGGCAACCTGCACGGCAAGGCCCGCTATGAGCGCATCTTCCATCTGGGCACAGGTGCCGATCAGGAGGCTTTCCTGCGGCTGGATGGCGTGGGAACCTATGTGACCGTGCTGCTCAATGGCAAGGAGGTCTGTCGGCACAAACCAGCCGGCCGAGTGGTGACGACGCTCGACATCACCCCCTATCTGCAGAGCGACAACCGATTGGTGATCGAGTGCGAACACCCATCGGGCATTGACGATATGCCCTGGGTGTGTGGCGGTTGTGACGAACAGATGGCAGGCATCGAGGGCTCGGCACCGTTCGGACTGTTCCGTGATGTGTCGGTCGAGGTGACCGACAAGGTGCGCATTGAGCCATTCGGAGTACACATCTGGGCGAACGAAGCGCTCGACACCGTCTTCGTGGAGACTGAGGTGCGCAACTATGCTAACCATACGGTCGAATGTATGATACAGACTGTGGTGGAGGGCCGGGCACGTCGCCAGTCGTTCTCGTTAGGCGCTCGCCTCACCCAGACGGTGAAGCAGGTGGTGCCAGTCAAGTCGGTCGGCCTGAAGCCTTGGAGCCCCGAATATCCACAGCTCTATGAAATCACCAGCCTGCTGATGCGCGGTGAGCAGCACATGCTGGCTGACAAGGTAGTTACCACCACGGGCTTCACCACACTGCGCTGGCCCATGAAGGCCAATACGGGCGACAACAGATTCTACATCAACGATAAGGCTACGTTCCTGAATGGCATTGGTGAATATGAACACAACTTCGGCCAGAGCCACGCCTTCATCAACGACGAGATAGATCGTCGTGCCTCGCTGGTCAAGAAACTGGGCTTCAACGCCTTCAGCGAAGTGAGCCTGCCACACAACCTGCGCTATCAGGAGAACTGGGAGAAGCAGGGTACGATGCAGGTGAGCTGCTTCTCGGGCAAGGTGTGGCACGACACGCCTGCCTTCCGCGAGAACTTCAAGACCCTGCTGCGCCAGTGGGTGAAGGAGCGTCGCAACAGCCCTTCGCTGATCCTGTGGAACCTGCAGGCTGACAACGTGCTCCCCAAAGACTTCGAGCAGGAGTGCATTCGCATCATCCATGAGCTTGACGGACGTCCTGACCGTCCTGTGTCGGCTGAGATGAGTGCCGGTGCTCCCTTGTTCAAGATCGGATTCGGTGCCCGGCGAGTGGCTGGTGACACGAAGTCCGAAATGGAATTCTGCGACGCGCTGCACCAGCAGATGTGTGAGGCCTGGAAAGACCGCAACAACCGATGCGGACAGTTCCTGGGCTGTATGTTCAGTGCAGACAGGCCACATTCCAACGTCCGGGAGTTCCTTCGCGACATCGACAATGCCGGGCCTTTCAGCGGCAATGGCCTGTTCAATGCGTTCTGGGAGCCCACCGAGGCGTATTATCTGTATGTGTCATGGGGCGCCTTCCTGAACCGAGGCGGCAACTCGAACACCAACCCTACGACCTATTCTGCACGCGACATGGTGCTGATGGGCTACCGCCTGGATGGCATCCCGTTGCCAGACTATCTGTTGTCGGCCAAGGATCTGACAGAGCAGCGTAAACTGTTCGGATCGACCACATCGATACTCGAAGCCGACCCGACACGCGCCTATCTCTATCGCTATAACTGTGGCGGTGACGAGGTGGTAGATAGCTACGGACACATCTGGATGGGCGATGACACACGCTACAGTTACAGCTGGGCTCAGGATCCGCACCTCGCTTTGCCAGGGCTCAGCCCTGTGCTGGGCAGTCAGTTCGAGGTGCCAGGCTGGGCCATATCGACACCTGCCAGCGAAGGCAGGATGCAGCAGTATGCCGCTCAGAAGGACCAGCCTCTGCTGCGCACCCATCGTTGGGGACGTCAGAAGCTGCATTTCTACTTCCCATTGCCTGAGAAGGAGGTCTATCTGGTTGACATCTACTTCGTCAACACACGTCACGCTGTGCATCATGTGAGCTACAAGGCCCGTGTGGGAGCAGACGGCATACTGGACATTGCCTTCCCCAACGTCAAGATCGGTCAGGCCAAGGTAGCAGCCATTGCCATCAGTCTGCCCCGTGCAGACATCAAGCCATACGGCAAAGTGGATCGTACAGGAAACTTCACCTTCAACCTGGCTACAGAGACCCGACTCAAGGAACTGGTGCCAGCCATACGTAAGGCAAAGGGTTATCCCTACAGCGAGGGGCTGACTTGGAGCGAAATTACAAAATAAGCCTGTCGTATGAGTACAACCCACAAGAAGATGAACTGGGATCAGCTGCTCAGTGCAGTGCGTTTCGGCCAGGAGAACCTGAACCTGCGGCAACATGCACGCACCGAGTTCCAGCGAGACTATGACCGACTGATCTTCTCACCCTCGTTCCGACGCCTGCAGAACAAGACGCAGGTGTTCCCCCTGCCAGGAGCCGTGTTTGTGCACAACCGACTGACACACAGCCTGGAGGTGGCATCGGTGGGCCGTTCACTGGCCAATAACGTAGCAATCGCACTGCAGGAGAAGTATGCAGGAGAGGCATGGAGCGACAAACTACAGTCGCTCGACGACATCGTGGCAACCGCCTGCCTGGCTCACGACATGGGCAATCCTCCCTTCGGACACAGTGGCGAGCGTGCCATCATAGCTTTCTTTAACGAAGGTCCTGGACAACGCTTCCGCGAGGTGCTGAGCGACTGGCAGTGGGCCGATCTGGTGCACTTCGATGGCAATGCCAATGCCTTTCGTCTGCTGACCCATCAGTACATAGGACATCGCGAGGGAGGCTTTGCTTTGACCTACAGTTCGCTGGCCTCAATCATCAAGTATCCTTACGCCAGTATCTACGCCACACATAAACCCAAGTTCGGCTTCTTCCAGAGCGAAGACGAGGCTTTCCATCGACTGGTGGACAGGCTGGGGTTGCTGCCTCTGCAGGAGGAGGGTGAACTGGGACTGAAGGTCGATGGTGTGCCGTTGAATGAACTCAGTACGGATGGCCTCTTCCCTCAGCGTCCGCAGTTGCGCTATGCTCGACACCCGCTCTGCTTCCTGGTGGAGGCAGCAGACGACATCTGTTACCAGATCATGGACATCGAAGATGCCCACAACCTGAAGCTGCTCTCCACAGCCGAGACCAAGGAGCTGTTGTTGGGCTTCTTCGAGGGTGAGATGCGTGGTCGCATAGAAAGAGGTCTGACGCATGTGCCTGACCTCAATGAACAGATCGGATATCTGCGTAGCCGGGTGATCGGATCGCTGGTCTATGAGTGTTCGCAGGTATTCATCGAACATGAGGAGGAGATTCTGCAGGGCACATTCCAGAAGCCATTGCTCAAGGGGGTGGGCGAGGTGCCAGCCCGTGCCTATGCCCACTGCTCGGAGGTGGCTGTGTCGCGCATCTATCGCAGCAGCGACGTGGTCGACATCGAGGTGGCAGGCTATCAGATCATCACCTCGCTGCTGGACAAGCTGATCGATGCAGTGCTCCATCCGCAACGATCGTACAGCCGCCTGTTGCTCGACCGCATACCCATGCAGTACGAGACCAGGGCCGATGGCGTCTATGCGCGCATCATGGCTGTGCTCGACTATATCAGCGGCATGACCGACATCTATGCTCTCGACCTCTATCGCAAGATCTTCGGCATGTCACTACCATCGTTGTAGCCTTTGAAACATGAGTGTCGCAAGCTCAGTGTGTAATCGTGATTAGGAAACACGAGTGTCGCAAGCTCAGTGTGCAATCGCGATAAGGAAACACGAGTGTCGCAAGCTCAGTGTGTAATCTCAATTATGAACTATTGAATATGGAAAAGCAAGAACTTCTCGACAAGCGTTATCTGCGCATGGCTGCTATCTGGGCAGAGAATTCCTACTGCAAACGTCGTCAGGTGGGATGCCTGCTCGTGAAGGACAAGATGATCATCAGCGACGGCTACAACGGTACACCCACAGGCTTTGAAAACGACTGCGAGACCGAGGACAATCGTTCAAAAGCCTATGTGCTCCATGCTGAGGCCAATGCCATCACCAAGGTGGCCAAAAGCAGTAACTCGAGTGACGGCTCGACGCTCTATGTCACCGATTCGCCTTGCATCGAGTGTTCCAAACTCATCATTCAGGCTGGAATCAAGCGCGTCGTGTACAGCAGGGCCTATCGTCTGACCGATGGCATCGACCTCTTGAGGCGTGCGGGTATTGTGGTGGAGCATCAGCCCATCCCAGAGATTCCAGAGGACTGACAATTGATTATTTATTGTTATTTTAATACTATTTATTATTAACTCAAGTTTCGCAAGCTCCACTTATTTGCTTGAAGGGATTTGAGGAACTTGAGGAACTCAAAGACCTTGAGGAATCCTGAAGCAAGTGTGCCAGATGCCAGAGGCAAGGGATCCTGTCAGCTGGTCGGCTCGTCATCAATGTCTGCTAATTCCTCAAAATCATCAAACGCTCTTTCAAGCCTCGGACTTTCGAAACTTAAACTATCAAAAATGAGAAAAATCTCTACACTTCTTTCCTTGGCAGCTCTCGCTATGACTGCCAATGCTGAAACAATCACTTGGGGTTATTACGATGGCACGGACTTGAGCCAGTTCAGCTGTGTGGGCATGGGCAAGGCTGCTGTATATGACGTGGCCATGAAGGTGTCGGGCAGCGGCGTCTTCGGAGGTGCTACGCTCGAAGCCCTGAACCTGCCAGTGGTGAGCAGTAAAAACATGAAGGATATTACGGTCTGGGTGGCCGATGCCGACATGGCACACATCTCGGAGGTGACGGTCGATAAGAATGACCTCACGAATGCTTCGTACAATACTATTACGCTGACCGACAAGGTGACCATCCCTGCTGAGGGTGTCTATGTAGGTGCTTCGTTCACAATCTCGAAGGCTACCTCCAATGCCGACAAGTTCCCTATCTACTTTGATTCCAGCAATGCAGATGCCGACGAGGCGCTGCTGCTGAAGGAAGGCAACGCCTGGACCGACTACACCAGCCAGTTCGGAGCCTATGTAATGCAGATTGTGGCGTCGGGCGTGCAACTCAGCAATGCTTCGGCCTATTGCGAGCCTTTGGCCAATGCCTACACTACGCCTGGCAACGTCTATGAGTTCCCTGTGACTCTCTGCTCTGATGGCGGCGTGGCTATCAGCAGCATCGAGTATGTAGTGGACTTCGATGGCAAGCAGGAGACACGCACTGCTGACGTTCAGGTTCCTTCGGGCATCAACAAGAAGGGTGTGTTCACCCTCTCAGTCACCGGTCCTGCTGAGGTAGGTACCTACAGTCTCAAGATGAACGTCACCAAGGTGAATGGAGAGGCCAACGACAAAGCTGACCAGGTGACCGAGACCATTGTTTCGAACGTGGAGCGTCTTGCTGTGCGTCGCACGGTAGTCGAGGAGTTCACAGGCACAGGCTGTGGTTACTGCCCACGTGGCCTTCAGGGCATGGACAACATGAAGAAGGCCTATGGCGACCTCTTTGTGGGCATCGGCATCCACCAGTACAACACCTCGGATCCGATGTACAATGGCAACTATGCTAATCTCGGCTTCTCGGGTGCTCCAAGTTGCATTATCGACCGCAAGGAGATCGTGGACCCCTACTATGGTTCGAGCACGAGCGTGCTTGACGACTTCGAGCGTTACAATTCCATCATCGCACCTGTTGATGTGGCACTCACCGCTTACTGGCAGGAGGGCACCAACTTCGAGGAGGGCGACATCAATGTCGACCTGACTGCCACCGTAGCAGCATTGTCAGATGACAACTACAGCATCGCCTTTGTGCTCACAGCCGACAGTCTGACTGGCTCGGCCAATTCATGGAAGCAGTCGAACTACTACAACTCTGACACCAACCTGCCAGACGACCTCCAGAAGTTCGGCAGAGGTGGCGAGTATGGCAAGTCGTCGTTCTTCTATGCCTTCGACGATGTGCTGATTGCCAGCTCATACAGTGGCACTAAGAACAAGGCAGATGCCCTCGGCGAGATGAAGGCTGGTGACGAGAAGGTATCGACCTACACCTTGAGCCTGCCAACTAAGGCCACATTGCTCAATGCCATCCTGGAGTCGATCGACAAGGTCTATGGTATAGCCATTGTGCTCACCAGCAAGGGCGAAGTGGCCAATGCCATCCGAGTGCGTGTGACCGATGCTTCAGGCCAGGGTATCCATTCGGTTGAGGCCGATGCTCCGAAGGCTCCAGCCATGCGCTACACGCTCGATGGACATCAGGTGGCTGAGGGCCAGAAGGGCTTCACCGTGGTACGCATGAGCGACGGTACTGTGCGCAAGGAACTTCGCTGATCAGTGTCGTGATCTGCTATTGTGGCTCCACAAAGCCTTGTCAGGGATGCTGGCGGGGATTTGTGGAGCCACAATTGTTTGCTTGAGCTTCAAATTGAGAATTGTGGAGGCACAATGTCGTGCCAGGATTTGTGGCAGTATTTTGTGGCTGCACAATTGCTTGCCCGACTTTCGGAAAGGCTTTTGTGGCTGCACAGAGACTAGCCTGACTTTCGGAAAGGCTTTTGTGGCTGCACAAACACTGGACGGTCATTCGTCCAGCCGCATCAGCCTTCGCACCACGTCGTCGCCCAAGGCCAGGCCTGCTTCTGTGAGGCAGATGCGGTCATCGTGCTGCGCAATCAGGTTTTCTGCCAGCAGCGCATCGAGCGTGTGCGGATCCATCAGAGGCGAGAGCGGAGTGCCCCAACGTGTGCGGAGGCCGAGCATCAGACGCTCATTGTAGAGGTCGGTGTCGGTGAGCTCTTCGTGCTCCTCTTGACGTTCACCCTGAAGGTAATGTTGCAGGCGCGGCTCATTCCATGAGCGGAGTCTGTGACCGTCATAGCTGTGAGCACCAGGACCCAGGCCAAGGTAGGGCGTCTGGTCCCAATAGGATGAGTTGTGGCGGCTGTAGTAGCCAGGCAGACAGTAGTTTGAGATCTCGTATTGTTCATAACCAGCTTCGTGTAGCTTCGATCGGAGCAGAGCCGCCATGGCGAGGCAGAGCTCATCGCTGGCTGGGATGAGCTCGCCACGTTCCACCAGCTTGTGCAGGCGTGTGCCCTCCTCTACGCTCAGATTATAGGCCGAGATATGCTCTGGACGCAGTTTCAGTAGTTCGTCAATGCTGTAGGCCCAGCTCTCCATCGTCTGTCGAGGCAGACCATACATCAGGTCTAGGCTGAGGTTGCTGATGCCTTGATTGCGCATCGTTTCGACAGCTGTCCTGACCTGCTGTGCATCATGACGACGATGCAGAAGCTTGAGCTCATCGTCCACCATGCTCTGCACACCCATCGAGATGCGGTTCACAATGCCCCAGTCCTGTCCCTTGCGTATGTCGTCAGGGTTTGCCTCCATAGTCACCTCTTCGAGCTGTCTGAGGTCGAAGTGCTGAGCTGCGGCCTCCAGTATCGAACGGATGCAGGTGTCGCCCAGCTGCGAGGGTGTGCCTCCGCCCAGATAGAGGGTGCGCACGGGGGCGTGAGCAAGCCAGTCCTTGCGTTCGGCCATTTCGCGAGCCAGTGCAGCCACATACTGCTGCCCCTTGCCACGCAGAGTGGTGGAGTAGAAGTCGCAGTACAGGCAACGAGTGGCGCAGAAAGGGACATGGATGTAGATGCCAGCCATGGCTTGTTGTATAATTTTAAAATGTGTAATTATCGTGATCAGACGAGTCGGACCGACACGTTATTCACTGCAAAAATAGCGAATTAATTTGACAATTCGCGTATTTAGCGCCTTAAAACTGCCGAAGAGGGCACTTTTTCGCTTGGTTTCTTGAAAAATTGGTGTTTTTTTACTATTTTTGCACCCTATTCATCACATTACATGGCAACGAGTTACCTACAGATAGACAATCTGACCAAGTCGTTTGGCGACCTGGTCCTCTTCGAAAACATCTCTCTTGGCATCAGCGAGGGCGACCGCATCGGTCTGATAGCTCGCAATGGTTCGGGCAAGACAACCTTGCTCAATATCATCATGGACCTGGAGGGGAAGGACGAGGGCTCCATCGTGTGGCGCAATGATCTGCGAGTGGAGTATCTGAGTCAGGATCCGCAGTTCCCTGCCGACATCACAGTGGGGGAGGTGTGCCGTTGCTCGCGTCAGGGCAATGAATGGGTAATCGATGAGTCGAAGCAGGAGCAGCAGGTGCTCGACAATGCCTCTGAGCTGACCCGCATCCTCACAAAGCTCAAGATTACCGACCTGGGACAGAAGGTGAGCCAGCTGAGTGGCGGACAGAAGAAGCGACTGGCTCTGGCACACGTCTTGATCGACCAGCCTCAGATGCTGATACTCGACGAGCCTACGAACCATCTGGATCTGGAGATGGTGGAGTGGCTGGAGGACTATCTGAACCGCTCGCGCAGCATGACACTGCTGATGGTGACGCATGACCGCTACTTCCTCGACCGTGTGTGCAACCGCATCGTCGAACTGGCCGACCGTCAGCTCTATACCTACAAGGGCAATTATAACTACTACCTTGAGAAGCGACAGGAACGCCTGGATGCCCAGTCGGCACAGGTGGACCATGCGCAGAATCTGCTGCGAAAGGAACTGGACTGGATGCGTCGTCAGCCACAGGCGCGTGGACATAAGTCGCGTACTCGCATCGAGGCATTCTACGAATTGGAGCAGCGTGCCAAGGCTCGCCACGAGGAGCAGCGTGTGCGCTTGCAGATGCGTTCGTCCTATATAGGCAGTAAGATCTTTGATGCCAAGAATATCTGCAAGTCGTTCCCCGGACGGACCATCGAGGTGAACGGTCAGCAGGTGGAGCAGCCAGCTAAGGTGATTCTCCGCGATTATAACTACACCTTTGCCCGTTATGAGAAGATGGGCATCATTGGAGCCAATGGCGCTGGCAAATCGACATACCTCAAACTGCTGCTGGGCCTTACGCAGCCTGACAGCGGACACTTCGACATTGGTGAGACTGTACGCTTCGGTTATTATAGTCAGGAGGGTTTGCAGTTTGACGAGAGTAAAAAGGTCATCGACATTGTGCGCGACATCGCCGACTACATTCAGCTTAGCGATGGTTCCCGCATGTCGGCCACCGAGTTCCTGCGTCAGTTCCTCTTCACACCTGAGAAGCAGTATTCCTACGTCTATAAGCTGTCGGGTGGTGAACGTCGTCGCCTCTACCTCTGCACCATCCTGATGCGTTCGCCCAACTTCCTGATCCTCGACGAGCCTACTAACGACCTCGACATCATGACGCTGCAGGTGCTCGAAGAGTTCCTGCAAGGCTTCGGAGGCTGCGTCATCGTAGTGAGCCACGACCGCTACTTCATGGACAAGGTGGTGGATCATCTGCTGGTGATGAAAGGCGAGGGCGAACTGCAGGATTACCCTGGTAACTATACAGACTACCGAGAGTGGCGTATGCTCAAGGAGCAGGAGGCCGAAGAGGCCAGGAGCCAGAAAATCAACAGACAAGCAGCAGGAGGCCCTGCCAAACCAGCAGCAGGAGGCACACCTGTGGCCCCATCCTCCAGCAATGGCAAGGTCAAGACACAGAAGGCTCCCAAGCTCTCGTTCAAGGAGAAGCAGGAGTTCGAAACGCTCGAAAAAGAGTTGCCACAGCTCGAGGCAGAAAAGGCAGAAATCGAGCGTCTGATGTCGTCGGGCACGCTTAGCAACGATGAACTTGTAGCCAAGGGTAATCGCATGCAGGAGATCATCGATCTCATCGACGAGAAGGAATTGCGCTGGCTCGAGCTGAGCGAGAAGGCATGATTCCCCGAAAATCAACCAGACAAAACATTAACTCAAGTTTCGCAAGTGCGAAGCTCTATAGTTTAGAGTAGTTTAACTGTTTAGAGTGGATAGTGTTCTGCTGGACTTTATCGCACTAAATAACTTTTATCTTTCAGACTTTCTAACTGCTCTCTTCTCCAAATTGTTAACTCTTAACTGAAGTTTCCCACACCCCCAGAAGCAGCTGTACGTGTGATTTGACTTCAAATTTATATTGTTAAACAATCGTTCCTCAGGAAGTTAGGTTTATTCTGCTTAATAAATCTAAAATCCTAGGCACTATGTTCTTTGAC
>JAZQQU010000093.1:0-67626 GCA_045629225.1 Bacteroidales bacterium | reverse complement strand
GAACGGGAGTTATCGGGAGTTAACGGGAGTTATCGGGGAGTTAATGGGGGTTAACGGACATTACCTCTTTGCCATATTTCGGACATTACCTCTTTGCCATATTTCGGACATTTTAGCAGCCGATACTATCGTCCGTTAACTCCCGATAACTCCCCGTTAACTCCTGATAACTACTAGTTTTCGAACTCCCGATAAATCCATGAAATAACTACTAGTTTTCGGAAGCTTCCGAAACTTAAATTAACTATTTACAACTCTTTCTTAGGATACAGGGCCTCCCACCATGAGTCATCGTCCTGCAGATATTTCTGGAACCATGCCAACTGCGTCTTGAGCCAGGCGATGCGCTTCGGGTAATCGACCACGCCATGGTCTTCGCCTTCGACACACACCAAGGCCGTCTCGCGTCCGAGGAGTTTGAGGGCAGTGAACATCTGGATGGAGTTATTGATGGGCACGTTCACATCCTTAGTGCCATGCAGGAAGAGGATGGGCGTGTGTATCTTATCAGCATTGTAGATGGGCGACTGTTTGACATAGAGGTCTGTCTCGGACCAAGGATAGCTGTCGGCCATCGAAACCTGGCTGTAGGTGTAGCCCCAATAGCCATAGCCCCAGTAGGTAGTGTGGTCGCTGATGCCAGCGTGACTGATGGCACAGGCAAAAGGACAGTCGGGCAACGTCTGTAAGTACTGCGTCATGAAACCGCCATACGAAGCGCCACAGCATCCCACCTTCTGGGCGTTGACCCAAGTGTGCTGACGACAGAACTCGCGCACAGCTTCGGTGATGTCCCGAGCAGGATCGGCTCCCGCCGTGTTGACATGGCGACTGGCCCACTCCTGTCCGAACCCCGCAGCACCCGACGGCTGCACCACCAGCACAGCATAGCCCAACGAGGCCCAGATCTGCCAAGGATAGCTCGATTCGAACGAACGACCCGTAGGGCTACATCCTCCATAATAATAGGTTATCATGGGGAAGGAGGGTGAGGATGAAGAGGTTGTGGAGTTTGAAGGGTTTGAAAGGACTGAGGGGTCAAAGCCTACTGGGAGATAGTAGCGACAGGTCACCTCGTCGCCATTGCTATTGGTGAAGGTCCAAGGGTGACAGGCTGCCACCTCGATGTCTTCGAGCGTACGGGCACTCATATCGTCGTAGAGAGTTAGTGCCTTGCCAGGTTCAATCAGGCCATTGCGCCCCACACGCAGTTTCGAGAGGTCGGTGAAGTAGAGGCGATCACTATTCATGGCCGACTGGCCATACCACGCCATCATGGGCACACCGTTGGCCAGCGAGAAGTTCTTGATGTTCTCCTCAGGCAGCGCCAGACGTGCTATCACTCCCGTCTGGGGCTCCATGCGATAGAGCGACACGGAGTCACGGTTCTCGGCCGACATATAGATCATGCCATCGGCCTGACTCCACTCCATGGAGTTCACTGAGGGGGCGAAGTCACGTGTCATGGGACGTACCGTACAGGTCTGGGGCGAGATGCGGCCTTCCTGAGGCAGGGTGAGGATGTAAGCCTGATAGTCGTACATGGATGGGATCTTGCCATCGGGCAATGTACAACCAATACGGCCGAAGGCCTCAGGCGACCCCTGGAAGAGTACCTCACGGCCATCGGGCGAGAACTGTCCACCACTCACAAAGCCATCGCCTGCCACCAGAGTATCCATGGCCATAGTCTCAAGATCCAGCCGGTAATAAGATGTCAGCTGCGTAGGACGGACGGGACGCTCCTTCACCGTGTGGTCGAAACTGAAGATATCCTGACTACGTCCCAGCAGCAGATAACGACCATCGAGCGAGGCATCGGCCATCCAGCAGTTGCTGTAGCCAAAGGTGAGCGGGCGCATCACCCCCGTCTGCAAGTCGTAGAGAGCCAACGTACTGCGGTCACGCCAACCAGGCTGACGATCCTCGGGATTGAGCACCTCGAAGACCGAAGGGTTCTTCTCCTTGGGTCCCTCCTGCGGCAGGGAGAAGAGCAGATGCTGCTCGTCGGGCATCACGGTGTACCAGCCATCGGGCAGATGTTGGCCGATGACCTGCTCCTGACTGGTCAGAGGATCGACAGTCACGAACTCTCGGCCATTGCGACCAGGACGAGTATAGTAGTAACGATTGCTGCGAGGCATCCATGCCACATAACGACTCTCGGCCGTGGTGCGTCCCGTGGCACGTTCCACCACCTGATACCAGCGACCAGGCTCAGGCCCACGCTGAGCCGTCTGGACAATGGCCCAGCGACCGTCGGGTGAGAGACTCATGCCTGCACAGGTACGTGTCTCCATCATGGTCTCGACATTATACACACCATGTTCCTCCCAAGCAGACAGCGAGAGGTGCTCAGGATGCTCGGTCACCAACTGAAGCGACAAGCTATCTGGAGTCAAGGCTGTAGTGTCGCCCTCAGCACGATGGTTCACCTCGAGATACTTCAAGACAAAATGATGGGTTCCTGGCTCTAGTGAAAGCTCACCTGGGGCACACTTCTGCCCATCGCGATAGAGTTGATAGTGCTTAGGAGCCTTGGGCAACTGCAGGGTGGCATGGGTGTAATGTCGGTTGCTGAGCGCAAAGCCCAACATACCGAGCGCGTAGTCATGCTCCGAACGAGGCAGCTCCACATCCTGCCAAACAGGACATTGCTTGCCGAGCACATGAATGTCGGCATGGGTATCGAGCAGTAATTGCTCCACCTGCAGCTTCTGTCCATTGGTGTCGAGGCTGTCCATCTGCATAGGAGCCTGAAGGGGAATGGGGCCGCAATGGAGGAATGTGTTCACGGCAAGCGTATCCTTCTTCACGGTATTCTCTGCCGACACAGCATGCGATGGGAACAACACATTGCACGCAGCAGTCAGCGCAAGTGAAGCCAGGAGATGTTTCGTTGTCTTTTTCATTTGTCGCAATTAGGGTTCTATCATGGCGCAAAGTTAACACTATATTCTAACAAAACAAAACATTTTTGTAAAAAAACAGTAAATTTCTGCTATTATATAGAATAATGTAACATCAAATAGTCAGGAAGTCGCGCATCAGCTCACGATACCAGGGGGAACGACTGCCATCGTCGCAACGCATGCAGTGTGTCTCGGTCACAGGAACAGCTACACTGCCCTTGCGAAACACGAGCACATAGCGCTTGGGCTGCACCTTGCGCGGAACACTCTGTATGCGATAGATAGCCTGCTGAGTGAAGCCTGCAAACAGACACTGCGACGTGAATTCCTCGAGCACTTCATGTGGTATGCAGACCGAAAAGACGCCTCCCTCCTGAAGCAAGCTGAAGGCTCCAGAAGAAAGGACGTCGAACGGCAAACTCAAGCTATGACGAGCACGGGTGCGTCCCAGATCGGGACACACCAGGCTCTTGTCGAAATAGGGAGGATTGCACACTACACAATCGAACAGCTGGCTGCCAGCCTCGGGCCAAGTCTTCACATAATCCTGAAAGGAGGTGTGGCGCAAGATGATGCGCCGGGCAAAAGGCGAAGCTGAGAAATTCGCCTCAGCATCAATCACGGCCTGATCGTCAATCTCCAGAGCCGTAATCTGCGCTTCGGGAAAACGCTGGGCCATCATGAGCGCAATGATGCCTGTACCCGTGCCCACATCGAGTATGTGCATACCTCCTGCTGCCAAAGTGCCCAACAGGTCGCTGTCTGTGCCGACCTTCATGGCAGCATGATCCTGACGTATGGTGAATTGACGGTACTGGAAGTCCATGTGCAAGAGAATCAGACAGGCATGTTGCCGTGCTTCTTGGGTGGATTGCTCTGATTCTTATTGCGACAGCATTCGAGACCGGCGATGATGGCGCGACGAGTGTCGGCGGGCGAAATGATGTCGTCGATGTAACCCAATTCGGCTGCGCAATAAGGATTCGAGAACTTGGCCTCGTACTCCTTGATACGTTCCTCCTGCTGTTCGGGGGTCTCCTTACGATAGAGGATCGAAACAGCGCCCTTGGCACCCATCACTGCAATCTCAGCACTCTCGTAGGCGAGGTTGACATCTGCTCCAAGTTGCTTACAGTTCATCACAATGTAGGCACCTCCATATGCCTTGCGGGTGATGAGGGTGATCTTGGGCACAGTTGCCTCGGCATAAGCATAGAGCAACTTGGCACCATGACGGATGATGCCGCCATGCTCCTGATTGAGGCCAGGCATGAAGCCAGGCACATCCTCAATGGTGATGATAGGGATATTGAAGCAGTCGCAGAAGCGGACGAAACGAGCGCCCTTCTCCGAGGCATCAATATCCAAAGCTCCGGCCAGGACCTGAGGCTGGTTGCCGAGGAAGCCCACTGTGCGGCCTCCCATGCGTCCGAAACCGATGACGAGGTTCTTGGCAAAACCAGGTGCGATCTCGAAGAAATACTGATGGTCGCAGATAGGCTCGATGATATCCTTGATGTTGTATGGGATGTTAGGATCGGCAGGCACTACACCCTCCAGTTCGTGACACTCGCGTGTGAGCTCGTCGGTAGCAGGGTGAATGGGGGCATCCTCCATATTGTTCGAGGGCAGGAAGCCGATGAGTTCGCGAATGGTCATGAGGCACTCCTCGTCGCTTTCGCACACGAACTGGCACACACCCGACTTGGTGCTATGCACGTCGGCTCCACCGAGGGTCTCCTTGTCGCACTCCTCCTGGGTGACCTGCTTGACAACGTTGGGGCCAGTAATGAACATCTGCGACTCCTCGCGCACCATGAGGATGAAGTCAGTGAGGGCAGGTGAATAGCACGAACCACCTGCGCATGGACCCATGATGGCAGAGATCTGCGGAATGACACCCGAGGACTGCACGTTGCGATAGAAGATGTCGCCAAAGCCCGAGAGCGACTCGATGCCCTCCTGGATTCGGGCACCACCCGAATCGTTGAGGCCAATGATGGGTGCACCATTCTTGAGGGCAGCATCCTGCACCTTGGCTATCTTGGCAGCATTGGCAGCACTGAGCGATCCTCCCAACACGGCAAAGTCGAAGGCATAGACAAAGACCACACGACCGTCAATCTTGCCGTAGCCACACACTACACCATCGCCTGCCACACGCTTCTGCTCCATGCCAAAATTGGTGCAGTGGTGCTTTACGTATTTATCTACTTCGACAAAGGTGCCTTTATCCAACAATATATCGATGCGCTCGCGAGCAGAGAGTTTCTTGTGTTCTGCCATAATTATGAATTGAGTTTAAGGGTTACTAAAATCTGATCGACCATCACAGAGTCGCCTTCGGCACACTTGACCTCACTGACGGTACAGGCCTCAGTGACAGAGATGTTGGACTGCATCTTCATAGCCTCGATGGTGAGAACAATGTCGCCTGGCTGAAGCTCCTGACCAGGGGCGACGTAGACCTTGACGATCTTGCAAGGCATTGGGGCCTTGATCTTGTCGGCCTGCTTCTCGCTTTCGGCCTTCTTGCGCAGACGCATATACTTTGCCTGACTGTCGAGCATATCGACCTCGTAATTTGAGTAGTTCAGAGCCACACGATAGTGCTTGCCCGTGTCGCCCTTGATGAGCGTGGCATTGTAAGAGATGCCGTTGTTCAAGATTGAAACCTGGCCATTGGCGAACATGCAGATATCCACATTATACACCTTGCCATCGATTTCGATCGACACGTTATTTCCTTCCTTGGACAGAAGTGTTGCTTCTGCCAATCTGTTACCAATCTGTATTTCCATATTATGTCATGTATTCGTTGATAGTTCTACATGAATTTATTGTTGATAGTCAGAGCTTGTTTTCTATAAGAATTTACAATGAAGAGTTTGATTTTCTACAAGAATTTTAAGAATTTGAAGAACTATCTCAGGTGATGAAAGAATTATTGAAATTCTTTGAATTCTTGTAGATTAGTCATACACGAAGCACACCTTTCTGTAATCCGAAGGCACGCCAGCGGTTGAGAGCGGAACTGTTCTCGGTCACGCCGTCGCCCTTGTTCTCCTCATAGTTCATGAGGTAGTCGATGTAGGCGGCGATGATGGCCATGTCCTCAGAATCGTTCTTGAAGCCCGGACGGGGACGGAGGCGCTCCTGATTGACCTCGATGAACGAGGTGTCATATTCGCCCTGCTTGAACTGTGGCACATCGATAATGCGACGCAGATAACGGATGTTGGTGACGAGACCGGCAACCTTGTACTCGTAGAGGGCACGGCGCATACGTTCAATGGCATACTCGCGCGAGGTGGCATAGACGATGAGCTTGCCGATCATCGGGTCATAGTACATCGGAATCTCGTAGCCCTCATAGACAGCTGAGTCAATGCGGATGCCTGGGCCATGAGGCTCGACGAGGCGACTGATGACGCCTGGAGCGGGACGGAAATTATTGTCGGTGTCCTCTGCGCAGATGCGGCATTCGATGGCATGACCACGCTGCACAACCTGATCCTGTGTGAGAGGCAGAGGCTGACCGTCGGCTATCATGATCTGAAGCTTCACGAGATCGAGGCCTACAACCTCTTCGGTGATAGGATGCTCGACCTGCAGACGGGTGTTCATCTCGAGGAAATAGAAATGCTTGTACTTATCGACCAGGAACTCGATGGTGCCAGCACCCACATAGCCCACGGCCTTGGCTGCTGCCACGGCTGCTGCACCCATCTGCTGACGGAGTTCAGGATCGACGAATGGCGAGGGCGACTCCTCGACCACCTTCTGATGACGACGCTGCACGGAACATTCGCGATCGCCCAGGTGGATGACGTTGCCATGCTTGTCACCCAGAATCTGGAACTCGATGTGATGTGGTCCCTCAACGAACTTCTCGATATAAACGGTGTCGTCACCAAAACCTGACATAGCCTCAGATTTACAGGTATTGTAAGCTTCGACCACATCCTCAGCACGATGCACCAGACGCATACCCTTGCCTCCACCGCCCATCGAGGCCTTGATCATGACGGGGAAACCAATGGCCTTGCACACGCCTACAGCCTCCTCTGGCGAATTGAGCTGATCCTGCGTGCCAGGCACAACGGGCACTCCGGCAGCAATCATGTGACGACGGGCTTGAATCTTGTCGCCCATGTCGATCATGGTCTGCGGATTAGGGCCTATGAAGATAATGCCCTCCTGCTCACAGCGGCGGGCGAACTCAGCATTCTCGCTGAGGAAGCCATAGCCGGGATGAATGGCGTCGGCCTTATGTCGTTTTGCTACTTCGATAATCTTATCGATACAGAGATAACTCTCGTTGGATGGTGCGGGACCAATGCACTCAGCCTCGTTGGCATAGAGCACATGGCGACTGGTTCGGTCAGCCTCGCTATAGACAGCAACCGAACGGATGCCCATCTCGTAACAGGCACGCATCACTCGGATGGCTATCTCTCCGCGATTGGCAATGAGGATTTTTCGAATCATGGGTGTTATTGAGATTAGTGATTAGAGATTAGTGATTAGAGATTAATGAATAGTGGATAGAGGAGTTGAAAAGTTGGATAGTTGTTTAGTACAAGAAAACGATATCTGCAAAGACTCGAGACAACTCTATACTAGCGAACTACTCTATACGCTTGTCACTCCACTCTAACAGAAAGTTGCGGCAAATATAAAGAAAAATAACGAGAAAACAAAAAAAACGACCGAAAAAGCGGTCGTTTCTTCTATATTTCCTATCCATTGGCATTGATGCGCTTCAATTTTTCACGATTGAGCACGCGAATACGACGTCCTTCGACCTCGAGAATCTCTTCGTTGACGAAAGTGGCAAGTGTGCGTATGGCATTACTGGTCGTCATGTTTGAGAGTGCAGCTAAATCCTCGCGCGAGAGTGCAGCATTGATGGTGATGCCATCAGTCTCGAAACCATACTTATCGATCAGGAAGACTATGCTGTCAGCCAGTCGACCTCGTATATGCTTCTGCGTTAGGTTGACCGTGCGTTCGTCGCTGGCGCCCAAGTCAATGGCCAGATTGCGCACAAAATACATGGCCAACGAGGTGTTATACATGCAGATGCGCTCTATCAGATTCATCGGGACAAGTGCCACCTGAGTATTCTCCATTGCCACAGCCTCGGTGACATGCTCCTGAACAGCGAAATAACTACGATAGCCGAAATTGTCACCTGGACGGAACATACGCATGATCTGCATTCGACCTCCGATGCCCAGTTTCTCTAGTTTGACGCGTCCCTTGAGCATACAGACCAGATAGACCGACTCCTCACCTACCTTGTAGATGGACTCGCCTTTGCGAAAGGTTTGCACGATGGCATGATCAATGATGGCAGCACGCTGATCATCAGTGAGCAGCGACCATAGATCCTGAAGGCCACGTTTTATATCTGTTTCTGCCATGGAATGAATTATGAATTATCTATTATAAATACGCAACATTTACCACATGTAGTTGAAGCCGAAGGTCAACATCTCCTTGTACTGCAACTGGCTATCACGAGAATCGTCCAGTCGAGGATAAGCATAGATGCGAGCTGAGAAATAACGACTAATGTTGAACGAGAGTGTATTCTCAAACTCTGCTACCACCTTGCTGTAACTTGTAAAGCAATAGAGACGGCTACTCCAGGTAGCATTGTTACCCATCTTCCAGTCGAACTTGGTGGTTAATGAGGCACCGAACTCATGCAAGAAACTGTCACCCTCGTCCAGACCATAACTTGTCTCATTGACTCGCCCATCACGTACGTACTTCATGTTGTACGACAACGGAGCCACAAGGAGCGAATAGGTAAACGTCTTCTTAGGCGAAGTGAACTGATAGTCCACACCGAGCGACAAGTTAACTTCGAGAGGCGAAAGGAAGGTAGATTTGGTGACATTGCTATTAGCTGCATAGTAGTCGAAGACCGGGGTCTTGGTGTAGAGCTGTGCACTGTAGTACCATTTCTTCCAAGCTTTGTAACCATACTTGATATTCCAAGTGAACTCGTTGTCCGACACCTTAAGGTGATGAACCGTGTCGGCCGTGGTGTAGAAAGCTGAAAGCTTGAGGTCGAGCACCATCTCGAAGGTAGTCTTCTGCTGCTCGTCGTAGCGGCTGATCTGCAGCTTCTGCTGTCCACTGAGCGACATATTGTTGTCACCACCCTTGTACCAGTTGTCTGAGAGAGCCGTCTGCTGCATCTGTAAGGTGTGATCACCCTTCCAGTGCCACTTGTCTGCCCGGATGACCAATTGCTGATTGAAATCCTCAAGCGTGGCATTCGAGAAGTCGAGTTCCAGATCATCAACAATACGATTGCTCTGCAGGGAGCTCTCTGTGTCGAGCATCTTGGAATTGGCAGTAGGCACATCGAAGGGACGACGGGCAAAACGGAAACGGCGCGGATCGCGTGAAGCATAGTTATACCTCACCTGATGACGCTGACGTTCGTAGGCATTCTGCAGATTGAAAAGCAGAGCAGGATCAGCGACGAACGACTCTGGCAGAGCATCAAGGCTATCTTGACGCATCACATCCTCGCCCACAGAGATGGGATTGGACACAGGGACATCTCCTGCACTGATCAGCGGCAGACGCATGTCATAAAGATACTGCATGTCCTTACGATCAGGAGGCAGAAGCGAAACCTGACGATATAAAGAATCTACTTGATTCTGTAATCTAGCGTTGCGTCGGTAACCCATAGCAGAATGCTTGAAAGGATGTCCTTTGCGCCAGGAGCGGAAGATTGAATGGCTGATGTAATCTGGTACGGAATCCACCTTATCAGCCACTACATCGTATGACATCAAAGCCATACTGTCAGACGCTACGGTCGGCAGTTCGGCTAAGACCTCCGCTGCATAGATGCTGTCTGTCGATTCCTGTGCGAATAGACGACAAGCAAGCAAGGCAGCGATGATGACACACAAGATGCGATGCATGAAACGGATTCGGAAGAGATTAGTATGGTAAATCAGAGAACGAGCGAGGCAGGAATGCGACGGCAGTTATAGTTAGAAGCCATGATTTGACCATAAGCACCTGCACTGCGAAGGGCCACAAGATCGCCACGACGGGTGACGGGCAACAGCTCGTCGACGCCAAAGCAATCGGAAGACTCACAGATAGGACCTACAACATCGTACTTCTCTGTGTGTCCATCAGCCAGCGACGTGAGGTTGTCGATATTGTGATGAGCCTGATAGAGTGCAGGACGAATCAGGTCACTCATGCCGGCATCGAGGATGACGAACTTCTTGTTCAATCCTTCCTTAACATATAATACGCGCGTAATGAGCGATCCCATCTGACAAACTACGCTACGCCCCAGCTCGAAGTGAAGCTCTTGCCCAGCACGAAGCTTGAGGTGGTCGGCATAGCACTTGAAATAAGCAGCAAAATCTGGGATAGGGTTCTGGTCGGGCTGCACATAATCGACGCCCAGACCGCCACCCACATTGATACTCTGCAGGTGAATGCCCTGTTGCTCGAGATGGTCCTGCAGTTCGTTGATGCGCGTGCAAAGCATGGCAAATGGGCTCATATCAAGCAACTGGCTGCCAATATGGAAATGCAGGCCGATGAGCTTGATATTCTTAAGACCCAGCACATGATGGATGACCATATCAAGCATCTCCATCGAGATGCCGAACTTGTTTTCTGACAGACCTGTAGTGATATATTTGTGGGTATGAGCATCCACATTGGGGTTCACACGGATAGCCACACGAGCTACCTTACCCTTGGCAGCTGCCAGCTCGTTAATCACGTCGAGCTCAGGTACGCTCTCGACATTGAAACAGGCAATGTCGGCATCGAGAGCCAAATTAATCTCCCAGTCAGCCTTGCCTACACCGGCAAAGACAACCTTTGAGGCAGGGAATCCGGCGTTGAGACAGGTCTCGACCTCGCCACCGCTCACGCAGTCACAACCCAACCCAGCCTCGTTAATGATGCTGAGCACAGTAGGATCGACGTTGGCCTTCACTGCATAGTGCACACGAAAGCCAGCATACTGCGAAGCTTCGCGATTGATCACGTCGAGCGTCTGCTGCAAGAGGGCACGGTCATAGTAATAGAAGGGTGTCTGTACGCCCTCGAATTTATCAATAGGAAACATAATGAGAGAGATAAGAAGATTAGTCAAACAGATGGGCCGAGAGGCTACGCATAGCCTGAATCTTGTCCTCCTTCTTGACGAGTACCGAAATGTTATAGTTCGAACCACCGTACGAGATCATACGGATAGGCACCTCCTTGAGGGCCTCTACAACCTTCGATTCAAAACCGAGGTTATCCCACTTCATGTCACCAACCACACAGATGATTACCATATCCTTATCGACGGTGACTGAGCCGAACTTCTTGAGGTCGTTAAGTATCTCGTCGAGATGCTTATCGTTGTCGATGGTGAGGCTGACGCCGACCTCTGAGGTAGTAACGAGGTCAATCGATGTCTTGTAGTGTTCGAAGATTTCGAATACCTGACGCATAAATCCATAAGCCAGCAGCATGCGGCTCGACTTGATGCGAATAGAGGTGATGCCATCCTTGGCTGCAATGGCTTTGATTTTGCCAGCCTCGGTCTCATTGCTGATGTTGGTGCCAGGTGCCTGAGGCTCCATGGTATTGAGCAGACGCACTGGAATGTTGTACATACGAGCTGGGGTCACGCAAGTTGGATGCAGAATCTTGGCGCCGAAGTATGCCAACTCAGCAGCCTCGTCGAAATGAAGCTGACGTACAGGCTTCGTGTTCTCGACATAACGTGGATCATTGTTGTGCATACCATCGATATCGGTCCAGATCTGGATCTCTTCAGCACGTATAGCTGCACCTACGATCGAGGCTGAATAGTCCGAACCGCCACGCTGCAAGTTGTCTATGTCGCCGTAAGCATTGCGGCAGATGAAGCCCTGGGTCACATAAATCTGGTGTTCGCCTACCTCAGCCAGCATACCCTTGAGATGTTCCTCGATGTACTGGAAATCGGGCTCGGCATTCTTGTCGATGCGCATATAGTCAAGAGCAGGCAAGAATGCAACCTTAACACCCTGCTGCTGCAGATAGAGGTTCATCAAGTTGGTCGAAAGCAACTCGCCCTGAGCCACGATGCATTTCTCTTCGTAGATGGTGAATGGACGATTGGCAAAAGAGCGGATATACTCGAAGATGGAGCGAACCACCTCTGTGGCCTTCTGCTTGCATTCGTCGCAAGCAAAAAGCTCCTGAATGACGCCGGCATACTTCTGCTCCAGACGCACGATTACTTCACTGGCTCCCACACTATTCTGCAAACGATAGTAACCAGAGATTTCGAGCAGGGTATTGGTTGTACCCGACATTGCCGAAAGAACCACGATTTTTGACTTGCCATCTTCGAGAATGAGACTGGCGACGTTCTTGATGCGCTCAGCCGTACCGACTGACGTTCCACCGAACTTAAGTACCTTCATTTTTATCTGACTATAATTTATTACAACCTTGAAATAATTTGGGCACAAAAATACGCGATTTTAAGTAATCTGCCAAATTTTTAAGCGAAAAAGTGTTGAAAAAGTATGTTTTTAAACATATTTTCCAACTTTTCGTCACACTCAACGGCCAAATAGATTGGACTTTTTGCACCCATCAATCGGACATTTCATCGCTCATATTAACCAGATACAACCTCGTACGCGCTCGTGTGAAAGCAGTGTACATCCAGCGATAAAAGTCTGGGCCGAGATGCTCGGGATTGATATAGCCAAGGTCCAGATAGACATCTTCCCACTGTCCGCCCTGACTCTTGTGACAGGTGACACAGTAGGCGAATTTCACTTGCAGAGCATTGAAGTAAGGGTTCTCCTTGACGGCCTTATAGAGATCGCGCTGATTACGACATTCGGGATAATCCTGCGCCACCCGAAAGAACAGCTCCTGCTGACGGGTAATGGGCAGATTGGGGCCATCGACTGTTAGGGTATCAAGCAAGACGATGACTTCGGTTTCGATATCATAATCTGGCAGTTCGATATCGACTCGTGCAAATCGGAATCCATACAAGTCGATGGTGGAGCAGACACGACGCACGGTAACCACATCTCCGTTAGCTATAAAAGGCAACTGATCAAACTCTCGTCCCCAGTAATAATTATTCTTAACGACAATGAGCTGGTCGCCAGCCGACAATTCCTCCTCTCGGAAGAGTATCTGGTTACGGACTCCCATATTGAACTTATTGGCACGCGCATTGGAGCGAGTAATGATGATAGTATCCTCCAAACCTGCGCGACTGTAACTAGACTCGAGCGACTCTATCAGCTCATAGCCACTCACTCGTATCACATCCCTATACACATTATTATATATTGTGGGAAGTCTCATTAGCGCATCGCCTCCGTCAAGCAGTATGTTTCTCAAACGTGTGGCGTTGTACAGGATACCACTACCGAGCTGCTGACGGGCAACCTCCGTGAGTTCTGAGGTCATTACTTCCAACCCATATCCTCGCAGGTTGTCCACTTCGAGGGCCGGGCTGCGTTGCTGACCGACAGGAGGAAGCTGGGCAGCATCGCCTACCAAAAGAAGTCGGCAGCCCGTCCCTGAATAGACGTATTCGATGAGGTCATCGAGGAGATTGCCAGTACCGAATGGCGATCCTTCATTGAGAGTACTGATCATCGAGGCCTCGTCGCAAATAAACAACACACCAGGCTGACGATTCTCAGTCAAAGCAAAGCCCTCCATATCGACGTTGAACTTTTGCTGACGATAGATACTCTTATGTATGGTGTAGGCAGGATGGCCTGCCATAGCCGAAAAGACTTTGGCTGCACGTCCGGTAGGCGCCATCAGTCGCACGGGCATCTTATGCTCATCCAACAGTTTCACGAGAGCACCTATAATCGAAGTTTTGCCCGTACCAGCATATCCGCGCAGAACGAAGATACGATCAGCTGCCAACGATGAAGCGAGTTGTTCGAACAGAAATGCCCCCAACTGATTCAGTGCTGACTTTTGCGAATTATTGGGCGAAAAGGGCAACTTTTCGGCAATTTTTTGAGCAAAAACAGAAAATATCATACTTTTTTTATATTTTTTCGGGGCAAAGATATACAAAATTAAAAAAAGTTGTGTATATTTGCCCCGTAAAAAGTTACAAAAAAAACAAAAATCGATTAAATTTTATATCAAACATAACATCATGAAAACTATTCTTAACATCCTCCTTGCTGCAGCAGCAGTAGTTTTGGTGATCATGTGCTACGAAAGTGTACAGATCCCTGTTCAGTTCAACGACGAGTGTGCCAAGCGTGACGAAGTTCTCATCCAGCGCCTCAAGGACATTCGTACCATTCAGGAGCATCACCGCGACAAGTATCAGGTATACTGCTCTTCATGGGCTCAGTTGATCAACTTCGCAAAGAATGACTCTCTGCCAGTAGTTAACAAGGTTGGCTCGCTCACCGATGACCAGCTTAAGGAGGGTTTGAATGAGAAGGACGCATGGAAGTACCTTTGCGATCCTAAGAAGTATGCTAAGGAAATTGCTAAGTTCAACCTCAGCAAGGAGACCTTCAGCCGTGACACCATGTTTGTGAATGTGCTCCAGAAAGACTCAAGCCTCATGGTTCGTCCTGACTTCAAGATTGACAGCATTCAGTTCATCCCATTTGCCGAGAACCCTTCAGACACCATCGAGCTCAACGTTGGTTCTGTTACCACTGCATCAGGCTACGAGATGGCATTGTTCGAGGCTCGCGTTGGTTTCGAGAAGTACCTTTGGGACCTCAACCCACAGGAGTTGGCTAACAAGATTGATGACAAGAAGCAGCAGGACAAGTTCCCTGGCATGCAGGTAGGTGATGCCACCCAGGCCAACAACAACGCCGGTAACTGGGAGTAATCAACGACACTATGACTGATAAAAATCTAACCATCCGGTTTACGCCGGATGGTTTTTCGTATAACGACAACGATGGCTTCTGTGAGGTAACTCCCGGGCCAGACTTCATCCAGAGGTTGTGCGAGTCCATGTTGGAACATGTTACCCCCGGGCAGAATACCGACATTATTAGATGTGAGGTAGAAACAACACGCCTGCTGCTTGTACCCCCTCACATTGAAGACGAAGAACTGCTTCGCGACATGTTCGACATCACCCTCAGTCACTCTGAACGTCCTGAGCAACTGATCACACAAGTTGTCGAACTACCCAAGACGCAGCAAGCTGTGAAGCTGTGCTTTGCCATTGACTGTGAGCTCTACCACTTCATGCAGCGAAACTATGGAGACACTCTTTTCTGTCACCCTATTGCTGCCATGCTGACCGATGCCGACCGCATGACACAAGGCAACTGTCTGGTGGCCCACTGTTCACAAAGTTTTTTGATGACAGCCCTGTTCCGCAATTCTCAACTGACTTTATGCAACTGCTTCCGCACTTCGCAGGCAGACACCCGCTCCTATTATGTCATGAACACCTGGGTGCAGCAAGGGCTCGACCAACTGCAGGACTACCTCCTTGTGCTTGGCAAAGGCAACGAAGCACTACAGGTTCGAGCCTCCCTCCATCGTTACATCAAGCATGTTTTTTCCTGACGCATGAAAATCATCACCGGCATTTATGGGGGTCGTCGTTTTGAGGCCCCACGCAATCTGCAGGCCCGTCCCACGACGGACTTGGCCAAACAGGCTCTCTTCAACATTCTGCAGAACCACATAGACTTCGAAGGCTGTCGCGCACTCGACCTGTTCAGTGGCACAGGCAGCATCTCGTTCGAACTTCTTAGCCGTGGTGCTGGCCAGGTAGTAAGTGTGGAGTTGGGACGACAGCAGCAACAATTCATCCAGAAAGTGGCTATGGAACTAAAAGTCCCTGCAAGCCAGCATCAACTGGTGCGTGGTGACGTGTTCCGATACCTTGCTAGCACTCCTGTCAGACCGTTCGACTTCATCTTTGCAGATCCTCCCTACTCACTGCCCGAGCTCATCAAGCTGCCCGAGCTCATCTTGCGCGAGGGACTGCTGGCCAACGATGGCATCTTCGTTCTCGAACACGGTAAGGAAAACGACTTTTCCCAGTCGCCAGGATTCCAGCAGATGCGCACTTATGGTGCTGTGCACTTCAGTTTCTTTGCTCTCAATGTTCCAGAAGAGGCTTAGAGTGAATGCTGGATCTGTGCATACTCAACAATCGGACAGATTAACGAAATTGCAGATTTTTGCAGCGTCAGGGTATGTAACACGCTTTGACTTCCAAACAAAACAATGCGCGTAGCATATAAATATTGTGCAAAAAACAAAACACAAGGCACCGATTTGCTCACATTGGAACACTTTATGCAAAGAATTCTTGTCAATCTCGAAAAAAAAATGTACATTTGCCGAAAAAATAAAACCACAATTTCATAACAAACTAAGACAATGCGCCACATCTTCTGCTACCTGCTCGTCATGACAGCATTAATCATGACTAGTTGTAAGAGCGACCTGAGCAAAGCTCTCAAGCCCGATGCCTCTGGCACTCCATACGACCTCTACATCGTCATGCCTGATGGGCTGAAAGAGACTGCCCTCAACGACACTCTCCATGCCATCTTCGAATACCCCATGGAGTGTACACCTAATGGCGATCCCTATTTCCATGTACGTCACCTGTCGCCCGAGAATTTTGCTTCGTCTGTAATCCGCATCGTGGCCAATGTAATACTCATAGACATCGACCCGAGCAATGCCTCCGATCCAGTCATCACACTCGACCACGATCGCTATGCTACAGGCCAGACCATCCTCAAGATGCACGCCAAGAGCATCGAGTCACTGGCAGATTACCTGCCACAGATGCAGACTCAATTGCGTCAGCTCTTTGTCAAGGCTGAGATCAACCGTCGCATGAAGGTGTTGCTTGAAGAACATCAGCACAGCCAGCAGGACCGTCTGCGCAAGCTGCAGAATGCCACAATCAACATCCCACTGACCATGAACGTCACCTGCAACCCTGCGGCAGACAGCACCTTCTTCTGGGTGTCGGACAACTTCGCCGCCAAGCAGAGTTATCTTGTGGTCTATAGCGTACCCTACACTGACCAGAACATCTTCTCGCTCGAAGGTGCTGTGGCTGTACGCGACTCTGTGATGGGTGCCAACATTACAGGCAGCGACTCCACACAATACATGGAAACCAACCAGCATGTGGTTCTCCCTGAGTACAAAGCTATCAGCGTCGGAGGCCGTTATGTAGGCGAGCTGCGAGGCATGTGGCGCATGAAGAACGGACTGATGGCAGGTCCATTCGTCTGCCACATGCGTCTTGACGAGATTAACAAACGCGTAGTCTTTGTCGAAGGATTCTGCTATGCTCCTAACGACAGCAAGCGCAAGCTCATCCGCGACCTCGAAGCTTGCCTCTACACCCTCAAGCTGCCTTCTGACAATCTCATTCCAGAGATCGAAGTGACATTGTAAAAATTATATCGAATGAAACTATTGAGAATTGGAATCACCCATGGCGACATCAATGGCATTAGCTATGAACTTCTGATCCGCCTGTTCCAAGACCCCGAAATACTCGAGCTTTTCACTCCTGTAGTATTCGGCAGCTCAAAGATTGCTACCGAAACGGCAGAACACTTGAGCCTCCAGCCATTGGCATTCAACATCATGAAAGATAATGATGATATTACTGATGGACGCATCAACCTTCTGCCCGTGTGCAAGGACAATGAGCCAGAGCTCACATTCGGCACACAAACTGAATCTGCACTCAAAGCTGAGGCTCTCTCGCTGACTGCAGCCCTCGAAGCCTATCGCGACCATCACATCGATGCCATCGTCACATTGCCCGGACATCTGGACAACGACGAGAAGACTCACGCGCTCTCTGATTTCATCAGTCGTGCGTTCGGCAATCAGCAGGAGGTCTTCGATTGGATCATCAATGGCAAGCTCCGAACGCTTCTGCTACATCCCTTCGACGTTTCGACCCAGTTGGGCGAAGGCCTTGCTGCCGAAGCCTTCCACAATGACATTACCTGCATTTACCATTGCCTGCGACAGGATTTCGGCTTGATACGCCCCCGCATTGCAGTTGTCTCCCCTTTAGAAAAGCTTCGTGCTGACCTGGCCGAATTGCATGAAGGTGGCATCACTGCATTTGGACCTTTTGCCGGTATAGCCTTCGCCGAAGGTCAGTTGCAACATCATTACGATGGTTGTCTGTTCCTCAACGACGACGAGGCCATGCACCAGGTACTCTCGGCCGAAGATCAAGAGCAGACTATTGGCTTCATATCCGGACTTCCTCTCGTGCTTACCTATCCATTGCAAGGCCTCGGCTACGACATTGCCGGCAAAGGCATGGCAACCGAATGCCAGTTGCGTCAGGCCATCTTTGCTGCTGTTGATATCTTCCGCAGACGTCAATCTTATCACCATGCCACCCACAATCCGCTCGAAAAGCAGTGGATCCCTCGTGGACGTGATGACTTCAAGCTCGATCTCACCAAGGAAGAATAATGGATATTCAGGTATAATATCATCAGGCGAAACAGTCGTCCCTAAAAATTCCCCAAATCCCTACTATTTATAATTATGCCCAGTTTCATCATCGAAGGCGGTCACAGACTGCACGGCGAGATTAAGCCACAGGGAGCCAAGAATGAGGCTCTTGAGGTGTTGTGTGCCGTATTGCTGACCCGCGAACAGGTTGTCATCAGCAATATCCCCGAAATCCTCGACACACTGAACCTCATTGAACTAATGCGCAAGATGGGTGTCGAAGTACATCACCTCAGCAAGGGCACCTTCAGTTTCTGTGCTGCCAATCTCGACGAGGAATACCTGCATAGCGATGACTTCCTTCGCCGCTGCACCTCGCTGCGCGGTTCGGTCATGATACTGGGTCCACTGGTATGCCGTCTTGGCCATGCACTCCTCCCTCAGCCTGGTGGAGACAAAATCGGACGACGTCGTCTGGACACTCACTTCCTGGGTCTTCAGTCCTTAGGTGCCGACTTCAGTTACGATCCGGACCGACACCTCTATGAGATCAAGGCACGTGCCTCACGCTTGCATGGCTGCTACATGCTACTCGATGAGGCATCGGTCACCGGCACGGCCAACATCGTCATGGCCGCTGTCCTGGCCGAGGGCACCACTACCATCTACAATGCCGCCTGCGAGCCTTACGTCCAGCAGCTTTGTCGTATGCTGGTGCGCATGGGTGCTCACATCGAGGGCATCGGTTCGAACTTGCTCACTATCCATGGCGTCGAGGAACTGCAAGGCACCGAGCATCGTCTGTTGCCCGACATGATTGAGGTGGGATCATTCATCGGAATGGCTGCCATGACCGGTTCCGAAATCACGATCAAAGATGTCTCTGTTCCCGACCTGGGCATCATCCCCGACGCTTTCCGTCGCCTGGGCATCACCGTCGAGCAGCGTGGCGACGACCTCTACATCCCTGCTCACGACCACTATCAGATCGACTCGTTCATCGACGGCTCCATCATGAACATTGCCGATGCCCCTTGGCCTGGTCTCACGCCCGACCTGCTTTCGGTGCTTCTGGTTACTGCCACTCAGGCTCGCGGCGTAGTGCTCATCCATCAGAAGATGTTCGAATCTCGACTCTTCTTCGTCGACAAGCTGATCAACATGGGTGCACAGATAGTACTCTGCGACCCACACCGTGCCACCGTCATTGGCATCGACCATCAGTACAACCTGCGTCATTCGCGCCTCACCAGCCCAGACATCCGTGCCGGCATTGCCCTGCTCATCGCAGCCATGAGTGCTGATGGCACTTCCAAGATCGACAACATCGGACAGATTGACCGCGGCTATGAAGATATTGACCAACGACTCAACGCCCTGGGAGCTCGTATCACACGCGTCGAGGACTAATTAATCTCTCTTTGTTATGATTAAGGACTTCCACACTACTGCCATCATAGCTGGCGACCGCTACATCAGTTTCAACGAGATGCTCCGTCGCATCTCCCTGTTCACTGCCACACAGCTCACATTGGTTCCCGACATCAATAGCCACTGCGACTCAAGCCTGGGCTACGAGATGGGACCTAAGACCATCATCTTCGCTGAGAATCGCGAAGGCTGGATTTATGCCTTCTATTCTATCTGGAATCTGCGAGGCGTAGCCGTGCCTGTCGATTCCACCAGTTCGGCTACAGACTTGGCTTACGTGCTTCGCGACTGCAATCCTGCTTGTATCTGGACAACGACGAAGCGCGTCGATACAGTGCGCGAGGCACAATCGCAGGCTGGCACCAGCATTCCAGTGCTGATCATCGACGACTACGAACAGATGGAGTTGCCCACCGAGATGGAATGCGCCAAGATTGACTACGACTCGGCCGACACCGCCGTCATCATCTATACTTCAGGCACTACAGGTTCGCCCAAGGGAGTGATGCTCTCGTTCGGCAACATGATGGCCAACATCGACTCCGTGTCGAAGGATGTCCCCATCTTCAACCAGAATCGTCGCACCCTCGTGCTTCTCCCCCTCCACCACGTGCTGCCCCTTCAGGGTTCAGTTGTGGCTCCTATGGTCAATGGCGGCGGTGTGGCCATCTGTCCCAGCATGAGCGCTCAGGACATCATGCAGACCCTGCAGCGTGGCAAGATCAGCATCATCATCGGTGTGCCTCGTCTCTACCAGACCCTCTTCATGGGCATGAAACGCAAGATCTTCGAGAAAGCCATCACTCGCGGCCTCTTCAATATGTGTCGCTTCCTGCAGTGGCGCTGGCTCTCACGCCTCATCTTCATCTCCGTGCGTCAGAAGATGGGTGGTCACATCGATTACTGTGTCAGTGGTGGTGCAGCGCTCGACAAAGAGGTCGGCATCGGACTGAAGACCCTTGGTCTTGACGTACTCGAAGGCTATGGCATGTCTGAGACTGCCCCAATCATTGCCTTCACCCGTCCTGACGACATCAAGCCAGGCAGCGTAGGTCTGCCTCTGCCTTCGACCAAGGTTATCATCAAAAATGGCGAAATCTGTGTCAAGGGTCCCAACGTGATGCAGGGTTACTACAATCGTCCGGAGGAGACTGCGGCCATGTTCGACGCTGATGGGTGGCTTCACTCGGGCGACCTGGGCAACTTTGATGACAAAGGTCGCCTCATCATCACCGGTCGCACCAAGGAGATCATCGTGCTCTCCAATGGCAAGAACATCAATCCCACCGAGATTGAGTACAAACTCGAGCATCATACCGACATTGTCAAGGAGGTGGGTGTCATTCAGGATGGCGACATGCTCCGCGCCATCATCGTGCCTCAGCCTGAATGGTGCAAGGGACGCAACGATGAGGAACTGGAGGAAGCACTAAAGCGCGAACTTCTTGAGCCTTACAATCAGGACGCAGCTTCGTACAAGAAGCTGATGTCCCTCTTCGTCTATCACGGCGAACTGCCACGCACCAAGCTCGACAAACTCCAACGCTTCAAGCTGCCTGCACTCGTCACCGCAGGCGAACACACCGACAAGAACAACCGCCCCGCCATCGTGGAGCCTGGCTTCCAGGAGTACAAAGTCATCAAGCAGTACATCGTACAGGAAAAGAAGTGTCCTGTGCGTCCTACCGACCATCTGGAGACCGACCTGGCCTTCGACTCGCTCGACAAAGTGGGTCTGCAGGGCTTCCTCGAGCAGACCTTTGGCATGGAGATTTCGGCAGAAAAGATCGCCTCTTTCCGCAATGTGCTCGAAATGGCTGAGCATGTGGCCGACTACAAGACCCGCATCGAGGTCGAAGAGATAGACTGGAACAGAATCCTGAACGACGACACGCAGAGTCTCAAGTTGCCCGATGCCTGGGCCGATGACCTCTTCATCCTCGGCCTCTTCAAAGGCTTGTCGCGCCTTTGGTTCCGTCTCGAAGGCCATGGAGCGGAGAATATCCCACAGCAGGGTCCATACATACTGGCAGCCAACCATCAGTCATATCTCGATGGCATGTTTGTCATGGCCTACAACCACCGCCAGAACATACGCAAGACCTTCTTCTTTGCCAAGCAGGCACACGTCAAGCACCCCTACGCTCAATGGATGGCCAAGCGTCACAACGTCATCGTCATGGAGCCTACCAACCTAAAGACCTCCATTCAGCGCATGGGCGAAGCCATCAAGCAGGGCAAGAGCGTCATCATCTTCCCCGAAGGCACTCGCACGGAGACTGGCGAAGTGGGCGAATTCAAGAAGACATTTGCCATCCTGGCCAAGGAACTGAACGTGCCCATCATCCCTGTCAGCATCCAGGGTGCTTTCGAGGCTATGCCCAAGCATGCCAAGTTCCCACGTCCGCTCAAGATCCGTGTCAACTATCTGCCTGTCATCAAGGCCTCAGCCGACGACACTTACGACTCGCTCTCCAACCGCGTTCGCGAAGCCATTGTCCGCGACCAGCGAGGAATTTAACCATTATTGTACATGATTCTCGAATCCCAACTCATCGAAATAGGCTACATCACCAAGCTGCACGGCCTCAAGGGCGAGCTACAGGCTACCATCACCGACACCGTGTTCGACGATGTCAAGCATTGCCCGTACCTCGTAGTGAAGCTCGATGGTATCTTCGTTCCCTTCTTCCTCACTGGCTACCGATTCCGTTCTGCCACTGGCATCCTCCTTTCGTTCGAGGACGTTGACTCGCAGGAGAAAGCCGAACCCTTCTGCGGGCTCACTCTCTACTTCGACCGCCGCTGCTTCACAAAAAAGGAGGCTCAGGACTACGACACACAGGTCGAAGAAGATCTCGGTTATATTGGCTACCAGCTCATCGACCAGAGCCTCGGCCCCATTGGCGAGATCACAGGCATCGACGACCAGACGGTCAACGTCCTCTTCCTCGTCGATCACGATGGCGAAGAACTCATGATCCCTGCGGCTGATGACCTCGTCCTCGCCATCGACGACGATGCCCGCACCATCCTCATGGATCTGCCGGTAGGATTGATCAATGCTGACGAAGCTGAAAGCGAAGAATCTGAACTATAGTTTTCAACAAGGCTGGGTCAAATGACCTGGCAAATAATGAATCATAATTATTAATGATATACACCCTTGTTACAACTTATTGTAGCAAGGGTGAACTTATATTATGAGTCAATTATTTCGTGATTATCAAGCGTTCACGCTGTACTTATATAGGGTCTTTGACCAAAAGTTCAATTAACGACCTCTATCAAATTCAATTAACGACCTCTGTCAAATTCAATTAACGACCTCTGTCAAAGCTCAATCAACAGCCACTGTCAACATATTTTTATTCAATACTATTGGTGACAGGACACCTGGGGTACGCCATTATTGGAGCAGACAATATAGCACACACATGCTCGTCAATGCATCACAAGAGTGGGCTACACTCCGCAGAAGAATGGAAGACTTGTGATTTATAGATACCGGTTTCCATACGTTGCCTTATGCTGTTTGTGACCACCAAATTAGGCACATTGCACGATGTGGTAATGTTGTTGACGCCAGATAGTCCGACTCAGTACCAACTCGGACTGTTGTGAGTCCACAAATTTGACACACCGTACGAAGTGTTAATCCTGTTGACGCCAGATAGTCCGACTCAGTTCCAACTCGGACTATTGAGCCTCCAATAAATCAACACATTGTACGAAGTGTTGATTTCGACAATCTCGTAATTTGACACTTCATACGATGTGTCAAATTTGTGTAGCCACAACGATAAAAGCTTGATTCAAATCGACGAAAAAACGCCCGGGGCACGAATGCCTCGGGCGTTGTGATGTTATGTGTGAAGTAAGATTACTTTACAAGAGCCTTCTGGCCGTTGATGATAACCATGCCGTTGGCATCGTTAACCTTCTGACCATTGATGTTGTACATAACCTTAACGTTCTCGAACTTAACGCCGTTGAGAGAAACAGGATCAACCTCGCTCTGAACTACGGTGAAGGTTACGAGAGCCTCGATCTCAGCACCAGCAAGCATCTCCTCGAGGTCGAGGTCGTAGAACTGGATGCCGGTGAGAACGATGGTATAGGTCTTGCCAACCTCGAGCTGCTCTGGGAAGAGGTATGCGGTAACAACACCACCCTCAACGTTAGCGAAGAAGTACTGTGAGTTAACACCGAAGCCGAAGTCATCCTCCTCTGGCTCAGCACCCTCCTCTGCGAGAGTAGCATAAACAATGATAGCGCTCTCCTCAGCTACAACGCCGAATGGCAACTGGAGCTCTGGGAAGCAAACTGGTACACCAAGAGCGATCATGTCTGACTCAAACTCGCCACGCTCGATGCCCCAAACTGGCTCACCAACGGTAACTACGTCAGCAGCGCCATTGATGTAGAGGGTGTCAACCTTGATAGGCTCAGCCATGTTCCAGTTCTCGTCGAAGATCTCTTCAACGTCCCAAGCCTTAACAACTACCATGTACTGGTTGCCCATTACGAAGTCGATAGAACCAGCCTCGAATGCAGCATAGCCGATGGTGCTGATTGAGAGAGCACCTGAAGCAACTGACTCATAAGCAGTGTAGGCCTCACCCTCGAACTCCTCCTGGATCATCTTGTCGATAGCATAGGTAGCATACTTAACCATTGGGCCGTTTACGAAGTTAACTGCGATAGCATCAGCTGACTCAACAGAAACTGCGCTGTGTGAGTTAAGAGCGATCTCCTCCTCACCATTGAGCAGGCAAACCTCGAACTCGAGCTCTGGCTCTGGCTCATAGCCAACAACCTCGAACTCCTCAGAAGCGTAGTAACCCTCCTCGAGCTCAGCGATCATCTCCTCGCCCTTCCATACGGTAACAGCGTTGATGATGATAGCGTAGTGGTTGCCAACCTCGAGCATCTCTGGGAAGAGGTAAGCGGTAACAACACCCTCGGTGTTAGCGTGGAACAGCTCAGCCTCAGCAAGGCAAACTGGACCATCAACGCCCATACCTGGATCAACGTCCTCGTCGTCGCTCAGTGGCATTGGCTCGTTGCCAG
Source organism: Bacteroidales bacterium (assembly GCA_045629225.1). Classification (GTDB taxonomy): domain Bacteria; phylum Bacteroidota; class Bacteroidia; order Bacteroidales; family UBA3663; genus Liminaster. The sequence goes on along the minus strand of JAZQQU010000093.1, from coordinate 42,712 downwards.
CAGGGATGCCATAGAGAGAAGCAGAAACTACAACGTCGCAATCCTCAGCTGGGAGCAGGAGGTCTGGGAAGCTAACAGGTACACCGAGGTTGATCATATCCTCTGGGAATACGTTGCCCTCAAGACCGAATACTGGAGCGCCAACATAAACCTCTGGCTCAACAGCGGTAACTACGAAGTCAGTTGCATAGTAAGCATCCTCAGGAAGCTCAGCTACGATCTCACCCTCAGAGATAACGGTAACAGCGTCGAGCTGAACTGCATAGTGGTTGCCAACCTCGAGGTTCTCGTTCTCAGCGAAGAGGAATGCGGTAACAACGCCACCCTCAACGAAAGCAGTGTGGAGCACAGCCTCAGCAAGAACTACTGGACCATCAACACCCATACCTGGATCGATATCCTCATCCTCGCTCAGTGGCATTGGCTCGTTGCCCTCAGGAATGCCGAAGAGAGAAGCAGAAACGGTGATCTCGCAATCCTCTGCAGCTACGCCGAATGGAAGAGCGAGCTCTGGGAAGCTAACCTTGATACCGAGGTTGATCATATCCTCTGGGAGCTCATGACGATCGATGCCCCAAACTGGCTCACCGATTACGCCGAGAGCAGAAGCACCATTGAAGGTGAAGGTCTCAGTAGCGAGTGGCTCAACAACATTGAGGTTCTCGTCAACGATCTCCTCTACATCCCAAACCTTGATGGTAAGAGCGTACTGCTTGCCAGAAAGGAAGGTAAGAGCTGGATCAAGAGTAGCAACGGCAAAGCCATTGATGTCAAGAGCACCGCTTGCGAGTGACAGAGCAGTAGTCTCGCCCTCCTCGTCAGCAACGAGCTCATCGATTGCATAGGTACCAGTCTTGATGGCAGCACCATTGTTGAAGCTAACTGCGAGCTCATTAGCAGCCTCTACAGAAACTGCAGCATGGGTATTGAGCTCAACGCCCTCGCCATTATTGAAGAGGGTTGGATACATCTCAAGAGTCTCATCAACTGGCTCCTCCTCGATCTCTACGAACTCCTTAGGAAGGTTCATCCAGCCGTTCTCAACGAGACCCTGCTCCTCCTCGGTGTCGAAAGTGATGCAGAATGCCTCGTTACCCTCAGCGTCAACCATCTTGATGTTGTCAACATAGATATCGCCCTCGAAGTAACCGAGGTTGAGAAGAAGACGAGAATAAGGGAATTTGCCGTCGGTAACGATGTCGTTGCCTTCGCAGTCCTTAACGCCCTCTACCCAGTCAGTAGTTACTGTAAAGTGAGCGAGATACTGAAGGTCAGCTGGGCCACCCCACTCGTCACGATTAGCAGAATTGTTGTCCTGAACGATTGGCTGAATAGCCTCTGGACCCCACTGGCCCTGACGTGGATCAAGTGCAACACTACCCATTACGTCCATAACGAGGGTGTAGTTCTTACCAGCCTCGAGAACCGATGGGAAATTAACGAACACCTGCGAATCCCAAGGATTAGCCTTAGCCTCTGGGCAAGTAACCTTCAAGGCATAGTTGCCAGCCATTGAAGTACCAGCAACAAGTGCTAATGCAGAAAGTGCGAAAAATTTCTTCATTGTTAAACAAATAAAAGGTTTAAAAAATAAAAAAGAGAAAGCATTCAGAATGATCTTAGATTTTCTTGGCTGCAAAGTTAAGAATTATTTTATAATAAATGTAACTTTTTCTTTAAAAAAAGAGCGAATGGGGCAAAAAATTAGGGCGAATATAATAAATAATAGGTAGAGTTGGCAAATAAACGATAAGAAAAAGCAATTTTTGCGACATTTTGGTACTAAAAAAAACAAAAAGTTTGGTAATATAACTTAAATATGTTAACTTTGCAGACGCAAAACGAGCGCAAAGCTATCATTTTTCTTATTCTCAATCTGCAAATGGCTCAAACACTTCGCTGCTGTCTACCAGTAGCTGCCTTTGCCTTCATGGCTTTTGCTGTCCTGCCCTCTCGGGCGCAGGACACATCGTCTGATCCCATCATGACCATCCACACGCATCGCTACGAGACGTCGGGAGGTGCCGAGGAGGCTGCACAGATACAGTTCAGCCTGATGAGCACAGAGGAGACTCCCGTGAAGGTTGATTTCGGCGACGGACACATCTGCACCTTCACAGTGACGCCAGAGGGTGACATTGGAGAGAACGAACAGGACGACACCTTGACCGGGGGCACTACCATCAGCGGAATAGTGGGTCCCTCGGGCTTGATCCGTGTGTGGGGCGATGCCACGAAGTTCGACTATCTGGACCTGCATGGTTCGGAGGTCTATCAACTCGACATAGCACAACTCACCCGTCTGGAGATTCTCTCCGTGAGCCACAATGAGATTGAGAGCCTAGACCTGAGCATGATGGACCAACTGCAGTACATCGACGTGGCAGATAACACCTTCGAGCATGGCTTCACCTTAGGCGACAACCACCCCAATCTGCTGTTGCTCAACATCAACCAGTTAGGCTACGGAGCCCTGGCCTCAGGCACGGTCAATCTGGAGCCTTTTCCCCAGCTCGATCAGTTCACAGCCTGGGACACCAAGTGTCTGCGCACGCTCGACACCTCGCACAACGAGCGATTGCGTCGCATCAGCGTCGACAACTCGGGCATGACACACATCGACGTGAGCAACAACCCCATGCTGCAGGTGCTCAACGTGAGTGACTGCGGTTTCACCGAACTCGATGTGACGCACAACCACCATCTGGTACAGCTCTATGTAGCCAACGAGTCGCGGTCAGAGACCAATGAGAAACTGACGCAGCTCGACCTCTCTCAAAACCCCTATCTGGAGTGTCTCTTCCTGGACGGTAACGCCTTCACTACGCTCGACCTGAGCCAGAACCCTGAGATGCAGGTGCTCCACATGGCCAATAATAGTTTGGAGCATCTGGACATCGGGATGCTGCACAAGCTGATTGACCTGGACCTGTCGGGCAACCGCTTCGACTTTGTCACGTTGCCCGAACCTTCATCCCGTTGTGCAGGCAACCTCTATTATTACTACGACCTGCAGCAGCCATGGCTCATTGCCACCGAATTTGGTGTTGGACAGACGCTCGACCTCACGAAGCGCACTTTGCGTGCAGGAACTGAAACTATAGGGTATCTCTTCAGCCAGAACATCGATGGCATCAGTGACCCCGTGCAGCTCATCGAGGGTGAAGACTACTCCTATGCCGAAGGTTGTTTCACATTCCTCAAGCCACAGGCCGACCCAGTCCATGCCTATCTGTACAACTCCAAGTACCAGGGATGCAAGATGACGACCACACCGTTCATGGTGCGCTCGGCCGAGGACTATGGCAAGCCTGTCACCCTATTCAGCTTCACCCCTGCTATGTGTGCAGGGCAGAGCTTTAGCTATGCGTACACAATCAATGGCGAATTGATTCAGGAACAGGGCACATACGATGGACAGACTTACGACGTACAGGGAACTATTGGCAGCCGCATCACCACGCTCGACATGTCATGCGTGCAACTGAACGACCTCGACCTCACCCAGCTCTACTATCTGGAGGAACTCAACCTCGAGGGTTGTGGCCTCGCCCATATCGACCTGAGCTGGAACCGAAGGCTCAAGCATGTCAACCTGGAATACAATGCACTGACCCGACTGGATCTCACAGGAGTGAACAACGCGTACAACAAGAACGTTCTCACTCAGATATGGGCTGGACACAATGCGCTGCAGGAGTTCTGCCCTGGAGTGGTGCCTGTCACCATCGAGACGCTCTGGCTCGACAATAACCAGCTCAAGGAGATCGACTTGCGCGACATGAGTCGTTTGCACAACCTTGACCTGAGCAGCAACCAGCTCAGCCAGATGTCGCTAACTGACTGCACGGCACTCGACCAGCTAGTCGTGAACCACAACCTGCTCACCACGCTCGACGTGACCCCGTGCGAGCAGCTCAATCATCTGGAGGCCCGCCTCAACCGTATGCGTTACTCCACGCTGCCAGAGCACAGCGGTTCGTTGGCCCCACAGCAGCCCATTACCATTGCAGCCAAGGCTCAAGTGGTCGATTTGTGTTCAGAGTCTGAAATTCGCGGATGTGTCACCACCTTCACATGGCTCGACGCTATGACTGGTGAGGTGCTGAGCGAAGGTACTGACTACACACTCTCGGAGGGTAAGACCAAGTTCCTCGCCCCAGCCAAGGGGCGCATGGTTTATTGCCAGCTCACCAACGAGGCCTTCCCAGCCTTCACGGGCGAAGGGGTGCTTTGCACCACCACGACCATGGTGGATAGCGAACCAACCTACGTGGCAGCCGCCTTCACCACCCCTGTGGGCGGACAGACTGCAGTCCTCTCGCTCGCTGCCGCCGAGCCTAATACCTATATATATATTGATTGGGGGGACGGTGAACTGGAGGAGTATGCGCTACAGCCCACCTACCAGCTCTTCAGCGGAACGACGGTCAAGGATGGCCAGGTGCGCGTGCTGAGCAACACGTTGGCCGATGGTGGCATCACGGTGTTCAGCATCAGCAACATCACCATGAGCACGATTGACGTCACGGCCATGAAACTGCTCTACTGCCTCACTCTGGACAATGCCGGACTCACCTCTATCGACCTCTCGCACAACCTTGACCTGCACGAACTGAGTTTGGGTGGCAACGAGCTCTCAACACTCGACCTCTCGAACAACGAGCACCTGGGGTTACTCTACCTGAGTGACAACCACTTCACCACGCTCGACGTGACGGGACTTAAGAGCCTCTACTGGCTGCAGGCAAGCAATAACGCGATGACCCAGGTCAACGTGACAGGCCTGACCGACCTCGAAGCACTCGACCTGACCCACAACGAGCTCACGGAGTTAGACGTCACTTCATGCAGCAGTCTGTGGCAGCTTTTCGTAGCAGAAAACCAGCTGCGCGAAATAGATCTGAGTCAGAACCATTCGCTCAATGTTGTGAACCTCAACAACAACTGCTTCGACTTCACCTCGCTGCCACTCCCGGGATGGAACATCTATTACTACGCCAATCAGGCACCGCTCGACGTAGAGTGCGTAGAGGGGAAGGTCGATCTGAGTGCACAATACGAAGTGGGTGGCAATTTGTCGGACTACTACTGGTTCGTAGGTGAAATCGAGTACGGTTACGACGAGAATGGACAACTTGGCCTGGTCAACGAGAAACTTGTAGAGGGCGAGGACTTCTTGGTCAATGAGGGTGTTATCACCTTCGCGCAGCCGTGGCCTAAGCTCACTGGTCTGGTGGTCAATGAGACCTTTCCTGACCTTCTGCTCTTCACCCAACCCATTGCAGTGACAGCCTCGGGCATAGAGGAGGTAGAGGACGACGAACAGGAGCTCTCCTACTACTCACTCGATGGCCGTCGACTTCACGCCAAGCCACAGACTGGATGCTTCATACAGATTCCATCAAAGAGGCACGAAACAAAAAACAGATAATCCACTAACCCTATTTTTTAACCCATTCATTTATCTATTCAAAATGAAGAAGTCTTTACTTTCGCTCATGATGGCCTCAGCAGCCATCACAGCAAGCGCACAAAGTGTCAACTTCAGCGAGTTGGAAGCTGGCACCTACACCGAGAACATCGTGGCCGGCGCTATTACCATCACCGCCAGTGCCGACAACAGCGTGACCATCGACGGCAACAAGAAGACCGTGGCTGGCATCGAGTACACCCAGCGCCTCAAGACCGGTGGTGCTGGCAAGGAGGATGGCCGCGTCATCGCCATCGAACTTGCTGGTCCTTCGACCATCAGCTTCGTTAGCTGCTCATCGAACAGCTCTGATGAGCGCACCATCAACGTGGCTTACGGAGCTTGGGACAATGTAGCAGAGACATTCACTGCACCTACCTCAGTCGACACCCAAGTCGTAGAGTACGCTGGTGAGGCTACCACCGCCTATTTCTATTCGGCCAGTGGTGGCTGGAACATCTATGCCATCTATGCTGAAACCAATGCAGCCCCTGCGACGTTCGACGTTGAGGCTGTCACCAACATGATGAACGAGCCTGGCACCGTCGACCAGCTTCTCTATCAGTTCAACGTGACCCTTCCAGAGGGCTTCGAGATCAACTACGAGGCTGTACCTGTGCTCATGAGCGGCGAAAAAGCATATTTCGGTTCACTCATGCCTATCGACGACATCACCGCTTGCGCTCGCTTCATGGATCAGCAGTTCTACACTGAGCCAGGCGACTACACCCTCGTCATCCCTGCAGGAGCCTTCACACTTGGTGCTGCACAGAGTGCCGAGTATCGTGCAGTCTGGACTATTGCTGGTGAGCCTGCTCCTGCCTTCAACCTTGGCGAGCCTGTATTCAACATCGATGAGGAGCCATTCTTTGGCTATGCTGAGTGGGCTGAACTTGAGGTAATGGGTCTCTACATGACCTTCCCTGAGGCCGACGAGATGACCCCAGACATGACCATCGAGGTACAGGCTGTGCTCAAGACTACTCTCCCTGACTTCGGTCGTGGCGATGAGGATGACGTTGACCCAGGTTTCGAGATGCCTGAGCTCGTTGAGTGCACCGACATCATCACCTTCACTGGTGACGCTTGGTTCGGCAATCCTGTAGTGAACTTTACCGACTTCCTCATCTACATCTACGAGGCTGGCAACCCTGCACTCTACGGCATCGACGTGATGAACATCCGCGTAGTCAATGGCGAGGGCGAGACCATCTATGGCTGGTACAGCAATGGTGAGGAGCCTGTCATTGGCACTCTCTTCTACGTTGATTTCCCAGAGCCAGAGGATCCTGTAGCCATCAGCAACGTAGCTGCCGAGCAGAACACCGTGACCTACAACCTCCAGGGTCAGCGCACCAACGCTGCCAAGGGCTTTGTTGTAAAGAATGGCAAGAAGGCTTTCGTAAAGTAATTCGCCTGTACCCTAGCAGAATGTAAAAATAAGAATGTAAAAATAAAAATATTCATCTGCATTGTGCAAATAAGGTACAAAAAACACAAAACACAATGGCGCGAGATATTTTCTCGCGCCATTATTTGTTTATATACATTATTATATATATATTTGCCCACGCATAAATAAAAAACTTCGACAATACGAATCCTCGGAAACACATTTACAAAGCAACAAATTAACACAACAATAACATACAATGAGTAGAGTTCTCCTTATAGGCTGCGGCGGTGTAGGTACCGTGGCAGCACACAAGTTGGCACAGAATGCCGACGTGTTTACCGACATCTGCATCGCCTCGCGCACCAAGTCGAAGTGCGATGCTACAGCCGAGGCCATCCGCGCCCGCAATTATAGCAAGAATGGAGTTGTGGCCAACATCACCACTGCCAGCGTAGATGCTGACGACACAGCTGCCCTCGTCAAGCTGATGAAGGAGTTCAAGCCTGAGCTCTGCATCAACCTGGCCCTCCCCTATCAGGACCTCACCATCATGGATGCGTGTCTGGAGGCTGGTGTCAACTACATGGACACTGCCAACTACGAGCCTAAGGACGAGGCTCATTTCGAGTACTCATGGCAATGGGCTTACCGAGAGCGCTTCGAGAAGGCTGGCCTCTGCGCCATCCTCGGCTGTGGCTTCGATCCAGGTGTGACCTCTATCTTCACTGCCTACGCTGCCAAGCACCACTTCAAGGAAATCCAGTACCTCGACATCGTGGACTGCAACGCAGGCAACCATCACAAGGCCTTCGCCACCAACTTCAACCCAGAGATTAACATCCGCGAGATCACCCAGAAGGGTCTCTACTGGGAGAATGGTGAGTACCACGAGACCGAACCTATGGAGATACACCAGCCCCTCAACTACCCTGGCATTGGTCCGAAGGAGTCGTACCTGCTGCACCACGAGGAGATCGAGTCGCTCGTGATCAACTACCCAACCATCAAGCGCGCTCGCTTCTGGATGACTTTCGGTGAGGCTTACCTGAAACACCTCGAGGTAATCCAGAACATCGGTATGGACCGCATCGATGAGATCGAGTACAAGGCACCTGCTGCCGACGGTTCGGGCGACGTAGTGGTTAAGATCGTACCTCTGCAGTTCCTCAAGGCTGTACTGCCTAACCCTAAGGAGCTGGGCGAAAACTACGATGGTGAAACCTCGATCGGATGCCGCATCCGTGGCATTGGCCACGACGGCCAGGAGCACACCTACTACGTGTGGAACAACTGCTCACACCGCGCTGCCTACGAGGAGACCGGCATGCAGGGCGTCAGCTACACCACAGGCGTACCAGCTATGATTGGTGCCATGATGTTCCTGAAGGGCATCTGGTCGAAGCCAGGCGTACACAACGTCGAGGAGTTTGATCCAGATCCATTCATGGCTGAGCTTAACATCCAGGGGCTGCCTTGGCACGAGGAGCACGACGGCGATCTGGAACTGTAATACGCATATCCATGTGAAAGCAATGGAGGCTTGCGTCAAAAGACACAGCAAACAATAAATTCCACCCTCGTTACTGCGAATATAACGAGGGTGGAATTATTATTTATGTCTCGTAAAAAAGAAACTTAAGAGGGATTTTGAGGATATTGAGGAGCATACAACTAGCGAACAGAATTCCTAGGTTTCTACATCTAACACATTTGACTTCAATATCCTCAAATTCTTTTATTTCCTGAATTTCTCCAAGCAAGCATCATTTCATGCCAACTCTAGATCAACGATATCCTTTGACCACGTCGGCATCGTACTTCAGCAGACGTGCGTTGTAGAGGCGTGGGAAGAAAGCAGTGCTCTCTGCCTGGAAACGAATGCGTGATACCATCTTGCCACGGAAGTGCTGAGCGCTGATGACCACAGGCATGTCGAAGAATTTATCCTTGCCCGAGCCCTTGGCAGTGGTAGGGATGACAAGTTTGTGAACAGGCTTGCCATCGACAGAGATGACACCGCCGCGGCCACGGTCTGCCAGAGAAAGGTGGAGCAGCAAGGTGACACTGTCTGCCTTGGCCAAGTCACTGGCTCCCTTCGAGAGGTCGAAGCCAAGCTCGAACCACTGATCGGGCTGGCAGTCACGGAAGGTCTGCTCGTTGAGCGTACCGCATGAACCCGTCTCGCTCAACTTGATCTTATGAGCAGTCTCGCTTGCATCGTTGCCCACATCGACCAGGTCGAGGGTAATGGCTTCGAGTGTGTTGTTGCGGAGTTCGCGCAGATAGAGAGGATTGCGCAACCAGGCAGTCTCAGGCTGCTGGTTCCAGTAGATGGTGTAGCGGCCATGCTGGGTGTCGAAGAAGGGCCGCATCTCGACAAGACCGTATGTGGAGCCTGTGGCCGAAGCATCGACGTTGAAGACAAGCTTGGACTGATCCTCCACACGTATGCGACCAGGCACCTGCGCACGATCGCTGATGATCATAGGAGCCAAGGCAAGACTCTGCGGCTTCTGGCGAGCAGTGTTGGAATGGTCGCGCTTGCCCTCGCCTGCATATTCGTTAAAGAAAGGCTTGGCCTTAGAACTGCGCTCGGTTACAGCAGCCAGCACCGTAGGTCCATACTTCAATGCTATGTAAGTAGGCACCTTAGGACACTCGGCAAAAGAGAGTGACATGGGGTATGAGACCTCGATAACGTCGCCTGCCTTCCAACCCTTGCCGCACGACACGTAGAAGGAACGCTCGCCTGCACGCACGGCTTCAAACTTCTTAGGAGCCTTGCCATTGACCAGAACGCTAAACTGAGCGTTGGTCCAGTCGGGACGACGCACGGCAAGCACATAGTTACCTGGCTTGGTAATGGTAATAGTGGACTTCTGACCATAGGGGAACTGCGACTCCTGACGCAAGCCAATCTTCTCGTTCTGAAGTTCGCTGCCAATGAAGAGGTTGACGAAGAGGGTGTCCTTAACGTAAGAATAGATGAACTCTCCGTATTTAGACTGGCTCTCCATGCCTGTGCCCACGCAGCACCACATGGCCTCATTAACCTGTGAATACATGCGGTAGGTGTTAGGACGAGTAGCAGTGTAATAGACGTAACCTCCAGTTTCTGGATCCTGATTGCTGAGGATATGGTTGAGCAGTGCGTTCTCGTAATAGTCGGCATAGCGCGACTGGCGTGAATAGTTGAAGAGCAGACGACTCAACTTAAGCATGTTGTAAGTGGTGCAGGCATCAGGGCCATCGGCCTCGCTGATGTAGCGGCTCAACTTGTTGGCTGGCTGGAAATAGTTGTTGACCCCCGCGCCGCCGATGGCTGTAGTACGAGCGCTGACCACATCGCTCCAGAACAGTCGTGAAGCCTTCTCGTAACGTTCATCAGACTTCACATCGTTGATACGGGCGAACCCGACGAACTTGGCTGCGGCCTCATTGGAGTTCTTCTGGTCGAGAAAGTCATGACGATCGTCGCGCACCATATTCTCGATCATAATCTGATGCGAATACTTCTCTGCTGCCTTGTAGTACTTGCTTTCGCCAAAGAGGTAGTAGGCATCGGCCAACACCTCGTTGATGCCTCCTGGCTCCCATTGCAGGATCTGCATCTCCATGATATCCTCTCGGAAGTTCTTCACCACGTCAATCACCCAGTCACACATGGCACGAAATGCGGCCTTAGCCTTCTCGTTGCCGCCATAGACGTAAGCATCGCGCAGACCAGCCATGATCTTGTGCTCGCAGTAGAATGGCACCCAGATGCCTCGCTGGTTATAGACACGGTAATCACCCGAATAGAGGGTCTTCCAGATTTCATTGTCAGGCAAACCTCCGATGAAACCACGCATACCACGCTTGTCCTGACTGTAGACAGCCTGACAGTCTGCCATCACATCAACCATGTAATCCATGCGCTGCTTGAGTTTGGCCTTCATGGCAGCATCGTGACACGAGCTGTAGCTGATAGCCAGAGCCGAGAGGTAATGACCGGTGATGTGACCATCCATGGCCAGAGTAGGATTCCACGCCCAATTCTCGAAAGCCGGATGATCCACCTCCCAGCTATAATAACGACTATTGCCGTCATGCGTCTGACTTAAACCTGCCTGGCGGATGAGAGGAGTAAGCATGCGATCCACGTCATACTCGAGCAAGGTCTTGTAGTTCAAGTCTTGAGCCCGCTTGAAGGGACTATCGAGCAGGGTGACCTCGCTGAGATCGAAATGCGACGGATATAGGGCATGCTGGGCCTGTGCATCACGGGGTGTCATCAGGCCATACAAGGTCAAAGACGCTATGAAAAGGAGGTTGAGAATCTTATTCATGTCTTCTCTCGTTGATTTTTACTCTTATTTGGCAAGCACGATGCGAAAACCGCAATGCATGATGACACTCTGCAGGTTCTCGATGTCGAGCGAGCCACGACTATACTCCTGACGACTGGCCGTACAGAATGACGAACCGGTGGACTGGTACCACGAACCGCCACGCAGAATGAGAGTATCGCCCAAATAACCACGGCTGGCATACTGAGGCAGATGACTCTGTGAGAAGGTAGCATTGGCCACACTGTCACGATAGGAGTAACGATAGTAGGTGTTGAGCACCCACTCCGACACATTACCAGCCATGTCATACAGACCCAGTTCATTAGGCTGCAACTGACCGCCTGGATGCATACCGAAGTTCTTCGATCCTAAGGCAGGACTGAAGGCATTGGAAGCACACCAGGCCACCTCGCTGAAGTCATCGCTACCTGGATAACGATAGCCACGGCTGTAGCGGCCACCACGGGCAGCGCACTCCCACTCAGCCTCAGTTGGCAGACGGAAACTGCGTCCCTGAGCATCAGGCATGCCACATAGTGTGTTCAAACGCTCGCAGAAACGGAGCGCATCAGCATACCACACGTTGTAGGCCGGGTAGTCATCGCCACGACCCACCGCTGCATACCAGGCAGAATCACGGCTCTCGTTGGCGCTGACCTCGATGCAGCGACGGCCTGTAGGCCACTCGCCCATCACAGCCATCCACTGTGCCTGGGTAACCTCGTACTGTCCGATATAATAATCGTCGGGCATGCTCATCTCTGTGACAGGCCCCACCCAGAGGTTGCCATTGTCCACTCCTGTGGTCTTTGGCATCTTATAGACTTGCGTAAAGTAGATGGTGTCGACATAAACAGTACCATCGACCGTGTGGCGATAGGTACGTTTGTCGAGCATATGGACATTGTTGACAAATGGACTGTTAGGCATGTAGATTACATCATGTGCAGTCACATGGGTGCCGGTAAGTTTGAGTGAGTCGTGATTGGCGCCGTAAACCGAGACATAGTTGGCACGCGAAGACAAACGCGACTGAGCACCCATCATAAACTGACAGGGCTCGACCTTCACCATATTATCGAGCAGCGAGCCGATGGCCTGACGCTGCTGGTCATTGAGCGATGAGGAGAGTGACACCTGACCTATAGTGTAGTTCTGAGCATCGTACTGGAGCGACGGATCGTCGGCATCACAGCCAGCCAGAGCGAGGGCCAGGAGAGCGGTAGTTGTTATGGTTGGCAATAACTTATTCATGTAGTTTCTGATCGAAGAGCGCCTGTCAGAGTGACGAAAGCGCAGAATTCACGGGGCAAAGTTACAACTTTTTCTCGAACCTACAAATTTCTGCCATGTTTTTATTCTATTTTTGTAATGAAACAGAGTTTTTGCACGAAAAACAAAGGCCATGATGGCATTTTTTCCGTTTTTTTTCGTTGTTTAGTATAACTAATCAGAAATAATTCGTATATTTGCGCACAAATTCAAGCTATGCAGACATTACAACACGACAAGACCCTAAACATTTATCGTGCGTCGGCCGGATCAGGCAAGACGCACCTGCTGACTGGCTTCTACATCAAACTGCTTTTCATGCCCGAACTCCTTCCTGAAACACACTCGGGCGAGATGCACTTCAGCGAGGTGCTGGCGGTAACTTTCACCAACAAGGCCACAGCCGAGATGAAGGGCCGCATCATCGAAGAACTATTCCTGCTGAGCCGCTGTCCCAGGAAGTCGGACTATTGGAAGGAAATAAGTCTGGACGGACAGAAAAGCGAACAGGAGATCAAACGCAAGGCCATACAGCTGCTGGTGCAGATTCTGAACGAGTACTCGTCGTTCAACATCTCGACCATCGACAGCTTCTTCCAAAAGATCGTACGCAGTTTTGCTCGCGAACTGAACGTACCAGCAAGCTACGAAGTAGAGCTGGACAGCAAGCGTGCCATCGAGGCTGCGGTGAGCGCTTTTCTTGACAAACTCGACCCTCGTCAGGACAAGAGCCTGTTCGAGTGGATGGTGCGATTCCTCGACAAGCGCAGCGAGGAGGGCGAGGGGTGGGACATACGCTCCACACTGCTTGAGATGGCCGACAAAGTGCTAGGAAGCGAACATTATCGTCGTCATAGCCAACATATCAAGCAGTTCACCAGCGACAAAAAGCAGCTCTCAGCCTACGAACTGATGCTGCAACATATTACACGCGACTGGCGCAAACAGCTCCGAGAAGTGGGACAACGTGGTTTGGAACTGATGGAGCAATACAAGGTCGAAACCAGCGAGGTGTCCTTTGGCGGTGCTGGCACCACCTCCCATTTCGCTCCTTGGGCCAATGGTGAGGAGAAGAACCCCACAACGAGTTCGCACTTCCAGGCCATCATCAACGAGCCAAACAAGTTCTTCAAGAAAGGAACGCCTCGCGTTGGTTCTGACCTTCAGCAGCAACTGGTGGAGCTGATGAGAACTGGCCAGGAACTTTTCCAGGGTGACACCTACATCCATTATGTCACTGCCTCAGTTATTCAACAGGACCTCTACGAACTTGGCATCATGGCGCACATTGACGAAGAGCTAAGAATCTTCTGCAACGAGCACAACATCATGCTGTTGAGCTCTGCTACCGAACTGCTGTCCAAACTGATTGGACCCTACGATGCGCCCTTCGTTTATGAGAAGACTGGAGCGCACCTGAAGTCTTATATGATCGACGAATTCCAGGACACCTCAGGCCTGCAATGGCACAACTTCACACCTCTAGTAAGCAACGCGCTGAGCCAAGGCTACCAGAACCTGATTGTAGGCGATGTGAAGCAAAGCATCTACCGCTGGCGAGGCAGTGACTGGGGTTTGCTTGACAGCGAGATCAACTACTACGAGACCTCTCACCACAATGACAACGACGAGACTTTGCGCACCAACTGGCGCTCATTGCCTGCCATCGTGGAGTGGAACAACCGCTTTTTCAGCTACGTAGCCAACGAACTCGACAGCATGGCAGGCACCTCGCAGATCAGTCGCATTTACAAGGATGTGTGCCAAGCCATACCTACCAAGAAGACCCGCAATGGCTCTCCTTTAGGTCTGGTGCAGGTGAAGCACCTCGTGCCACATGACGAGGAGGGGCAGCCTTTGGCCAAGCCCGACAAAGATGCGATGATGGAGGAGATACGCCGCCAGTTACCCCTGCAGATCATCAGCCTCCAGCAACAAGGTTTCGAGCCTCGCGACATTGCCATCCTATGCCGACGCAAGAATGAGTGCCGCATCATGGCCGAGACCCTGCTGCAATACAAGCAGGAACATCCTGAATGCCCCTACCCCATGGACATCATCTCAGACGAAGCGCTGCAACTGGGCACGCGTCCTGTGGTGCAGACCATCATCAGCATGATGCAGGTGTTGCAGAACCCTGAGTCGGCCTTGAAGCAGGCTATCGCGCAGTGTAAGTTAGCTGAACAATCCGGGATAAGGCGCGAGATATCAAGTATAAAGGACGAAGCATCAGGAATCTATCATGCTCAGCAGGCTGATGGACAGCTGAACGGACGAGGCTCCTCATTCATTAACACTGACCCCACATTCCTGGAGACTATCTCCACCTTGGCAAATCGTCCACTCTACGAGCTCACCGAGCAGCTCATCGCCCTGTTGCCACAAGAGGTCATCACGAACGAAGCACCTTTCCTACAAGCCTTCAGAGACGTGGTGCTAGAATACTGTCATTCGCAGAATGCTGACCTCAGCGCCTTTCTGGAGTGGTGGGAGATATCAGGCAATACCAAGGCTATCACTACCCCCGATGCAATGAATGCCATCCAGATCATGACCATCCACAAATCGAAGGGACTGGGCATGCCTGCCGTCATACTGCCCTATGCCTCGTGGGAAATGGACATCAACACTTCGCATAATGAGATCATCTGGTGCGAGCCTAAGGTAGAGCCTTTCCGCCAGGACATTCTGTTGCCCATCCGACTCGACAAACGACTGGCCGACACCATCTTCTGCCAGGACTTTGCCGAGGAACGCTTGCGTGCCATCATCGACAATCTGAACACGGCCTACGTGGCTTTTACTCGTCCGAAAGAGGCCATGATTATCATGGTACCTGCCTCTGGCACGACAGGGAGTGGCCTCGAAAACCTCATCAACCGCTATTGTGACACCCTTGACGATGCCTCGGAATACTGTACTTGTGGAGAACTGGTACTGCCCATCGAGCACGAGGAGGATACAATGACTATTGGAGCACAGAAACGCGGTAATATATCAGAAATAGGCAATCACGAATCAGCAGCAATCTGCAATCAGCAATCAGTATTCAGCAATCAAAAACCACAAATCTGTAATCCCGAATCAGTAATCAAAAATTCACTGCCTGCCCTTTCCATCCTCCACAGTCCCCTTCAGCAGGATCCGACAGCACGTCAGCGTGGCAACTGCATTCACCGTGCCCTGCAGGAGATTCGTAGCATCGACGAATGCTCTGCACGAATAGAGCAACTATACGCCAAAGGCGTCATAGATGCCCGCATCATCACTAAGCCTGAGCTGAGCCACGCCATTGCCGAACTGATGGACGTTCCAGAGATTGCAGCATGGTTTTCCCCCGAACTCCAAGTGCTCAACGAACAGGCCATCATGAACAGCGAAGGTCAGCAGATCCGTCCTGACCGCATCGTGATCGACCCCGAAGGCATCGTCACCGTCATCGACTACAAGACCGGTGATGACCACCGAGGCTATCGTCCACAAGTGAAGCGCTACATGATGGCTCTGCGCCAGCTGGGATTCCAGCGCGTGAAGGGTTTTCTCCTCTTCCTACGCGACAAGCGTGTAGTGGAAGTCAGATAAAACTATTTTGAGTTTTGCAAATACAAAACTTAATAAGGAATTTGAAGAATCTGAGGATTTTGAAAACGATACTACCAGCAGACAGAAACCCTTGTTTTCGAAATCTGACACATTCGTCTTCAAAATCCTCAAATTCTTCAATTTCATTAAATTCCTCCTATTGAGGCTGTGTCAAAAGTCCAAAGTACTCTTTTAGTGCTGTCATTTTGATACTACCTATAATAAAAGAAGCCGTTTTAGAGAAGAATATGGACTGAAATCCATGTTCACAAACTCTAAAACGGCTTTTTCGACAAGTGTAGGATAATGTCAACTTACATTTTACTAGCGTGTTTTATACTCACAAGACTTTTGACACACCCTCGCTTCAGTAAGAATTACTTCACAAACTTCACCACCTGATCCTTATCCGTGGCTGCAAGGTAAGTACCTGCAGGGAGTTCGCTGAGCACAAGGGTGTGGCCCTGGCCTGCCTTCATGAGCACGCCATTCATACCAAACACTCGCATACTGCACTCAGCATCGGCCATGAGCGAAGAGGTGGCGGCATCGAAGCGCAGTCCTGTGTGCGAACGCGGATCCTGTGCCAAAGTTTCGAGAGCTACTAACACATCACTAGCGCCCATATAAATGACCTCTCCATGACCGCCCTGGTCAGCACTGTCCCACACCACGGTCGAGATGCTCACGCTGTCCTGCATGGCCACGCTGCTCCAGATGTTGCCCTGGGCATAGACGATGGCATCGTTCGAAGTGTTGTTGAAGAAGTCATAGTCCACACCATCGAAGCCATTGTGACGGAACACGTTACGACCTGGGTTGTAGTCCTCGGCCGAAGCATCCTCCACTTTACCGAAGTTAATCTCTCCGATGTTGCCCAACAGTGTCACGCCCCACAGGTTGTCCTCAATGAGGTTGCCCTCAGCGTAGGCGTTGAGCGACTGGGTGCCATAGTCGTAGAGGGTGATGCCCGAACCTCCGTTGTTGGGGTTCGACTCATAGCGGTTGCCTACGATGGTGTTGTCGATGAACTCGAAATTCAGAGGACAATAGCTATACGCCGCAATGCCATAACGATGACCCTGGATAGTGTTGTTCTCAATGCGTATGTTGTTCGAACCCTCCACATAGTAGTTCATGAAGCCGATGGCTCCTACCATGTTACGGCCTGTACCAATGAAGGTGCAGTTGCGGATCACGATGCTGTCGTTGCCACCAGAGATGAGGTTGAGCTGTGGCTTGTTGACGTTCGAGGTATTGTTGTCGTAGAAGTAGCAGTTCTCCACCTGCATACCTGTACCGTTGGTTGCGCTGCCACCTATGGCTGCAGTCTCGTTCTGGATGAAACGACAGCCGCTGAAGACATTGCCCTCGGTGGTGCGCAGCATGGCGATGGCGCCAGTGCTGGTGAGCGAAGTGCCAGCATAGCGGAAGGTACAGTTGCGGGCCTCGATAGGACGATAGCTCATGTGGTTGAAGGCTACGTATTCGAACACCACGTTGCTGACCAGCATCTCGGCATTGTCGCCCGTCACCCGGAAACCCTTAGGCTGTGAATCGGCCGAAGCACGTGTGACGAGGGCCGAGGTCACTGGGCGAAAGTCCATCACACCGTCGATGGTGATGCTCACACCGTCGGCCAGACAGAGCTGCTCGCCGTCCTGAAGCAGCAGTGTGTCGCCTTCGCTGAGTGTGAAGTCCTGAAGCACAGTGTAGATGTTACCCTGGGCGGTGACGGTCTCAGGGGCAATGTTCGAAAGTAATTGGAAGGTGTAGGTCAAGCCATTACCTTCAGTAGTATATTCGTCGGCCATGGCTGTGGTAGCGGTAGCAGCGAGTAGGAGTGTGAGAAACTTATTCATGTTTATAACTTTTTTTTTAGAATTCATAATGTATAATTAATGCCTCATGACGTGAGAGTGCTCCGGGGTTTGTCCCCGGTTCGCCCTCTGGCACAGCCAAACCCTGCTCGGCATAATGTTGCTGCCAGTAAGGAGCAATGTGGCCTGTGCTATCGCTGAACGACATAGGCTCTGGCGCAAAGATGTCCGAACCGTCGGGCCTGCGGTAGCTGAGTTGCACAAGCTCGCTGCAATAGATGGCCGAATCAGTTGGCTGGTAGAGCCAGTCATAGGGTCGTCCCACGTACTGCAAGGCTCGCTGCACGGAGAGTGCAACGCCAGTGGTGTCGCGCAGTCGGCCAGCGAGGACCAACGGACGGCCATCGGCCCCGTGGTCAGCTTCAGCCAGAAAGTCCGACAGATGAATCACTCTGACACCCTCGTGCGGAGAGGCCTCCAGCACCGTGATGGTGTCAACTACTATGGCCACATGGGTGATGCTCTGGCGATCGATGCCTTCGGTCACAGCCGCGATTGCAGATCCGAGACCCTGGCTCTCTCCAGCTTCGATGCAGAAGAGCAGGTCGCCCTGCTGCAAAGGCTGCTGAATCTGCCCAGGCGGACGGACATAAGTGCACGATCCAAGCATGGCCACGCCCAGCACACCTATACTCACCTCGCGGTGCAAGCTCTGGAAGGGGGCATAGCCTTTGTGGCTGAACCGCCGCCACCGGCAGCGGTCCTTGGGTTGAATAATTGGGTTCATATCGGGGACAAAGGTACACGTTTTCGGCCAATTGACAAAACAAAACGGGGAAAAAGTGCTCTCTCGATGCACTTTTCCTCCCTTTTTTGTTTTGTTTGAGGCCTCAACCTCACTGTCCTTTCCTTCCATGCTGCCATATCTGCCATGAGTTGACCACATTCTGCCACAGCAGGCAGACGCCTGGGCCAATGGCCGCAGTGGGCGAAAGGAAAGTCATGGCTATCCAGATCGAGAGCACCGTGTTCTTCTGTGCCAAGCCCTGTCCAGCAGCTATACGGTCATGATAATGCGAGCCTATCTGTTTGCCCACATAGAACTGCAGGCACACCACCATGCCCACGATCACCACGATACTCCACAGGATTAGTGCCGAGCCTGGAGAGCTGACAATGCAGCGGATGATCTGTGCCGTGTTGACCATCGTACAGATGGCCCATAGGTAGAACGACTTGTCCTTGGCCTCTCGACAGACCCAATCGTGAGCCTTTGGCACATAGAACCTCAGCAGCAGGGCAAGGACCAGCGGAAAGATGATGGTAGGAAAGACGCGCGAGAGGATCCTGAAGAACAGTTCGAAGAACGTCACCCCTATACCTGGCTCGACCAGCGGATAGATGGTCGGAACCATCAGAGCTGTGAAGAGCGACGAGATGACGGTGTAAGTGGTGGCCGTGGCAGGATTGCCTCCTATCTTCTGCGTCACCACAGCACCCACGGCTGCCATGGGTGCCACAAACACTGCCAGCAATGATTCATAGAGCGGTAGCCACGAGCTTTCGCGATGGGTGATGATCCACCACGCCATCAGCAGAGTCTCAGCCAGCTGTATGAAGATGAGCACAAGATGCCAGCGACGCGGACGCAACTCCTGAGGGTCTATCTTGCAGTAGGACAGGAAGAGCATCAGAAAGATGAGTGCTGGAAGCAGATAAGGAATGCTGGCCACGATCACAGGCTTCAGGGGCATGGCCCACTCGCAATGGGTAAAAACAACGTAGCAGACGCTTCCCACCAGCATGGAGATGGGAAGCGTCCAGTCTTTGATTATCTTTGCAAAAAGATTCATTAGCCAACTAATAAAAGTGTCGTCTTGGGCCAATTAGAAGAAAATCATGGTGATGGCATAGCCCACGATGGTTGATACCACTACGCTCACCATGCCAGGCAGCATGAACGAGTGGTTGAGCAGATACTTGCCAATGACGGTAGTGCCCGAACGGTCGAAGTTGACCGTAGCGATGTCCGACGGATAGTTAGGGATGAAGAAGTAACCATAGACGCTGGGCAGCACACCCAGCAGCACTGGACCAGGAATACCGAGCGAGTAGGCCAATGGCAGCATAGCTACTACCACAGCGCCCTGTGAGTTGATAAGCACAGACACAGCAAAGAAAGCCAGCGCGATGGCCCAAGGATAGGCGGTGACAATGTCGCCAAGGCCTGCCTTCATCTCCTCCATATAGTTGCTGAAATAGGTATCAGCCAGCCAGGCGATGCCGTAGATGGCCACCACAGCCACCATGCCTGACTGCCATACTGCACCGGCCACAGCCTTCTTGGGCTGAGCTTTGGCCAACAGGATCATGAAGGCAGCAGCTGCAATCATCACGATCTGGATGATGAGGTTCATGGCCAGAGGTTTGGTGACAGGGTTGCCAGCATCATCCAGCTTGCCTGTAGGGAAGGCCGGACGGATGTCGCAGTCAATGATCTGGCACACTGAGAAGATCACGATGCAAGCCAGGGCGATGAGGAAGATATAGACCGAGAGCTTAGCCTCCTTCGAGACCTCCTTGTCGAGCAGCGTAGCTGTGTTGCCGTACATATATTTATAGGTCTCAGGGTCCTTGCAGCGAGCCTGGAACTTAGGGTCCTTGTCGAGGTCGAGTCCACGCTTGTAACTTACTGCTGCTGCAGCTACGAGGCCGCACAGACATGCTGGGATGGTCACTCCAATCACCTGCAGGTTGGTGACCTCAAAGCCATTGGCCGAAGAGATGACCACAAACGAAGCCACAGCAGCTGCGATAGGCGAACAGGTGATACCCACCTGCGAAGCAATACTGGCCACGCCACAAGGACGCTCTGGACGGATGCCCTTCTTCAGTGCAATGTCGCAGATGATTGGCATGAGTGTATAGACCACATGACCTGTGCCCACCATGACAGTGAGGAAGAAGGTGCAGAGGGGTGCCAGGAACGTAATGTGACCGGGGTTCTTACGCAAGAGCTTTTCGGCCAGCTGTATCATCCAGTCCATGCCACCTGCAGCCTGCAGCATACCGGCACAGGTCACAGCAGCAATGATGATGTAGATCACGTCGGTTGGAGGCGTGCCAGGCTTCATCTGGAAGCCAAACACGAGGATGGCAAGACCGATGCCCGAGATGGCACCAAGAGCCAGACTGCCATAACGAGAACCCACATAGAGGGCAAGCAGAACTATCAAAAGTTCCAGAATCATCATAATCGTCATAATGAAGGCGTGCGTTTAATAAAAGTTGTTTTTCTTGTATGATTTATTAGTTTTTCGTGGTACAAAGATACGTCTTTTATTCGTAGATTGAATAATTCGATCAAAAAAAATGCATCAAAACCTTCAGATTTGACGGTTTTGATGCATTTTGCCTAAAAAAGCCAATGTTTTATTTACGGTTTTGTCTATAAAATCTCCATCAGTGCCAAGCCATACGAACGGTTTTCGCACAGCATACGCAGGAATTCCTTGGTGGCACGCTTAGTATAAGCATCCCGCAGGATGTGGAACGAACCCTCCATCTGGGTACCTGTCTGATCAAGTGTGAGAGCTTTGATGCCTGGAGTGCGAGCCACGGCAGCCCGGCTCACGACAGTGACCAGCCGATCTGAGCCACGCACCAGATCGAGCAACACGTTGACCTCGTTGATCTCCAGGCGCACATTGAAACGGTAGTCAAGGCCCTGTGTGATGCGATCAAAGGTATTACGTGCCTGTAGCCCACGGGCTGGCATGGCAAAGGGGAATCGTTCAAGGTCTGCCAGGCGAACATTGTCCTGACTGGACAGCGGATGAGTATCGCTCACCACCACGGCCAGACGATTATCGAACATGATATGCGAAGTTATCTCGGGATGGGTGTCAGGCGACTTATAGCTCAAGGCGATGTCGATCTTCTCTTCTCCCAGCATCTTCATGAGTGTCTCCATGCTGTGGCAACAGATGTTGAGCTTCACACCGGGGTACTGTTTGATGAACTGCAGCACAGTCTCCTTGAGCAGGGGCAGGAAGGAATAGGTGGAGCCTATATTGAGCTCTCCCCCACCCAGCTGCTGGATGTCGCGAATACGATCCTTGCAAGTGTTGGCAGCCGACAGGGTGCGACGGGCTTGTGGCAGGAAGGCCTCACCCACATCCGTAAGACGCACATGATGCGAGTCTCGCACCAAAAGGTCCACACCCAACTCCCCTTCGAGCTGCTTTATCTGTTGTGACAGCGTGCTCTGAGTGATATTGAGCTGGCGTGAGGCCTCACTGAAGTTCAGGCATTCGGCCACACGAACGAAGTATTTGAGTTGACGGAGTTCCATAATTGTTCGTTTTCAGGGTGCAAAGATACGCAGAAAAAAACAATTACTTACTTTTCTTTTCGGTTTATTTTCAATACCCACTATCGAAAAAAGCGATTGGAACGTATAGATTGCTATTATCGAAACAAACAATAACGATTTACGCTCTGTATGAAAAATAGTATCTACCTTTGCACCCCAGAAAATGACACTTCTTTCATCATAAAAACAATAGCTATGAGCATCCTTATCTTTTTCGGTGTTGTGATCCTATTTTCACTTACCCTGAACATCATTGACAAAGTGCGCAACATTCGTCGCCCCAAACACAGCGTGTGGCAGGATGGCGACAGCCTGATTGTCCATTCAGACGACAAGACAGACAAAGCTCCCTCGGGCTTCAGCCAGCGCATCAGCTGACCACCCAACAGAACGTTAATCATTAATCGCAAATCGTTAATCCCAAATCAAAAATCCTCCCTCCTATGTCAAAATTTGAAGCCCTCGAGATGTCACAGCACGTGGCTCTCCATCCCCGAGTTGAAGCCCAGAAGTTCCTTGGGCTCTTCGGCCAACACTATCTCTACACGCCCACACGCAGTCGTATCTCTTCATTCAGCAACTATTATGACACCAATGATGGCGAAGCTTTCCTGCGCATCTCTGAAGCCAGCGAGGAGGAAATCTGTGAACAAATAAACCGCATGGGCGAACGTCAGGTCACCGGACAAGGCGAATACCGTCTGGATCTTTGCATTTCGGCCGATGCCCGTTTTGTGGCCTTCCAGCTCTATCATCGCCAGCGAGGAGAGTATCAGGCTGTTTCAATCATCCGTTTTCTGGAGGGCGACACGGCACAATGCTTCGAGCAGTTACTGGCCTGAAAAAATAGCAAGTCCAGACCTAAAATACGCACATTTTTCCTACATTGAGTCATTTTTTCAAGGCAATTGTTTGGAGGTTTGCAAGTTTTTGGCTAAATTTGCACCGCACATTATATATAAATTAGCAGAAACTTCACACCATGAATAGAATATTGGCCACCCTCCTGACTCTCGTCTTGCTCTGGCTGGGCATTGCCCCCATCCTGGCACAAGGCTTGCCTGCACGTGCTGCCAGCTCAGCACATGAGGAGTTCGACCAGGACGATCCTTACATCATAGAGTTTGCCCTCATCACCGACACGCATCACTACGGTCCCACAGCCGACGAACGCCTGTCGGAGGACAATATACGTGCCTTCGTGCAGTACTGCAACGAGCATCCCGAACTGCAGTTCGCCCTCTATGGTGGCGACTTCATGAATGCCTACGACACGAACCACGACCAGGCAATGTGGTGTCTGGAGCATGCCCGTCATGACTTCGAGGGGCTCCAGCTCCCCTTCTACACCACCAAGGGCAACCACGACTGCAACGGCAAGCAGTGGAAGGACAACCGCCCAGACAACTCGCAGATCATCACCGACGAGGAGTACTACCAGCTGTTCAGCCCCCTCAGCGAGAGCAACCCGTTGCGCCATCCCGAGGGTGTGGTGGTCGATACCGACAACCCGCACGGCAACTACTACTACCGCGACTTCGAGCGTCAGCACTTCCGCTTCATCATGCTCAACAACTATGACCGTGACTCGCTCGAGTACTATGGCTACCACGGTCAGCAGATGAAGTGGCTGGCCGAGGTGGCACTCGACTTCAGCCAGAAGGAGCACCCCTCCGAATGGTGCTTCATCGTCATGGGCCACGCCTTCAGCATCAACCATGCCCGCAACCCTATCACCCGACTGCTGCATGCCTATGTGCGCGGACAGAGTTTCTCCGACACCGACTTCGGCGTGAGTTACACGGGCAACTTCAGCAACGGACCTCGTGCCAAACTGGTGGCCACATTTGGAGGTCATTTCCATGAGGATATCTACTGGAATTGGGACGGCTACAACATGCTGGCTTTCAACCGAGGCTTTGCCACGGGTGGCGAAGTCGATACTGAGGAGCGAGTCTGTTTCGACCACCTGGTGCTCAACACCCGCACCCAGCAGCTCGAGGACCGTCGCATAGGCCGCGGTCGCAGCCGCACCTTCTCCTATAGTGGCACACCCCAGCAGCTGGCTCCCACCCAGTCCTTCTCTGATGCCGACGGTCTGGGTGCCTACACACAGGGTGGCAATGGCGGTCGCATCTTGCATGTCAGCAATCTCGACGACCAAGGTCAGGGCTCGTTACGCTGGGCAGTGGAGCAGCAGGGTGTGCGCACAGTGGTGTTCGACGTCGAGGGCACCATCCAGCTGCACACACCCCTCACCATCACCCACGGCTCCATCACCATCGCAGGTCAGACCTCGACTGGCCAGGGCATCACACTCACAGGCCAGCCGCTGCTCATACGCACCTCTGATGTCGTGATTCGATACCTCACCCTGCACAACAACCTCATGGATGGTGACTTCGGACAGCGAGGTCTGATGCTCGACCATCTCACCCTGACACCCACTCAGGGCTCTGCCATCGACATCCGTCGCACCGAAGACGTCACCGTGCAGAACTGCCTCTTCCAGGGCCAGACCAGTAACGAGGCTCCTGCTCTCGTGGCTGGTGGATTCAAGGCCAGCTACTACAACAACATGCTCCTCGGTTGCCCCAACGCTATCTTCGTCCCCAACGAGGAGGGCTGCAATCGCTGGATCCACATCATACGCAACGTCATCGACGATTGGGGTGATCATGCCATGTATGGTGGCGGTCGTCAGGGCGAGATCTCCATCGAAGGCAATTACCTGCTGCCCGGAGCCCACACTCGCAACCTGCATCTGCTCGACGTGGCCGAAGACGGCACCGGACGCTATTATGTCTCCGACAACGAGATGAAGGGCTATCCGCAGTTCAACCGTCGCAACTTCGACATGGTTGCCGACCGTGCAGCCGTTCCCTACGCTCCTCTGAATGCATCCGACACGCTCGACCGCGTCAAGATGAACCCCGTGCAGCGCCCGCACACTGGCACCTTTGCCAACAGCTGTCTGGTCATCGCCGCCTTCCACAACAAACCTATCTTCAAGCACCCTACCAAGGAGGAGATACTCCACACCCTGCAGCGCAAGGCGGGCAGTGGCTATCGTCCACAGGCTGTGTGTGCCGACTCGCTCCTCATGGGTGATGTCGAGGGCTACACCAAGCGTCTGGTCGATCCCGAGCGCACCATCGTGGTGCTCTACGAGAACGACGTTCACTGCAAAGTGGGCGAATACCCCTTCCTCTCTGGCCTGCGCGACCTGGTGGCAGCCGACACCGCCTGGGTGGCCCTTACCTCGAGTGGCGACTACCTGCAGGGCGGCCTCATAGGCTCAGTATCTAAGGGACAGGCCATTGCCGACATTATGCAGAACGTCAACTACGATGCTGTCACCGTGGGCAACCATGAGTTCGACTTCCCCTTGTCGCACACCCGCAAGCTCCTTCACGACATCGGTGCTCCCGTAGTGTGCGCCAATCTGCGCGATGCCGAACAGGACACGCTCGTATTCTCCCCCTACGTCATCCGTCAGTATGGTCGTCGACGCATAGCCTACGTGGGTGTCACCACCCCTACCATCGAGGATAGCAACGGCTTTGCCCTGCTCGACGAAACAGGCCTGCACAACCGCTACGACCTGGCTCGTCATGATTTGATCCAGCGCGTTCAGCGAGCCATCGACAAGGCTCGTCAGGAGGGAGCCGACTACGTCATCGTGCTCTCACATCTGGGCGAGGACAACGAGTCGGGCTTCACCTCACACCGGCTCGTGGCACAGACACGCGGCATCGATGCCGTGCTCGATGGTCACACACACTCCGTTGTGCCTCATGCCTATGTGCACGACCTCGATGGCCGTTCCGTGCTCATCAGCCAGACAGGCTCTCAGTTCCAATACATTGGCAAACTCGTCATCGACCCCGACGGCCACATTTACTCCGAACTCATCGAGACGCAGCACCTCGTCTTCCGCGACCCCTCTACGGCTCATCTGCTCGAATGTGTGCAGGAGACGTATCTGGACGACGTCGTCTCACCCATCGGACGCAGCGACGTCAACTGGCGTCGGTATAACCTGTGGCGTCAGCCCGACAACGACCCGCACACCATCAATGCAGGCGACATCGTGACCGATGCCCTGCGTTACGTCGCCCAGGCCGATGCAGCATGGCTCAACCCGGGCAGCATCCGCAAGGGAATGACAGCCAGCGACCTCACCCGAGGCGACATCGTCGAACTCCTGCCCTACGACAACTACCTGTGCACCCTCTCGCTCACAGGCAGCCAGATCCAGAAGATGGTCAACAGCCTTGTCAAGGACCTGACGCGCGACGAGGAGAAGATCACCCCCCTCTCAGGCATTCGCGTATCACTCCGAGCCAAGAAGAAAAAGAAGTACGAGGTGGCACGACTGGAGATCATCGACCCCTCTACTGGGCAATATACCGACATCGACCCACACCGCACCTACACCCTGGCCACCACCGACTATTGCCTCGGCATCGGGTGGAAGATGCAGATCATGCTGCGCAATGCACAGGTACACAACACTGGCATCAAGTACAGCGAAGCCCTCGCTCAGTACATCATCGAGCAGCTTCATGGCCACATCGACGCCTCATCCATCACATACCGCGACCGCGTGCGTCTGACCAAATAAACACAAGAGTTATCAACACCACAATGTTGATAACTCTTGTGTTTTTGTACCAAGTTATTCACTAATCTTGTTGATAACATGCATTGGGGACGTTATCCACAGCCTATTGTTGATAAGTATAATCTGACAGAGGCAGGAGACTCTGTCTGCTATGATCCAGCAGCATAACTATATCTGGCAATTCAGATCAACCATACATTATTCCTCACCTTCTATTCACTCCACTGGCATTTTTGTTTGAAGAGTTCGAACAAATTCATTTTTTCAGAAGTATCATCAAAACTGCACTCACGGAATACCACACGCCGAAGAGAGGATTCATGTCTGCAATGTCTTGGAAGAATGTTGTCAAGAATAGAAAGCAATAGCGCCATATTATGCTATCTGAATAGTCAAAAAGAAGCCCGAGAACGATATTTTGTCCGAAATTCTTGAAGTTTTTCGGACTTTTCTTGCTAAATCAAGATAAAATGAGTAATTTTGCAGCACAATTATATAAGGTAGCATTATGTCGAACGTGTTAACAAAGCAAATAAGGGAACGTATTGAATCGCAGGGAGAGAACACCTTGTATATGGTACGTGATTTTGCCGACCTCAATAACGATGGGTTGGTAACTCGTGCTTTGTCTCGCTTGGAGAAGGAAGGCTTGCTTGTGAGGATATCACAGGGAATTTACCTTTATCCTATGCGCAACCGTTTTGGCATATTGAAGCCAAGCATCGATGACATTGCTGTTGCCATTGCTCAGAAGGATAAAGCCAGAATCATACCATCTGGACTTACAGCCTTGAATAAACTTGGGCTTTCTACTCAGGTGACGACGAATGCTGTTTATCTCACAGATGCCACTGCAAGGGAAATAAAGATTGGCAACAGAAGCATCGTTTTCAAACGTAGCGCACCAAGAAATTTTGCCTACGAGACGGATGTCTTCCCTCTTGTGGTTGGCGCTATGAAGGAGATTGGCGAAGCTAATATTACAGATGAGCACCTAATTATTATTAAAGAAGTAATAAACAAATGTGAAGACAAGGAGGCTATAAAGCACGATTACAATATCGCTCCTGGTTGGATAAGAAAAAAACTTAGCTTATGACACCTTGGACAAAATTATCAAGGGAGGAACGTTTGACAATCCTCACCAACATAGCCGACGAGAAAGGCATATTGGCTTCGGTGAAGAACTGAACAAATCTCAGCGAACAAAGTTGCGCAAAGAGCCAAAGAAGTTTTATCTGCGACACTCTTGCCGCTGACATTGAAACAATATTGTCTGAGTATGGGATAATTGATGACTGCAAGGTTGTCGTGCCCGAAATTGGAGATAAATTAGACAAATGGAATTCATACCTATACCTTGCCACGAATCGTTACAACCGTTCATTCGCAACTATTGGATGTTGAGTGCACAATGCACAGCAACAGGCACACAACAGATATTCTCGAATGGGGCTGCAAGCCTACACTTCTACTTGTCGCAAGACATAAGGATTAACGATGAGGATAGACTATATCGCACTTTACTATTTCATCAGAACATGCAAAAGGTGGGTGTGGTGACGACAAAAGGAACATTCAACATCTTTGGTGCCGAATTCGTACCCTTCTGCTCGCGTGTATTCTTTCCCAACGAGATGACTGGCATATATGCTTCGCCCGAAGACCTCAAAGACGAAGAGTTTATTAAGTTGAGCAACAAGATTTATGAAGTAGAAAGTACGGAACAGCGTGTTGCTCTTCTCGACGATTTCTTCTTGAAACGATTAGCTCAGTTCCCCGAAGGCGATATTAACATAGAACGCCTGAGTGATGTATTTAATGACATAGTGCCGACAGATGGCAGCACAGCCCATCCCCCTCATTGTCAGAATGAATTTTCGCCAGCTGATCTCGCCTCTACAGCTTGTCTGAGCCAGAAGCAGTTCACGCGCGTATTTAATAAATATGTAGGCATGAATCCGAAGTCATACCTGCGGTTGTTGCGATTCCACAAGGCTTTGCTGGAGATTCAGTCGTCCTCCGATAACTCCTCGTTTACCAATATTGCATGGAGTTGTGGATATTATGATCTGGCGCACATGGCATCAGACTTCCGCGATATCTGTGGCTACTCTCCTTCCGAGCTTATCCACCAAGGTCAAGAGCTCACCGAGGCCTTTGGGCAGAAGTTCAGCGGACTAATGAAGAAGAAAATAAAGATAGAAAACTTGATATAGCACACTCAGAATGGACATTCTTGCATGAAGAAGCAAGGATGTCCATTTTTTACATATCCGTTCGTCAAGAATGCCATATCTTTGCACCCGTAATCACTGCAAAGGAATAAAATAACATCAAAAAACCAACAAATATGGAACAGAAATTATGCCAGAGTTGCGGAATGCCTTTGACTGCAGAAATACTCGGCACTAATGCCGATGGTAGCAAGAATGAAAATTACTGCATTTATTGCTATAAGGATGGTGCCTTTACGGGTGACTTCACCATGGAACAGATGGTGGAATATTGCTCAATGTTCGTCGAGCAGTACAATAAGAACACAGGTCAGAACCTTACTGCTTGCCAGTACAAGGATGTGCTGCGTCAGTTCTATCCTACCTTGAAGCGCTGGAAGGGTGGCTCCCTCCCTACGGGGGAGGGCGGGGGGAGAGGCTTCCCTCACGCAGATCATCCAATGAAGAAGCAGTACATTGAGGAGGTCAATGCCCTCGGCATCCCAGGACTTCATGTTGATAACCTCTACGTTCTGCAAGGTTCGTTCATCAATCAGGCTTACAACATCAATGGCAATGAAGTGAAGCTTCTTGACGACAACGCTACTTATTGGGGAAACCAGATAATGAAGTCTGATGAAAAATGCTACGGTATTGCCTGTTGTGAAAAGTATATACTTGTCAGCGAATATGGCAAAGAAGGTACGGATCCTGAATTGGTAGTTTTAAAAAGAAGATGATGATGAAAAGAATTATTGCAATGATAGCAGCCAGCATCAGCTGCATGATAATGCTGGCACAAGACGTTAGTCAGTATAAGGTACTGAGCGATTCTCTGTTTCTCACGAATGATGCATACGCAAGCGGCAACAAGTATCAGCGCGATGCCATGCTGTTTGTGGACATGCTTGCCGATACGCATCCTTATTATATAAGGAAGGAGCGCAGGGACGTTCTCTTTGCCAGTCAGACAGAACTTGTAAAATCCTGTGCTACGTGCGAATGCGATTCTGCATTCGTGGAGCTGCTCATTGCTTCACTGGGCGATCTGCGCGACAAGCACACAGACGTGATCGACCTCGCGCAGTTGGAGGCGAAGAGGAATGCGAAACAAGAGAATGCTCAGCAGTCAATGGATCAAGCAGATGCCATCATGGCGAACAAGGACGACTTGTTTCATTATCAGATTATACCAAATAATGGCATCTGCTACTTGCAATTCAACCAATGTGCCGATGCCCGAACACTGCGCAATGAATCGTTGCCGAGGTGGGACACGATGCTGGATGATATGTTTGCAGAGATGAAGGCGAAAGGCATCAAACGCCTTATTGTTGATGCACAATACAACAATGGTGGCAGTAGTATGCTCTGCGATGAATTGCTCATTCGTCTTTGTCCGTTTGAGAAATTGCAACTGCTCTCCACTTCCCTGCGCTTCTCCCGTCTTATGGCAGCCTACAATCCTCGTATAGCTACTGCCAAACAGAGTTGGGAGGCTGACGGCCACATTGATGACTTGTACACTATACCAGCAGGCAATGTAGGACCTGGCTTCGTACAGCCTGAGGTGTTCGATGGCAAGACAATATTTGTGCAGAGCGAGAGGACGTACAGCAGTGCAGGTATTCTGATGACTCTTGTCCGCGACAACCATTTGGGCATCATCGTGGGTGCAAATTCCACATTCTCTCCTTCCCACTATGGCGAGGTGCTACCATACCGTCTGCCAAACACCGGTGTTATCGGCACCATAAGCTGCAAGTTCTTTGCGCGCCCCGACAAGGAGCATATCGACGATAAAACTTTGGTTCCCGATGTGGCAATAGATCTTACTGATAAGGTCAAAGCATTTGATGCAATTAAAAGATTATTTGATTAATGAGCAAACAACGGAACCATGGGGGCAACGCACCTGCTATGTTGCCGATTCCGAAGGCAATCTTATTGAAATAATTTCGTTTAAGGAATAGTTTTGAGATATGACATTAGTAATAAATACGCTAAAGGATAACCAGTGCAACAAGCAGATACTTTCCTTGCTTGCCAGTGATGATAGTCAGATTAAGATCATTGACACTAATAGTTTGGACATCCACCACTGTATTGGATGCAACGTATGTTGGCTAAAGACACCAGGGCAATGCGCAATCAAGGATGACTACAAACAAATCATCCAACAATTAGTCGGTTCAAACAACCTCTGGCTCGTCACTGACACGAAGTTCGGATTCCTCGACTATCGTGGCAAGCGCGTCATGGATCGTATCATGCCGATGCTGAATATGTATATCGAGTTCCGTGGTGGTTGGATGCGCCACCAGTTGCGCTATCACGCGCTGAATGTCGGAGTGATTTATCAAGGTAATGGCAATCAGGAACTCCTGCAGGAATGGAGTGAGCGATGTGCGATGAACCTCGGCGGACATTCGCTCGGAGTTCATGCGTTAAGTTCATTGGACGAAACAAGTCCTTCATGTGAAGTAAGAAAGGGGATGGCCTTATGAATGTAGTAATTATCAACGGAAGTCCACGTGCTCGTCAGTATAGCAACACGGAGAAAATCATCCTGTCCTTCATACAAGGTCTTGAAGCAGAGGGTCATACCTACACACTGTATGCATTGTCGAGCCGCCATGAGTGGAACGCTGCACGTGAGGCATATCTGTCGAACGAGAAGATCATCTTCGCTTTGCCTATGTATGTGGAGAGTATTCCGAGTCTCATGCTCGAGTTCCTTGATACCTTACCCACTGAGCGCCAGCTTCCAGCCGAGCTTTCTTTCATCCTTCACGGAGGCTTTGACGAAGGGTATCAGTTCCGTCTTTGCGAGCGACTCCTCAAGTCCATCACCGCTCAGCTAGGCTGCTCTTATGGCGGCTGTCTCATCAAAGGTGGCAGCTTCATGTATCGCTTATTCGAGAACGAGCAAGTAGATAAGATGACCAAGCCTTATATTACAATGGGACATGCCTACGGATGGGATGGCAACTTCCTCTCTACCGACATGAAGAAGATCACAGGTCCTGAGCGCTATCCTTGGCTCGTCCGCCAGATGGTAGGCCTCATCCTCAAATTTGTCGCAAATAAGAAGTTCGACAAGTTCGCGGCAGAATGGGGGTGTACGACTCCACTCGACGTGAAATTGTACAATCATTAATAAGTTTTTGAAAGATGAAATACGAAATAATTACACTACATGAGAAGCAGATCATCGGCATGAGTCGGGAGATTCCTTTCAATAAAGGACCAGAAGAATGTCCGAAGTTCTGGGATGAATATGTTGAGAAGATAGTCAAGCCTGTATTTACTAAAGAATGAGTTGTTCCTCCCAGAACATTATATGAGGTGTGTCACCTTAATCTTTTTCCATTTCTTGCCGAGGCCGAGTTCTATGGCATCAGGGTTCTTTATCAGCAGTTCTCCCTTTTGCAAGTTTCCTATGTCTGAACGCAGTTCTTGCAGTTCCTTTCCACTAACACCGAAAAGATCCTTCAATACCTGGTCATTAATACTTTGCTGTTTCATCAGCAATGGGTACTGTGCGTTGGAATAGAAATCGAAATAAGGCGACTTGAAGCTATCCATATTTTGTGTGGCCAGAATTACACTCATACCCTTATTTCGTCCTACTGCAATCAAATCTCGCAGCGGTTTGTTGTCAAAAGAGAGCATATAATGTGCCTCGTCAATAATCGTGAAATGACGCACTTCCACACACTCCTCACTTACAGCCTGCTTTTGAAGTTTCTCGTAGATATTGTTTAGTTTCGACACTACGAAATATACGATTGCCTTAGCAATAGATCCATCCTTCTGGAATCTGCCTAAGTCTATAATATAGCAGTTCTTCAGCAAGTCGATGCTGTCGGTCTCTGCAAACAGTTTGCTTCTGATCAGCTGTTTCAATACCGATGTCACGCTGTCATCTCTTTCCTGCTGTCGTTCTGGCAGCAATGCCAGATACTTCTTCAAGATTAGGTCAAACGTAATAGGAGCTCCACCAGTCTGCTTGTATGCCTCAATAATTGCCTCACTCAGGTGATTACTCATATTGGCACTGATACGTGCCTGGTCAATGGCACAAAGAGCTGTGGCCATACCCGTAGAATACAAGTTTATCTCATTCTGCACAAGGGTGGCCGAGAAGTCCTTAAATGGAGTAAATGGCAATGGCTCCTCCATTGGACGAAGGATAGCATGAATGTCTGTGTCAAACTCCGCCAGCCATCCTGCATTCTGTGGGTCAGAGAACTCTCCCTTATAGTCGAAGAGCAGGAAGTTGACCGGATAGCTTGTGTCTGTTGACAAATGCCTCAACTGCTGTATCAGTACGGCAAGCAGGTTCGACTTTCCACTACCAGTGGTTCCTGCCACCAGTATCTGGCTGTTCGAGATGTGCCTGCTGTTCACGCTCAGTGTTGCCTCCATCTCATCCTCATAATGACCAATGATTAGATCCAGCATCGGTATCTCTCCATTCGCACCTCGCTGCTGCACGCCTTGGCTCATCAGCCATTCGTCCAGTGCTCCTTCCATCAACAGCTGACCACCTCGTAGTATCTCTGCATTGACAATGCGGCTCAACAAGGCAGGTGACTCCGAATCCACACCTTCATAACGCATCTTGATCAATGCAGAGAAGAGTGGCTTCATGTTATCCTTCGTAAAGAAACTCGGTGTGAAACGCAATGTGCGTTTGTAGCTGAACGTAGGCAGCGTCTCAATTTCTCTTGCCTCTGCCTGCGACAAACCTGCCAGCAGGCAGAGTCGCATCATCTTATTCCAGGTCAACGAAATCGGGCGTGTACCACGAGGATAAGTCTTTAAGTTCAACCTATCCTCCAGCGAGTTCTTTAGCGCATTCAAATCCTCCTGCAGCGTATCTGCCTGTATGCATTTCTCTAGTTCAAGTAACATAAGCCGAAGGTATTAAGGGTTCAACATGATTCCGAAGTAGCCTTGCTCAATCGTGGTGCACTGCTCCTCCCTGTTTCTTTCGAGTGTGTAGGTCTTGGCGATGAATGGTTCCAATCGCTCATAGTCCTCACTGGTCCTGATCTCTGTGTCGGTCGAGAGCAGGATGGTCTGTTCTGCCAATGATGGGAAGTAGTTCTCCATGATCGTCGTACGGCTGTCCTTGTCCAATACGCCCATCACCGTATCAATCATCACTGGCGGATCATAGTCACCCAGTTCATGCAATACTTTCAAGAGTACCTGTATGACCACCTGCTTAGCACCTGCATTCAGCGTAGAGAGAGCAATCTCATTACCTGCCTTATGATAGGTCTTAAAGGTCAGATCCTGCAGTTGTTCCGACAGCTCCACGCGTCCTATCACACCACGATAGGCAGCCAGGTTTTGGTTCAGATACTCTCGCATCTTAGCCTCAATCTGCGTCTTCTTCAGTCGCAATAATGTGTTAGCCACATCATCGAAGAATGGTTTCATCTCCACCAGCGTGTCATATTTCGGATCGGGCTCCTGCTGTATCTGTATGTCGAACTGGCTGATCTTATGCTGCTGCTTCGTTATCTGATCCTCTTGTGCTTTAATAGCCTCATTCAGTCTAGCTATCTCTGCCTCATTGTCTTCGTATGCCTTCAGCATAGCATAGTCATTGCCACTGATCTGCTGTTGCATCAGCTCAATGTCGCTTTTCAGCGTTGGCAGGTTATCGATCTCCAGATTGATCTGAGCATGGTTGATGGCCAACTGAGGCAAGCTATTGAAGGTCTTACGGCTCACCAGGGCTCGCAATGCCTCCACCTCCTCATTGTCCAGATAGGCATAGTTATCAGTGGCAACAGCAGGCTGTGCTTGCTGTTTCATCACTTTGCCCACTATCTTGTCTTCATCCACACCCATCAGGAAAGGGCAGTCCTCTTGCAGCAGGCTCACAATCTGATGTGTCAGGTCGCGCACCATCGGTTCATCCACCTGCTGCTTCTGACTGTTGGCCAACTCTGTCTTATTCTTCAAGACCAAGCTGACCTCAGCCTGTCTTAGCTTCAGCAAATGTGGCAGGAACACATTCACCTCCAGCGATTCCACCAGTGCCTCCAGATCCTTCAGATACTGTCGGCTTCTATCCTCCACTTCTGCTATCTTCTGTTGCGTCACCCTGATCTTGCTTCGGAGTGTCTCTTCCTCCTGTTTGCCATTCTTCAGCATGTTATACATCTGGCTGTTGTTGGCTGAATAGAGCAAGCACTTGTCAAGGTTCCCCCTCAAAGCATCCAGCTGACGCTTCTTCTCTTCGGTATCATCCACCAGAGCCCTGTACTCTTTCTGCTCATTCTCCTGCTTCAGTTTCTTCTCTGCAAATTCCTGCTGCAGGTGTTCGCACACACGGCTCAGCTGGATGTACTTGTTGAAGCCCATCACATTCTCGATGTTCTCCTTGATCACATGATTCAGTTGGTCTTCCTTCAGCAGGTTACCTGCCTCCATGGCATCGAAGAGGAAGTAGCGGCTCAGTTCCTGTGGCAAGTTGGCCTTAATGATTTTCTGTACCACCTGCTGCATCTTGGCACGTTCAGCAGGAGGCGTGGCTGGTCCGTAGGCAAAGACATTGCCATTCATGTTCAGTCGCACGTTCTCTCCTACCTTGCCATTTTGCAGCAGTCTGTAGGTACGGCAGAGGATATACTGCTGTTCGCGTCCTAACACACGGCCAGAGAAGGTCAGTTGCAGCACAATCTCCGAGTCAGCACTTTGCTTCTTGCCCATATTGAGCAACAGATGGAACCGTTTGGCATCCATCTTCTCCAGACCGTACAGTGCACCATAGATGGCTTCAAACAGCGTGGTCTTACCACCACCATTCTTGCCACCTATCAGGATGATCGGACGCTCTGGCTCTACGTTCAGATCCAGATCCAGTGACTGGTAGGTCTTATAGTTCGAGACCTTGATATTCTTGATGAGCATAACTATTCGTTGTTAACTGTTAATTGTTAACTTATATCTTCTTCAACGCCTTCTCAATGATTTTCTCTACCGTAGCATCATCTACATCCAAGTCGTTCGTCTTGGCTGAATGATACTGCTTCAGCACCTCTTCCTCTATCCACTCTGGCATCAGCTTATGCTTTTCTGCCAGCGTGGCTATTACCTCCATGTCTTCCTTACGTATTCCGTAATTCAGGAAGTTTCCATCAAGTCCTTTTGCCATCTCGTAATTCGTAATTTGTAATTCGCAATTCTGACGCTGTGATCACAGCGTCAGCGCTGTCCATCCCGTGATGTCATCCGTATTCGTGATGTCCAGTTCTGGGTACTTCCACGTCAGTCCGTCCTGAATCAGCACACCGCCTTTCAGCCTCGTACCGTTCTTGCTCTGCTCCTCCATGAAGCGGCGCAGGGCATTGTGCTTCTGTGGTGCTTCCGGATCGCTGCCACGTGTCTTGGTGTCGAGCAGGTAGATGCTGCCATCCTTCATGTAGATGATGAAGTCCACATAGAAGAGGCTGTCTCTGCCACCAGTGTCCTTATAGGGCACAGCGAAGTGCTCTGCGCCATTGTCGCCATTCTTATACCACCATGCCACGTTGTCTTTCTTATCGATCCATTCTGCAAAGTTCTTTTCTGGGTTCGAGGCATCAATCTGCTCATAGAACGGACGTAGCGCATGCTTATGTATGGTCTTATCCTTGTTCTGATAGAAGTCCGGATTATAGCTGCGCGAGTCTGGTAGCGTCCAGCTGTTCTGCATGATCGTGGCATTGCCCTTTGGCTGGCCCATCCTCAACTGCAGTTTCTTTTCATAACCAGCCAACGTCTTCTTGATCAGGTCTTCCCATTTAGCCACATTCACCTTGGCCAGATACATACGCATGGCTTCTGCTTCGGTCATTCCCAGATACTCATCGGCAAAGGCTATCAATGCACCACGCAATACAGGCGTTGAGTCGAACTTTGAGAACTTGCCCACATGCGCTCTGCAGAACAGCGTAAAGAGTCGGCTGGTCTCCGTTGCATTACGCGTCAATCTGGCTTTCTCCACCACCTCCACTCGGCTCTGGTGATCAGGGTCGGCCAGCTGCAGGTCTTTGGGCACTACGACATAGAGCTTCGTCACATCCACCTGAATGTGTGCAGCGCCCACTTTCATTCGATTCTCATTATACACATCCTGCTGCTGCGTCGTATTCTGGTTCTGCTGTGTCAGTAGTTGCAGCAAGATGTCATCATCATTAGGATCAAAGATAATCTGCTGTTGCAACTCGTTGATGTGGAATTCGTGCGCAAACACACTCATCAGATGCTTTCGGAAGTCATATCCCAGTCGGTTATGCACCTTCTTTGGTGGCTTGACATACGACGAGCCCAGCGAGATGTTCTCCACACCCTCACGCAGGAAGGCGTTGGCCTTCGTCATGTAGTTCATCTCATCGTTGGCAATAAGGATAGCATCTTCCGAGAGGTTAGTATAGACGTAGCCCACATTCAACCGGTCGTCCGTATAGTAGCGCTGCTCTGGCATACGCAGGATGCGTCCTACCGTCTGTATAGTGAAGCGCACATCGCTCAGCTCACGATAGATGAGCAATACAGCGGCTCTGGGGCAGTCCCAACCCTTCGAGATGGCTTGCTTGAACAGTAGCACATCCACCAGCGAGTCCATCTTCGTGATCTTGTCCAGGTTGACCTTGTCCTTGTTGTCGCTGAGCCACACAGCCAGCTTACCGTTGTTCACGCTGATGTTCTTGAGACTATCCAGATACGATGTCACCTCATCGCGTATGGTCTGCTCTTCGCTCGACAGCGCCTCCTTGTTGTCGTTTGGCAATTGTATAAGCAACAGCGGATTGATGTTCACACCCATGGCCTGATAAGCCTTGGCCAGTTCGTTACGCTTGCGCAGAGCCTTCTCCAGCAACTGCTGGTTCACAGTCAGATCCTCCTTGAATTTCTCCGACGAACTTACCGCAGGGTTCAGCAGGATCGAGCGCTTGATCATCTCTTCCTCTATCACATCCTCACGCGGTATCTGCACGATGTCTGCATTCGTCGTGATAGGCGTAGCCGAGATTCTGAGCTCTATCTTCGGGTTGATCAGCTTCAGGATCTCCTCACTCTTCTTGGCATTGGCTCCCGTAAAGTAGTGCTCCTCATCAATGATCACGATGATAGGAATGTCCTGCTCCTTCGTCCTGCGTACCAGCGTCGAGAGATTATGATTCATCTCGTTGTCTCTACGCAGGATGGCATTCTCCTTATTGACCGACTCCCAGTTGAGGAACAGGATGTCACCTGACTCCAGATAGCCACCCGACACATCCACCTCATCAAACATCAGCGTCCTGAGGTTATGTGTCTCTGAGAAATAATTCTTCAAGCTCTTGTAGCTCTGAATGTGAAGTTTGTTCGGTGCAATCCAGATGAAGGACACACGGTCATAGCGGCACTCACCGCTCTGCTCCACCTCGGCTTTCAGTTCGTCGAGCATGGCCGAAGCCATCACGGTCTTACCAGCACCTGTAGGGGCTTGCAGCACGATCTTCTGTCGGTCTTGTGATCGGTTCAACTGCTTGATGACGCGTTTCTTCAGCTGATTGACAGCCGTTCTCTGGTATTCTTTCAGATCGATCATTGCTCTTCACTTTTATAGATTGAACCATCGGCTTCCTCATCACTCACCTCCATATCTGGTTCTGTATTCTCTGATTCTGCAGGAGGAGGCAATACCTGACGCATAGCCTGATACAAGGCATGTGGCATAGCTCTGAGCTCTACCTTGCTCAGTACCGTCTCGAAATCCTCGGTATAAGGGTACTGGCCTTCTGCCATCACATACACCTTCAGCTTATTCTCTTTACCGACTGGCATCTGCTCAATACGCTTCACGATGACAGGAATGGCATTCGGCTCATAAATGATAAGCATCTGACCGCCATCTTCCTTTCCATCCGTAAAGTATCTGGCAATCTGTGGATGCAGCTTCAAACCTTCAAAGCAGGTCTCCTCCAGATATAGATTTTCCTTGATGCAAAGCAAATCTGTACTTGCCTTCATCAATTCTTTTTGATTTGCAGCAGTCTTCTCTCTATCAACGAAATCAACTTTATAGTAGCGCAGATTGTTATTCTTCAAACCTTCAACCTGCTGACCCTTTGGAGTGGTGTAACCCTGAATCACACGCTTATTGCGCTCGTAGGTTACTTCCTCACAGATGTTATTCTCATTGTTCGTCACCAATATGCACTGGCGATGACCGCCATCTTCTGCGTTTAGCTGCATGGTGGCGTGGAGGGTGGTGCCGGAGCCGGCAAAGAAGTCGAGGACCGTTACATTAGAATCTCTATGTGTTGCAATCAAATCAGAGACAAAATTATAAGGCTTCGGAAAATCAAATTGAGAACCCAAATTAAGATAAGCTAATTGTTTTTTGGCTATATCATTTGAATATTCATTATCTACGAAGTCAATTGTAGAGCGTTTCCTTTCTTTTTCTGTGTAAACAATCTCATAAGTATCTCCTCTTTTTTCAATAGTTGCATTGAGATAACCTTTTGTGTAAATACGACCATTTTTAAAGGCTATCCATCCATTCTTCAGGCCAAATTGAAATAGCTCTTTTGACCAACGCCAAGCATAATCTTTAGCTAAATAGCCGCCATTTTTACGCGCTATATATTTCTTCTCATCTCCCCCAGGATAGAATATCTTTCCATCATGTTCAATTATGTAATCCAACGATTTTGAATAGCTAATTGAGTTACAATCCAAAGGTTGTTTTAAATTATACCTTCCTCTTTTTTGCACGAATTCGTCCTCATATTTATAACTACTATCCTCAAAAGCAACACCTTTGAAAATATTATTATGCTTTGCATAACAGAGTGCATACTCATGACTACGCATAAAATCCACAGGAGTTTTTCCGCTTTTTGTAGTTAATCGGATGAATGTGTCAACATATTGCTCTCCTCCAAACACCTCATCACACAACAACTTCAAATTAGCCTGCTCATTATCATCAATCGAAATAAAGATCACACCTCGATCCGACAGCAGACGCTTCGCAATACGCAAGCGCTTGCTCATAAAGGATAACCATTTAGAGTGACGATAGCTGTCTTCGCTATCGACATACGAGTCATTATAGACGAAGTCCTTGTTGCCTGTATTGTACGGCGGATCAATATAGATAACATCCACTTTCCCCTCGTATGCATATTGCAATGCCACTAATGCAGGATAGTTGTCACCCTCTATCAAGATATGATTAGGCACCTCGTCTGTAGCATCAGCGAGGATTCGCTTGGTCGTGTCTTCTGTAAGTACAGGGAGTTTTTCACGGAGCAGCGCTTCCACCTCTTCTGAACTATTTTCCCAATAGAGTCCATAACTTCTTTCACTCAGAAGTTCTAAGAGCGCAGACTTGTCCTCTGAAGAGATTCCCTCCAGACCCAGGATACGGGCAGCCAATGCCGCCTTGTCAATCTTTTTGTTCATGGTGCTTCGGTATGGTACGCCCTCCATACCGTCTGCTTCAGGTTCCTATCATTAAGCCAAGCACCTCATAGGATAGCAGATACAAAAAAGACGTGAATCGCATCTTTCTCATATCGCTATTCCGAGGTACTTGGCGGGAAACCTGAGCAAAGACGATATGATATGAATGACGACCCACGCCGAAGCGCAGGCGCCTTCAATATCAAATCTTTGCTCAATTATTCTGTCTAACCGCCAAGTTTTCGGAATAATCTCGATTTGAAGAACGCTATGTTAGTATTTTTATGTTTGTTCTGACTTTAATTTTTTACTTTTCCAATTTATGTTTTTGGGATCACGTCGCATATCCCAGAGGTCAACGACATAGACATTAACTCGTGATCGAGTAGGCAAGGGGAATTTCACCCCAAGCCTCTCACGGAACCGTGCTTGATAGTCTCCCATCACACGGCTCTTCGCGTTTGTTTAAATTGTTAATAATTCAAATGACATAATGAACTCTCTTCCCCTTGCGGGTTGGAACATCCATCTGTCTCAAACACGTTACCCCCTTCGCTCCATCTCCATTACAGAGACTTCTTTACTACTACGGAGTAATCTGCCGCCAGCATGATCATCGGTACTTTCTACCTTCGGTTGTCGCCTTATAGTATTTTCCCTTAGCATTTCATGCTGACTTCATACGTTCCTTCATATAGCCTATAATGAGGTCGTGCCATTTCTACACCGCTCACCCAACCGCCAGTAAACAGGTTTCTTCAGTTGCTATCCCATAACCGAAAAAGCGCCATAGTTTTGATGTGACTTGATTTGCTAACGATGCCTCTCCAATGGTTCACTTGCGTTCACCTCCTCATTACATACCTTGTAAGGTTTTCACCTCGCTTTCAATGATCGCTCACTACCTATTGGTTTCCCTCTAAGCAGCATCAAGTGGTTTGCTCCCAGAGCCTACACTCCGAGTGCGGTGGGCCTACCACCATCTATATGAAAGCTACGAGCTATTCCTGACGAGTCAGTTTTGCTCTCGTATCACACTTTTACGCTGCAAATATACACCATTTCCAGATAACTTCCAACTATCGGAGCAAAAAAATGGATTATTCGTATGTTTTTTTCTTCAGAACCACGGACAATCTCAAGAAAAAACAGCCAACTTCGCTTGCAAGGCGCAAGCATCTGACCGCCAGCTGGACCAGCCCATTGGCTGGCTATGTATGGAACTACATCTCGGGCAACGAGCCAGTAGCCATCGAGAGTGTTGCCCTCCAAGCTGAACCTAGTGCACCAAGCTGCTGCAGAACAATCGCTTCGTGATCCGCAGCAATGGCTGTCATACAACGGCTACGGACAGGCCATCAAGGATTAACTGACGAACGAGTGGCACAAATGACCACCCGTACGTCACGCAGGTCGTTGTGAGCACACAATGACCTGCCAGCACTCCGGATCGTTCGATGTGGACGCACAAAGGCGTGCCCGGAGTGCTGGCAGAAAAATGTGGAGGCTCAATGGCTTGCCAGAGCTGCTAGCAAAGCGTTGTGGACGCACAATGTAGCGCCAGAGCCATGGACAGAGAATTGTGGGCGCACAATGACGTGCCAGACATGCTGACAGGCTTTTGTGCCTCCACAATTAATAGATTGGGATTCCGAACCCTGAATTAAACACATAAAAAAAGAGACCCAAACTATAGCTGTTCGAGTCTCTCATTGTAAGGTGGCAGCTACCTACTCTCCCG
This sequence comes from Bacteroidales bacterium, assembly GCA_045629225.1. Taxonomy (GTDB): domain Bacteria; phylum Bacteroidota; class Bacteroidia; order Bacteroidales; family UBA3663; genus Liminaster. Next base: position 413 of record JAZQQU010000093.1, on the reverse strand, counting down.
CTTTCGCAGTACCATCGGCGTTACAAGGTTTAACTTCTCTGTTCGGAATGGTAAGAGGTGGAGCCCTTGTGCTATAACTGCCTTACTATAGAAGCCAGAAGCTTCAATGGTTTGTCCGATGCTTAAGCATCGCTTTATGATCGATTGCCTTGCGGCTTACGTTCAAAAGAAAACGGCTCAACGTATAGCTCATTGAGCCTGTAAGGTGGCGGCTTTCTACTCTCCCGCTTTCGCAGTACCATCGACGTTACAAGGTTTAACTTCTCTGTTCGGAATGGTAAGAGGTGGAGCCCTTGTGCTATAACCGCCTAACTAGATTCAGAATGTCATTATGCATTCTAATATAAGTTTTGACACAATTGAAAAGTTTTGTTCGTGAAGTAGATGTCTAAAAGAAGCTTTCGGGTGATTAG
>JAZQQU010000092.1:0-2689 GCA_045629225.1 Bacteroidales bacterium | reverse complement strand
ATCACATTGTGAGCAGTGATGAAGCTAAGCATGCTGAGATTTGACACTTCGAACGATGTGTCAAATTTGTGGCCCCACAACAGAAGTCGGATCGTAGCCATGTCGTTCTGTGAGCCAAGGAGGTGCCTGCTTTTGTTGTCTTCCTAAGACCGCTTGGCCTCCGACTTATCACATTGTGAGCAGTGATGAAGCTAAGCATGCTGAGATTTGACACTTCGAACGATGTGTCAAATTTGTGGCCCCACAACAGCTTTTCTTCATTCTGATCTGGTTATTTGTGTACAATAACGGCGTGATCTCAGCCGAATTGGCGTGATGAATACTTTTTCCATGCATTTCCCACCCCTCTATATACCATTGTATTGAAATAATCGCTATCTTTGCACCGCAATTTTTCGAACGATTTGCAACAATTCTAAATACTTTATAATATGCGATACATAATTTCATCTATCCTTTTGTGTTCCTGCGCCCTTGGTGGCAGTGTTCAGGCGCAGTCCTTGCCCAAGTTGTCTGACATGGGCCTTGCTCCTGTCGCTTCGGCTACCTTCTATTGTGAAGAGGAGGACTTTTCCCTCTCCTTGCAGATGGCCTACGAGAATGGGCGTATGAGCCAGTTCATTGGGCAAAGCAGCGAGAGTGAGGTCACCGTGCAGTTCGACCCGTTGCAGATGACACTTGTGAGCGAATACTTGCCCGAAGTGGTTTACAAGGACATCGTGCTCAACGAGGCAGGTTGCGCCACTTCATGGACCACCTGTCTTGGCACTAGGGAGTTTCAGGGTAGTGCCTGCTACAACGAGAAGAACCAGCTGCTCTCCATACAACTTGAGGAGGGCGAGAGCTGCACTTTGACGTGGGAAGACGATAATGTGACCCACCTGGAGTATTATGATGCAGGCCAACATCTTCTCGACTGGTTTGACATCACTTATTCCGACCAGCCAAGCCATGGCCTTATCGTTCATGCATGCACTCCAAGTTTCGATGAATTCGGATTCTTCGCCTTCTCGGGACTCATGGGCGTTACCTCCAAGAATCTTCCCCTCCAGATGGTGGATCGTTGGGATAACTCCATCTATTGCGACACTTCTGTTTTCGACTACGAGTACGACGACCAAGGTCGCGTCACCTGTGTGAAGACCACCCTCAACGAATGTCATACCGACTATCGCCACATCACCTACGCTGAGGACGCCAGTCATCTGAACGCCATCATGAGTGTCGGCACCCCTAGCACTTGCAAGACTACCCAAGGCATAATCCGCACCCTGCCCGATGGTACGCAAAGGATCTATGACTATCTGGGCCGGTGAGCATGACACTCAGAAGGGCATCTCTATTTCTCGCAATACTACTCTCCTGATGAGGAGGATGCGTGATGGCAAGCTTCAAGAAACACAAGATAGACCACGGTAATTTGCCGTGCTAAGATGCCATTTTGCATATTAATTGCAGAAAAATGGGCAAAAAGAGTGTTGAAAACATTGAATTATTCTTGTATTTAAAATAAAAGAAGTATCTTTGCACGCTGATTTTCGGGAAAAAGCCTTGATGAGAGGCTCCGGAAAGCCAGTGGTACCCTCGGTGAGCTCTAGTCCGTAAGCTGAGGCACTGCCTGAGATAAACAAACATTTTATTCATTATTTAATCCAACAATCAACAGTGGATACTTTATCTTTTAAGACCATTTCTGTGAACAAAGCAACTGCACAGAAGGAATGGGTGGTTGTGGATGCTACTGACCAGGTAATGGGTCGCTTCTGCGCTAAGGTCGCTAAGCTTCTCCGTGGTAAGTACAAGCCATCATTCACCCCTAACGTTGACTGCGGCGACAACGTAATCATCATCAACGCAGACAAGATCACCATGACCGGCAACAAGTGGACCGAGCGCGAGTGGCTCACCTTCACCGGTTATCCAAGCGGCCAGCGCGTACACACCGCTGCCAGCGTGGTTAAGAAGAATGGCTATGCAGAACTCTTCCAGATCGTTCTCAAGGGCATGCTCCCAAAGAACAAGCTCGGTCGTCAGATGCTCAAGAACGTTCGCGTCTTCGAGGGTCCAGAGCACAACATGGAGGCTCAGCAGCCAAAGGTTATCGACATCAACACTCTGAAGTAATCAACACCACAAACAAACATTTACAACTATGGCAGAAGTAATCAATGCAATCGGCCGTCGTAAGGCCGCTGTAGCCCGTGTTTATGTTGCTGCTGGTGCTGGTAACATCACCATCAACAAGAAGGAACTCCAGGCCTATTTCCCATCATCAATCCTCCAGTTCATCGTTAAGCAGCCTCTCAACGAGGTAGGCGCTGCCGAGTCATTCGACATCAAGGTGAACCTCAAAGGTGGTGGCTTCAAGGGCCAGGCTGAGGCTCTTCGCCTCGCTATTGCTCGTGCACTCGTTAAGATCGACGCTGAGAACAAGGCAGCTCTTCGCAAGGCTGGCTTCCTCACCCGCGATGCACGTATCGTTGAACGTAAGAAGCCAGGTCAGCCAAAGGCTCGTCGTCGCTTCCAGTTCAGCAAGCGCTAATTTCTATTTATATTGGACAATTTGCGATTTACGATTGGCTTCGCGCTGCGTAAGGTTTCGTAATTGGCCATCAAGATTAGCGTCATAAGCGTCATTTAAATATAGTACGCGTGTACATCTATTTAAATAACGCGTTTAGTATCTAAA
>JAZQQU010000091.1:0-16999 GCA_045629225.1 Bacteroidales bacterium | reverse complement strand
CAACAGGAAGCGTGGGGTGGCCAGATTGAAACGAGCCTATGCAAGTGGTGTAATCAAGAAGGAAAGCCTGAATCGTCGTGGGTATAATAAATTCCTGGATATAACCAAGGATGTCGGTATCTCGATCAATGAAGACAAGGTCACCGATGATGCTCGCTGGGATGGATGGAAGGGATATCTGACCAATACGAAGTTAGCCGCAGAGGACGTGGTTTCTCAATATCATGGCCTTTGGGTGGTGGAACGTGCTTTCAGAATCACCAAAGGGAATCTTGAGATGCGTCCAATTTTTCATTTCTCGCCGCGGAGAATCGAAGCACACATCTGTATCTGCTTCATAGCATACAAGGTCTCTAAGGAATTTGAGAGAGTCATCAAATCGAAAGGTATAGAACTAAGCGTTGACAAGGTGCTCAGTATAGCCAAGACTATTCCAACGATTTCAATTCGTATGCCTCATAACAAGAAAACCATTACTCAAACCCTTTTCCTCACAGAGGCACATCGACTAATCCAGGGTCTTTTTTAACAATCACGCATACGCGTGCGAAGTGGGTGACGCATTGTCGAAGTCAGGAAATAAAAGACGCGGGTAGCTGACTATTGCTCGCTCCCGCTAACTGAGGCCTTCCACAGCCCAAACTCCAGAGAACGAGCAATGCAGAGGCCCACGTCATGTTACGAAATGCTTTTAATAGATGCATCGTAAGCTATCCTCGCGGACAACATACAATACACCATAGATAGGCATTGGATATAACATACCCATGGACGTCAACATTGCCTTGCCTCTTGGAGTTGTTGAAGGTGGAAGTTTCAGTTAGCCAAGACCAAGACGTTAGTGACGCCTTTCCAATAAAATTATGACTGCGATAGGCACACGTGCCCGATGCAGCAGCGCCATAACCCAAATGAATGTACGGCAATCCCACCCGAAAGTGGGCTTCTGCACATTCATTGATAGACCATTACGCGGTGCAAAGATAGTGAAAATATTAATAATGTGTTCATCTTCTCCCCACTTTTTCACCATTTTATGCTCAATAACATACAAAATAGGCTGTGCAAATGAATGCACAGCCTATTTTTGAGAATCTAACGTTCATTCTTTAAGATAACTTGAAAGTGGCAACCGGTATAACAGTTCGTTTTATCGGTTGCCACCTTTTTTGTCTATACGAGTTTACCCTATGAGGTAATTCTCGATATTGCGTGTCTCGCGCGAGATGTTCATGCCTATACGGATGATCTGCTGACCTGTGAGGACAAACGGCAGGGGGTAATCCTTGCTCGAAATCTGGTCGAGAGCATCTTGTGCTGAACCATCGAATTTAAACTCGATGATGTAACAGAACCTGGGCGATTGCAGCACCATGTCGATACGGCCGTAGCTGGTGTGGTATTCAGCCTGGACGTACATGCCTAGGAGCTTGTGGAAAAGCCAGACCTGATTCTGATAATGGTTCTCCATATCTTTGATGAGCTCGTAGGGGGTATCGCTGAAGAGTGACTTCATGCGAAGGATGAACTGCTCGGCATTGCCTCTTTCAAGGTCTGTGACATAATTACGGAATTCAAAGGCTGAGGTGGAGCGCCTGTTGTTGAGATAATATGGAATGAGGAATTTGATAAAGCCTTCTTCCACCTCCTTATTGGGGAATCCGAGCCGATAAAGATTAAACCTTTCGTCATAATCCTTGATAGTGAGATAACCACTCTGGTAGATGACAGGGATGGGATTGCTGGATTCCGAATCAACGCTGTTTAGCACATCCTCATCGACTTCTGCGTGTGCCATCTCTTCAAGATTATAGTCGTGGCTTTTGAGCAATGTAGCCAGATAGGATGGTGTGCCTGTCTCAAACCAGTAACTGCCAAACTTGCCGTTCTTCAGGGTGTTCAGCACGCTGAATGGATTGTACATTCCTTCGACATTTTCGAGGAAATGATATCCATCATACATGAAGCGCAACTTCTCAATACATTGGTCGCAGGTGATGCCGTTGGTCTCTGCTAGTTCTTCAATGGCTGGTCGAAGCTTTTCGTGCAGCTCCTGTTCGGTGATGCCACAGATCTTATAGAATCGTGGATTCATTGACATGTCCTCCAGATTGTTCAGATCGCTGAATACGCTGACCTTGCCAAACTTGGTGACACCCGTAAGGAGTGCAAACTTGATGCAGCCATCCTTGGACTTTAGGGTTCCGTAGAAGGCTTTCAGTGTGGCTCGGAAATCGTCTTGAAGTTCCTTGTTGTCGATAGCCTGAAGTAGTGGCTTGTCGTATTCATCGACAAGGATGACAACCTGCTTTCCCGTTTGATCGTATGCAGCCTGAATAACCTTATTGAAGCGAGGTCCGTAGTTATCTCCTTGAGCTTCTATACCGTATTTCTTTTCCTGATCGGTGAGAAATTCATTCAGAACATAATCCAGACGCTCTTTCGTGTCGTACTTTTGTGTATTTAAGTCGAGGTGCATGATAGGATAGCTCTCCCAGTCCCAATGCACCTTTTCGCTTGTTGCGATGTAGAGAGGTTGGCCTATGGTTCCATCAAAGAATTGCTTCTTGCCTTCGAAGAATGCCTGGATGGTGGACATGAGCAATGACTTTCCGAACCTGCGAGGGCGGGAAAGGAAGTAGTATTTACCTTGATCTACCATTCGCCAGATCAATTGGGTTTTGTCTATATAGACATAACCGTCATTGCGGAGCGATTCGAAATTCTGTATGCCTACAGGTAATTTCATTGTTGTACACATATACGTAGGTGTTTAGGCAAAGGTTTTACAGCGCTTTGCGCTGCAAAGGTAATCTTTTTTTTTGAAATACCATATAAAATCTTTATTATTTATGGCTTCCCGCTCTTATAGTGTGTTGATTGGAATCTGGAGATTGTTATATTGCACAGATTTGAAGCGACTATTTCAGCTGGTGCTTTTATCATTTTGTGTCCTACAACATAGCAAAATGATGGTTTCGAGTCCGAAAACGCATTGTGCGTGCACAAAAGCCTGTCCCAATGCCGGGATGCGCTTTTGTGCACGCACAATTTCTGTCTTTGAACCTTGGCAAGCAATCCTGTGTCCACAATTCTCTGCCAGAAACTCTGGCAAGCAATCTTGCGTCCACAATTCTTTGCCAGAAACTCTGGCATGCCATCCTGTGTCCACAATTCTCTGCCAGAAACTCTGGCAAGCTTTTCGAGACGCAGGATGCCTGAGCGGGAGGCCGAATGGCGTTAGCGTGTGATGACCATCTCTGCCTTGCCCCCCTTGCGCACTATCGTGAGGCCACGATGTGGGGCAGCGAGGCGTTTGCCATCGAGGGTGAAGTAGGATGGGATATCATTGCTCGCGTCGGAGAATGCAGGGTGGAGGCTTTGGCCAGAGTCAGTGCTGACGTGAGCCTTGGCACAGTTGACCACGCGACACTCGGTGCGATCGTAGAGCAGAGCGATGACGTTGAGTTTGGCATTGTCCTGCACCAGATGATTGCCTTTGAGGCTCCTCATGGTGGCAAGTGTGAAGGCGTATTCGTGGCTGAAGAGCTCCTCCTCGTGCACTGCTGAAGGGATAACGCCAGTGATGGTGGCCCCTCCGCTGCCTGACTGGGCGATGACCACGTCGTCATAGACCAGGAAGAGGTATTCGGGACCTTGGGTGAACATGTCCATCTCAGGCCCGTAGTCGGTGACCCCTGGGAAGTAGCTGTGCTGCAACCAGTCGCCCGTAGTGCCACAGAGGCTGTCGGCCGTAACCAGATAGGCCACACCGTAGTTGGCATTGTCACGATCGATGGCGAACTCGTACTGCGCATCGATCAGGAGCTGGCTCTGGTCGTCGCTGAGGCGGGCCTGAACATAGACGTTGGCAGGTGTATCCTCCTGACAGGCTTTGAGCCACGTCTCCTCGATGCCCATGTCGCGATTGGTGTCGCCACGATAGGCATCGGTGTCATGACTGCGGTCGAGGTTGGCAGCAGGGAAGCCCTGCACATCGACAGGGAAGTAGTCGGTGATGGCCATGACGTCGCCCTGATGGTATGAGGCTCCGATGAACTCGTCAGGATAGCGCTCGTTGAGCAGCAGCAGGCCCATGTAGCCACGCGGACACCATCCGCACCATGTGCCAGTGAACTCCTCAAGCAGCGGACGCTTCACGGTCACCACCTTCACGGCCTCGAGCGTATGATGGGCCTCAGGGGCCAGGTCGTCATTGCTGGAGCCATTGACCTGTGTGATGGTGAGCGAGCCTGCCTCAGTGCCCAGCTGGGGGAGGGCAGGGGTGAGGAAGCTGAGGCGGCACCTGGCTCCGAAATGGTCGGCTGTGAGGGGCTTGGGCAGGTCGATGTGCCCCTGTAGCGTCGCGCCACCAGCAGTGTAGGCATAGTCGAGCGAATGGATGGGCGAAGTGCCGTGGTTGGCAATGGTGGCCTGGATGGCCGACTGTGCACCACGCTTCACGCGCTGGTCGTCGAGGTAACAGATGCCTGCAGCCTCGCTCACCACGGGCTGTCCGCTCAGCATGACCTCAAGGGGCAGGGTACGACTGAGCGACACGCCCATGTCCTCCCACTTGCGATAGGTGCGGCTGGTGCCGAGGTAGAGACCATCGCGCTGGCAACCCAATGCCACCATCAACGGCTCCTTGCCGCCCTGGGCATCGAGCTTGCCGACGGTGATGGAGTAACCCACATAGAGGGGTTCGCCACTGAGCGTCACAGGCTCGGGCAACGTCACCAGGGTCCACCCCTCGTCGGCAGGAGTGAACTCCACGCTGCACACGTCGGGATCGGCCTTGCCACTGGTGAGCTTCAGGTCATGGGTGACAAAGGCACGGCAGTCCTTGAGCGCCTCGGGTCCGGCATTGAGCAGCAGACGTATGGCTGAGATCTGGCTGCCAGCCAAGCCTGGGTCGGCTATGCGGATGGCTGCGTTGAACGTCTCGGTCTTGGCTGTGCCCCAGGGCACCAGACGTTCGCCCTGCTGGCAGGGACCATAGCAGACCAGGTCTTGTGCCTGAGCGACGAGGATGGTGGCTGCGAGAGCCAGCAGTGTCAGTAACAGATGCTTCATTGGAGGAAGGGGGGGTATTTATTTGAGGACAACCTTCTGACGACTGCCGTCGGCACGAACTACGATATTGATGCCCGGCTGCATGGTGTCGGCCTTGCGTCCATCCAGACGGTAGATGGCAGCTGCGGCCTTGTCAGCTTTGACGTGGCTGATGCTGCTGTCGCTGTCGGAGAGCCATACGACCTGGCTGACATTGCGCTCGCCACCACCATAGTAGATGCTCTGCACACCATAGTCGTCGAAGCCTGTCTCGTAGAGGTAGATGTGCTCGCCACCCGGATAGATCTCGGTGTAGCCAGGCTCACCGTAGACATAGAGGTTGTAGGGCACCTCAACCAGCTCGTCGATGCCGTCGAAGGCGAAGCTGTAGTACTCGTCGGCATAGAAGTAGAACACGTCAGGATCATCGCCCAGCTTTACCCAGAGGGTGTAGTAGAGTTTCTCGGTGTTGAGCAGGTTGCCCTCAGTGTCGGTGGTCTTGACGTCGAGGCTTACGACGTTGTAGCCATACTCCTGGAAGGTGTCCTCAAAGCTGACCACAGCAGGGTCGGCTGGGATGGCAGGCTCGTCAACGTAATAGCTGAAGCTGGGATGCTGCATGGTGCTCCAGTAGCTGAGACCCTCGGAGGCAGGACCTACGTTGAGGAAGAAGCACACTCCCTCAGGCGCTGTGATGGTGCCGGTGGAGGCGTTGTAGTTCAGTTCTGCTGAAGGCAGGTAGCTGATGCGGTTGGGGCCCTCCACCTTGGCCAGGCTGAAGTACATCATGAAGCCCATCGACACGCCCAGGAACTGATCGCTCTCGACCAGGATCTTGTCGTCCTGAACGGTGCCCACAATGGCATTGTCAGGATTGATGATGAGCATGTTGTTGATGTAGATCTTGTCCTGATCGAAGGCTACCTCCACCAGACGCGAGTTGTCGTTCTGGCCGTCGCTGTAGCTGTACATCCATGGCTGGCGAGTCAGGTTGTCAGGTATGGTAGTGACGTCTTGTGCGAATGGTGTGTATTCACTCTCGTAGTCGCCAAATCCGGTCCAGGACAGGTCATCGCTCCACACGAGTGCCATGATCGAGAGGGCATCATCGGTGTCGTCGAGTGAGATCGACCCATCGTCATGGATGGTGTAGGTCATCTCCTCGGCCGTGGGATCTACGACGTAGGTGTCGTCCACACGGTCTGCTTTGGCCAGAAAGTAGCCGTAGTCGTACTGTGTGTCGTACCACACAGCATGGTAGAGTGGCATGTGCAGCTTGTTGCCCACCACCGTGGTCTTGAGCCATGTGCCCGAACCCTCCTGACTGATGGGTTCCTTGATCCAGGCACTCTGGCCGTCATAGCTCCAGACGATGTCGATGGTGAGGCCGTCCTGAATGTCCTCCACCAGATAGTTGTACTCATAGTCCAGATAATAGCATCCGCCACTGCGCAGGTAGCTCTTCAGCTCGCCTTCGGGCTGTGTGGTGAGGTAGTCCACGATGACGCTGGCTCGCTGAGGGCCTACGCTTCGGGTCTGCTGAGGCTCGTGCTGCATCCGGTGCTGCTCGGCCTGCTGTCGCAAGGTGCTGTGCACGGGGCGTGTCTGTGCCGAAGCACAGGCTGCAATCGAGGCGATTGCCATGATGGTGTAGATCTTTTTCATACGTTCGTTATTTTTATTATTGTTTTTCCGTCTTTTCTCACAGGCTCTGCATGTCGTTGAGCTTCTTGTAGTAGCCATTGCGGGCTATGAGCTCCTCGTGTGTGCCACGCTCCACGATCTCTCCCTCGTGCAGCACGCAGATCTCGTCGGCATTCTTGATGGTGCTGAGACGATGGGCAATGGCAATGGTGGTGCGCGACTTCATCAGGTGCTCCAGGGCCTCCTGTACGAGGCGTTCGGACTCGGTGTCGAGTGCCGAGGTGGCTTCGTCGAGTATGAGGATCGGAGGATTCTTCAGAATGGCACGAGCAATGCTCAGGCGCTGTCGCTGGCCACCTGACAGACGTCCGCCACGGTCACCGATCATGGTGTCATAGCCCTTCTCGGTCTCCATGATGAAGTCGTGAGCATTGGCAATCTTGGCTGCAGCGATGACCTCGTCCATGGTGGCTGACTCCACGCCGAAGGTGATGTTGTTGAAGATGGTGTCGTTGAAGAGGATGGCCTCCTGGTTGACATTGCCGATCAGGGCACGCAGCTCGCTGAGCCGCACGGCACGCACATCCTTGCCATCGACCAGGATCTGGCCCTCGGTCACGTCATGATAGCGTGGAACAAGGTCGACGAGCGTGGATTTGCCCGAACCCGACTGGCCCACCAGAGCCACGGTCTTGCCCTTAGGCACGCGCAGGTTGATGTGACGCAGCACCATGGTCTCGGCATTCTGGTAGCGGAACGAGACGTCGCGCAGCTCCAGACACTCCTCGAAGCCCTTGAGTGGCTCGGGGTCTGAGGGGTTCTGTATGTGGTTCTCAGCCTTGAGGATCATGTCGATGCGGTCCATTGAGGCCAAGCCCTGAGGCACGCTGTAGAAGGCCTTGGAGAACTCCTTCAGCGGATTGATGACCGAATAGAGCATCACCAGATAGAGGATGAACATGGCTGCGTCCATCACGTGGTTCTCGAGGATGAAGTAGCCGCCAATCCACAGCACGAACACGATCATGGCTGTGCCCATGCACTCCGAGGCTGGGTGTGCCGAAGCCTGACGTGTGGCTACCTCGGTCATAGCGTCGCGATAGGTGTTGTTGGTGCGGGTGAAGCGTGCCATCATCTTCCCTTCGGCCAGGAAGGCCTTGATGACGCGCAGTCCGCCCAGTGTCTCGTCCAGCTCAGTCATGATCTCGCCCCACTGCTCCTGCACGAACTTCGACTTGCGTTTCAGCTTACGGGTCACCGAGCCCATCATCCAGCCGAACAGAGGCACCGAGATGAGCACCACCAGCGTCAGCTGCCAGCTCATGGCAAAGAGCACGAAGAAGTAGACCAGAATGGCGATAGGGCTCTTGATGAGCATATCGACCGACGAGGTCAGGGCCGATTCGACCACCTGTGCGTCGCTCGACATGCGTGCCACGATGTCGCCCTTGCGCTCGTCGCTGAAGAAGGAGAGTGGCAGGTGCAGCACCTTGTGATAGACCTCAAGGCGAATGTCGCGCACCACGCCTGTGCGGAAGGGGATGATCACGGCCGATGAGGCAAAGTAGCAGAAGGTCTTGAGCACCGTCATCACGATGAGCACTGAGCCCATCATCACCAGCACCCAGAGTTGTCCGTACTCAAGGATGAGCTGCTGCACGTAGTAGTAGGCATTGTTGATGAGTGCGTCCTTGTCCAGGCCTGAGAACTCCTGGTAGGCGTACTGCTGCCCTTCGACCTGGAACAGGATGTTGAGGATGGGCACCAGCGCTGTGAACGAGAAGACATTGAGCCACTGGCTCAGGAAGTTGAGCACAATGCTCCCGGCCAGATATTTGCGATAGGGACGGATGTAGCGCCCCATGACGTTGAAGAATTGCTTGAGCATTTATAAAGTAATTTTGTATTTCTGTAGTCGTGAATTGATCATCTCACTGGGCACGGTGTGCTTCACTGCGTCGGCCACGATATTGAGCATGCGCTCGCGCAAGTAGTCCTGACGTATGGCCAGCGAGAGTGTGCGGAAGAACTTCGGACCCTGTATGGGCTTCATGTTCTGCTGCTCCTCAGGAGTGAGCACCTTGCGCATCAGTTCGGGCAGGATGGTGTAGCCACCATTCTTGTTGACCAGCTGCACGAGCGTGTGCAGGTTGCCAGACTCGAAGGTGGTGGTGTGGAAGGTCTCGCGATGCACGAACTGCGCCAGCTGCGGGTAGCGGTCGTGGAAGGAGCGCAGCGCCCACATGTCGCCACCCAGCATGTCCTCGGGTCGTATCCAGTCGCGCTGCCACAGGGCTGAGGCTGGCGAGGTGTAGAGCATGAAACGCTCGGTGTAGAGCTCGATCTCATAGAGGTTGGAGTCCTTGAGGTCCTGGCTCGACATGATGGCCATGTCGAGCTCCGAGCGCTGGATGCGTTCCACCAGCTGGCCTGTCTCGACCTCTGACACCGAAGTGTGCAGTGTGGGGTAGTTGTCCTTGAAGTAGCGGGCCATGGTGGGGTAGAGGTAGGTGGCTGCCGATGGGATGATGCCCATCAGCAGGCGTCCTTTGTCGCCCTCTTTTTCGTTGAGTACCAGGTCGCGCAGTTGCTGCGAGTTGTGCAGGATGACCTTGGCCTGGCTGATGATGCGCTGTCCGAGCACAGTGGGTTCGATGGGGTGTTTCGAGCGATCGAAGATCACCACATCAATCTCCTGCTCCAGCTTGGCAATAGTGGAACTGAGCGTCGATTGCGTCACTCCGCACGCTGTGGCAGCGTTGACGAAATGACGGTATTCGTCGGTGGCGACGATGTATTCCAGCTGTTGGAAGGTCATAAGTGTTAAAAAAACAAAATTTATTTTTTTTGCCTTTTTTTTCGCCCCCAAAATGCTATGCTGAGGGGCCTGTGGGCAACATTATTGATTTTTATCGATGCAAAGATAGAAAAAATCTATTTGCATAGGTCAAAACTTTTTCGTAATTTTGCACCCGCAAACTCAAAAAGCACCAAAACTTGCCGTTTTGCCAAGCCAAAATAGTAAATTATCAATAATACACATATATCATGATTCAGAAAGTAATCAAGCGCGACGGTCGTACCGTTGACTTTAACTTCAGCAAGATTGAAGATGCCATCCGTAGGGCCATGGATGCCAGCGAGAAGGGCATTGACGCCATTCTGGCTGCTACCATCGCCGACCGCATCTCGAAGGAGGGCGACGCCCTGATGACCGTGGAGGCCATACAGGATCGTGTAGAAGACGCTCTCATGGATTCCAACCGCAAGGAGGTGGCTCGTATCTACATCTCCTATCGCAACACGCGTACCACTGCGCGTCGTGCCAAGACCCGCGAGATCTTTGAGGGTATCATTGGCGCCAAGAACAATGACATCACCCGCGAGAATGCCAACATGAATGCCGACACCCCTGCTGGCATGATGATGAAGTTCGCCTCTGAGAGCACCAAGCCTTTTGTCGATGCCTACCTGCTCGACGAGGACGTGAAGGAGGCTGTCAAAAAGGGCTATCTCCACATCCACGACAAGGACTACTATCCCACCAAGTCGCTCACCTGTGTGCAGCACCCTCTGAACACCATCCTGCAGCATGGCCTCAAGGCTGCTCATGCCGAGAGTCGTCCGGCCAAACGTATCGAGACTGCCTCAGTGCAGGCCTGTATCAGCCTCGAGACTGCACAGAACGAAATGCACGGCGGTCAGGCCATTCCTGCCCTCGACTTCTACTTCGCTCCCTTCGTGCGCATGACCTATCAGGAGGAGGTGCGCAGCCTGGAGGTCTATGAGGAGAAGAGTTTCACCGAGTTGCTCAACGCTCCTATCAAGGACTATATCCGTCGTGACCTGACAGGGCTCTCGGGTATTGAGCGCATCCAGCAGCAGGCCATCAACCGCACTGTCAGCCGCGTGCATCAGGCCATGGAGGCCTTCATCCACAACATGAACACCATCCACTCGCGTGGTGGCAACCAGGTGGTATTCTCGTCGGTCAACTATGGCACTGACACTTCGGCCGAGGGTCGTTGCGTGATGCGCGAGATGCTCCACTCTACCTACGAGGGCGTGGGCAACCATTCCACCGCTATCTTCCCCATCCAGATCTGGAAGAAGAAGCGTGGCGTGAACTATCTGCCTGGCGATCCTAACTACGACCTGTACCAGCTGGCCTGCAAGGTGTCGGCCCGTCGTTTCTTCCCTAACTTCCTCAATCTGGACGCTTCGTTCAACTACCACGAGGAGTGGCGTGAAGACGATCCTGAGCGCTACCTCAACGAGGTGGCTACCATGGGCTGTCGTACCCGTGTGTTCGAGAATCGCTTTGGCAAGAAGACCTCCATCGGTCGTGGCAACCTCTCGTTCTCGACCATCAACATCGTGGCCCTGGCCATCGAGTGCATGAGCGAGCCTTCGCTCGAGAAGCGTATCGAGGTGTTCCTGCTGCGTCTCAACGAGCTGTGCGAGCTCACTGCCAAGCAGCTGCACCAGCGCTTCGAGTTCCAGAAGACCGCTTTGGCCAAGCAGTTCCCACTCGTCATGTCCTGCCTCTGGAATGGTGCCGAAAAGCTCAAGCCTACCGACACCGTGGCTCCTGTCATCAACCAGGGTACCCTCGGCATTGGCTTCATCGGCCTGGCAGAGTGCCTCAAGGCCCTCTGTGGCAAGCACCATGGTGAGAGCGACGAGGCTCAGAAGCTCGGCCTCCGCATCATCGGCTTCATGAAGAAGAAGGCCGACGAGTTCTGCGAACGCTACCAGCACAACTACTCCATCCTCGCTACCCCTGCCGAGGGTCTGTCGGGCCGCTTCACCAAGATCGACCGCAAGCGATTCGGCATCATCCCAGGTGTCACCGATCGTGACTACTACACCAATTCCAACCACGTGCCTGTCTATTACAAGTGCTCCATCCGTCACAAGGCTGAGGTCGAGGCTCCTTACCACGATCTGACCCGTGGTGGCCACATCTTCTATGTAGAGCTGGATGGCGATGCCACCCACAATCCTGACACCATCTGCAAGGTGGTCGATCTGATGGATCAGCTCAACATGGGCTATGGCTCTGTCAACCACAACCGCAACCGTTGCATGGACTGCGGTCATGAGGATGCTGTCGAGGACGAGGTCGTTTGCCCAGAGTGCGGTAGCCACAACCTCGATCGTCTGCAGCGCATCACAGGCTACCTTGTCGGCACCACCGACCGTTGGAACTCAGGCAAGCTGGCCGAACTCAAGGATCGTGTGACACACTCCTAAATTCGACTAACTCAAATGTCTCAGAGTTCCTTTCAGAACTTATACATAACCCAAACATATATTATTAACTTTTAAAACTTTACGATTATGAATAAGAAATGGATTTGCACAGTCTGTGGTTACGTACATGAAGGTCCAACCCCTCCTGAGAAGTGTCCAATGTGCAAGGTCCCTGCCAGCAAGTTCAAGGAGCTTGAGGAGCAGGAGGGCAGCATTAAGTTCGTTCAGGAGCATGTCATTGGCATTGCTAAGGAATATGGTGTCGACGAAGAGATGATCAAGGACCTCAACAACCACTTCATGGGCGAATGCACCGAGGTGGGCATGTACCTTGCCATGAGTCGTCAGGCCGATCGTGAGGGTTATCCTGAGGTGGCTGAGGCCTTCAAGCGCTATGCTTGGGAGGAGGCTGAGCACGCTGCCAAGTTCGCCGAGCTTCTGGGCGACGTGGTTTGGGACACCAAGACCAATCTTGAGAAGCGCATGAACGCTGAGGCTGGTGCCTGCGAGGATAAGTTCCGCATTGCTACCAATGCCAAGAAGAATAACTGGGACGCCATTCATGACACCGTGCATGAGATGGCTAAGGACGAGGCTCGCCACGGCAAGGGTTTTGAGGGCCTCTACAATCGCTACTTTAAGAAGTGATTGTAAAGGGCAACCGCACACAATCGCTACTTTAAGAAGTGATTCTAAAAGGCAACCACTTTTCAACCGTTACTTCAAGTAATGAAGATTACATTATTCCAACAGAATATACAATGGCTCGACCCTGAGGCTAACTGCCTCAAGGTCGAGTCTGTGCTTCAGGCGCATCCTGATGCCGATCTGCTTGTCCTGCCCGAGATGTGCCTCACTGGTTTCATCACCGAGCCTGCCGGTGGCCAGCTGCCACAACCCGCTGAGGTTGTGGCTTGGCTCAAAGAGGTGTCAGCCCGCTATGGCACAGCCCTGTGTGGCTCCTTCGCTGTCGAGGAGCAGGGCGTGAACCGCAACCGAGCCTACTTCGTTACACCCGAGGGTGAGGTTTCATTTGCCGACAAGCATCATCTCTTCGCACCTGGTGGCGAGACACGAGGCTACGTGCCTGGTCAGCAGAAGTGCATTGTGGAGTGGCGTGGCATCCGTTTCCTCCTGCTTGTGTGCTACGATCTGCGCTTCCCTGTCTGGTCGCGCCACACTCAGGCTGAGCCTTACGACCTCCTCATCTGTGTGGCCAACTGGCCCATGCAGCGTCGCCTGGCCTGGGACACGCTTCTTCCCGCCCGTGCCATCGAGAACCAGGCCTTTGCCATCGGTGTCAACCGTGTGGGGACAGACCCGATGTGTCCATACAGCGGAGGCACCCGTGCCATACATCCTTACGGACATATCTTGGCCGAGTGCCCCGATGGTGTTGAGTCAGTATGTTCGTTCGAACCCGATATGCAGAAGCTGCGCGACTATCGACACAAGTTCCCGAGCTTAAGCGATTCGGATCGTTTCGAGATCCTTTGAAGGGAGAATAGCATTTAGACCAGGTCCTTCTTCTTGAAGCCGTAGTAGGCAAAGATGGAGATGATGCATGTCAGCAGCAGGATGAGTGGGAAGGCTGGCATCCATTCCTCCATGCCATTGGGCACGTTCATGCCAAAGAAACCGCTCACAGCGGCCGGTATCATCAGGATGATGGTGATGGCTGTCAGACGTTTCATGATCACGTTCAGGTTGTTCGAGATGATCGAGGCATACGACTCTCGCTGTCGCTCCAACACCTCGCTGTAGATGTTGGCCGTGGCGTAAGCCTGTTGCAGCTCGATCTCCACGTCATCCAGCAGATCTTCGTCGTAAGGCAGGTGTCGCAGGTGCTTCTTCAGTCGCACCATTACCACCTCGTTGCCACGCATCGAGGTCACAAAGTATACGAGGAACTTCTCAATCCTCATCATCTTCTGCAGCTCGTCGTTGTCCATCGACTCCTCCAGAGCCTCCTCGGCCGACTTCATCATGGTGTTCATCTGCTTCAGGTACTTCAGGTACCACACCGAGCTGCTAAGGAACAGCGACAGCATCAGGTCATAGCGCTGACGGTCCTCGATGTTCTTGCGTATGGTGTAGCGGATGAAGTCGTCCACCATCTCCGTCTTGAAGTAGCAGATGCTGATAAAGATCTCGCCATGGATCAGGATAGCCAAAGGCACAGTCGAGAATACTGGTTCGCCGTCCTCGTCCAGCACCTTGTTCGGCACACGGATCAAGGTCATCAGCCAGCCCGATTCGCTCTCCGTACGAGGTCTCTCTTCGTTATCCTCTACGTCCTGCACGAAGTCCATCGGCGCACCGAATCTGCGTTCCAGGTCACCAAGCTCCTCTTGTGTGGGTTTGGTCACTTGAATCCAGCAGTCCGACTCCCATTCAGGCAGCTGTCGGAACCCGTCGTTGCACTTCCAGTATTCGATCATGATTTTTCTCTTTCTGTGGCCAAAAACGCCTGTTAACACTCTTTTTGCGTCGCGAAAATAATCTTTTTTTCGTTAAGTCGGTCTAAATTCACAGAAAAAAGTTATTTTTGCAGTGCTTTTTTTCCTGTTCGAATTGTTTTATCCGCATTTCAGACATTTTTTATTCGCCAAAACTAATGGAGTGGACACCTGAAGTCAAGCAGTTCATCACCGATCATCTGATGGATGATACAGCCCGTCTTTTGCTCTCGGCTCACCGCTATCCTTCCCTCGATATGCCCTTCATCGTCGAGCAGATCGAGGCTCGTCGTCGTCTGCGTACCAAGCTGCCCGAATGGTTCTCTAACCCCGACCTCATCATGGGTGGACGCATCCCTGCCGAGCAGTGTTCCTCCGAACAGACTGCTCGTTACAAGCGCTCCCTCCTCACTGGCTGTCGTTCCCTCTGTGACATGACAGGTGGCATGGGTGTCGATTTCTGGTACATGTCCCGCGGTCTCCATCACGCCATCTACACCGAGTGCCAGCCCCACCTCATCCAGGCTGCTCGTCACAACTTTTCAGCCCTCCAGTCTGCTTCTGCTCCAACCCTGCAGTCTGCCTCTGACTCTGCCTTGCCTTCTCCGTCGGCAGTTGGTGACGATGCGCCATCCTCCCTTCCCGCCATCCAGGTCCGCCAGGGTCTCTCCACCCAGCTCCCCATCCCTGACGTCGATGCCATCTACCTCGACCCCGCCCGTCGTTCCAACACCGGCTCCCGCATCTATGAGGTCGAGGACTGCGAGCCCAACGTCATTGCTTGGCAGGACGACCTCCTCCCGCACTGCTCGCTCCTCATCACCAAGCTGTCGCCCATGGCCGACATCCACCGCACCCTGCAGCGTCTTCGTCGCGTCACCGCTGTCCATGTCGTCTCTGTGCGCAATGAATGCAAGGAACTTCTCTTCGTCCAGAAGGGTCTGGCCTCCGACACTTCCGTCCTCTCCTGTTCATCCGCACATGTGGACGATGTTGTGTCATCCCTTTCCCCTCTCACGCTCCACTGCATCGACTTCCTCCCCTCAGGACCCGTCACCTTCCAGTGCTCCCTCTCAGACCTTCATGCTGCTGCCCCTGTGGCATCCTCTCTGTCCGATTCACAGTATCTCTACGAGCCCGATGTCTCCCTCATGAAGGCCCAGGCCTTTGCCCCCTTGGCACAGCGCTTCCCAGTGCAGATGCTCGAGGCCAACACCCATCTCTTCGTCTCCTCGCAGCCTTTGCCCCATTTCCCGGGTCGAGCCTTCGTCATCGAACAGGTGCTACCCTTCGCCTCGCGTCAGCTCAAGCAGCTTCGTAAGGCCATTCCGCAGGCCAACGTTGCCACACGCAACTTCCCCCTCACCCCTGAGGCTTTCCGTTCACGCACAGGCATTCGCGACGGTGGTGATCACTATCTCTTTGGCTGTACCACCTATGCCGAGGGTCCCCTCCTCTTCCTGTGTCATAAGTTAGCTCCCGAATCGTAAATCGTAAATCGTCAATCGTCAATCGTAAATCGTCAATCGTAAATCGTCAATCGTAAATCGTAAATCGTAAATCGTCAATCGTCAATCGTAAATCGTCAATCGTTAAATCGTCCAATAGAACTGCCCTGACTCATGCCACTCCGTCAATATCTCCCGTTCCTCCTCGTCCTGCTCCTGCCCACCCTGCTCATGGCACGCACTCGCAAGGATCAGGAACCGCCCTCTCTGCTCGAGCTCCTGCCTTCGGCCACATCCCTTTGGTCGCCCTCCACATGGCAGCAGGGCATGCCTTTCCTCCTCCTGCGTCCCGACGTAGGCCTCTCGCTTGTCCCCGAGCAGCCCACACTGGCTGTCCCCACGTCTGACACCCTCAGCCTTCAGGGCTCCCTCTGGCGCTACGACTCCATGGTCAGCGAAGAGGACTGGATGGGTCAGCAGCTCCTGCAACTCCGTTTTCTCTCGCCTCAGGGCGTGGCCTATCGCTTCAGCACTGGTCAACCCATGTCGGTAGTGTCCGATGTCGCCTATCAGCCCGTCATCTCGTGCCTCTATCCCCAGCAGCTCATCCAGCAGGTCGATAGTCTGCTTCGCGCACGTACATTATATATACTTATTAACGACGAGCGCGTGCACTACGCCACCGACACTCTCCCAGGCTCGCATCATCCCAAGTTTGTGCCCATTGTGGTCGATTCTGTCACCTGTGGCTCCGAGGTCGCTCCCCTCACCGTTGCTTTCCATACTGTCCAAGGGCAGGAGAGGGGCACCTTCCAGGCTTCGCTCCCAGGCTCACGACAGGAGGGCACCTCCACCGCCCTCACTCGTTTCCTCTCCACCACCGATCCCTACCTGCTCCATCCCGACATCACCCCTGAGACGTGGCAGCTCATCCAGACCAACTCCCTCCGCCTCGACATGACAGCCGAGGAGGTCCGTCTCTCCTGGGGACGTCCCTCCAGGGTCGAGAAGGGAGCCTCGCGCACCGGCATGATCGAGCTCTGGCACTATAGCAACAATCGCGTCCTCCAGCTTTGGGACGGGCGCCTCTACAAGATCGGCATTTTATAGCTCCCCCCTCATCATCATTAATCCTCC
>JAZQQU010000090.1:0-20582 GCA_045629225.1 Bacteroidales bacterium | reverse complement strand
TACCATTCAGCTTCTTCAACATCCAAGCCATGTTGTTGGCCAGGACACGCACCGTCTGAAGACCTTCCACATCAAGGCTAGTCTCACCCTCTCCACAACCAAGTCGGATCGTAGCCATGTCGTTCTGTGAGCCAAGGAGTTGCTTGCTTTTGTTGTCTTCCTAAGACCGCTTGGCCTCCGACTTTACCATTCAGCTTCTTCAACATCCAAGCCATGTTGTTGGCCAGGACACGCACCGTCTGAAGACCTTCCACATCAAGGCTAGTCTCACCCTCTCCACAACCATAGAGGATATTCCAATATTGCGAGGTTACCACTGGCATGTTGGTCATCTGAAATGGCATATTGAGTGTCTGGAAGGCAGCGGTAGCACCACCACGACGGCAGACACAGACTCCTGCTGCTGACTTGTTGGCAAACACACGGCTTCCAGCATACATCATTCGCTGCTGAAGACAGCATACCTGACCGGCTGGCTGACCGTAATACACTGGTGAGCCGATGACCAAACCATCACACTGTTGCATCTTCTCGATGACCGTATTCACGATATCGTCATTGAAGTTGCAGCGGTTGTTCTCACATTTGCCACAGGCAATACAGCCGCGAACAGGCTTGTTGCCGATCCAGAGAATCTCGCTATCAATATCGTGCTTAGCCAACTGCTTGGCAATCTCTTCGAGTGCGACGTTGGTGTTGCCCTTATGACGTGGGCTGCCGTTGATGAGTAAAACTTTCATTGTGTATCAGTTTTATTAGTTAGTTTTGCAAAAAGACCTGCGGCAATACTACCAGAGAAATTGTGCCACACGGAGAAGATGGCTCCAGGGACTGTCGCCATTGGGTACATGGCAAAATGTGTTGCTGCAAGCGAGGTGGCAAGACCTGAGTTCTGCATCCCGACCTCAATGGAAATGGCCGTACATTTGTTTTCGTTCATACCCGTAGCTTTTGCCATAGCATAACCAAGGACAAGACCCAGCAGGTTGTGGAGTATCACAGCCACACCAACAATCAGACTGCATCCGAGGAAGTTGGCAGCATTATGCGAAACAACAATTCCGATGATTGCACCTACAGCAAGCGTAGAGATCATAGGGAGCAACAGAGTGACTTTCTCCGTCTTTTTATTGAACCAATGACTGACAGCAAATCCTGCCAGAATGGGAAGAATCACGACTTGTACAATGCTCATGAACATCGCTGAGACATTCACCTCGATGCTTTCTCCGGCAAGGAGCAACACGAGCAGCGGTGTCATCAGCGGAGCAAGTACCGTAGAGACCGCTGTCATACCGACCGACAAAGCGATATCTCCCTTGGCAAGATAGCACATCACATTAGAAGCAGTGCCACCAGGACAGCAACCCACAAGTATGACACCTAATGCAAGTTCCTGAGGCAAGGATAACACACGGCACAATGCCCATGCTATGATTGGCATGATGATGAACTGTGACAGTTCACCCACTATGATATCCTTGGGTCTTTGGAGAACAGGAACGAAGTCGCTTGGCTTCAAGGTCAACCCCATACCGAACATCACAATTCCCAATAATGGAGTGATAACAGAGGTCTCAATCCATGAGAAACTTGCAGGAACAAAAAGGGCAACAGCAGTTGTCACCACAACAAGAAGTGCGATGTGCGACGAGATGACCGTTGATGCACGATATAGGAATTTCACTGTTGTAACGAAGAAGATGATTGTGGTATCAAGTAAATTGATTAGTCTTTCTCTATGATTCGAATGACTTCCTCCATTGTGTTAGCCTTATCCATGACACTATCGAACGGCTTGTTGACAACACCAGTGAGCATCATCTGATCGAAGAGAGAGAACAATCCGCTCCAGAATCCGTTGATGTTCCAGAATACGACCTTCTTGTCATGTATGCCGATGGTATTGGCAGCCATGACTGTGAAGACTTCATCCAAAGTTCCGACACTGCCAGGAAGGGCAATGATGATGTCGGACTGATCGATAAGCTGTTGCTTCCTGTCCGTAAGATCCTGGGTGAAGATGGTCTCGTCGAGATAGGTACTGACACGATTCCTGTCGATAAGAATCTGAGGAACCACACCCAACACCTTACCACCAGTCTCATGGACGGATTTAGCCAAAGCTTCCATCAGTCCGCAGTTAGCACCACCATAGACAAGTGTCAGACCATGACTGCCGATCCATCTGCCAAGACGGTCAGCTTCCTCGTAATAAC
Source organism: Bacteroidales bacterium (assembly GCA_045629225.1). Lineage (GTDB taxonomy): Bacteria > Bacteroidota > Bacteroidia > Bacteroidales > UBA3663 > Liminaster. The sequence continues at coordinate 18,363 of JAZQQU010000090.1, read as the reverse complement.
TTTCATCCAACTTATTGGAAGATGAACAGAAAATTCCGATTTTACAGATATTGCCCATATTCAGGTTTTAATATAATCATTTGATCCTGTCGATACAGAACTCCTTACGACCGCATTTCTTGCACTCCTCCCCTCGCCAGATACGGTCGAACTCCTCCATCGCTCCATCTACGAGGTGTGGCTCATCGGTGAAGATTCCTGCCTCGAAGTTACGTTTATGGGGCGACTTCATACCCATACCTGCACCGGTGAGGTTCGCCGAGCCTACATAGACCCATTCGCAGTCGATGACGATGATCTTGAAGTGAACCCTGTTACAGAGCACCCTCTCCAGATTCGCTGCCAGGATCGGGTACTTGTCAAAGTCCTCCCTGAAGTTCGGACCTGGCTCCTTGGCATGGATCAGTCGTATCTCCACACCTTTCTTCAGCAGATCAGACAATGCTCCGAGAAGCGGCTGCGAGCCGTTCCCTTTCTTCACATACAAGTCCTTGATGTCAGCTGTGCCGATCCAGAGGACATGTTGTGCATTGAGCATCTTTTCAAGCACTAGGTCATAGTGCTCTTCGTCTGATACAAATGTTGTCATTATAATCGCGTGTAAAAAGCGCGCAAAGATAATTTTTTTTTCGATATATTCCAATTTTAATTGGAAGTCTTCTCCGAAACCTTCGTATTTTAACATCATTTGTGTGCTTTTGTAATGTATCGCATCATTTATGTATGTCTTTCTGCCTTGATGGTTGCCATAAAAGATTAGTCAACTTTATTGTTATAGCCGAGTCTTTCGCTTATCATAAACAAATGCAGGAATCACAGAATAATCCCGTAATCCGACAACACGCTTACCTTTTGTCTGAATGTTCATTCGCTCAAAAACAATCTGTAGGGAGTCGTCCTCATAATTCAACCAATCCTCTTCTCGTCCAAAGGTAGTAAAACAGTCGCAAAATTCCAGGTCGTAATGCAACTTCTGCAACTGACGCTCCATGATCTGCTGATAAGTAAGATGATAACCTTCAGGCAGCCTTAATTCCTGAGCATTGGTACCATAACCGGAAATCTTAGGATCCTTTGATAGGTCGTAATAATCATTTTGATTCTGTTCCACTTCATGGTGCAAAAGTAGTGGCCAATTAGTTATGCCTTGTTCATAAACTTGACTCCGATACAAATAATAGGTAGCATCCAGGCCATAGATAATCAGTTCGTCCTTATCTTTGTCGAGCAAAGCATATTTCATGTCGATGGAATTTCCATTCCAGTATGGGCTAATATAAGGCGGATAATAGATAAATTGACCTTCATACTTTTCTGTGCCATGGCCCACTAAATCAGTAGAACTTATTTCTGCAATCAAGCTATAATCGCTTGTAAATGTGACCTCGATGCGCTGGCAAGTCTGGTAATATCCGCAATAGGTCTTACCAGTCATCGGGTGTATTCCATTTGTCGATGAATTATTTAGTCTGAAAACACCCACATTAAGCATCGAGAAAATGAGCAACACGAAGGCAACAATGTATTTCTGCCATGATGTACCACGCTTTACCTTTTTCTCTTGCAGCAATATGGCTACTGCTAGCAAAACCATCGCTGCCCACCACATCCAATAGCCTAAACGAAATGAGGTAATCTCTTCGACAGCACCAGACTCACTTGTGATGATGTTGCCATTGAAGAAGAATAATGAGGCAAAAAGAATGCTTGTGACAGCCCATTTTTTTTGTCCAAACGAAGGAATGAAATCCCTGTCTTGAGAATAGTTATGAGTGACGACAAGCAATAACCAGAGATAAATAGGGTTGGCCAACCAGATCAGGAACTGGATGAGTTCTGACAGATGGAATCCAAGCAGAATGGTAAGCCCTCCCATCAGCCCCATTGTTATTCCTTGTCCCCAGTGTAAATCTATGGAATGTGCCACTCCATACACTGGTATCAGAAACGAAATGATATAGCAGCAGATACTGAGCACCCTGCATCTGTCAAATATCTTATCTTTTGGCGTTCTGAAGTTCATACTAATCCTATTTTGAAAATTTATTATGGAATGAAACAAACTACTCTAATCTGAATGTAATTGGCAGATACTCTCTGCATCGCACCTTTTCACCATTCATCTTGGCAGGTTTCCATTTCGGCATTTTCTTTACTATCCGGATAGCCTCGTTGGTCATATCATCGCATACAGAACGCTTCATTTGCACACTCGAAATCTTTCCATCTTTCTCAATTATTAGCATCAGAATAACGCGACCTTGAACCTGTACTTCAATACAAGAATCTGGATAACGTAGATTCTGTTTGATGAACTCCCTTAATGCTTCTTCTCCACCTGGGTACTCTGCCGGTTCATCTAATTCTGACGACAAAGGTATCATCTCACCTGCTAATCTGCCAACAGGGGCAGGTGGGTTACCGTCAAATTGGCATGTCTCCATATAGCGCAGTTCGGCTTCACATTTGGGACACGTCCCACGGCAATCCCCTTGGTGCTTGCATTCTGTCACCTCGTAGGAAATGTCGTTTGCTTCTGCTATCTGCTTGCGCACCTGTCTGAGGGAGGCGCATACTTTTTTGCCGTAGTTCATCGTTTCCTAAGGATGTTAACTGGGAACCAATTTATAAAGTTGTATAGGGGCAAATACATTCATCCCTTCAATATTTAAACGAATAATTGACCATTTTATTATAAAATCTTCTCATAATATTCTCTAAAGAATATCTCTGATAATGATAATTGCCAAAGTATTTGGTCATTCAAAGAAAAATTCTTATCTTTGCACCGCATAACACAACCGATGAACAATAGACAAAAGCATAGATCAGATCATGATGGCGGGCAGCAATCTGCCTGTCAGTCTTTGGGTGGCCAGTCTTCCCGTCAGCGACAGGCAGATAGCGACAGAAGCCGTATATCTGTGTTTACAACGTCAAGCACCAATCAACCGAATGGAGCTTGGGAGTGCTATTCGCGAGCTTCGGAGGAAGCAGAATGCCAGCGCCTGATTTCAATCGCCAAAGCCAACGGTCTATTCGTTAATTTTCCCAATGTGCGCTACAACATCGTAGGCATAGCTTCGGAGAATGACGAAGCGAGGATCATTTCTCCAATCCATGGGTCTCCAACCCGAAGATCATTACTACTTCGGCAACGAATACCTTTCGATTACGGATGTGAGTGCGGACAGCGATAACGTGCTGAAGGATGAACGAGGTGAGTTGTTCTTCATCGATCCAATCATCAAACTCAAGAAGCCTGCGCCAGTAGTTATCGACTGGCTCCTCAACAAAGATTGTCCGATGTGGCACAAAACAAATGGCGCTACGATCGAACATACTTCCACCTCTTCTCTGCTATCCAAGATCAAGAAATGGTTCACAAAGCTACTTAGAAAATAGCAAAAATGGAGCGTTATTTTGCAAATTCCATATAACACCACATAAAAATGTGTTCGATTTTGTGAACCGAAATGATGGTTTAAGCCGACAATACGTGTAACACGCTGATATTCCAGTGAAGTTTTTCCTGAATAATATCCCCGTCGAATCACCAGATAATATGGGGTAAAAGATGCGTCAAGGCACTTCTACCCCATTTTTCATATTTTTTCATCAACCCATAACACTATGGAATACATGTCACAAGCGTGCTACGACGAACTCGTAGCCGAACTGCAAGAACTGGTGAAGGTAGAACTACCCAAAGCCAAGGATGAGCTCTCAGAAGCGCGTGCCAAGGGCGATCTGAGCGAGAACTTCGAGTACCATGCTGCCAAGCGTACTCTACGCAGAGTCATGTCAAAGATCAGATTCAAGACCAACGTGCTACAGAACGCCCAGGTGCTCAATACCGAGATTCTGAAGTGCGACACCGTGGGTCTGTTGCGCAAGGTGGAGTTCACCAACCTGAACAACAACGCCAAGCTTGCGTACACCATCGTCAATCCGCACTAGGCCAATCTGCGTGAAGGCAAAATCTCCATCAAGTCGCCCATTGCTGAGGCTTTGATGGGCAAACGTGTAGGCGATGTGGCCGAAGCACGTGTACCCGCTGGTATCATGAAGCTCAGGATTGACAATATCACGGTCTGATACCTGTTAGCCAGAGCAGCCTCATCGAGAGTTTTGCACTCTTGAGATGCAGTTCGGTTTATCCGCTTTAATTACGTATTTTTTCTATTGATAAATTACGTATTTATTTCAACTCCAGATTAATTACCTATTCACGACACTCCTCATTAACTACCTATTCACTATCACTCCAGATTAATTACCTTAATACTTTATTTTTAATATGAAACACTATCTGTCTCTTATCACAGCCTGCCTTTTGGTTAGTTGCACCAGTCCAACTGAAATTCCTAACCCCGTACTCACCATCGAGGGCGGTCAGGTGCAAGGTGTCAACGCCGACATCGACGGCGTAGTTGTCTATCGTGGAATCCCCTTTGCCGCACCACCTATTCGCGAGAATCGCTGGCGTGCGCCTCAGCCTGTCCGTCCGTGGGAGGGAATTAAGGTGTGCGACACCTTTGGACATCCTGCCTTCCAGGGCGCTCATTATGAGGGCGGCTACACCACCGAATGGGGTTATGGCGACGAAAAGGCCTACTCCGAGGATTGCCTCTATCTAAACGTATGGACCAAAGCCTCGGCTCAACCTGAGAAAAAACTGCCCGTGGCTCTGTGGATCTTCGGCGGTGGCTTGCGCGAAGGCTGGGGATCGGAACCCGAGTTCGATGGCCAGGAATTTGCTGCCAAGGATGTCGTTCTCGTGTCATTCAACTACCGCGTTGGTCCCTTCGGTTTCTTTGCCCATCCTGAACTCATCGCCGAGGGAGGAGAGCAGGCCTCAGGCAACTTCGGCACACTTGACCAGATTGAGGCATTACGCTGGGTGAAGAAGAACATCGCACAGTTCGGAGGCGACCCCGACAACGTCATGATCTTCGGACAGTCTGCCGGCTCGCGTTCGGTCAAGACGCTCTGCGCCTCTCCCCTCGCTCAGGGTCTCTTCAACAAAGCCGTCATCATGAGCGGCAGCGGTCTCTCTTTGCCAACCGATCCTGTACCGACCTTTGGCGGTCGTCCCATGCCACCTGCACAGCCTCTGACCCTGCAGCAGGCTGCCGAGCAGATCAAGGAGGTGACCGACTGGGCCAACCTCACCTCGCTCGAGCAGTTACGTCGAGCTTCGACAGAGACAATCTACAGCCTCGGCACTATCTACACCAGCGTTACCGGAAAGCGAAGCCCTCTCACAGCTTCGCCAATCTCGCCCTATATCAACGAGTATGTGCTACCTGAGTCATTCGACGATGCCTGCCTCGACGGCACCCTGGCTCACGTGCCATACATGATTGGCTACACGCTCAACGATGCCGGAAACATGGGCCCACTTATCCAGAACTTCTGCCTCAATCGCGAGGAGCAGGGCGACAAAGCCTACGCCTACCAGTTCGCCCGTCCGTTGCCTGACGATGGTTCGCATCCAGAGGTGACACAGCGTCTGAAGGGTGCTTTCCACTCCAGCGATCTCTGGTACGTCTTCAAGTCACTCGACCATTGCTGGCGTCCATGGACTCAGGGCGACCGCGACCTCTCTGAGCGCATGCTTACCGCCTGGAGCAACTTCTGCAAGTATGGCAATCCTAATGGTGCCGGCGATGGCGAATGGCAGCCATACACCCAGCAGAGCCCTCAGTTCATGCTCTTCAAGCTCGACGATGCCGAAGCCGAAAGCTCATGCATGGGTGCTCCTCTTACTGCCCAATAAATCTCCATACCTTGCCTTCACTATCCACACAATACATCTCGTCACCCACAGGATAGAGATCACAGCCGTGAAGACCGTCGGGAGTGCCGTAGAAAGTGTGGTGGTGAAGGTCACTGGTGGGCGAGCTGCACATCATCTGACCCAAAAAGAGCCGGTTGGCTTGTACGATATAGGAGACACCGACGCTATACAAGTAGTCGTACCAGCCAGCACCCACACGGAACTGCCCGTTCAGGATATCAATCCACAACGTCTGATACTTCGAAGCATCGTCGAAGCTGACAAACTTCAGGTCGTTCGTTCTGAAATAGAAGCCATTGCTGTCTGAGCCCACATAGTCGTTATAGTAGCCGAACAAGTGGGGTTGAGACTCTTTGACTAGCTCACCTGTCACTCGATCCCACCAGCCGAACTCGCCCAGAATATAATTAATGAAGTAGAAATGCTCGCCACGCTTGCTCCAGATCTGATAACCGTTGTTTTCGTTCGAAGAGCCCGTGGCGGGCATGTCATATAGCCACGTCCACGTCTCATCCTGAATGTCGAACTCGTAGAGTCGGATACGTTGCCGTCCCCAGGCCCAGTGGTAAGTGTCGTCGTCCTCTTCGCCATCCAATCCAATGTAGGCGGCACAATAAACCTTCTGTCCATCAGCTTCGCCAAACACACAGTAGTCGCGCTCATAGCCCAACAGATGCTTCACGCCATCCTGACCTGGTTTGCAAGGGGCGAAGTAAGTCTTGAGTTCACCTGTACGGAAATCGAGTCGATGGAGGCGAAGGCCCTGCGACTGACCATTCCAGCCGCCCTCCAGCCGCCAGCCGTAGCCACCTATTGCCAGCTTAGACATGTTATTATGGCCGAGGTTAGTCACAGCAGCCACCGGTTCCCATGCATTCGTGTAGTTTACTATTACTTCAGGTAGGTAGATGCGACGATGTCCCTCACGATAGCACACGAGCAGCCTATGCTCCTGACCTATCAGGCCTGTGAAGGCTGCATACCACTCGTCATCACCCATCAGGTCGCAACGTGTGGTGAGTTGATACTGATTGTCAATCCAGCAACTCACACTATCCATCGAGGCTTTGCTTCGACGGTCGATCGTGATGCGATGTGGCATACCTGCGTAGATCACGGAGTCAAGACGGAGTGTAGCACCATCCACCACCAGCTGACGGTCGAGCGGATACTTCACACCACGCAGATTGAGCATCATATCCCACGTGCCAATGTTACAGCATTCGTAGTCGAACACCAGACTGTCCAAGGTGCAGATTACAGGAGAAAACACCACGTTTCCCTTCACCTCCTGCTTGAGCGAAATCGAAGTACCGTATTTGAGGTTGGTGAGATGCTGGCCATAGACGGTCACGCGACCAGTCACGTCGCAGTTAGCATCGGACGAGACACGCACACCGGTCACCTCGGCTTGTTTTCCGCCACTGGGACGGAAGCCTACCGAACCGCTGCGGTAGCGTCGGCCATCAGTCACTACATAAGCATAGGCCTCACACGTCATATTGCTCCACAGGTCTTCGGTCAGCGTGAAAGCAAAGTCTACGCCATCAACCCGATAACTCTCGCTGTTGATACTACCATCAGGCAACCTGCGCGTGAGCACAAAGCCGCGCTCTGAATTAGCTGTGCAATAGGGTTGGTCTCCGATGTCGCTCTTCAGCGTCACTTGACCATTCTGCACGTCGGCAGTCGTCACAGTCTTGAGGTCTGGCTGTTCGAAGAGTTCTGCATCCTCGACACAGGCAGAGAAAGCCAGACATAGAAAAGCACAAGAGGTCAGAACATTCTTTTTCATCATCATAGCTATCATTTTTAGAGGTTAATCGACAAAGAGGCCATCCAGCCGCCCTGCTTCACATTGAGCACAGTTTCGATCCTGTCTTCTAAGCCGAGCAAGTAGCGAACATCAAAGAAGAGCGAGTGTCGCGGTGTGAGACGGTACTCCACACCAAGACCAGCCACTGGGTTGATCCAGCTACTATTCTCGCTGTATTCCGAAATGCTCATACCCGCAACATAGTCCTCGTTATCATACATAATATACTGCAGTTTGCACTCGTTGCGCATCGTCGTATAGAGCTGCACTCCACCCTCGACGTAAGGCAGCCAAGGACCATGCAACTGAACACAAGTGTAACGTACCAGAAGTGGCACACACAGTTGCGTGCGGTTGAATGCCACCTCTGCTCTATGATTGTCCACAGCCGGCACGTGGGCCGAAGTCTTCTGGAAGGTCAGTTCCGGATGAAACGACAAGCCATCGAGCGAGCGGAAGTCTGCCCATGCCGTTACAGTCATCTGCAGTTGGTTCTGACGAGGTAGCGACAGCGAGCCCTCCTTCTCCACGAGCGTCAGTTGTGTGCTGTTGCCGAACAGTCCGATGCCCACACCATAGCGGTTGCGCGGTATCTGGTTGTCATTCTGGCTGGCTATGAGGGCACGTGCCTCGCGCAAGCCATAACGATTGGCTTTCAGCTTGGTCAGACGTTGGTCTATCTGGGCGTTACCCCCCTGTTCTGCATTCAGCCGTCGCAACTCGTGGCGGAACACATTGTCGGGGTCTTTGGGGTCAAGCCGCTTCAGTACACCATCCTGTACCTGGACGTAGATCTGCGGTTTGTCCTCTTCTTCGTAGTATTTATAGAGCGAGGGCCATCCTTCGCCACCGTTCAGGCTTCGCTGCACCATGAGTCGCTCCACTACACCCGGACGAGTCTCGATCATCTGACTCCAGTAGGTCTTGTTACCTCGCTTCACGCGACTCACCTGTTCGGGGAGCAGACGTCGCAACGAGTCGCCCTGGCGATAGATCATCTGATGCTGCCACGAACTGATGCTGTCGATGCCTGTGAATATGACGTTGTTGACCAATGAGTCGCGTCCGTCATCCAGGTGGAAAACAATCTGGTCCACCGACTTCTTCTTCTCAGGACTCTGTCCACTTGCGGAGCCAGAAGCTATGAGGAAGAGCAACGAAAAGATTATAAATTTGTTCATATTAATAAATGTAAGATAGTTGAGACCAAAAGGAATGAATCCAGACGATCATTCTTGGTTCGGACGAATTATAACAACTTTGTAATCGCGATTGGCTTGCATGCCTGGGAAAGAGCCTTGGACAGGATCGATGGTGAGCTGGCCGGACTGATCGTCCCAATGGAAATGGGTGAGCGCATACTGACCCTGTTCACAATTGTAGTTATCACCCTCGTCCTCATAGAGCGTGAAGTCGGCATCTGCACCAGCATAGACGCGCACCTCCCACGGCTCATCGTTTGGCTCTTGTGCATACTGACGCACAGGTCCAAGAGGCAAGATTGTGCCTGCCTTTACGAAGACGGGGATATTGGATATGGAGACTTCGGTTGTAACCTTCTGCCCCCCTTCGCAATAACTGCCGCTATGGAAGTCATACCATCCAGCCTTGTGTTTGGGCAGATAGGTAGTGTAGCTGCTGACACCAGGAGCAAGCACGGGATTGACCAGAAGTGAGGGACCGAACATGTATTGGGTGTCGTAGCGCAATGCCTCACGATCGGAAGCGAAGTCGAAAAGCAGCGGACGCATCATCGTACTGCCTTGGGTCGATACCTGCCAGGCCGAAGTGTAGATGTATGGCAACAGACGATAGCGTAATTCGAGCTGTTTGCGCACAACCTGCTCGGCCTCCTCGCCATAACGCCAAGGCTCGGTGTCGCTCATATAACCATGCACACGCATCAAAGGCAGGAAGGTGGCAGCCTCGATCCAGCGCAACATACGCTCTATGTAGTCAGCATCCTGATGCTGTCCCCAGGGGCGGAAGAAGCCGCCTGCATCGTAGGTCCACCAGGGATGACCGGCTGCCATCAGGCCGAGACCACCGGTAATCTGACGTCGAAGAGTCTCCCAGTCATTACCCACGTCACCCGACCAGAGCGTAGAACCATAGCGTTGTATGCCAGGGAATCCGCTGCGAGTCAGAATCATGGCACGACGACCAGGATCGTCCTGACGGAGACCCTCATAGACGGTCTGGCTGACCAGAAGCGGATAGACGTTGCGCACCAGTTCGCCAGGCATCTGACCATGGTTGACACGACGTCCCACCAAGTCATCATTCTCTGGCTCCGTGGCGTCCTGCCACCAGGCATCGATGCCATGCACCAACAGTTTCTGGCTGAAGTTGCGCCAGTAGAACTGCGAAGCCTCAGGATTGAAGAAATCGACCCACGTAGTGCCAGGTATGTAGTAGCCAGCCTCCTGGATCTGCTGACCGAGCTGCGAATGGTCATCAACCTTCGACCACACAGAGAGCATCAGCTTGGTGTGGAGTGAGTCATGAAGTTCGGCTGTTAGAGCCGAAGGGTCGGGGTAATTTGCCTCGTCGAATTGCATAGCGTTCCAGCCGTGAGGTCCCCAGTACTGCCAGTCCTGCACTATGACGTCGAGAGGCAACTGACGCTGACGGAAGGTACGCACGTTGTCGAGGATCTCGGCCGAAGAATGGTAGCGCTCGCGACAATGTGTGTAGCCGAGTGCCCAGACAGGCATCATAGGCGCAGGGCCTGTGAGCTGGCGGTATGTTGCAATAACCTCGTCAGGCGATCCCACAAAAAGCGTATAATCGACACAGTCGGCCACCGACGAACGGAACGTGGTTGTGGCATCGACGCGACGATAGTAGAGCACAGGACTGTCGTGCTGTGTGAGTTCGGCACTAATGCTGTGTGTACCTGGGGCGAGTTCGACCATAGTGGTCATAGTGGGTGGCAGCCACACGTTCTGGACATCCAACACCCGGTTTTCATCCACGTCGAGAGTGAAACGGCTGCTCATCTTGCGACCAACGTCGAGCAGAAGGCAGTATGTTCCCCCCTCTTCCACTTCAAGCTGTGCTGCATAGATGTTCTGCCTGCGCAACTCCTGGGCTCCACCCTCGGTAGTCGTGACGTTAACCATCTGCGCGTCTCCCTCAACCAGCGTGCGCTCCAGACGGAGGCTGTCTGAGGCAGGATTGAAATCGATGCTTCCGTAGTTGTTGATAAGCACACCATAGCCATGGTCAGAGAGCATCATAGGTATGGAGATCTGAGTGTTGACCTGTGTGAGGCGACGTGTCACACCCAGCAGATTGCCCATACCATCCTGAAACTGTCCGAGACCCGTCAGGTACTCATCGGGCTGTGTGTTGAGGGTCAGCGTCGATTGATATACCTCCTGATCGCCTACGCTGGCTGGCACCAGGTCGTGGGTCATCGCTTCGGTGAGCAGATTGCCCTTCGCATCGAAGAATCGCACACGCTGGCCATCGGCATCCACTTCGATGCGCATGTCGGTAGCTGGCGTTTCGTGGAGTGAGGGATAGAGCCATTCGTCGGGCAATTCGTAGCGCGACGTGGTCTGATATTGCACACGCACGGCGTTGTTAGCCAAAGGTGTGAGCACGAGTTTTCCATGACCGAAAGGCACTTCGGTACGCTCCGTGATGGTCTGCTGCTGTGAGCACGAGACACAGACGATGGCTGATGCTAATAGGAATTTGTAGTGATGGAACATAGTATAATGCATTTTATTCGGGTAATGTGTAATCAATAGTTCGTCACGATTCGGGCCTCTCCGTTGCTCATGACCACGATATTCTGGCCCGTCACGAGTCCTGAGTGTTCGATGCCGCGGATGTCGTAGTAGCGCACAGGTGTGGCCGTCTCATCGCTCCACACCTGGCTGATGCCCTGCAGCTCACCCACCACGGCATCGACCTCGCAACGCAAGCATTCGGGCATAATGAATGTGCAAGTATTGCCCTCCACCTGTGTAGTGGTGACCTGTCCGCTGTTGCTCACCACCTTTATCTGCCAGCCCACTACGCCGCGGCCTTCTGCGGTCTCTCCACCCACCAGCGTGAGGCTGCGGTTCTGGAAGAACTTGCCATCCATGCGGTTCTTCGTGAGAGCCACGCCATTGACCATGACTGCCGCATCTGCCCGTTCCACGTCGCTGAGGTTGGTGTTGATCTTCAGCACACGTGGAGTGCCGAGTTCGTAGAAGCCTGCCAGATGGTTATAGAAGTTATTGGTTCGGTTCTTCATCCAGTTCTTGGCTTTGTTGAGCTCTTCATCATAGTTGGGCCACCACTGGTTGATGAGTTTGCGATGATTGGGGTATTCGTACTTTATCTGCTCATACATCGGCTGCCACACCTCCCAGGTTCCATCGTAGTTGAGGAAGTCACCCATATAGATGGCACAACGGTCGATGAACTCACGACTGAAGGTCTCATCCTCCATCAGGCGGCGGAACAGTCGAGTGTGATATGCTCCATTGGCCCAGGCATTGGTCGGGTCATAGTTGTTGTCATAGAGCCACTCGATGGTATTGTAGTTATCCGAACGATTGTAGAGTCCCAGACCGAAGTCGGTATCCTTAGCTACGATACGCCACACGCCACCCTCTGTGCGCGGACGCCACCACACGATGTTGTTGCCCGGGAAGTCCAGGTTGCAATAGTAGAGGTTCATGATCATGATGTTGATGTACTCCATCAGGTCCAGGCGCTCGGCATATTCGTCCCAGGTGTGGCCGTGCTCAGTATAGAATGCTATGAAGTCATCGAAGTCGTCCCTTGTACCTGCTTTGAGCTCCCTCCAGTTCTCGATCATGTCGATATCCTCCAGACCGTCGTAGTTGGTGTAGATGTTGTCATCGTTGCTGCGTTCGCGAAGGTTCAGCATGCCCTTGTATTCGCCATTCAGGTAGAAGATGGCTGGCCGCCAGGCTTGAAAGTCGATGTCGGTATGTGCTGCCATGTTGCCCTGTATGATGGCATCGCGCATGTAGAGGTAGTCGAAGTCGTTGCCTGCGTTGCGCATCATGAACGACTTGTAGTCTTTCTCGCCCGGACGCTGTTCGGGGAAGAGCTCGTAGTCGAAGCGTTTCTCGCCGAAACGTTTGTTGGCATAGAGGGCGAGCGACTTGAGCTGGGCCGAACGCGAGGCTGCTCCTGCCACTCGAGTCTCACACAACTGATTGAGCACGCTCTCCTCACCCTCAGCCGTGAACAGTTCCATGTTGATGGGGCGACGCCAGTCGTACTCGTAGTTCTTCTGCCCCCCTCCGTAGGTGCCGTTGACGTAGATGCCTACCTTATTGTCGTAGAAGTACTTTCGGTCGGTCACGATCGAGACCACGGGGATGGTGAAGTTTCTTGGGAAGAAGATATAGGATTGCGTGAGCGAGCGTGGCGACAGGTAACCCTCGCAGAAAGCCTTGGCTCGTACGGTACGGGTGCTGTTGAACTGGAGTCCAGTCTCGGGGAAAGGTGCACTACTGGCCTTGGGCTCTGTTCCATCGGTTGTGAAACGTACCACGGTACCTTCAGGCGCATCGGCTGGGAGGCTGACGTGCAGGGTGATCGACTCCTTACCCACGATCACGCGGCCTGGTTCGGAGAAGATGGGGTTGCCCAACACCTTGGTGCAGAGTTCGCCACAGTTCGCAGCCCCTGGTGTTGGCTGAGCCTGATAGCCCCACTCCTCATCGGCATCCACACGTCTGCCATAGGCTATGTTGGGTGCCGGCTGCTTCTTCAGTCCCTCGATGCTGTCCACTATCTCATCTCCCTTGAAGAGATAGACGTTGCACCCCTTGCCACTCTCCAGTCTGAAGTGCGTGTGATAGTTCTGTTCCGCTTTGTCGCAGAAGACCAGCCTGTACATTCGAGGCGGCAACATGGACGAGGGCAAGGGCCACGCCTCCTGTGGGTCGGTCGTGATGCCCAGCTTGTAATCTTTCAGGTCGATGGCTATGTCGCCCGTATTGTAGAGTTCCACCCACGAGTCGGGGAACTCATTCAGTTCGTCCATCACAGCATCGATGTTGGACTGCATGATCTCGTTGATGATGATGTCAGCATCTGCAAGGCTACATGCTGCAGAGGCAAGTAAGGTAATGAGCAAACGTTTCATAGGGAAAGCGTTGGAATGTTATGAACAATTGTTTATTTTCAGCAAATAATCGATGGCCCGCCTGACCCAGCGGCCACTATTGCGGCACGAATTCAAAGTCGGCCACTATCGGGCGATGGTCCGAGAAGCCGACCATAGGCACAGCTACGTTCAGCAGACGGAACTCCTTGGAGTAGAGTATGTGATCCAGACGCAGGCGCAGGTGCTGGTCGGCAAAGGTGAAGCCGAGGCCCGTGCCTCCCTCCCACCAGGCATTCTTCAGCCTGTCGCGATGGCGCGGATCGATGGCCGACGCCCTGCAGTCCTGCAATAGACGGACCGCACGCGATCCGCTCAGGTCATTGAAGTCGCCGCTGATGATGAGCGGATTGCCACAATGCCTCATCACCTCGCAGACGGCCAGTGCCTCAGCCTGACGGAACAGGTAGCCGAAGAGCAGGTTGTCATACACGTTGTGTGCCTTCTCCCTGCGTCCGTTGCCATCGGCCTTGGCGCTGTCATAGAGGTTGGAACGCAGGTGTACGTGCAAAAGGGTCACAGCATGTCCGTTGATGTCGGCATCGGCCTGAAAGATGAACGACTGCCGGCCCACACGCTCGGTCATCACCGAGTCGAGCATAGGATATTCCCTGCGAAGAGAGTCTGGATCGAAATGATAGAACCGGGGGTTGCTGAGCGGATAACGGCTGTAGAGCGTACGTTCGAACAGCGCGTTGCCCTTCCCTTCGAAGGCTCGCATGCTGTAGGGATAGAGTGCCGCGAGCGTGTCGTCCATCACTTGGAATGTACCGGGGTTGTTTTCGGGCAGAAACAGTACGTCGGCATCCATCCCGACCATAAAGTTGACAAAGTCCTGTCCATGGCGGTCTCGGAATTCTGGCTTGGCGCAGAGGTTGTATTCAAAGATGCGCAACGCCCCCTCCGGCTTATGTGCAGGGAACCGCATCTCCTTGGGTGTCAAGACTCTCTGCAAGGCGCACAAGGGGTTGATGGGTATTTGCTCAGTCCACCAGTTGAAGGCTGTTACCATTACCCCGACCACCACGGCAGCTCGCCACTTGCGAAGCATCACAAGCAGCACCAGCAGACACCAAAGGGCCACCACCACCACAGGGGCAGCAAGTATCAGCATATCGGGCATAGGGTCAAAGGCGTTTCAGTTTGGGTTCAATCACCTGAGGCACCTTCCAGGCCATCTTGCACAGCTTGATCAGGGCTGCTGGCCAGAAGTGGTATCGGCGCATGATCGAGATGTCCTCGTCCCACACCTGTCGGCGACGTTTGGCATCGGTGCTCAGGCCACCCATGCGCATCATCATGGTCATGCAGGGCATGTAGCTCACACTCACAGGGTGCTCGTAGAGGTAGCGGATCAGGAAGTCGGTATCCGAGGCCGTGCGTATCGCCTCGTTGTAGAGCGAACCCTCCATCAGGGTGCTGCGCTTCATGTAGAGCGTGGTATGCAGAGGCAGCCAGCCTATTCGCACCTTCCAGCGATGGTAGCTGCCACTACGCCATATGCGCCTCACCAGCTGATGATTGTCGGCATCCACAAAGTATCCGTCGGCATAGACCAGCGAGGCTCCCGTCTGCTCGAAGTGCTTCACATACTGGCTCACCACCTGTGTGTCCACCAGCATGTCGTCGCTGTGCACATGGCCCACGATGTCACCCGTAGCCATGCGTATGCCCTTGTTCAACGCCTCATACATACTGTGATCCGGCTCGCTGATCACACGGGCCGAAGCTGCATGTCGGCGAATGACCTCCGTCTCGCCTTCGGAGGCATAACGTGCCAGTTCGCGTCTGACAACATCCAGCGTGCCATCGGTCGAAGCTCCATCCACGATGATGTATTCTATGTCCGGATAATCCTGCGTCACCACGCTCTTGATCGTGTCAGGCATGGTCTGTGCTCGGTTGTAGCAAACTGTAATGATGGTTACTTTCATAGCATTCGATACATTTCGACAAATTGTTGTGCCACAGCATCAGTGGCAAATCGTTCTTCTACCACCCTTCGGCCATTGAGGCCCATGGTGTGTAGTTCAGCCTCCGAAGTGGCGACAAACTGTTGCAAGGCGCGGGCCAGCGGTTCCGTTCCCACCTCAATCCACCATCCGCATCGTTCGGTCTGCAGCACCTCCCAGGGTGTGCCCTGTGTGGTGATGACGGGTGTGCCCGAAGCCAGCGCCTCGGCCACCACTATGCCGAAGTTCTCGCTGTGTGTTGGCAGCACGAAGAGGTCGGCCTGGCGGAGCAGTTCCCACTTACGTGGCCCATAGACGCCTCCCAGCCACTCCACACGTGCCTCGATGCCCAAGCCGTGCGACAGCCTTTGCAGCCCCCCGACGTAAGCCTCTTCGCCCTCGCCCGCTATCTGCAGCACATAGTCCGACGGCATGGCAGCAAACGCCTCCAGCAGGTATTCTATTCCCTTCTTGGGGTGAATTCGACTGAGGAACAGTAGCCGCCGACTGGGTTTCCAGTCCGTCTTCAAGAGTATCTGCTTCACGTCGATTCCGTTGGCAATCACCCTGACGTTCTGGTTCCAGCCGAGCTGCAGCAGATGTTCCCTTTCCTGTTCGGCCGTGGCATG
Organism: Bacteroidales bacterium; assembly: GCA_045629225.1. Classification (GTDB taxonomy): domain Bacteria; phylum Bacteroidota; class Bacteroidia; order Bacteroidales; family UBA3663; genus Liminaster. Next base: position 2,015 of record JAZQQU010000090.1, on the reverse strand, counting down.
CAGCAGGGCAGCCTCGCGCACAGCCCTACGCTGGTACAGCAGCAGCGAGGGCACCTTGCGCGTCCAGTAGTGTCGCTTCATGATCCAAGGTTCGAGCATACCATGGGGCGAGAGCACCACCCGGCAGCCAGCCCTTCGCGCCCAGATCACGGCATAGCCGAAGTAGGGATGCCAGCAGCAGTTGACGTGCACCACATCGGGCTTCACCTCTTCGATGATGCGCAGATATTCGTCCCTCACCTGCCAGTATCGCCACGTCAGCCTCAGGTAGTGGACCGTGGCATTCTCCACAGGCAGTTCGTCGTCGGTCGGATGCGTCACCACATGCAGCTCCACCAGCTGACCTAACTCGGCAGCCAGCTGCTGCATGTAGGTGCTGGTTCCTCCGTCCTTACGGCTCAGCGTGGGTATGTAGTGAAGTATACGCATTACACATCAAAAATTACGCATTACACAATACTCATTACGTAATACTCATTACGCAATACTCATTACGCATGACGCGTCGCGCATTACGCAATATGCCGCAAAGATAATCAAATCCTGCCGCTTGCCCAAACAACTGCCCCCTATTTGTAGCCCGCTGCACACCAAATATATCAATAATGGCATGTTTTGACATTTGGACTGACTCTTTTCTCTCCTTTTTTAGCAAAACGCAAGGGCGGGTATTGCACAATTGAGAAAAAAAGCGTACCTTTGCGCCCGACAAATCAATCCAAAGTCAATTAATGGAAGAAAACAACATGACAAACACCACCGTTGAAGCACCCGTCAATGCTGTCAGCGAAGTGCAGCCTGTGGTTGATGCGGCCCCTAAGAAGAGGGCTTCCCGCTCCCGCAAGAAGGTTGTTGCCCCGGTGGTGGAGGAGCCAAAGACTCCTGCCGTGAGTGAAGAGAAGCGAGTTGAGATTGTCAGCGAACCCGTGGCACAAGAGATGCCACAGCAACCAACTCAAGTAGAAAACAACAAGAAAACCGAGCCAAAGCAAGAGCAAAAGCCAGAGCCCAAGCCTGCCGAGAATCGCAAGCCAGAGCCCAAGCCCATCCCCCGAATGCCCGACAACCTGGTGGTGCGCGACTTCTGCGACCTGGCCAACGCCGCCGGACGCATCCCCCTGCTCAACGATCAGCAGATTCAGCAGCTTTCGTTCGAAGAGGCCGTCAACCGCAACCTCATCCTCGAGGCCATCCTCTGCAACGTGCTCGACTACGACATCGTGCTCTCCGACACCAACATCTGGCTCGAGCTCCTGGTCGGTCACACCTCCAGCCATTCCGATCCTCGTGTCAACGCCCGACTCATGTTCGAGCGTCAGTTGGAGTTCATCAGCCGCATGATGAAGCGCATCGGTGGCAAGTTCATGATCATGAGCGAGACTTACGAGGAGGTCGATCGTTTTGCCACCCAGCAGGAGCCCACCGACTATAAGGTGGCCGACTGGAAGGACGAGGCCCTGTGTCGCAACGTAGCCGCCCGTCTGGCCAAGCGCCTCATGCTGAGCCAGCAGAAGGAGACCCGCCTGCGCATTGAGGGAATCGGGAGCGAGAGCCACCATTCGGCCTTTGCCGACCCAGCCATCATCCGTCGCACCGTTGAGCTCTTTGCCTCGGGCAAGAAGGTGCTCCTCCTCACCAACGACGCCTCAGTAGGCATCCGTTCGCTGGGCATGTGCGACGACCTGCAGCGCACCAACAACGTGGACGACCGCACCTGGCGCACGGTCTACGAGCCACAGCGACCCATGGTGCTCACCATGGACGACCTCAAGCTGCTCGACCAGTACACCCGTCAGTACCACTTCGTGCAGGTAGCAGCCGGCCGTGGCTGGATGCAGGATGTGCAGATGCGCGAGCCTGCCTCTATCGAGAAGCCACTCGAACTCTGGCTCGAAGGCTTCCGTCCGGGCGACCGTCACGAGAGCCGCAGCGCCCGTCAGGAGCAGCAGCGTCGTGAGCAGGAGCGCAAGGAGGCTGAACGCCGTGAACAGGAGCGTCGCGAAGCAGAACGCAAG
>JAZQQU010000089.1:0-15498 GCA_045629225.1 Bacteroidales bacterium | reverse complement strand
GTACCCGGCAATTCAAATTCAGAAATTTGACGGTAAAGCTTTTGTTGATGTCCCTCATGAAAGGAACATCTCTGCACTTGCTCTACCCAAGTATGTACTTGCTATATCGTTTCTGTCGTTTCACTATACATATTATATAATTATATACGAAACTTCAGGTTGTTGTTTCAATTTCTCATCATTTCAAAGAACTTCGCTTTCCCTTCATCACGCTGCAGAATGTAGCGTTCTTCCGTTTTAGCGGGTGCAAAGATAGAGCATTTTTCGCCGCACTCCAAATATATCCAACACTTTTTATCGATTTTGGCAAAAAACAGCATCAAAAGGCCATTCTTTGGCACCCGCGATTGTCATTTCAGACAGTAGTATCGCTATTTTTGAGCTTCAAGAAGGAATAATGACTGCAAGAACGGAAATGAGGATAAAGTAGGTCATCAGCAGAGACAATATGAGTTTGATGCCAGCTGTGACTAAAAATGCAACAAAAGAGAGAATAGCAACGCGAAAGGCAATGTGTGATTGCTGTGTGGCCAGCATCTCGCCCAGAAAAGCTCCGACCAAGGGACCAAGAACCAATCCGAGAGGCATGAAAAAGAGACCTGCGACGACTCCGACTGAGGAACCGATGACAGAGAGCCGACTGCCTCCACCCCATTTGGTGACTAAAATGGGGGCAAAATAGTCAAGAATGGAACACGATAAGGTGAGTATACCCATGATGACCACCAACGAAAGACTGACATGGGGTGAACAAGTATAATAGACCAAAACCAGAGCAGCCCAAGAAAAAGGAGGGCCAGGCAGAGCGGGAAGCACAGAACCGACAACGCCAACAAGCGTCATGAGCAGAGCAAGGATGGTGAGGGCAATGAATAAAGAAGACATAGCGTAAGGGGGAAGAGGATTATTGGGTAAAGAGTAATGAGTAATGGGTAAAGTATATTGGGTAATGGGTAATATATAATATATAATATATAATGTATAGTGGGTAATGGGCAATCAAGAGGATCGCTTGTGCTGAAAGAAGTCGGTAACCAGCTGCAGGGCTTCGTCGGCCAAAACGCCCTTCACTACCTGCGTGCGGGGATGAAGAGCCTTGGGTGCAATCTGGCTGTAGCCACGACGAGGGTCATCAGCTCCATAGACGATGCGAGAGATCTGACTCCAGCCCAAGGCACCAGCGCACATGACGCAGGGCTCGAGTGTGACGTAGAGTGTGCAATCGGTCAGGTACTTGCCACCCAGCACCTCAGTGGCCGCGGTGATGGCTTGCATCTCGGCATGGGCAGTGACATCACGAAGACGCTCAGTGAGATTATGCGTGCGAGCCAGGATATGATCCTGGCACACAATGAGGGCTCCGACGGGGATTTCGCCTTCGTCAGCAGCCTTGCGAGCCTCGATGAGAGCTTGACGCATATAGTATTCGTCGGAGGACATAGGTTTATTTACGATTTGACGATTGACGATTTGACAATTAGACGATTGAGGTGGCAGATTAGTATTGAGCCTCGGGGTTTGAGATGTACAAACCACAGACGGAGGCTTGAGGATACATAGCGCCATTCTCGGTGAGTGTGATACCTATGGCCTGGAAGTCGATAAGCTTGGCCAACTGGAAGATCTGCCGCTGATCGGGCAACGCAGGGTAACCGATGGCGGGACGGATGCCTCCCCATTGGTATTGCTCGCTGAGCTGATGGCTGAGATACTCGCTGGCAGCCTCAGCCAGACGGTCGCCAAGGGTCTGGAGGAGGAGGGCATCGTAGTCGCTGTTGCCTTGCTCGCGCTTGAGGCATTCAAGACGCTCGACAAAGGTCGAACTGACAGTGGCTGCAAAAGCGCCGACAACATCCTGAGCAGCGACATACTGACCCAACTTAGGAGTCATGATATCGACTGACTGGTTGCAACAAGGACAATTAGGGTCGTGGTCGCTGTGACGCAGGGCGAAGCGAATGCGATCCGAAAGCCCCTGAGCAGGATAGAATGCCTGCGTAGCGCGGAGTGCATAAGCAGGGTCGTTGGCGATTGCCTGCAGGATGAGATCGGCATCGGCACGGAGTTTAATAGCTTCGTCCATACCCTCCTTCACACGCCAGGGCCAATAGAAATAGGTCCAGTCGATGAATGGAATAACCTCGGAGACAGGGATGTCGGGAAGTATGCGAGCACCAAGGAATGGAGGAACGGCATTCGACACAGATGGAGGAGTGGCATTCGACGCTGATGGAACAGAGGCATTCTGTGCAGATTGAGGAGTGTGGTGTGAGGCATTGTTTGTGGTCGAAACACTCTGATCGACAGGCAAACCTGATTGCTCACGGATGCGCTGCTGTAGGGCACTATTCTCTGCAATGACAGCCTCGCGCTGGAGAGGGTCGAGCAGACGCATGGCCAGACCCGGATTGCTGGCAGCATCGCGCACATGGAACACAGGGCCATCGTAACATGGCGCAATCTTGACCGCAGTATGTATGGGTGAGGTTGTGGCGCCACCCACCATGATAGGGATAGACAGACCAGCCTGCTGCATGGCTGTGGCCACTTGGCACATCTCCTCCAGACTTGGGGTAATCAAGCCAGAGAGGCTCACAAAGTCGGCCTTATGCTCGATGGCGGTCTGGATGATCTGTTCGGCTGGGACCATCACGCCCAGGTCGATAACCTTAAACCCATTGCAAGAAAGGATGACACTGACGATGTTCTTGCCAATATCATGAACATCGCCTTTGACCGTGGCTATCACAACCGTACCACCCACACCGATCTGCGAGGCATCGGACTGCGAAGCCTCCATGAATGGCTGCAGGATCTCGACAGCCTTCTTCATGGTGCGAGCCGTCTTGACAACCTGTGGCAAGAACATCTTGCCTTCGCCAAAAAAACGTCCTACCTCGTTCATACCATCCATCAATGGGCCAGAAATGATCTGGACAGGAGTATCGCCACGCTCGATGAGGGCATGAAGGTCGGCATCGAGACCTGTGGTGAGGCCTTTGAGAAGGGCTTGCTGCAGACGAGACTCTGGGGTTTCATTCAAAGAGGAATGAGGAGTGTGGAGTGAGGAAGGACTAGCTGCCGGAGCATTGGGGGCATCGGGCAAGAATAATGCCTCATTATTCAATCCTGATGTTCCACTTTGGGCAAGAGCAAAGATAGCCTTGGGATCATACTTCAGACCGGCCTCCTTTGCACGGAGCTGCGCCTCGCTCATGCGCTGGGCAATGTCGATGAGTTCATCAGAGGCATCGGGCGAGGTATTGAGCAGGACCTCGGTTATAGCCATGCGCAATTCGAGGGGGATGGTCTTGTAGTGGACCTCTGCGGCTGGGTTCATGATGGCCATGCCCATGCCATTGGCCTTGGCGTGGTGGAGGAAGACCGAATGCATCGACTCACGCAGGTAGTTGTTGCCGCGGAAGGCGAACGAGAGGTTTGAGAGGCCACCCGAAACGCGGACACCAGGCAGATTATCGGTGATCCAGCGTGTGGCACGAATGAAGTCGTGAGCGTAAGCGTTATGCTCGGCCATGCCTGTAGCCACAGTGAGCACATTAGGGTCGAAGATGATGTCCTCAGGTGCGAAACCGACCTCCTCGGTGAGCAGACGATACATGCGCTGACAGATGCGGATGCGACGATCGTAGTCGGTGGCCTGTCCCTCTTCGTCGAAGCACATGGCAATGACAGCTGCACCCAGACGATGCACAGTACGTGCATGCTCGAGGAAGTCCTTCTCCCCCATCTTGAGGCTGATGCTGTTGACGATGCCCTTGCCCTGCAGACACTTCAAGCCAGCCTCGATGACATCAAAACGACTGGAATCGACCATCACGGGCACGCGGCTGATGGCAGGGTCGGAAGCCAGGAGGTTGAGGAAGGTGACCATCTCCTGACGGGCATCGAGCAGACCATCGTCCATGTTGACGTCGATGATGCGAGCACCGTCCTCGACCTGCTTGCGTGCAATGTCAAGGGCTTCGTCGTAGTTCTTCTCGTTGATCAGGCGAAGGAACTTGCGTGAACCAGCCACATTGCAGCGCTCGCCGACAGTCAAGAAGAGGCTGTCGATATCGGACGACTGTGCATGGGCTACAGGAGCGACAAGGGGCTCAAGGCCAGAGAGTGACAACGCCTTCGGCAGAGGCTGAGGCTTACGGATTGCCACCGATGCACGACGGTCAATCTCAGCCCGCATGGCTGCAATATGGTCTGGAGTTGTACCGCAGCACCCTCCCACCATATTAACCAGATGCTCCTCGAAATAAGGCTGCATCTGTCGCACCATATCCTCTGGAGTATCGTCATAGCCACCAAACTGATTGGGCAGACCGGCATTCGGATGACAGCTCACAAAGCAGGGAGCAGCAGCCGACATCTGGCGCAGATAAGGCACCATGCCATCAGCACCCAGGCCGCAGTTCAGGCCCAGGCACAAAGGATGGGCATGCAGCACTGAGGTGACAAAGGCCTCCACGGTCTGTCCGCTGAGTGTGCGGCCAGAGGCATCGCTCACCGTCATGGAGAGAAGGAGCTCAGGGAAGTTGGCAGCAGGCAAAGCAGCCGAGCTGTCATGGACCAGCAACTTGGCCTTCTCGTAGGCTGAGATGGCGGCTTTGGCATTGAGCGTATCGAAAATAGTCTCGACGAGGATGCCATCGACTCCCTCCTCGATGAAGACCCGGATCTGCTCGAGGTAAGCATCTTCAAGCTCGTCGAAAGTGATGCTGCGAGCAGCGGGATCGTTGACGTCCTCGCTCATGGAGAGCATCTTACTGGTGGGGCCCACATCGCCCAAGACGAAGACAGGACGCGAAGCCTCGCTAGCAGCCTGTCGAGCCAGACGGACTGAGGCGCGATTAAGAGCCACGATCTGATCCTCGAGGTGATACTCCTGCTGAGACAAGCGCTGCGAGGAGAAGGTGTTGGTCGTGATGACGTCGGCTCCAGCTTCGATGTAGCGACGATGGATGTCGATCACCACATCGGGACGTGTGATGCTCAGCACGTCATTGTTACCCTTGATTGAAGAAAAGGAGGGGCAACGGAAGTCGGCATCGGTGAGAGCATACTCCTGAATGAGAGAGCCCATGCCGCCATCGAGGAGGAGGATATGACGAGAGAATGCTTCGCGAAGTGTCATGAAGGGGAATGTAAAATGTAGAATGAAAAATTAATACCTCGATCACAATGCCTTCATGATGGTCTCAATCTGGGCGGCAGCGTTCATAGTGTAGAAGTGCAACGAGGGAGCCTGATGGTCGATGAGTTCGCGACACTGGCGGATGGCCCAGGCTGTACCCACCTCCTTGACGTCGGCATTCGACTGGCACTTCTCGAGCTGCTCAACCAGCTCGTCGGGGAAATCGATGTGGAACGTGCGAGGCAGCATGGTGCAATGGTTCAAGGTGGACAATGGCTTGATGCCAGGGACGATGGGCACGTGGATGCCAGCCTCACGACAACGATCGACGAACTGGAAGTACTTCTGATTGTCGAAGAACATCTGCGTGACAATGTAGCCTGCACCCAGTTCCACCTTATGCTTCAGTGCACGCATGTCGGCCGCGAATGACATGGCCTCGTCGTGCTTCTCGGGATATCCGGCCACGCCATAGGTGAAGGGATGCTCCTGAGCCAGCTCATGGCTCTCGCCGAAGAGAAGCTGGCCCTGGTTGAATTGGTTGACCTGCTCGCACAACTCCGAAGCATAGCGGAGACCGCCCTCCTTGGGAATGAAACGCGAGTCCTGCTTCGACTTGTCGCCACGCAGGATGATGAGGTCCCTGAGGTCGAGGAACGAGAGGTCGAGCAGTTCGTACTCGGTCTCCTGTTGCGAATAGCCGCTGCAGATGATGTGAGGCACCACTGGCAGCCCGTACTTCTGCTTGATGGCATAGGCGATGGCAACCGTGCCTGGACGCAGACGCTCCTCCACACGACGGAACTCGCCCGGCTTCACCTCCTTGTAGGCGAAGTCCGAACGATGCGTAGTCACCTCGATAAATGCCGGGTGGAAAGGCATCAGGCGGTCGATGGTCTGATAGATCTGTTCGATGCTCTTGCCTCTGAGTGGAGGCAACACCTCGAAGGAGAACAACGTCTCACGGGTATTTTGTAGTATTTCTGTTACTGACATATCTGTAGTTTCTTTGTCAACGACGACAATGACAAGTGTCTCTCAATGCCTATCATTGAGCGTGCAAAGATACATTATTTATTTTACCTAAACAAATCAAAGCCGCGAAACCTTGCATTTTCCTGTCCTTTTTCGGGCGATTCTCCTCATTTTGCTTTTTCAAAGACCTTTTACCCTTCTTTTTTTACCCAAAAGTATGCCAACAACAGTCGTACGCTCGACATTTGGCAAAAAGAAGCAGACAGCACTACCCTAAGCCACATGAATAACGTGCGGTTAGGGTAGTGCGATCATTTGCGTCAGACCTTATCAATCCTCCCAATCGTCGAAGCCATCATCTCCGAAACGGCTGAGATTTGGAAGATCTCGGTCGAAATATCCACCGAGGCCAGGCCCTGATGTGGCGATGATATCTGACTGATCAAGCTTTACGATCTCGATATTAGGCATAATATATTTCTTTTTCATAATGAGTTATTTACTTTACAAAATTCAACTTTCCATTCTTGATCACTAAACCCTTTGCCGATGCTGTGCGCTGGCCCAGGACATTGAATATTTCTGCTGCCTCAGCCTCATCGACTTCCACATTCTGAATGCCAGTCTCTTCGTCGATGGAGATGCGGGCGCCAGCAGGAATTTCGGCCTTAAGGTAGGCTGTGTACTGTTTGATTTTATAGTAGTAACCCTTTGTCACCTGATAGAATGCCAAGCCAGTGGTAGGGTTGTTCTGCAGGACGTATGAGCCCTTGGGAACATACTCGCCAATATACTTGGTCGCACCCCAGAGCAGTCCATTCTGATATACGCCCTGTGGGGTATCCGGACCGTGGAATTGATAGGTGTCAGGCTCGCCATGCAGCAGATAAGCCTTGTTCATCTCCAGTTTCGTGGCTTCGCTCAACACCAGTGAGGTGCCATTCACGTCGGTCACGTTGTAGGCCTTCACGTCAGCAGGCACCTCAGCATCGTATGGCAAGCAGATGGTGCCCCATTCGGCATCGGTGAGGGTGTAAGAGATGTTGAGGTTGCTGCAGAGGGTAATGGTGCATGCATCCTCTGGTATCCACCCAATATTTACATTGATCAGTTCTGCTTTCAGCTGTTTATCACTGCCCACCAGGCAATCCAGATCATAGGGGTTAGTGACAACAACACGTACGCCTGTCTCGTTTGGTTGGAAATTGAGGACATCCAGATCTATGTTACCAATTTCATTATTCTCATCGTCAAAGAACACCAAAACGTAGGAAGCTGCTATCTTGTCACTCGAACGATTGTCGAGCGTAAGCGTCAGCTCGAAGTCTTCGCCATTAGAACACATGCCCTGATTAGAAAGGGAAGCGATGGTCACACCGCCATTGTAGTCATAATCAGGCTCCAGGCCGATGAAGACTGACTGCTTCTGGTCGTAAGCATCATCTTCTTCTGCACCGCCCGATCCACTGCCGCCAGGCTGCAGAGCCTTCTCACTGTCGGTGCTGGTAAGCAGGAAGTAGCCATCGCAATAGCCCGACCAACCCCAGTTGATATGGAACTTGCCATCCTGATAGCCATCACACACGAAGGTGTGGCCAGCGTCATCGGCAGTACGGCCAGAATAGAGCACAGGGCGTTTGGCTGCGAGTTCGGAATATACGAGTTCTTCCCAATCACCATCATAATTGTTCTTGGTCTTCTCAGTGCCCTGCTTGTAACCGAAATTTCGGCGCATGGCACGTACGGCCTTGTTTGTATAGCCAGAAGTGAAGCCCCTGCCGAACTTCATCTCACTTGCCACGCCAAAATGATACATCAGCTGTGCCACGGCGTTCATCTGCTCGTCTGTAAAATCATCTTCGTATGAATCGAGCATGTTGTCCCAGTCGTAAGTGGCCTCGGCGAAGTTGACTGAATACATATAGTATGGTGACACATATCCCTCATACTGATGCAGCTTCCAGCCATGCTCAGGCCACTCATAATACTTCATGATCTGTGCTACTGCAGTAGTCACACATCCCGTGTACCATTTGTAAGGTTTATCTTCGTTGCCAGGGATGGCACGGTTGAAAGGATAGGTCTGATCCCACTGGGCAGTCAGCAATGGCTCGATGTTGGGCTGTGCTGCCTTGGCGTGCTTAGGTGCCTGCATGGCCTCTCCGGTTGCCTTCTGCGCGCTGATGGCGCGATGGATGCTCTGCTCGTAGGTTGAGAGCCACCAGCGGAAGTTGTCGGGCAGGTTGTCAGGGTCGAATTTGCCGTTCTCTGAGTAACCCAGCACCTCTTCGGCTGATTCATCGCCACCAATGATGATAAAACCACCATTGGCTTCATTGTTGAACACATAATAACAGGTCTCATCCTGAATGGCAGCCTTGTGTGCAAGCGTGAGCTGCACGTTGGCCTGTGCTCCTCGTGCCATCTGAGGTTGCTGCGATGCAATGAAGTTCAAAGCCTTGTCCATGGCCTCACTTTCGCTCACGGTCTGTGCCATCGTCGATGCGCCAAGCAGCATCAGAGGCAGTGATAAAATACGGTTCGTTTTCATTTGTTATATTGTTTTATAGTGATTGTTCAAATCAGCAGTTTCGGATAATGTCCGATAATCGCAAAGGACTCATAATTGTCCAGCGATCTTGTAGACGAGGACTGACAGGAGCAACAGCAGGCAAGCCATGATAAGCACGATGCTTGTTCGCTGCAGGAACATCTGCCATGTGATAATACTCCGTTTCATAACTGTAAGCATTTTTGTTTTTGACGCCGCAAAGGTAAGTGGAATAAATGAACGATTCTTTACAAAACCGACAGAAAAATCTATAACTTTTTACAAAAACATCCATTTTTTTGCTGTTTTTCGCAATTTTGGAAGTATTTATAAAGACAATGTGGAGTTTTTTTCATATATTTGCGCCGAAATCTCCTAATTTTTTCCCATTCATGCTACTTTCGCTGTTTTATTTTCTTCCTTGCATAGTCTCTCTACTATGGTTTTTCTCATTCATGTTGAAGCAGAAAAACTATAGACAGCGTCTTTTTTTCTATGCTGAAGGAATATCCGCAATCTTCTTTGCTATTCTGGGTATCTATTTCTTTCCTGACACTGACTTTGATATTATGGTACGTATGGAGGCAGTCTGCATACCTTTCGGTGTGCTCTTTCCTGCCTTCCTCATTTCCTACATGTATGTGCTCTGCTTCGGGAGGAAAATGAGCAGCAGGCTCCAGTTCCTTCTCTTTGTGCCAGCCATTGCCATGGGTGTAGCCATCAGCATGCTCAGCTACATCATGGGGTTCGACCGTTGTGCTGAGGTCAGCGGCCAGTTTGCCAGCGAGACAGGACTGACTGGGAGATTTGACACTCCGCTCAATCAGTTGTACTGCTTCGTTACCTATTACCTTTTTATGGCCATACTTATGATTTACCTTCTGACAATGCTGTTGCTGAGTCTGAAGACTCTCAAACTGCATGGCTATCAGTTTGGCGACGTGTGTCGCTTCTTCTTCCACGGCAAATCTACCTACAGCTCACGCACCATAGCCGTGATGTATTTGGCCGAAATAGCTATAATGGCTATGATGTTGGCTTTGGGCAGCACGTATTTCAGAGACCACGTGGTGCTGGGCATCTTCAGCATGATAGCTATGGCCGCTGCCAAGCATCTGATTGCCCACCTTGAGTTCTACAGTCAGGACAATAAGCTTGTAACGCTTCACGAACTGTCGCACCTGCAGCTTTTTGACGAAGAGAAGACCCCTGACGTTGAGGAGGAGCACTACGAAAGCAATCCGACAGAAGAGAAGCACCCATCCATGACAGCCGGCCAGGTCAAAATGGACAGACGAACAGAGCAGTTCCGCGAGCTTATGGAGGAGAAAAAAGTGTGGATGGATGAAGACCTCACCTCTCAGTCCATCTGTGATATGCTCGACATCGGCAAGTCAACACTCTCGGTACTCATCAGTCAGCACTACGACACCACATTCCGCAATCTGGTGAACAGATACCGCATCGAAGAGGCCATCACCTACATGAAAGCCAACCCGAAGGCCACACAGGAGACCGTGGCGCTGCATTGCGGTTTCAAGAATGCTCAATACTTCAACACCCAGTTCAAGAAGTACACAGGCGAGACACCAGCCATGTGGCTGGCATCGAACACAGAGCTAACTAATTAATTCTTCGATTTTTCGCGATATGGACTTTAATTCTTATTGGGCATCGCCACTTGTCTTTACCCTCCTATTGATCATATTTTTTGTCAACGACTCTATTTCGAAGCGGCTCAACACCGCAGTCGAAAGAGCCTTTCGGCTGATGACGCTCTGGGTCATCTTCTTCTGCATGCAGGATGTTGTCTGGGGACTGTGCGACAGTGGCATCATTGCCAGCGACCGTCTGTTCTTTGTCTCTTCCACCATATTCCATCTTTCCACAGTCATCACCACCTTTTTCTGGCTTTACTTCGTCCTAATCTATCTCAATGTCAGTCCCACAAGGCGCCGGCAGTTCCTTCTGTTCGACTGCTTGCTCATAGTGTTCGAGGTCGTACTTGTGGTATGCAACTTCTTCACCCCGACGCTCTTCGTCATCGAGGAGGGCCACTACGTCACCGCACCTTACCGCAGCATCACGTTCCTCAACCAGTACATTGTTTATCTGGCCTTGGGCGTGAACTCCTTGCTGGTCATGACGGGCATCCTGCATCGTGACAAGCATGACACGACAGATGGCTACCTCACCGTGTTTGCCGCATCGATGGCCCCTATCCTGCTGGGCATCTTCCAGCTGCTTTACCCCTATGCGCCCTTCTACAGCCTCGGCTACTTTCTGGCATGTTATCTGGTGCACATCTTTGTCATCGCCAAGGACCGCGAACATGCCGACAAGGCTATGATCTTCCATTCCATCTCGAAGACCTACTACTCCATGCATCTGATCGACATGGAGACAGGCAAGGTCACCCGATACATCGAGTCGCCCATCCTTACCGGACTGATCAACGATGCCACCAGGGCACAGGAGATGCTCAATCGTGTCATCTCAGGCACAGCCAACGACGATTATCGCGCTCTACTGCTCGACTTCGTCAACCTCTCGACCCTCTCCGAGCGAATGGACGGCAAGTCGATGATCTCATGCGAGTTCATCGGTCGGAACTATGGCTGGACACGCATCTCGTTCGTGTCGATCGAGCAATCCGACAATCAGCTGCAGCAGGTCATGGTCTACACTCAGATCATCGACAGCACCAAACGGCAGGAGATCGACCTGATCTTCAAGTCGAACAACGACGAGCTCACCAGCCTCTTCAACCGCTATGCATACGAGAACGAAATCAACAAACTGCCTGAGACGAGCGAGGACGACTCCCTCGTGTTGGTGGCCATGGACATCAACGGTCTGAAACAGGTCAACGACACCTATGGCCATGCCGCTGGCGACGAGCTGATCATCGGTGCTGCTGATTGCATGAAGAGGTGCTTCACCCCCTATGGCAAGATATTCCGAACCGGAGGCGATGAATTCTTTGCCATCATCCATGCCAGCCAGGTGCAGCTCGACACCCTGCTCCGCGACTTTGAAGAATCGGCCATCGCATGGCATGGTAAGATGGTTGATTCGCTCTCCATCTCCTACGGATGCGTCACTCGCCAGGATGTCAGGGATGGCAACATCCGCGAGTTGATCACCCTTGCCGACGAACGCATGTACAAGAGCAAGACCGAATACTATCGGAAGAAGGGCTTGGACCGTCGTGGCCAGCGTGACGCACACATTGCACTCTGCGCCCTCTACACCAAGATACTCAAGATCAATCTGACCGACGACAGTTTCCAGATCATCAACATGGAGATCAACGAGAAGACAGCCACCAAGGGCTATGCTGAGCACATCTCTGAGTGGCTTCACGACTTCGGCATGTCGGGCATGGTGCATCCCGACGATCTGGAGGAGTATCTGCAGAAGACGACGATCGGCTACATGAAAGACTACTTTGCCGACAACAAGACCTCACTCCACATCCTTTACCGTCGCAAGATCGGCTCTACCTTCAAGCAGGTGATGATGGAGATCATCCCGGCCAACGACTATGCTCCAGACAACCAGTCATTCTATCTCTATGTGAAAAATATCGACAACTGATGGGGGAAAAGTCGAAGAGGAAGCTTGCAACATTTTCTCGACAAATACACATTATTTATAACGAAATGGCAATTGTCTGCCCCAAATCTTGATATTTGCTCCCTTTCAGCCATCTGTTCGAACGTGATTTGTCACCCCAATTTTTCAATTCATCCATCGAATCAGGGGAATAATGCAGGCAGGATGGTTTAATGGGTGAGATTTTTGCTTTTTCGGACAAAAAGCATTATATTTGCGCGCTCATAGAAATAAAATAATAAAACGACATAAAGACAATGGCTCAGGTAAAACCAAGCATTCCCAAAGGAACACGCGACTTCTCGCCAATCGAGATGGCCAAGCGCAACTACATCTTCAACACCATCAAGGAGGTCTATGGCCTGTATGGCTACCAGCAGATCGAGACCCCTTCGATGGAGAATCTCTCAACCCTGATGGGCAAGTATGGCGAAGAGGGCGACAAGCTGCTCTTCAAGATCTTGGACTCAGGCAACTTCCTCTCGGACGTGAAGCCTGAGGAGCTCTATGCCGACGGCGACACACAAGGCCGTCTGGACGGCAGCGCACGCCTGGCAGCACGCATCTGCGAGAAGGGTCTGCGCTATGATCTGACCGTGCCCTTTGCCCGCTTCGTAGTGATGCACCAGAACGAGCTGGCCTTCCCCTTCAAGCGCTACCAGATACAGCCCGTGTGGCGTGCTGACCGTCCGCAAAAGGGTCGCTACCGTGAGTTCTTCCAGTGCGACGCCGACGTAGTGGGCTCGGACTCGCTGCTCAATGAGGTGGAGCTCATCCAGATCATCGACGAGGTGTTCCACCGCTTCGGCATCCGTGTGGCCATCAAGATGAACAACCGCAAGATCCTGGCAGGCATTGCCGAGGTGATCGGTGCACCAGAGCTGCTGGTGGACATCACCGTGGCCATCGACAAACTCGACAAGATTGGCCTCGACAACGTCAATGCCGAGCTCCGCGAGAAGGGGCTCAACGACGAGCAGATCGAGAAGCTGCAGCCCATCATCAAGCTCGAGGGCGAGAACCACCAGAAGCTCCAGATCATCAAGCAGACACTTGCCACCAGCGAGATCGGCGTGAAGGGCGTGGAGGAGCTGGAGTTCATCCTGGGCAAGGTGGAGAAGCTGGGTGGCACCCAGTGCCAACTCGACATCGACCTCACCCTAGCCCGCGGCCTGAACTACTACACAGGCGCCATCTTCGAGGTCAAGGCCCTCGACGTGCAGATCGGTTCGATCACAGGCGGTGGCCGCTACGACAACCTCACCGGCGTGTTCGGCATGCCAGGCATGAGTGGCGTGGGCATCTCGTTCGGTGCCGACCGCATCTACGACGTGCTCAACCAGCTCGACCTCTACCCCACCGACGCCCTACAGTCGACCCAGGTGCTCTTCGTCACCTTTGGCGAAGCCGAGCAGGACTTCTGTCTGCCACTTCTGGCCCAGCTGCGCAAGGCTGGCGTCCGTGCCGAGGTCTATCCGGAGGCTGGTGCCAAGATGAAGAAGCAGATGGGCTATGCCAACCAGAAGCAGATCCCATATGTAGCTGTCATCGGAGGAGACGAGATGGCCAATGGAGAAGTTGCTCTCAAGAACATGATTACAGGCGAACAAACCAAGGTAAAATGCGAAAACTTAGTATCACAATTGCTTTAATGGCTTCAGCCCTACTGATGGGCTGCCAAAATAACGAAAGTATGAACAATCCTTTCTTTGAAGAGTGGACCGCCAATCACGGTGCCATCCCATTTGACAAAATCAAGACTGAACACTATAAGCCAGCCTTCCTCAAGGGCATGGAGATCGAGGATCAGGAGATCGACGCTATTGTCAACAATCCAGAGGCTCCAACCTTCGAGAATACCATCGAGGCTCTCGACTATACAGGCCAACTGCTGGCTA
This sequence comes from Bacteroidales bacterium, assembly GCA_045629225.1. Lineage (GTDB taxonomy): Bacteria > Bacteroidota > Bacteroidia > Bacteroidales > UBA3663 > Liminaster. The sequence continues at coordinate 1,310 of JAZQQU010000089.1, read as the reverse complement.
AGGTAGGCGGCATCTTCTACAACATCGTGGAGTGTGACGGCACAGACGATATGTTGGCTTTGGCCGAAGAGATGCAGCCGCTGCTCAGCGAACATTCGTTGAACATCAACCTCAACGAGAAGCTCTTCCAGCGCGTCCTCTCGGTTTGGGAGGAGTACAAGGCCAAAGACTTCGAGGGACTGACCGTAGAACAGCAGCGTCTCCTCAAGCGCCGCTATGAGGGTTACCTCAAGGCAGGTGCTACCCTTCAGGGCGAAGCTCGTGAACGCTGGCGCAAAGTCAGCAGTTCGCTTGACAGCCTCTCGCTTGCATATGGTCAGAACGTACAGAAGGCTACCGGCGAGTGGAGCTACCAGCTTGACCCGGAGAAGGACCTCGAGGGACTGCCTGATTTCTTCTGCGAGACCTTGAAGGCTAACGGCTACAAGCTTACTCTGCTGGCTCCATCTTATCGTCCATTCATGCAGTACAGCGCACGTCGCGACCTCCGCGAGATGGCTTATCGTGCCTCCAACAGCCGTTGTACCAGCGGCAAGTATGACAATACCGATGTAGTACGCAATATCGCCCAACTCCGTCAGGAGAAGGCCGACATGCTCGGATTCAAGACCTTTGCTCATCTGCAGCTTACCAACAAGATGGCCAAGACTCCAGAGGCAGTCAACCAACTCCTCAATCAGTTGCTCAAGGCTTATACTCCAACAGCTCAGAACGACGTCAAGGAGATTGCCGACTATGCCAAGAAGGTGGATGGTATCGACCAGTTGATGCCTTGGGACTTCAGCTACTACAGCGAGAAACTCAAGACCGAGAAGTACAACTTCAACGACGCATTGATCAAGCCATACTTCTCGCTCGACCGCGTGATGAAGGGCGTCTTCGGATTGGCCACCAACCTCTACGGTGTGACCTTCCACAAGATAGATGTACCTGTCTACAATCCTGAGGTCGACTGCTTTGAGGTATTGGATAGCGACTCGACCTTCCTCGGTCTGCTCTATACAGACTTCTTCCCACGTGAGACCAAGCGCCCAGGTGCATGGATGACCGAGTTCAAGGGTCAGTACGTTGACCCACAGGGCAAGGAGGTTCGTCCTATCATCCAGATTGTCATGTCATTCAGCAAGCCTATCGGAAAACCTGGAGATGAGGGCTATACTCCATCACTCCTCACCTACGACGAGGCTGAGACCTTCCTCCATGAGTTCGGTCATTCGCTCCACGGCCTGTTGACCAAGTGCCACTATCCTTCACAGAGCGGCACCAGCGTAGCTCGTGACTTTGTCGAACTGCCTTCACAGTTCAACGAG
>JAZQQU010000088.1:0-25689 GCA_045629225.1 Bacteroidales bacterium | reverse complement strand
CCTGAGCGTGTGGGAATGTATGTGTGCGGCCCTACCGTCTATGGCGACGGCCATCTGGGTCATGCACGTCCTGCCATCACGTTCGATATCCTGTTCCGCTACCTGCAGCACATCGGCTATAAGGTGCGTTATGTGCGCAATATCACCGACGTAGGTCACTTGGAGCACGATGCCGATGAGGGCGAGGATAAGATTGCCAAGAAGGCTCGCCTGGAGCAGAAGGAGCCCATGGGGGTAGTGCAGTACTACATGAACCGCTACCACAAGGCCATGGAGGCGCTCAACGTGCTGCCACCCAGCATCGAGCCACATGCCTCAGGCCACATCATCGAGCAGATCGACTATGTGCAGAAGATCCTCGATGCCGGCTACGCCTACGAGAGTCAGGGCTCGGTCTATTTCGACGTGAAGAAGTATGCACAGAAGTTCAACTACGGCATCCTCTCTGGTCGCAACATCAACGAGCTGCTCGACACCACCCGCGACCTCGACGGTCAGCAGGAGAAGCGCGAGGCCTGCGACTTTGCCCTCTGGAAGAAGGCAGCTCCTGAGCACATCATGCACTGGCCAAGTCCTTGGAGCGAAGGCTTCCCTGGCTGGCACCTTGAGTGCTCGACCATGTCAGAGAAGTATCTGGGTGAGGAGTTCGACATCCACGGCGGTGGCCTCGACCTCCTGTTCCCACACCATGAGTGTGAGATTGCTCAGTCGTGCGCCTGCAAGGGTCACCAGACCGTTCACTACTGGATGCACAACAACATGATCACCATCGACGGTAAGAAGATGGGCAAGTCATACGGCAATTTCATCACCCTCGACGAGTTCTTCCAGGGTACACACCCTAAGCTCCAACAGGCTTATTCGCCAATGACCATCCGCTTCTTCATCCTCATGGCTCACTACCGCTCGACTGTTGATTTCAGCAACGAGGCATTGCAGAGCGCTGAGAAGGGCATGAAACGTATGATGGAGGGTTATGCAAGCATCGCTCGCATGAAGGCCACTGAGACTTCAGCCGAGACTGCTGAAACCCTCAAGCAGATTGAGGCCCTCGAACAGAAGATGTACGAGGCCATGAACGATGACCTCACTACACCTATCGTCATCTCGAACCTCTATGAGCTCGTCTCTATTATTAATAAGGTGGTCGATGGCCTCCAGAAAATCGATCAGGCAGGCATCGACAAGACCACTCAGGTGATGAAGACCTTCCTCTTTGATATTCTCGGTATGAAGGACGAAAGCGGTGCAGGAGCCAGTGATGACAAGTCGGCTGCCTACAAGGGTGCCGTAGATCTGTTGCTGCAGGTTCGTTCACAAGCTAAGGCTAATAAGGACTGGGCCACCTCCGACCTGATCCGCAACCAACTGGCCGCCCTCGGCTTCGTGGTGAAGGACACTAAGGATGGTGCAACGTGGAGCCTGTGATGATTATTAATGTATAATGTATAATTAATAATGTATAATTGATACCTCGGTGATTGCCTCCGATAACAACACAACACAGTTATGAAACGACTCCTTACCCTATGCACACTCCTGTTGCTGCTGACCTTTGTACATGCAGGCACTCTGTTAGCCGTGTCATACAATCTTTATGTGGCTGGCGTGCAGGTGACAAGCTCCAATGCCAGTGATATCCTTGGCAATCACGGGGTGAGTTACGATGCCTACTCTAAGACCCTCACCATTTATAATTGCAGCATTGAAGCCCCAGCAGGGAAATCGGCCATCGAGAATGGCATCAAAGGCCTGATCATCGAAGCTGCTGGCAATGCTGTATCTATCAGCAGCTCTGACGGTTCGGAGCCAGTCATCTGCACTACTGCCGACTTGACCATCTCCAACTATACCCAGTCCGTATTCGAAATTTCGAGCCGCACGGGCATTGCCATCAGGAACGAAGCCTGCACCCTGACGTTCAATATGGGCTCATCCACTTCAAATCCTATCGATGTGTATGGAACGATGGGTGGCATTGTGGGCCGAAGCACCACCGCCGGTAATGCCAAACTGGTGCTCGACCAGGTTGACATGACGATCTATTCGGATGTGGGCGACGTCTTCGGCCAGACGAGCATCACCGCAAACAGAGTCATGGTCACCGAGCCAGCGGGTGCTTATTTCACCGACCAGCAGCTGGTCAACAAGCGAGGACAGCGAGTGACTGGCGAGGCCGTCATCAAGGCATGCATTCCTCTTGGCATCGTAGTGGGAGGCGTAGAGGTCACTGACGTCAATTGCGAAGATGTGCTCGGCGATGGTGGCAGCGTCGTGTTCTGGAAAGAAGAAAATGCTCTTCTGCTGACCAATGCCAACATCACTACGGATGATCAGAGCGCTATCCGTACGGAGAGGGAAGATCTGATCATTGCGCTCCGGGGTCAGAACACCCTGTCGTATAAGGGCTACTATTCGTACTACTATGGGTTAGAGTGTTGTGCCTCCACAAAGCTGATCAATCTAGATAATAATGATAATGCTCTGTATTATAATGACTTTCTTGCAACTGATGATATGTTCAAAGAAGCCACACTCACCATCAATAGCACCACTGCAGCCATCTGTAATACCGAATGCAGCCTCTCCATCGAGGGTACCTATGGCGACCTTTCACTCTTCCTCTATGGCAAACAGAACCAAGTGTTAGGAAAAGGCAAGAAGAGCAACAACAGCATCTACGTTGAAGATGTCAGAGTTTACACAGGCAGCTGTAGTGCAGGAGTTCTCACCAATCAGTCCAGTCTGGACCTCTATGGAGTGAAGGTTCAGACTCCCGGTGTTGCCTTCTCGGCCGAAAAAGGTGCCCTTCTGACCTCTGATGGCACGCTGCAGACCAATTATACTGAAATCTGCTATGACCGATATCCCGTTGTTGTGGAGGGCAGGCAAATCACTCAGTATAATAAGAATCGTATTAAAACTTTTCAACTATCCGAAGGTTGCTACTATGATCCTGAGAACAAGATTCTGAATCTCCGTGATACATATGTGTGGGGTCGCGATTGTGATGCCATCAGCCTCCATGACGATATCACAATCCGTTACGTTGGCTGGGTTCTAATAGAAGCAAGTGGCGGCTACAATTGTATCTATAATTCAGATGGAATCACTACCATTACAGGTACGTTAATGACAGATTATAGTGATACTAGAGTAGGAATTCAACTTCGTTTAAAAACAGATGGCTCCACAGTCATTAATTCAGAATTTGGACTTGTGCTAGACTGTGCAACTGTTTTTATCATGGAACCTGCTGATGCTCCGGCAATTTATCTGGCTGATGAACCCCTGGTCATAAATCACTCTTGGTTAACTATACCTGGTAATGGAGTGGATCCTACCATCAGTTGGTGTTCTGGGTTGAATCTCAGCAAAGGAAGCATACTGCCTCCTTTTATTCGGTATGATGAAGTAAAGAAAATGTTCGTCGATGCCGACGGACAAGAATATACTGGCGACTTCGGTATTTTCGACATAGACGTGGACAACGATGGCTTCCTCACCCCTCACGATGTTGAAGCTCTGAGCGACATCATTCTAGAGAAGCCTAACGATTATCTTCAACTGAACATTGATCTTGATGATGATTTTCATATAACAGTGGGTGACATTGTGAAACTCAATCAGTATATCGAACTGTTCAACCAAAAATAAATGACAGCATAGTTTAGCATGCTGCAAAGTAAAATAATGGAACGTGAAAGCATAAACCAGCAAGGGTGAGTGCCTGACACGTTCCTTATCTTTTTCCTCACATTATTTTTTTTACACATAAACTGAATCTTATTTTTCCACAAACCATGACCTTGTCTTTCAAAGCCACCATCCTGCGTAATGGAGAAATGGATGCCGCATACATCATTGTGCCGTATGATATCAGACAGCTCTTTGGCAAAGGCCGCTTACAGGTCAATGCCACCTTCGATGGTGTTCCATACCGTGGGCAGGTAGTCCGTATGGGGACACCAGACTATTTGATTGGCATCACCAAACAGATCAGAAAGCAGATAGGCAAGTCGTTTGGCGATGAGATTGAAGCGACCATAGAGGAAAGAACACTTTGAACAGAAGCGTTTTTAAAAAAAATTATAACCAGCTGCAACTATTTCAGCATTGCTTTCGTCTAACGGACAAACAAAAGAACAAGTTAACAAATTAACAAAACAACAACAGCAATGAAAAAGACCCTAACTATGATTATGGCTCTGGTGCTGATCGCCCTTTGCAGCACCACAGCCATTGCTCAGAAGCATCGCCACACCGACCGCAGTAACGATGTGACAACGCAGGCTGTGACCACCACCCACAAGCAGTCGGATCACAACGAGGAGACACTGACCAACGAGAGCCACGACACCGTGACACTGATCAACACCAACGGGATGAAAGTGCAGATCACGAAGGACGAACTCAAAGAGATCAACCAGGGATTGGAAGAGTTCGCACAGGTCATGGAAGAGTTCGGCCAGTCGATGGAGGACCTCGATCCTATTGACGGTTCAGAGGATAACGTTGAAGGCGGCCAGCTCCTTGGTGCACTCAACAACACCGTGGGCAAGCTGGGCCAAGGCAACTTCTTCGACTACGCCCTGCTCATCCCCATCATCGCAATCTTTGGCTTCTTTTTTGCCCCTGTGCTCATCGTCGGCTTTATACTCCTCTATAAATATAAGCGCAAGAAGCAGCACGACGAGGTAGTGAAGGCTGCCATCGACAAAGGGGCAGAGATCCCTGAAGAATACCTCAGCAGCTACAGAACCAGAAGTAATGCCGACGCCAATGCACCTGTAAACAATGAGGTGATGAACAAAGGCATCCGTCGCATTGTCATAGGCATCGGCGTTTGGATCTTAGGTGCCACAATAAATGTCGGCATACTGATGGGCGTCGGCCTCTTCATCATAGTCTTAGGCGGTGGCGAAGTGCTGATACATTACCTGAACAACCGAGGCTCAGGCGTCCGGAGTGAAGGCACCTATCGCCAGCAGCAACAATCGTCCGAATCACTCCAGAAGCAAGAAGGCAAATATGAGAAGTCTGAGTGAGATAGCGCTGACCACGCGGCTCACCCTCTTTGCTGACCGTCAGGCGTTCGACGCTCTGGTGCGTCAGCATCAGGCAGCCGTCCGACGCTTTTTCCTCCACCTCACCCTCGGCGACTCGATGCTCAGCGACGACCTGGCGCAAGACACATTCCTCAAGGCCTGGCTTCACCTCGACCAATATAGCGGGCGCAGTTCGTTCCAGACATGGCTCTTCAGCATCGGTCTCAACACATGGCGCGACCATCTGCGCTCGCAGCACCTCACCGAGGACATCGACGACTACAACGACACACTGAACCCCAGCGTGAACCGCTTCGACAGCAGCGATCGTGACGTAGGCCTCCGCATGGACATGCTACGTGCCCTGCAGCAGCTCAAGCCCATCGAGCGGACGTGCGTCACGCTTCAGGTAATCGAGAGCCAGAAGATCGAGGAAATAGCACGTATTACACAACTCAACGTCAACACTGTGAAGAGCCACATCGTGCGTGGCAAGCAGAAGCTGGCCAGATATTTGAGCAACAATGGCTACTGATTTTGATTATTGATTGATGATTATTGATTGATGATTAGTGATTACAGCCAGCAGCCAATTATGAATGATGAATGATATGAATTCTGAACTAAGTCATACCCAAGTCGATGCCTTCCTGCAGGCCAATGCCTGTCAGGTGGCTGACAACGGCTTCTCCGAGCAAGTGATGAGCCATCTGCCCGAACGTGTAGGGTGGGAGCGCCGACTGCAACACATCTGGCAGCTTGTGTGCGTCACCGCTGCCATTGTGGCAGGCTGGCTCACCGACATGGTCGATGTCATTGCCACCGATGTCCGCGTGTTCATCCACACGCTGCCCCTCGACTACAGCTACACCGAGCTCTTCGCCCTCGCCGCCATCCCTATGCTCATCGCCTGTGCCCTGGCTGCAAGGCTGGTGAGCAGAGAGGTCTGAGCTCAAACCCTTCAAACCTCTCAACCCTTTCAAACTCCTCAACCTCCCCACACCCCTATGAAAAAATCCCTCTCTATCGCCTTCCTGGCCCTAATTCCCTTTTTCACTATGAACCTCTTAGCAGACAATATGCAGCAGATTGAGCGTAAGATTGATGACATCAAGCCTTTCGAGAAGATCGAAGTGAAAGGCAGCTCTGAGATCATCTACACACAGGACGACCACACCAGCATCACCATCAAAGGCCCAAGCGACCTGGTGGATCTGATCGTGCTCGAGATGGACAACAACACACTCTACGTTTCGCAGAAGCCCGACACACAGACGCATGTGGTCAGCAGCATCAAGAATCTGTTCCACTCGCTCAAGAATGGTTTCGAGAAGGAGGCTATCTACCCTACCATCTACGTCACCTCGCCCGATCTTATTTCCGTCTCGCTCACAGGTTCTGGCGACTTCCGCTGCAACAATCAGCTCGACACCGACAACCTCAACATCGAGCTCAAAGGCTCGGGCGACGTCACCTTTGATGACATCGTCTGCGACAACCTGCACACCGTACTCCAAGGCTCGGGCGACATCGACCTGAAGAAGGTCGAGGCCATCAACGCACACTACGAGCTGAAGGGTTCGGGCGACATCGATGCGCATCAGCAGCGCGTCAACATGACTACCCTCTCGCTCTATGGCTCAGGCGATATCGACCTCTTCTGCAGCCAGTGCCGCCAGGTCGATGCCACCCTGACTGGCTCGGGCGACATCGACATCCATGGCCAGGTGGAGACCCTCAATCGCAATACACGCGGCTCGGGCGAAATCGAGCACTACGAGTAAGGCACACCAGATGTTGACACCTGCCGGCAAACGTCACCGTCCTAAAACTACAGAGGGGCAAAAGCTGCAACTTTTGCCCCTCTGTGCGTACAAGGTGGTGACACATGCCGGCATGTGTCACCCTCAAGCCTGCTAGCCCGTTGACACTTGCTGGCATGTGTCACCATCCCAAAACTTCAGAGGGGCAAAAGCTGCAACTTTTGCCCCTCTGTGCGTACATGATGTTGACACTTGCCGGCATGTGTTACCCTCTGTGCCTGCATGTCGTTGACACATGCCAGCAAACGTCACCATCAATAAATCCGATCTCTTGTGACGAGACTTCCACAACTCTCTCTGTTGCAGATGGAAGAATAAATCACTTCCTGACTATTCTGATGCACATGGATTTTCGAAAAACCATGTGTTGACCTGTCCTGAAGTCTTCAAAGCCCGCAGATCTTCTTGATCTCCGCCAGCTTGTTGAGGGCCTCCATGGGGGTCATGTTGTTGGGGTCGAGGCCTTTGATCTCGTCGCGGATCTCGCTGAGCACAGGGTCATCGAGCTGGAAGATCGAGAGCTGGTAGCCTGCCTGACCGTGCTGGCCACTGGCAGGAATCTGCTCGACGGGAACCTTGGCTGCAGAGACCGACGAGGCATTCTGCTCGAGCGACTTCAGCACCTCGTCAGCACGCTTCACCACCTCGGGCAGCATGCCGGCCAGCTTGGCCACATGGATGCCGAAGGAGTGTTCGGAGCCGCCCTCCTTCAACTTGCGGAGAAAGAGCACCTTGCCTTTCTCCTCGCGCACGGACACGTTGTAGTTCTTGATGCGAGGGAAGGTCTTCTCCATCTCGTTCAACTCATGATAGTGCGTGGCGAAGAGCATCTTCGGATGCCCCTCGGCACGTTCGTGCACATGCTCCACAATGGCCCAGGCAATGGAGATGCCATCGTAGGTCGAGGTGCCTCGGCCCAGCTCGTCGAAGAGGATCAAAGAGCGAGGGGAGAGGTTGTTAAGGATGTTCGAAGCCTCGGTCATCTCAACCATGTAGGTCGATTCGCCCTGCGAGATGTTGTCCGAAGCACCCACACGGGTGAAGATCTTGTCCACAATGCCGATGTGAGCAGCCTCGGCAGGCACAAAAGAGCCGATGTGGGCCAGCAGCACGATGAGGGCCGTCTGGCGCAGCAGGGCTGACTTGCCTGCCATGTTGGGGCCGGTGATCATCATGATCTGAGGCAGGGATGTGTTGTTTTGTTGTTTTGTTATTTTGTTAATTTGTTGTTTTGTTCGTTCATCAGGGAGTTCGTCACTACTCATACATACATCATTGGGCACATAGCTCTCGCCCACAGGCATCTGACGCTCGATCACTGGATGGCGGCCTTGACGAATGTATATTGTTTTTGAGTCGTCGATGTCTGGTCGCACATAATGATACTTGGCAGCTACGCGGCTGAAGGAGAGCAGACAGTCGAGACGGGCCATGAGCTGGGCATCGAGCTGAATGATGGGAATGTACTCCTCGAGGGCCTTCATCAGGTCCTGATAGAGACGCTGTTCGAGCACCCCGATGCGCTCTTCGGCCGTGAGTATCTTGTCCTCATATTCCTTGAGCTCCTGTGTGATGTAACGCTCGGCACCCACCAGCGTCTGCTTGCGTATCCAGGTGTCGGGCACTTTGTCCTTGTGTGTATTGCGCACCTCGATGTAGTAGCCGAACACGTTGTTGAAGGCCACCTTGAGCGAAGGGATGTCGTACTGCTCCGAGAGGCTTTGCTGCAGCTTGAGCAGGTAATCCTTGCCACCATAGGCAATGCTGCGCAGCTCGTCGAGCTCGTTGTTGACCCCAGAGCGGATGACCTGCCCCTTGCCGAACTGGATAGGTGGCTCAGGTTCGATGTCGTGATAGATGCGCTGAGCAATGCTGTTGCAGGTGTTGATCTGCTCACCGATGTGCTGCAGTTGCAGCTGGTCGGTCTCGGAGCATGCCTGCTTGATCTGCTTCAACGCCTCGAGTGCCACGCGCAGCTGCACGATCTCACGCGGATTGGCACGGCCCACAGCCACCTTGGTGATGATGCGCTCCATATCGCCCAGGCGATGCAAGCCCTCCTCGATGGTGTCGGCCAGGCCGGGATCGCGGAAGAAGTGCTCCACCACATTGTGACGCTCGCGAATGCTCTGTGCATGAATCAGCGGGAAGAGCATCCAGCGATACATCAGTCGGCTGCCCATGGGAGTGGTGGTTTCGTCGATGACGTTGAGCAGCGAGCGGCCGCCCTCGTTCATGGTCGAAACCAGCTCAAGGCTCCTCACGGTGAAGCGATCCAGACGCATGTAGGCCTCGCTGTCAATGCGGCGTATGGTGGTGATGTGACGCGTCTGTGTGTGCTGTGTGGCCTCCAGATAGCGCAATATGGCACCGGCTGACTGTGTGGCCAGCAGCATCTCCTCGATGCCGAAGCCCTTCAGCGTCTGTGTGTTGAAGAGGTTGAGCAACAGACGACGGGCATTGTCGTAGGCAAAATAAAAGTCCTCGCGCTCATAGCAGTAAGGCTGAGTGGTGAAGTGTTCCTGATAGTGCTGCTTCATGCCTGTAAGCAGGAGTATCTCCTTAGGCGCATAGTTGTTGATAAGCTTGTCGATGTAGTCGTAAGATCCTTCGGTGCACAGGAACTCGCCTGTTGAGATGTCGAGGAGGGCAAGGCCGGCGGTATTGTTGTTTTGTTGTTTTGTTAATTTGTTGTTTTGTTGATTGATGCCAAAACTAAGTGCTGCCAGGAAGTTGTTCTCGCGGGCATTGAGCACATTGTCGCCCATGGTGAGGCCAGGGGTGATGAGCTCGGTGATGCCACGCTTCACCAGCTTCTTGGTCAGCTTGGGATCCTCCAACTGTTCGCAGATAGCCACACGCTTGCCTGCACGCACAAGGCGGGGCAAGTAGGTGTCGAGTGCATGGTAGGGGAATCCGGCCAAAGGCGAGCCTGCACGTGACGTGAGCGTAATGCCCAATATGGCATGTGCCTCTTCGGCATCCTCGCAGAAGGTCTCGTAGAAGTCGCCTACGCGATAGAGGATGATGGCATCGGGATTCTTCTTCTTCAGCTCGAAGTATTGCTTGAGCATCGGGGTATCTCGTGGGTCGGTGGCTTTCATTTTATGGGGAGTTGAGGGGAGTTCAAACTTTCAAAAATAGGCTGCAAAGATACTAAATTTTCGCGAAAGATAAAAATTTTAGGCGTTTTTTCGCTTATTATGAAAAATATTGCTATCTTTGCACCCTATATTTACACATTATATATAATAATAAGGTGTCATGACCGCTGAAGGTCAGAACCTGCAAGTATGACAATGAAGAAACTTACCATGCTCGAGATGGGGCGAATCAATGCCGAACAGTTCAAGGCTGCCGACAAGATGCCCCTCGTCATCCTACTCGATAATGTGCGTTCGCTTAATAATATCGGTTCGGTGTTCCGTACGAGCGATGCCTTCCGCGTGGAGGCAATCTATCTGTGTGGCATCTCGGCCACTCCGCCATCGCCCGAGATACACAAGACAGCACTTGGTGCTGAGGATTCGGTGTCATGGTGCTATTTCGAGGACACTCACGAAGCCGTACGCGAACTCCAGCAGCGAGGCTATCAGGTCATGGCCATAGAACAATGCCAGGGATCGGTGATGCTCGATGAATGGGAACCACAGTTCGGAAAGTATGCCGTAGTGATGGGCAACGAGGTGAAAGGTGTGCAGCAATCGGTGGTCGATATGTGCGATGGCTGCATCGAGATACCTCAATTCGGCACCAAGCACTCGCTCAATGTCTCTGTTACCACCGGTTTAGTCATCTGGGATTTCTTTAAGGCATTTCAGAAGGTCGCAAAGTTGACATAGCCTCAAGGGCGCTTGTCAAAGCAAATCATCGTATGTACTCGAACACTTTCTACAATAGCACCCTCGTCACAATAGGCTGTAACGAGGGTTAACTTTTAGTATTCAGTCTCTCATGACTTTTGGCATAGAACAACGGCAGGATATTGCCACGTAGATATGAAAAAATGATGATAAAATGAATAAAATGCGTGATTGACGATAAATTTTACTACTACTATATTAATATTATGAGAGTTTTTCCTATCTTTGCCAAAAAACACAACATCAATCTCTTATAGAATGGAACAATTCACATCTGTCAGCGAGTACTTTATCATGGGTGCTATGCTATGCTTCCTGTGCTTGTCTGTTAACTATTTCCACTTCCTTGTGCCACGTTTGGCTCCTGATCGTTCGGAGTCGACCAAGGCTTTGCACAGGATGCTGAGCCTTCAGATAGCATACAACGGCTTCCTCTACGTGCTTTGGCTGCTGCCAGCCTTGTTCGACAATACGGTGTCGGACTTCTATTCGGAAGAATCGACTCGCTGGGCAAGCTACTATGTTGTGATGGACTATCTGGACATGACCTTGCTGCCAGTCGGTATGCTGATGGGCCATGTGGTGACCCGTGGCAAACTGCCATCGTGGAAGATGTTCCTGGGGCAGGTTTCTCCTTTCGTCGTGGCATATCTGCTTGATGTTACGCTGGATTGGGATTGGCTCCGTTCGGCCATGGGTATCTTCTCGATCGCCTATAGTATCTTCCAGTTCCTGTGGTATGGCCGCTGTGTCCGCATCCACCAGATCTTCTTGCTCAACAACTATTCGAACCTCGATGGACGTCAGATGAAGTGGTACCTCAAGGCTCAGATACCTGTGTTTCTGCTCAGCCTGCTCTACTATCCTCTCTGTGTGTTGCCCGAAGCAACCTGGCCATCGATTGTCTATGACCTGCTCACGCTGGGTGTCTTGATCTTCCTGACTGTTGTGGTAATGCTGAATGAGATGGACGACAGAGCCTACAGCCTCATCAAAGACATTGACTTCCGAAAGCCACAGCGTGAGATCTTTGACGATGCTATCCGAATGGCTGAAATGGAGGTTGCGAAACCCGCTCCAGTGGTAGCAGAGCAGGAGATTCCTGTTCCTGTTGCTCCCGTGGCAGCAGTCGAGGAGGAGCCTAAACCTGTGGTTGAACCTGAGGTCGCAGCTGAGGAGGAACCAGAACCTGCAGCCGAGCCAGAGGTCGCAGCCGAGGAGAAATCAGAACCTGTAGCTAAACCGGAGGCTGCTGAAGAGCCCAAGATATGGACGCGCATCGAGAAGGAGTCGTACGACTTTGGCGAACAGATGAAGAAGCTGGAAGAAGAGGAGTTCTATCTGGACCCAGACGTCAGCATCGACTATCTGGCCGACCGTCTGGGATCGAACCGCCACTACGTCTCGAACTATCTGAACCAGATTCTGAAGATGCCATTCTATACCTACGTCAACAGCCTGCGTCTGGAGCATGCCGAGCGTCTGCTTCGCACCAGCAACGACAAGGCCAGCGCCATCGGTTACCTCAGCGGTTTCAACAGCGAAGCCACCTACCGACGACTCTTCAAGGAGCGCTATGGCTGCACACCTACGCAGTACGTCAAGCGAACAGCAGCCTGATAGCCGACAATCATATCGAGGACATCCGTTACGACGACAACCTCACACGCATCGACGATGCCTACTTCAACTCCGACTTCTAGTATCGCACACCGCTCGATGTGCCAGCATTGGCAGCTGACGAGAAGCTGATAATCAACTTCGACGGCATCAACTGGAAGGCCGAGGTATTTGTCAACAGCCAGTACGTCGGTCGCATTGATGGCGCCTTCATGCGTTCGCACTTCGACATCACTCCCTACCTGAACAAGACGGAGGGTAGCAATGTCCTTGCTGTCAGGGTGATTCACAACGAGAACCAGGGCGAGGTCAAGATTCCGCTGCTCAACGATCCTGTGCCGAACGGTGGCGCATTGGGCACGGATAATCCTACGTTCCATGCCAGCATCGGTTGGGACTGGATTCCGACCATGCCAGGTCGCACAGCGAGCGAGGCTATCCCTGTGTGCCATCGTACGAGAGCATGTGCCGTATGTTCCGTCCTGAGCATCGCTGGCCACAGAACGACGTGTGGGGCATGCACAACTTCGTCTATGGCGGTGCGCAGCGTTGCCACCTCTACGACGAACTGCTGAAGAATGGCTTGGGCGAGGCGCAGAACCTCAAGGAATATACTGACCGTGCGCAGTGGATCAACTACAATGGTTTCCGCGCCTTGTTCGAGTCGCGCAGCAACTATCGCCAGGGCCTTCTGCTCTGGATGAGCCACTCGGCTTGGCCTTGTCTTGTGTTCCAGACCTATGACTATTACTTCGACGTCAATGGCGCATACTTCGGCAGCAAGAAGGCCTGTGCTCCTATCCACATCTCGTGGAATCCGATCACGAACGACATTGAGGTGGTCAACGAGTGTGCAGGTCAGCGCAGCAATCTGGTGGTCGAAGCACAGGTGATCGATCCTGCAGGCCATCAGCTCTGGTCGGCCACCAGGCAGATCGATGCAGCTGAGGATACTACGGTCAAGGTCTTCCCTCTCGGTCTTGCCAACGATCAGCTCACCGAGGTCTATTTCATCAAGCTTGTCCTGAAGGAGAATGGCAAGGTTATTGCTGACAACTTCTATTGGGAGGGTCGCGAAGTAGGCAACTGGCAGGCTATCCAGCAGATGCCTCTGGCCAAGCTCGACACAAAGGTGCAGCAGGTCAGCGATTCGACCTTCATCGTCACGGTGACCAACCAGAGCGAGGTGCCAGCCCTGATGCTCCGCCTCAACCTCATCAACAGCAAGACCAACGAGCAGATACTCCCTGCTTTCTACGAGGACAACTACTTCAGTCTCCTCGGTGGCGAGAGCAAGACGGTCAGCGTGCGGTTCCTTGCCAACGAACATCCTGCTGGCAAGAAGTTCAAGCCTACGGTGACTGTAGAACAGACACGATAATCAAAAAAGAAACGCCTCATCTGCTGGGGCGTTATCTTTTTTAATTATCGTGTTGTTACTTATCTTACCAGCACCTCCTGCACCGTGATACCAGGGTCCAGCAGATAGATTCTTGCCTTCCTGGCACCTGCTGTCAGTGGGACGAAGCGACGGGCATAGCCTCGCAACACATTCCATCGCCATTCCGAAGTATAGTCGCCCTCGTGGATCGAGAACGTCTCTGCCTTGCCTCCGTCGATGCTCACAGCAAAACGGGCATCGCGTCCCTCGTAGATGCGGAGGGTAGGGAGGGTGCGAACCTCGAGCCATCCATCCTCAATGTCAGCTGGCAGATCGTATTCGAGCCAGGGTGCATTGTCATCGGCCTCGTACGATGGAGTCTGAGACGGGATGGTGGTCACACCGTCGTTGTAGCCGAGCATCGGAACCACAGTGAGAGTGGCACCGGTCACGTCATGTTTCTTTGCATAGTCCTTGGCAGCCATGCGATGCAGTGGCTCCTTGGCAAAGGGCGGCTGAATGCCTGCAAAGATGGCGCTGATCTGAGTGCCGGGCACGATGGCTGAGAGCGTCAGCACATTCTTGCCTTGCAACACAGGAATCTCACCGACACACGACCACATGGGGCCAATGGTGTCAGTGTGCCACACGTTGCCATGAGGCAGGGCTGAGGCACGGAAGGTCGTCTTGTTGATCGAGAGGGTGGCAAACTCGTTATTCTCAGGCAGGAAGTTATTGTTGTTGATGCGTGTGCGAGCTTTGACCCACAGTGGCATCATGCCCTCCTTGTCGGCTTCGAAGGCGAACTCTGTGGCAGCGGTTGGCACGTTATTCACCGTCTCGGGGAGCAGCCACGTGGCTGTAGGCATGGCCATTGCCTTGTCGAGCAAAGCCTGATCAGCCACCTCCATCACCTCTTTCTGGCCATCGAGATACCAGTTGGGATGCCAGTTGAAGAAATGTCCCCACTTGCCATCAGCCAGTTCGTTGTTGTAGTAATTGGTCAGGGCTTCGACCTTGTCGCGGGCTGCCAGGGCCTCCTGGGCCACGTTGATAGCCGAAGCATCGCGCTGACTGGCCAACACACGGCTGCGACGTGACAGCAGCACGTAGCGATTCATGAATGCTGCGCCCTGCACGGGATAGGTGAAGAGTTCGAAGCAGGCTGTCTGCAGGCGCTCTGGCATCTGCTCCGATAGCGAAGCAACCTCTTGCTGCAATGCATCCCAAGCCTGCAGACGCTCGTCGATCTCGCTGTCAGAATACTCCAGCCAGCGGGTATGGAACTCCTTGCCATACGCCATCAGCTGATAGTATTTGTTCTGCACCTTGGCCAAAGAGGCTGCCACCTCACCATTGCCAAAGGTCTTCTTAATCCAATACTCAGTATATCCATTGGCTTCGGTGGGCGTCCAGCTACGGACGTTCCAAGCCATCTCCATGGCCAGGGAGAGTTCCTTCTCAGCAGGTTTGATGTCGCCCACGTTGAAAACCCAGATTCTGTTGGCACCATATTCGTAGGCCTTGGTCAGCTCCGTGCTGATCAGGCCTGGAGACAATGGACTGAGCCAGAACCAACTGTCAGGATCGCCGTGGTATGAAAGGTGATAGTAGATGCCAGCACCACCTTTGCGCTGCTGTTCTGCTGGGTTGCAGAGGTTACGCATGAAGCCCTGCTTGTCGTCCGACCAGAGCAGCGTCACGTCGTCAGGCACCTGCAGGCCACCATGATAGGCATCGAGCACCTCCTCGTAGGTACACAGCACCTGCGGAATCTCGGTGATGTCCTTCTTGATGTTGCGTGCCAGGATGTCACGCTGGTCGCTGATAGCCTGCTGCATGATCTGGATGCGCTCCTCGTTGCTGTTGGCACCCTCCATGGGGTAGTCATGAATGCCACGCAGGCCGATGGTGTAGGTGTTCTCGTACTGGCCATTGGTCTTGATGCGCTCCTCCCAGTAGTCGAGCATGGTCTGGCGGTTAGTCAGGTAGTTGAAGTCGCCATAGATGCCGAGCTTCTTCCACTCGTCCTCATTGTTGCGCAACATCTGCTCACAATGCGACGTTCCCATCACGATGGCATAGTCGTCGGCCAGACGAGCATTCTCAGGGTCGGCGTTGAAGGCCTGTGTGCCAGGGTGCATGGCCGGCCACAGGTAGTTGGCCTTGAGTCGAAGCAACAGCTCGAACACGCGCTCGTAGGTCTTGGGGCCCACCACGCCATGCTCCTGGTCGTAGGTCAGCTCAGCCCAACGTGCCCAGCCACCGAAGCGCTCGTCGTTGATGAAGATGCCACGGAACCGAACCGAGGGCTCGCCTTGCTGATAGGTGCCTGGGGCGATGTACAGTCCCTTCTTCTGCTCAGGCGTCACATCGGCCCAGAAGTACCAGGGCGAGACACCGATGGCTTCGCACAGCGATGTCACGCCAAAGGCTGTGCCTCGACGGTCGCTGCCTGCTATGACCAGCGCCTGTTCGATGCCTGGAGCGGGTTGCTCCACGCTCGTCACGACAAACGATTCCCATCGGCCTTCGATGCCACTGACGTCAATCTTGTCCGTAGCCACCAGCTCGTCGATCAGCTGGCTGTGGCCCAATGTGCCGACCAATACGACCGATGCACCCTGCACTTCGGTCCATGCGTCGGCCAGCTGCACCTGTGTGGGGCTTCCGCCCACGCGCTGCACGTCGTCAGCCAGCATCTGCGCTGTCCGCTGCACCACCTTGTAGTCCTGGCTGTCCACCCAAATAGCAGCGCTCTTTCCTTGAGCTGAGAGTGGGAAAGCATGGGATTGTTCTGTCTCAAATACCTGTGGAAACGGGTTCACATCTCTTAGGTCAGCCTGATGTGATGGCTGGCAAGCTGCAACAATCAGGACAAGCAGCAAGAGAGAGAAAAGGATACTGTACTTTTTCATATATATATAATGTGTGTAAAGAAAAAATGAAAGAATCAGGTTTTTCAAGCCAAAATTCTTTCATTTATGAATTTCATCGTCACGTTGATTAGTCCCAATCATCGTCAGCAGCAGCAAACGTGGTCATGTCTGGAGGCGTTCCGCCACAGATCGAGATCTCGCGCTTGATGCTCTCTTCGAGCGAGATAAGTGTCTCGGTGCTCACCACGCCCGAGATGCCCTGTATGCGGTTGTTCAGGAGCTCCATCAGGTGCTCGTTGTCGCGGGCAAAAAGTTTGCACAACATAGTGTAAGGACCGGTAGTGAAATGGCACTCCACAATCTCTGGGATTGCCTCAAGGCACTTTACTACTTCACGGTACATCGAACCGCGTTCCAATCGGATGCCGATGTAGGTGCAAGTCTGGAAACCGAGGGTCTTAGGATCGACTCTATAGCCCGAACCTGTGATGACCTTCAGTTCGATGAGTCGCTGGATGCGCTGGTGGATGGCAGCACGCGACACACCACACTCCACAGCCACATTCTTGCTGGGGATGCGAGCATTGCGGGTCACAATGTCCAGGATTTTCTTGTCAAGTGCGTCAATTCTTTCGATAGCCATGATTTATGAATTGTTTAGGATAGTTTGAGTCGTCTAATATGTTTGAAGAGTTAGAGGGGTTGAGAAATATGTGGGGGCTGAGAACTTTCAACCCCTTCAACCCTTTCAAACAGAACCTTTCAAAGGTTACGTGCTGCAAAGATACGATTTATTTTCCGAAAGAAAAACAAAAACGGGCAAAAATTTAGCATTTTGTTCGATTTTTGTGCTAAAATGACGAAAAACGGCGCTTTTCTTTCGAAAAACGCCGCTTATATTTCGCGCAATGATTGCTTATTGCTCGTTGATTACTTGCTTGCAGGGATAACCTTGAGCAGGTCAACCTCGAACTGGAGGGTTGCACCGCCAGGAATGTTCTGGCCAGCACCACGGTCACCATAAGCGAGGTCAGAAGGCATGGTCAGGATGGCCTTGCCGCCCTCCTTCATAGCGAGGATACCCTCCTTGAAGCCCTTGACAACACCATTAACGTTGAACTCGGTCGAGTCGTTGGCATCGAACTGGGTGCCGTCGATCAAAGAGCCCTTGTAGTTTACGAGCACCTTGTCGCCATCCTTAGCCTGTGCACCAGTACCTACGGTTACGTGCTGGATCTGGAGGCCGCTCTCAGTTACAACCACGCCCTCCTTCTGAGCATTGGCTGCCATGAAATCTGCGCCCTTGGTCTTGTTGTCGTTGAGCTCCTCGATGCGCTTCTGCTCCATCTGCTCACGCAGACGAGACTGGAAGCTCTGCAGGAAACCGTTAGCCTCCTCTACCGAAAGCTTCAGGTCGTTTGAGTCGCGACGGATAGCGGTCACGAAACCTGCAAGGAAGTTGTCGAGGTTCATTACCACGTTGGTGTCAGGCACAACAACACCTGGGTCGGTGAAGTTAGAATACTGGGTGCCGAACACAACACCGTAGGCATAAGCGAGGGTGTCGTACTCGCCGTTCTTGAATGAAGCGCTCTTGATGCCGCCACCACACGATACCAGACCACTGGCAATGGCGCATACTGCTGCTACGCTGAGAATGAATTTCTTCATTTTTTGCTAAATTTTATTATTTATTACCTTGTAATTATTTCATTTTTGCTGAAATCGCGGCGCAAATATAATGTTTTTCAGCATATATTGTATATTTTTTGCCCAATTTTTTTCGTTTTTGTGAAAAGTTTCGTACTTTTGCCACCTAAATAAAGTATTTTTAGAACTTTAACAACGCAAATTGACATGAAAAAGATCGTATTCTTGACAGGTGCTGGCATGAGTGCTGAGAGCGGCATCTCCACCTTTCGCGACAGTGACGGACTCTGGGAAAACTATTCGGTCGAGGAGGTCTGCACTCATGAGGCCTGGGTGCGTCAACCCGAGGTATTGCTCGACTTCTATAACATGTTGCGTCGCAAGTTCAAGGACTGTCGTCCCAACGAGGGACATCGTCTGGTGGCCAGCCTTGAGGATCGCTACGACGTGCAGGTCATCACACAGAACGTCGATAACCTCCACGAGCAGGCAGGCTCCAGTCATGTGATCCACCTGCATGGCGAGTTGATGAAGTGCCGTGCCGATGGGCGCGACAATGGCGTCCACTATCCGCTCGATCCTGAGAATCCTGACATCCACATGGGTGACGTCGATTCGCGAGGCGTACAGCTTCGTCCTCACATCGTATTCTTTGGCGAAGATGTGCCCAACCTCGAGAAGGCCGCTCTCGCCATGACCACAGCCGACATCGTGGTTGTGATTGGCACCTCGCTCAACGTCTATCCAGCTGCCGGCCTCCTGCAGTACGCTCCTGCCCACGCTCCCATCTGGCTCATCGACCCCAAGCCTGTGCAGTCGCCCTATCGCGAAGTCACCCAGATCATGAAGGGTGCCAGCGAGGGCATGAAGGAGCTGGTCGAGAAGCTGTAATTATGATTTCCTCTGATTTCTTTGGCTTTCTGCTCCTGTAGCAGCATCTGCAGCTGGTCAATGCGTCGCTTGGTAAGCCACGTCTTCCAGCCATAACTGATGCCGAGCAGCACAAGCACTATGACAGCTGCCACCCCAAAGCTCTTGATCATCTGGTGATACATCTCCTGCTGCCGCTGCTGCTTGTAGTCAGCAATGGCTTTCTCTATATTCCCCGATTGTTCTTCATGGTCAAACTTTTCGTTATAGTAGATAACAGAATCGCCATAGTGGGCAAGGTATTCGAAGCCTGGTTGCTTGGAGATGTCGAAGAGGAAGCGTCCCATCCAGTATTTACCAGATAGTTTTGCTTTAGGATAAGCATTGGTAAAACATTCAACGGCTTCTGCTATTCTTCCTTGCTTTTTGTCGGATCATACCGATGGTTTGTGGGTATGCCTCATTATTTATTTGAATTATAGAATCTGCATAAATAGCTGCTAAATCATTCTTGTCAAAGTTATTGTATAAAAAAGCGAGGCCATTGTAAGCCGAGATAACATAAGCAGAGTCTTTCAAGTTCTTTGCTATTCTTAACTCCTCTTCTAATAGAGACAATGAACTTTGGAATGGTTCTATGTTTTGATATATGTTTGTAACAGCATTGATAGCCCACAATATCCTTACGGAGTCATTTATATGTTTCTTCTTATTTTATCCCCGTAGAGCTCATTGAGGATCTTTCATGACGCAAAGGTAGAGCAAATAATCCAAATCACCAAAAAAAAGGTATGACAAGGCTGTGACAGCACTGTGACATTTCCGTGACATAAAGTTGCGCTTTTGTTTTTCAGTAGTTTGCGGAAAAGTCATAAAGTAAATAGGGTCGGCGTGTAAATAATCAAGAACAAATAAAAAGGTAAAAATTCACCCTCGCTACACAATATACTGTAACGAGAGTGAAATCATATTATAAGCTGTGAAAACCCTCTGGAGTCGAAATTAGTTGCTTTCTGCCTTTTGAACAATCGTTATATACGTGCCAGCGTCACGTAGATTAGACACGAGGAGTCTGAATTGCCTTGCTTTTTCTGAAGGCTCGACAGTAATGTCTATGGTTTTATTATCTGTTTTGGTCAACGAGCACCAGTCGTTCTTTACGAATACAACATTTCTCTCATGACCATCGGTTGTTACCTCTGTGTTTTGTAAGAAATCCCAGTCAGGAAGTCTGTCTTTCATGGGTTGTAAATTGCGAAGAAAGATAACAGAATCATTAAGAATAATTTCCGAAAAATACCATTTATCAGCATCCTTATCTGAATGAAGGGTGAGGCTGCCTCCATCAAGGCCAAAAGTTACCTCGTCTGGAAAGCTCGGTGCTCCAGACCCAATTTCATTATCGCATGACATGAGCAGTTGTGATAAGACCACAGCCGCCAAAATAAGTAATTTGTTGACTTCCTTCATAGGAAATAATCTTTTTTTGTTTGTGCAATAATTGATTATATTACGCTACAAAGGTATAAAAAAAGCAATGATTTGGCGCGTTATATTGTATTATATTGCGCCAAATCGAAGAAAAATTATATTATATTGGTCTTTTTGTAACCCATAATTGATAATTTCGTGTGACGTTCTGAATTGTCAAAGATGTGCTCCTTGTTGATTTCAGTTTCTTAGAATTTCACGCCGAAACCCATTGTAAGGCTCGAGTAGTCAGGACCGCACCCTTTGCGGAACGGGCTCCATGGTGAGTAACGGGAATAGAGATAGACGTTCTGATCAAGGTTATATTGTACCAGAGCCGACCATTGGCATGTGCGCATCCGGCCGAGCTCGCTCATCTGCACCGTCTTCTTTCCGTCAGTATCTGTATATTCGGTTCGGGTAAAATTGCCAAATTTGGTATTGGTACGCAGCGTGATACCGAAGCCAATGGTCTTTGGCAAAGGTGCTTTGATAAGGAAGGTCTTGCCTACACGTCTTCTGCCATAGATTGCTATGAACTCTGATCTGTCCGAAGCTATGTATTTATTCAGTCGTTCAATCTCGGCTTTACGTCCAATTATAGCGTTTTCCATATATTTTACATTTATTTGTTGGCGCAAAGTTAAGAAAAATGCAGATAAAGCCAAGAAATAATTCTTTTTTGAGGCAGTTTTGTGAGAGAAATCATCGCATCAGGATAACCTTGCCGTCCTTGATGACAAGGCCCTTTTCGTTGTCAGCCTTGATCTGCTGGCCATTCAGGGTGTAGCTTTTTGAAGCTGACTCATTGTTATAAACGATCGGGTCAATGCTGTTGAAGGGGAAGCGGGTGTCGTATTCAAGCGTCAAGATGGTATCATACGGAGGTATTCCCAATATGTCAAACCCAGGATATTTTTTGATGATCTTGTGAACACTGCCATCCGTGTTGAATTCATATTCAAAGTGGTAGCTGTCAGAGTTCGAGTCGTTGTAGGTAAGGGTCGAAACCAGATTCCTGTTCAGTTTGTTCACAGGGCAGATGAAGGCTACATCAAAATCGGGAAGGTTCACAAATTCGTCGAAACTGAGATTCATGTCAAAGGGATAATCAGAGAATTCCTTTTTGACAGAATAATACATGTCGTGTTCTTCAACCAGGTTACCATCGTACCATGTGTAGTTTGTCGTTTCGTTGTATTCGTTGTCTGTGATGGCAGAAAGAAGCCCGTCCGAGTTGTAGTCCAAATAGTATCTAACGTCATTCAGGTCGCTGCCCACGACTATGGCATTGCCTGATTCGTCGAGTGTAGCAAAACTATAGGCATCAGCACCTGGGAGTCCAACAATGTAGCCCTCTATATAGTTTTCGCTCCACGTATATTCTATGGACATCGTAGTTCCTTCGGAAGAAATATCCATCTGGCTTAACTTTCCGTCTTGGTCGTAGTCGAAATTTAACTGTCCGAGCATACCGTCTTCGGAGTCTTCTATCTGTATTGAGCTGACCATTCTCAGGTTGGTATTGTCAGAGGCCATGAAGATTTGCGCATTGGCACAAGTCAGCGAGCCATAGGCGATGATTGCAAGTAATGTCTTTTTCATAACGCGTTGTTTTGTGTTTGAAGAATCGTATTTTCCTCTGGAGGCTGTCTGTTCAGTCACCCCAATGTTGCGGAAATGTCATTTTTTGGGCAATATTGTGTTGGAAAAGTGTAAGTCTTATACGCCAAGCACAATATGGGCATCAACATTCATCTTGCGACTGATCTCGCGCGCAACCTGCAAGGTGGGTTCACAGCGGCCAGTGAAGATATCGCTGATGCGAGATGGACTGACACCGAGGAGTTCTGAGAGTTTGGCTTGGTTGAGCCCCATCTCGTACATGCGCAGTTTCATCACCTCAATGAGCGTAGGCTGCTCAATGGGGTAATGCACATCCTCGTATTCCGATACCATTTCGGTGAGAAGATCGAGTTCAATAGCATTCTTATCGGTAGCAGGAGTTTCGTCGGTAACAAGTGGAAGGAGCTCTTCGATACGAGCCATTGTAGCGTCGTAAGCTGCTTTAGTTGTAATCTTTGCCATAGTTGTAGGTTGTTAAATGTTTTTTGCATCAATCTTGTCATACTCTGCATGTGTACCTATAAAACGGATCAATACAGTGCTGATGGTAAACTTGATGACTACAATCAGACGATAATTATTGCCTCGGATATTGAATACATAGTGCTGGTTTCCGATAGCATCAACACTATTGAACGTCTGGCGGATGTCGTCAAAACAAGTCCATTGGGCATTTTTTGTCTTGCTGTACCACTCCTCTAATGCCACACGGGAATCAGCATGAGCTGTGTAGTATTCTATAATTCTTGAACGTGCAATAATTCGCATGATTTGTATATTTTTGTGGGTGCAAAGATAAGGAGTAAATTTTGAAAAACAAAATTTTCATTCAAAATTCAGTATCTGATGTTGGAAAAGTGTCATTTCCGCAACATAAAAGTGACAGGAAACCCATCGCTCGACAGCATGATTATTCATCTTTCGAATAGATAGGCAGGTCCACCATCGGGAAGAGCAGGTCCATGTCGCCGCGTGCCTTATTGGCGATATTGCGCATTTTGCGCTTGCGTATCTCTTTGGGCCGGATGTATTTTGCCAGGGCATTGACGTCGAAGGTGGCGAGGGGCTTGCGCTGTGGCCCCAGATTGAGCTTGAGGTCGAACACGATTTTGGGCATGGTGTCGGGCATTGGGCGCATGAACTCCTTCTCGTACATCTTCAGGGCAAAGTATTCGGGTGTGAAGCGCGAGGTGTCCATGTGCGCCACTTCGTCCATGTCGTCCGGCTTGCCCACCCATTCGTGCAGCTGCTCGATGCTTAGCGTGTCCTTCTGTATCAGCGGGTCGGCCTGAGGAGCGAAGGAGAAGGCGCGTTCCAGTTCCTGCATGAAGCTGTCTGACAGACGGATCTCCTCCTCTTGCGTGGCAGGGTGCTTTGTAGTCAAAGTATCCTGCCACTCGTTTTGTGCCACGAGCAGCAGGGGTGCAAGGATGAGGACCAGTGTCAGCCTGTATTTCATTTGTTTTTCGGTTACGATTTCTCCGACAAAGGGAATCAATGTGGAGCTTTGTGCTGCAAAGATAGGTTGAAAAACAAATGCTTATGTAATCTGTTAATGATAATTACCAATCGGAGAGGCTGAATTAGAATATTTTATTAGTAGTTACGATGCGTTTTGCTTTTTTTTAGAACTTTGGTGAGCCAAAGATCACAGACAGAGGCCAAAGCCTACAGTAAAGCTTGAGTAGTCAGGGCCGCTGCCCGGATGGAACTGGCTCCAGGGAGAATAGCGGACAAAGTAGTAGCAGTCCTGCTCGTAGTTATACTGAGCAATAGCCGACCATTGGACGCTACGCATACCATAGTATTCGTTAAGCACTACACTCTTCTTGCCGTCGGTATCTTTATATTCCGTACGGACGATGTTGTTAGGACTATTCGTGAAGGTCTTCATTGTGACACCGAGGCCCAGCGAACTGCCATGGCTGAGACGACGGTGTGCCATCAGCGTGGCGTTAAAGGACATCGAATGTATTACACTCTGCTTGGGATCAGTGCCTTGTGGATATGAACCGAATAGCAGGTCACCATTACGATTGGTATAGGCCATCGTATTCTTCTTCATATACATCATCTGCCAGCCAGGACCATACTTCAGTTCATACCACCATTTGGTGTAGTTAGGAATTAAGCTTAAGCCGAAAACGTTGGACTCCATTTCCCAAAAGCCCCAGTGATTGAACTTCATGTCGGCAGGCGAACCCATGGGAAGAACTAATCCGGCATTCACGTCGGCCATGAGTCTGAAATGTAGGGTTGCGCTTCGTTGGCTATCACGACCTTCGATATGGGCAAAGTCCCAGGTCAGCGGACTGCTGGTGGTGTGGGTCTGTTTGGTTTTCACTTCGGCCTTGGGGTCGAGCACCATCTCACGTTCGAAGAGGAAGTTGGGTGCATCTTCCTTGCCCTGCACCTTGATGCTGAGGGTGTCGTCATGCTGCGCAAGGATGACCTGATTAGGTTTTTCGATGGTCAACGTATCATTTACGTTCTGCTGTGCCATGAGGCTGGCGGTGGCGAGGAAGGCCGAAAATATCAATGCAAAAGGTTTCATATCAAATGTTTCTTTATTGTTAGGATTAGCACGGAGCTCATTGTTGCCTGCTCCGTTATTTCGAGAATTTTTGCTTCAGGAAGTCGAGCGTGGCTTCGCCCTCCATGTAGATCAGCGTGACCATGGATGCAGGATGGTCGGGCGACTGGCGCATGTCGCGAAAGAAGATGTATCGATGCACCGTTGGTTTGTGTGATGAGGTGCTCGGCATGTCGTCTTTCATCTGGAAGAAGCCGTAGTAGAGCTTGGTTCCGATGGTCGAGAAGTCTTTTTCGATAGCCAGAGGTTCGTCGGCCATGACAGCGGTCGAGATGGCATCCATGATCTCATCGTCGTCGGTGACTGTGAGGCTATGGTAATAGTCTAGTTGGTAGCTCAAGAGTCGCTCGCGGGAAATCTCTACATTGGTCGTGTGACGATTCTTCTTGTACCGGCCATCCAGCACTTTGCTTATGGCCAGATCGTACTGTGCTGCCAGGCTGAGGGGCATCAGCAGGAGCAGGAGGGATAGAATGAAATGTTTCATAAGGTTTGAACGGTTTGAGGTGTCAGAAGGAGGTCGAACATATCGCGCAGCTGGTCCTCTACAGGATTGTTGCCCTCAATGTCCATATCGCGCATGGTGTTCTGCATTAAGGCCATTACCGCTGTCGGATCTGTGATCTTCTCACCATTGACCCATGCTTCGCAACCGGTATCTTGCTGCCTGTTGCTGAGGCTGAAGAAGAGCGAGAGGCCGAGCACCACAATGACGCTGGCAGCAATGGAGATGAGGTTTTGAGGTTTTGAGGTTTTGAGGTTTTGGGGTTTTGAGGTCTTGAGGTTTTGGGGTTTTGAGGTCTTGAGGTTTTGAGCACGCCCCATTGACATAAAGCCCATTACGGCCTGAAGTTCGCGGAAGTCCG
>JAZQQU010000087.1:0-24435 GCA_045629225.1 Bacteroidales bacterium | reverse complement strand
AGGTCTTCCCACCTCAGTTCCTGGCTGGGCGGTTATTCTGAGTTTCGTGGTTTGTACCATCATTGGTATTGCATTCGGCTACATACCAGCTAAAAAAGCAGCCAGCCTCGATCCTATCGAAGCAATCCGATACGAGTAATCTGCAATGTGGCAATTAAAACTTTCAGCTAGTTATTATACTTCCTGATTAAAAACATATGCTAGTGCAGCCCAAAAATTGCAAACAAAAGGGGGAAGAGATAGTAATTACAGATTGAATAGCAAAAGGGGTAATAATCTTGCAAATTATGCAGCAAGACAATTCAACAAACAATATGGTAATACAAATGATGAACTAGATATGTCTTATGATAGCAATGATGGTTATGATGTTCAAGGCAATTCTAGTTTCATGAAACCAAATGGAGAGGTTAAAGTTGATAACAAACGCCAGACCATAAACAATATCCCACAAAGCACACGAAATGCCTATAATGTTGCTCAACAAATGCAAAACGGCAATGGACAGTATATTAAAGGACAAGGTTGGCAATAATTATCCCACCTCGCACAGAATAAACTCACTGTTAGGCTTAACAAGTCCAATAGACTTGTCAAACATATGGCTGAATCGCTCTGATTCAGCCATTTTTCGTGTGTTCCAACGGAAGCAAGCCTCGTCAATATATGACTGCAAATGCTCATCCGAAACATCATGATAGCAGCCACTAATCATTCTACGGAAGTGTGACCAAAAGCCCTCAATGTTGTTGGTATACACCTCACCCTCACATACAAATTGCAATGCTCCATGATTGCCAATCTTATGCTCATAGCCCATTTCTGAAAGATGGTTATATGCATTCAGTTCATCTGTGAAGACAGTTGAACCCTCACCGATGAACTGAGCGATAATAGGCAGCAAAGTTGCTCTATCAGTCTTCTCCACAACCATTGCACGGACGTATGACATAAACTCCACATCACCCTTTGCATTCACAATAGAACTACGTTCCATCATACCGAACACTGGGGTCTTTGTCTTGGTTGAACGACCTTGGGTGTTAGGAGTACGCATCGACTAATGCTTCCATTTCTCCTTGCCACCAATATAGACCTCATCACACTCAACCATACCACAAAGAGCCTCAGAATCGCTCTGTGCAAACAATGCACGAACCTTATGCAGCATATACCACGCTGTCTTCTGAGTGACCTTGATGTCTCTTGCTAACTGACAAGAAGAGGTGCCCTTCTTATGTGACGAAATAAGGTACATTGCAATGAACCACTTTACAAGTGAGAGGTTCGAATCCTCAAAGATTGTACCCACCTTGCAAGAGAAGTTCCTTTTGCAGTGATTGCAACGGAAACGACCATCCTTGCGAGTGGCACAATGATGCTGACCGCAATATGGGCAAACAACATCTTGCGCCTCTCCAATACCCCAACGAGTCTCAATGATTGCATTCTTGCAAACGTCCTCATTATTGAAGTACATTGTCATGGCAATGAGTGAATCAAACTGTGAAAAATCTATCATATCTTTTCTCCTAATCTAGTGGTTTAAACTATAATGCAAAGATAAGATTTTTCAAGCAGAAAAGCAAACACTTTGGCAATAAGTTTTGAAAATAGTTTTGAGGATTGCTGGGTCAGGATAACAAAAGAAAACCCTAGGGGTGATTGCCCTAGGGTCTAATAGTATATAGTTACCTTTAATGTTATGGGGTCTTCATTAGGAGACAAGCTTGGATGTGTTAAGAATGTCTTCTACGAGTTCCTCAATGATGCACGTACCGACTGGCGAAAGCTCATGTATCACATCACCTCTCAGATTGCGGAAAAGCTGTTGTGAGTTCACGAATTTGACACATCGTACGAAGTGTCAAATTTCAGCGCGCCTGACTTCATCACTGCTCACAAAGTGATGATGTCCGCAATCCAGAGAGGGGCAAAACATGCAGCTTTTGCCCCTCTGTGTGCACACAAATTTGACACACCGTACGAAGTGTCAAATTTCAGCGTGCCTGACTTCATCACTGCACACAAAGTGATGAAGTCCGCAATACGCAGAGGGGCAAAATATGCAACTTTTGCCCCTCTGTGCATACCAGATAGTCCGACTCGTTGCTAAGTCGGACTATCTGGTGTCTCTAGAGGAATGTTATCAACTCAGTTTTCAACAATGTGGGTTGATAACGGGTTTTCCTGGAGTTATGAAGGGGGATTTGTGGATAACTATCGGGGAAAAGGGGGGTGGTGTGGATAACTGTTGTGGAAAAATGACAAGTTATCAACAACTGATTGAAGAGGCTGAAAGGACAGAACCCCTATCGCAACCTGATGGTGATGTCACGTTCGTACATCTGCGGCTTGACCTGATAGGCAGGCAGCACGTAGTTGGCGGTGCAGCCAAGGCCGGTGGTGGCGTAATCGAGGTTGAGCGTGATGGCATCGCCACGCTGCAACTGGTACTGATAGACAGCACGGGTGAGGTGGTCGGTGCTGAATGGATAGGCGTTGAAGTTGAACAGCTCGTTCATCGAGAACTGCAGGCCATGGCCAGCTCCGTCCGAGAGGGTGAGCCAGCGCAGGTCACATCGCAAGCCATGATCCTGTGGGATGAGGTAAGGCTCGTACATGTCATCGACGGTCGTATGGTAGCGGCCTACCATGTAACCGGTCTTGCGGTCGGGATAGTTCTCCTCAGGGCCGCGTCCATACCAGTCCACCTGCTGCATATCCTTGTTCAAGGAGAGGGTCAGGCCGATGCGAGGCAGAAGGTAAGGCATCTGACCTTCGGGCTTGATGGTGTGATGGAGTGCGATGGTGCCATCGCCATTGATGCGATAGCGATAGGTCTCCTCCAGACCCTGATAGCGAATGCCGAAGATGTAGGCATCGAGGGCTCCGAACTTGACCTCGCCGAACTGCGTGAAGCAGCGCACGTCGAGATAGACCTGGCCATCGACCTCACGCGCCTCGCAAGAGATAGGCATGCGCGTGGTGCGGTCGAGGTGATTGCCCCACCACTCAGCGCTGATCTGACGACCTGTCCAAGGCTCGTTGTTAGAGTAGCGGATGTTGTAGGCGCTCCAGTCATCGACCTCGCAGGCAATAGGGGCACGCCAGATGTTGAGCTGCAACGGTTCGGCCAGCAGCTGAGTGCCCTGCTGCTCGATGCCAGTGAGCTGGCCATCAGGGGTGAAGGTGTAGCAGAAGCCATCGCCCGTGACGCAGATAGCCTCGGCCGTCTGCTCCAGATGTGCGGTGCCGATGGTGCGATCAGAGGCTTCAGCGAGCTGGTGCCAGGGCAAAGCAGCCTGGTCGGCAGCCACCTCGTGACCAGCAGGAGCCCAGCGTTCGTCCTGCTTGAGACGGGTGCTGAACTGCAGCTGATAGTCGCTGCCTGGCTTGATGGTGGGCTTGTGGTAAGGGATGTGGACAAGCTGGCGCGAGAGGGGAGCGACGTCCTGCGTCTGTTGGCTGTTAGGAGACTCACTCCATGCCAGCTCGCCTTGCTCGATGGCAACGCCATCCTCGAGCAGCGTCCAGGTGGTGGCGTAGTGACTGGCAGGGAGGAACGCGCTGCGGTTCCAGACCTCGGCTGTGCCACTCTCTGCATTGAGCAGGGTGATGACGATGGGGCGGGTAGAGTGCTTCATCTGGATGGCCTCAGGCTGCACGCTACGGTCAGGCCAGATGGTGCCATAGGTACGGGCACCGATGCCATAGGTGAAGTATTCGGGGCCAGGGGTCTCCTGCTCGAAGTCGAGCGAGAGGAGTGCGGAGTCGAGCGAGAGGAGCGGGAAGTTCAGGACGGCCTCGCCATAGATGAAGACATTGTCGAGGAGGGCGTCACAGAGATAGACATCGGTCTGCTGACCGTGGATCTCGGCGTTGCGTCCGATGTTGACGGGGTAGGGAGCATTGATGAGGTGGCCGGCAGCAGGGGCCTTGGTCACAGGGATGCCATTGATGAGGAGGAGCATCTCCTTGCCGTCGTAGAGGGCCAGGATGCTGTGCCATTGGTCGGTCCACTGGTCGGGAAGCGGAGCAAAGAGCTGGTAGCGATGGCTGCGGGCACGCGGATTATTGATGTCCTTGTCCGTATTGATGTAGAACAGGAGGCTGTCAGCGCCATACTGCTGCACACCATACTGATAAGAGCCCTTGGTGATGAAGGTACCGCTGCTGGCGTTGAGGGCACGAGGCATGACATCGAAACCGATGGTGAGGGCTTCGGTCTCCAGATCGAGGGCTGGCGAACGATAGACTTCGACCCACTGGTCATGACCGTTGAGGTCGAGAACGTGGTTGTGCCTGGTGCGACCTTTATCTGGCTCGGCATAGGTGTGGGCAAAGTTCTTGAAGGAGATGGCGTTGTACTCAACGAGCTTGGCATTGCCCATGATGTGGGCGGGGTTGTGGAGCGGCGACTGGTCGGTGAGGGCGCGGGCATTGGCGTAGAGGCCGGGGCTGACAAAGTCCCAGAGAGCTCCACCGATGGTGCGTGGATACTGATAGACAGCCTGCCACATCTCGTCCAAGAAACCGCCGCCATTGCCTGCCACGGAGATGTATTCGTCCATGAACGAAGGCCGCACGTCACCGTCCTGATGATGACCCACCTTGAGATCCAAGGCCAAAGGGGTAGGATAGCGAGGGCCGATGATCTCCTCGGCTGGATGGCTGTAGGCATTGCCGCCATACATCCACGAGCGGGTGTCGTCGTACTGGCGGCCCTCCTTGATGACCTCGGCTATGTTGAAGCCCTCGCCACTCTCGTTGCCAGCGCTCCAGAAGAGCACGGCAGGCTGGTTGCGGTCGCGCAGCACCATGCGGCGCACACGTTCGCGATACATCTCGGTGAAGCGAGGATCGTTGCACACGTATTCGGTGGCGTGGCTCTCGTCGCCCGTCTCATCTATTATATATAAGCCATACTGAGCAGCATACTCCAGATAGCGAGGCACCGGGGGATAGTGGCTGGTACGCACGGCGTTGAAGCCATACTGCTTGAGGATGGTCATGTCCTGCACGATCAAGGCATCGGTGACGCTGTGACCATCGCGAGGATGCTGCATGTGCGAGTTCTGCGCATTGACCTTGATGGGTTGGCCATTGAGCAAGAAGACGTTGTCACGAATCTCGGTCTCCTTGAAGCCCACGGTCTGCTCAGCACGGTCGAGCACCTGGCCCGAGGCGTCGCAGAGCTGCATGTGGAGGTGGTAGAGGTCAGGCGTCTCGCTGGTCCACTTCCTTGGATTGGAGACTGGCTGGGCCAGGGTGAGTCCGTCGGCTGCCAGATCGGTGACGAGATGGTTCTGGTCGTCGAAGAGCTGGGCACGCAGCGTCAGGCCCTGAGGCAACGAGCCCTCGCCATAATGCTTGGCTGTGGCCTGGATGCAAAGCTCGGCATCGCGATAGTCGGCATCGAGGTCGGTGGTCACATGCCAGTCGAAGAGACGGGTGCGTGGGGTGGCATAGAGCCACACATCGTCGAAGATACCAGCCAGACGCCAGTAGTCCTGGCCCTCCAGATAGTAGCCATCGCTGTACTTGATGACGAGCATGGCCAGCGTGTTTCTACCCTTCTGCAGATAAGGGGTGATGTCGTATTCAGCAGGCTCCTGAGCGCCCTCGTTGTAGCCCACCTCGTGGCCATTGACCCAGAGGAACGAGGCCGAGGCTACCTTCTCGAATCGCAGGAAGACCTCCTCGCCGCTCCAGTCGCTGGGCACGGTGAAGGTGGTGCGATAGGCGCCAGTGGGGTTGTATTCGTGAGGCACGAGCGGAGGATTGGCCTTGAAGGGAGCGGCGACATTGCGGAACAGGGGGTCGCCAAAGCCACGCATCTCCCAGTTCGAAGGCACGTCGATGGTGGTCCACTTGCGATCGGCAAAGCTGGGCTGATAGAAGTCGGTGGGGATGCCCTCGGGTGTGTCGGCAAAAAAGAAACGCCACTGGCCGTTGAGCAACTGACTGTGTTCGGGGATGTAATAGGCGCGGCTGTCTTCCTGACCAAGCTCGAAGACCGATAGGTCCTCGATGTAGTCGTAGATATGGTGCATGAAGTCATGCTCGCCCTCGGTGGCAGGGAGCGCAGGGGCAGCCAGCAGAGCCAGGGTGGCGACGAAGGAGGTGCGGAGGGTATTCATGGGGTGTGGGGAATTTTGAGGTTATGAGGTTATGAGGTTATGAGGTTATGAGGTTTTGAGGTTTTGAGGTTATGAGGTTATGAGGTTTTGAGGTTTTGAGGGTGTGGGGTTGAAAGTTTGAGGCAAATGCTACGCTGCAAAGGTAGGTATTTTTTGCCAAGCTTCCAAAAAAACGTCTGCTACGTTAACTATCTTTAACGTATGGGGCATGCCAACGATGCAGTTTCCACCCACACGAAGATGTGCCATCCCGAGTGAGCAGATGCGAATCGTTTTTCTTAATCGTTGTTAAACATAGACTTGTCGGGAAGGACAAAACCCCGTCGTTATGGGAAAAAACCGTATATTTGCGCCCAGAAATGTGACACCCCCTGCACGCACAATATGGCGAACCTGAGCAACAAACGCATAGAGTACATAGTCATAGCTGCCACCTGGCTGCTCTTCTTCCTATGGCCATGGTTCACGCAGTGGTATGCGCTGATGGTCGATGGCTCACCGTTCAGCAGCGAGCTCCTCGGCCGCGTACACGTCTATCTGACTGCCTATCTGGTGCTGTTTCTGCTCCATCACTGCCTGGCCTTCCCGCTCGGCTTCGGCCGCAAGCATTACGGGTGGTATGCGGTGAACGTGCTGGTCATAGTGACGGGCTTCTGCGTCTTCCTGGTGCAGGTGTCGCCCGCCACGGAGCTGCGCAGCCATGATCCCTTTGCCTTCGTCACCTCGCGCAACATGCCCCGCCTCATCATAGCCCTGCTGATGCTGGGTGTGGATGCAGGTGCTCTGGCTGCGCTCAAAGCCCGTGAGCAGCGACAGCGGCTGGTGGAGCTCGAGCAGCAGAACCTGAAGCAGGAGCTTGAGTATCTGAAGCATCAGTTCAACCCGCACTTCTTCATGAACACGCTCAACAACATACACGTGCTCATCGACATCGACAAGGAGCGGGCCAAGCGCTGCCTGGTGGAGTTCTCGCAGCTGATGCGCTACATTCTCTACGAAGGCAATGGTGCCTTTGTGCCACTCAGCAACGAAGTGGAGTTCATCAGCCAATACCTCTCGCTCATGAAGATCCGCTACAGCGACTGCGTGGAGCTCCTCTTCCAGATGCCCGAGCAGACCACCAAGAGCCTGCAGATACCTCCCCTGATGCTGGTCACCTTCATCGAAAATGCCTTCAAGCATGGCATCAGCTACCGTCACCACTCCTTCGTCCACATCCGACTCCATGAGAGCGAGGATGGGCAATGGCTCCTGTTCGAATGCGTCAACAGCCGCCATGCCCAGGCCCAGAGCGACGCACAGGGTGGCATCGGCCTCGAGAACGTGCGCAAGCGCCTGGACCTGATCTTCGACACCAACTATCAACTGACGGTCGATGACCGCGACCCACAACAATACAGCGTATCACTCAAATTACCCACACACTATGCAAATCAGATGCCTGGCAATCGATGACGAACCTCTGGCCCTGCTGCAACTGCAGAACATGATAGAGCAGACACCCTACCTCACCCTCGCTGCCGCCTGCAAGGATGCCTTCGAGGCCATCCGCATGCTCAACCAGGTGCAGGTGGATGCCATCTTTGTCGATATCAGCATGCCCGACCTCAATGGTCTGGACTTTGTGCGCTCATTGACTCGCCCACCCCTCATCGTCTTCACCACGGCCTACAGTCAGTATGCCATCGACGGCTTCCGCCTCAATGCTGTTGACTATCTGCTCAAGCCCTTCGGCGTGCCCGAGTTCCTGAAGTCGGCCGAAAAACTGAAGCGTCAGTATGAGCTGGAGCATCCCGATCCTGTCTCTCCGAGTACCCCACCGGTCTTGAACGATGACACCATCTTCATCAAAGTCGATTACCGCACCGTGCGCGTGAGCATCAGCCAGATTGCCTATATCGAATCAAAAGGCGAATACCTGAGCATACATCTCGATTCGGGCGAGACCCTGACCTTCCTGATGACCATCAAGAAGCTGGCCGATCTGTTGCCAGCCACCGACTTCATCCGCATCCATCGCTCCTACATCGTCAACATGAGCAAGGTGGTGGAGGTGTCGAAGTTGCGCCTCAAGGTCGGTTCGGCCGACGGCACCTGCCTGCCCATCAGCGAACTCTACAAGGACGATGTGCAGCGATATGTGGACTGCCGCACGGTGGGCAGATAAACCTCATGATCTCATAACCCCATAACCTCACAACCCCATAACCCGCCCCATGGATATCAACGTCTTGATCGAACAGCTGACCATGCTGTTCATCGTCGTGCTGGCTGGGTACGTCTGCGGTCGCACACGTCTCATGACCCAGCAGGTGAGCAAGGGGCTCTCTGGTCTCATCGTTAACCTCACCTGCCCCTGTCTGGTGCTGGCCTCCACCATGGGCGACCGCATGCCCGACCGCTCGCTCATCCTGCCACTGCTGCTGGTGGGTGCAGCCACCTATGCCATCCTGCTGCCCCTCTCAGCCTGGCTGCCACGCCTGTGGGGCTGCAAGGATCCCGAACGAGGGCTACACAGCTTCATGCTGACCTTTGCCAACGTGGGCTTCATCGGCTATCCGGTGGTGGCCTCGGTGTTCGGCCCTGAGGCGGTGTTCTATGCCTCGGTGCTCAACGTGGCCAACACCGTCTCAGTCTTCATCTGGGGCGCACAGTTCATTGCAGGCAAGGGCGAGGGAGGCACACTTCGCAGCCGCCTCTATTCGCCGGCCATGATCGGCACCTATCTCTCCATCCTCATCGTGGCCCTGGCCTGGCATGCGCCGCGCATCCTGGCGCAGCCACTCACCATGGTGGGCAACATCACCGTGCCTGCCTCGCTTCTCATCATCGGCTATAGCATCTCGCAGATTCCCGCCCGCCACATGGCAGGCCCCCCTCGTGTCTGGATTACCTCGGTGTGCCGACTGCTGCTCATGCCCCTCGTGGTGTGCTACTGCTTCAAGGCCATCGTGTGGCTCCTGCCTCAGTCGGGCTGCATCTTCACCCCCTACATCATCCAGATCAACACGCTCATCATTGCCATGCCCGTAGCCTCGTTCGGTACAATCTTCTGCCTCAAGTACGGCGTGGACGAGACGGTCATGGCCCAGGGCACCTTCCTCACCACCCTGCTCTCGCTCCTCACCATCCCCATTGTGGCGGGGCTGATATAAACTCCACATTCACTTTTGCCATAAAACTGCTGTATATTATTGAAAAATTACATAAAATTCCGAAATTATTTGGATTTTTGCCATATATTCCGTATCTTTGCACCGCTTTTTTCAATTACGCATCTTACATTATAATATTTATATCCAGAATATGACAAAGATTCGCGCTGCCATCGTAGGTTATGGCAACATCGGCAAGTATGCACTCGAGGCTCTTGAGGCTGCTCCCGATTTTGAGTGTGTAGGTATTGTGCGTCGTGCAGGTGCAGAGAACAAACCAGCCGAGCTGGCCAATTACGACGTAGTGAAGGACATCAAGGAGTTGAAGGATGTGGATGTAGCCATCTTGGCCACCCCAACCCGTAGCGTCGAGGAGTATGCCAAGCAGTGCCTCGCTCTGGGCATCAACACCGTCGACTCGTTCGACATCCACACGCAGATCGTCGATCTCCGTCGCTCGCTCGATGCCTGTGCCAAGGCAAACAATGCCGTGAGCGTTATTTCAGCAGGATGGGATCCAGGGTCAGACTCCATTGTCCGCACTCTGATGGAGAGCCTTGCACCTAAGGGTATCTCCTACACCAACTTCGGCCCAGGCCGTTCGATGGGTCACAGCGTGTGCGTTCGCTCGAAGGCTGGCGTCAAGGACGCCCTCTCTATGACCATCCCTGTGGGTCAGGGCATCCATCGCCGCATGGTCTACGTGGAGCTCGAGGAGGGTGCTGACCTCGCTGAGGTGACCAAGGCCATCAAGGCTGACCCATACTTTGCCAGCGACGAGACCCACGTCTTCCAGGTGGAGAGCGTCGATGCACTCAACGACGTGGGCCACGGAGTGAACCTCACCCGTAAGGGCGTGAGTGGCAAGACCCACAACCAGCTCTTCGAGTTCAACATGAAGATCAACAATCCTGCCCTCACCGCACAGGTGCTCGTCAACGTGGCCCGCGCTGCCATGAAGCAGCAGCCTGGAGCCTACACCATGGTCGAGATCCCCGTAATCGACATGCTCCCTGGCGATCGTGAGGAGCTGATCCGCCACCTGGTGTAATGCTGGGTCTGAAGACTCTATAAACAATAAATAGCCAGTCCAACCTCGCTACGACATATAGCGAGGGTGGGCTGGCCACTTATGCCCTGACGCTGTTAGTTCCGCGGACAAATTCATTGTGTTTTTCTCCTATTGAACCATCATTAATACTGCTTTTGCGCATACTGAACTGCAATAAAAACTGCTTTTTCTCTCCAATCCTTGCTCTGTTGCCAAAAAAACAGTATCTTTGCACCAACGAAAAAGAGGGCTATGGATACATTTTCGCACCGAATTCACTACCTGCTGAGTGCAGGATTGCCGCTTGACGACGTCTATGGCAAGTACATAGAGGACCGTTACAAGCGCACTATGTTGGGCTTGCCACGAGCTCAGCGCGAGGAGGTGTGTGCCCATCCTGACCGATATTACCCAGAGTATCGCAAGCGATGGGATGCAGACTGGCAGAAGAAGGTGACTGAGGCCGAGAAGCTGCTGAAGAAGCAGAGCCTGGAACAGCTGATGGTGCGCACCCTGCTGCGTGCCAGACTCAGGGGCACTGGCATACAGTTCCGCATAGCACAGCAGGGTGACAAGGTGAAAGTGGTGTATTCCATGCCGAAAAAGAAGGAGGTGGCCTTCGTGCTCGGTGCACCAGATCGCGATACGATCGAGGCCATCACACGTCAGGTAATCGAGGCACACAAAGGCGGCCCCCTCTCTCCTACTGCCAAGTTGGCGCCACGCAGCATCTATGGGGTGTGGGAAAACCCAGACCAATAAGAGAATGACAGGAGAACAAAAGAGTATTGAGAATCTTCACAGTTGACAATGAACCAGAATGAAGTACATGTAGGTGACTGCTTTGTGCGACCACCCATGGGCGGCCGATCGCGTTCGATCTGGCGAATCGTAGCGGTAGATGACGGTGAGTGTCGTGCCGACCTTTACGACTTTGGCGAGCAGGGCATCTACTGCTTCCATGCCGAACCGGTGAGTATGAGGCGCGTTGCTACGTTCATCCCTGTCGGACAAGAGGACTTTGACCGCGTGGCGCGTTACTACGACAATGCGCTCGCTTCGGCACGCAACCTTCTGTCTTCGGCACGCCGCTGGAGGAGCCTGCATGTGGAGTTTGGCACCTGCCTCTACTCTGAGGAGACGGGGTATCAGGGCGTGATGAAGCTCATCGCACAATCAGGCGACAATGGGATGCTGGCCGAATACATCCACGTGAGCCAGAAGAGCTTCAGCCGCGAAACGATACGCCCGGGCATCATCTCCCTCTCGCAATATGAGGACGATGAGTGTAAGATGGCCATCGAGACGGATGTGTATGACAAGCTGCTGAAGATGATGAACTTGAGCTACACCGCCATACAGACGCTGGTGAACCATGCGCTGGCTGATGCACAACAGGCAAAACGAGCTGGCGGACCAACAGAACTGACAAAATGACACAATACAGTCGAGAAGAAATAGAGAAAAAAAAACTTCAAACTCCCCTACCAAACACATGGGCATCAACATCAATACGCAGGAGCTCCTGCAGATACTGGACCTCACGCCAGCCACACAGAACATTATGCTTGTCGGTCGTCATGGCATCGGCAAATCAGAGATACTCACCGACTACTTCACCGCCCGTGGCATGAAGGTGGTCACCCTCTTCCTCGGACAGATGTCTGACCCGGGAGACCTCATCGGCTTGCCCAACAAGAATGTCGAGAAGACAGACTTCCTTCCTCCCTATTGGTTCCCGTTGGACGGTGAACCGATCGTCCTCTTCCTCGACGAGCTGAACCGCGCCCGACCTGAGGTGCTGCAGACCATCATGGACCTGGCCCTGAACCGCAAGCTGGCTGGGCGACAATTGCCCGAAGGCAGTCGCATCATCTCGGCTGTCAACGCGGGCGAAGAATACCAGATTACGGACCTCGACCCCGCCCTGGTGAGCCGTTTCAACATCTACAACTTCCTACCCACGGCTTCGGAGTGGCTGCTCTGGGCCGAACAGCACAAGATTGACAGCCGCATCATTCAGTTCATACAGAACGAGCCTGTGTGGCTTGATGGTAACGAGGGGCAGAAGAAGGGCATCGACACAGGTCTGGACAAGAGCCCTGACCGCCGTGCCTGGGAGAAAGTGTCAGCTACCATTGTGGGTATGGAGTCGCTCGACGAGGTGCATAAGAAGCTCATAGCAGGCATTGTAGGCCCTGCTGCCACCAGCCGCTTCATGGGATCCATAGCAGGCAATAAGGTGCTGACAGGCATCGAAGTGCTGCTCAGCCTTGAGAAACATAGAGCCGAACTGGCCAAATACAGGCTCCACCAGCTGGCCATTGTCAACGAGGGCATCTTCCGATTCCTGGAGACCGGTGAGATACTCGACTCACAGGTGCCTGTCATTGCCGACAACCTTGTAGCCTACTATCGCATGATGGAACAGGCTAAAAACAAGGAAGCCATTGCGCATTTCACTTCCGTCTTTGAGAAGAATACCTACCCAAAGGCCATACTCTTTGTGCTCGACCACACGCCGCAGCTCTACGATTCGATCATCAGTTTCATCTCCAACCTCTGACACACATGATGATGAGCAACGTCGAAGCCATACTGCAGAAGATCAGCCAGCAGTGGTTCCTACGCGAGCCTGCGTTCTTTGCCCTCTACTGCATGCAGCGTCTGGAGGCCAACGACTCGATGCGCTGTGCCATCCGTGTGGGGCAGGGACGTCTGGAGTACAACCCAGTACACCTCGAAGGACTGACGCTCCATGAGGTGGATCAACTGTTGCGCATCGAGCTGATACGCCTGTTCCTGAAACATCCCTACGAGCGACAACCCGATGGTGTGAGCCGCACTGCCCTAGCCTGGGGCAGCGACATCACAATTGCTGACAGTTACAACAAGGATCATGCTCGCGAGCAACTCCCACTACGCACACCCAAGGACTTCAAACTGCAGAGCGACGAGTGCTTCGAGTGGTATGCCCGCAAGATTGAAGAACAACTCGATGGAGAGGAGGAAGACGACGATGAGGACAAAGGACGTGATGCCGCTAGTGACAAGGCCAGCCTCTGGCAAGAGGACAGCCTGAAGTCGCAGGAGATCAACGACCTGATCAAGAGCCTCAGCAACTGGGGTTCCATCCCAGGCAAAGTGGTGGAAATGATCGAGGCTTCGACTCAGGCCCGCATCGACTACCGTCAGGTGGTGCAAGGCTTCCGCGGCAGCATACTGAGTAGTCGGAAGAAACTGACTCGCATGAAGCCCAACCGTCGCACTGGCTTCGAACAGATGGGTGCAGCACGCGAGTTCACCACACGGCTGCTGGTGGCAGTCGATGTGTCGGGCTCCATCTCAGACAGCAACCTCTCAAACTTCTACAGCGTGATCAACAAGATGTTCCGTTACGGCATCGACCAGATTGACTGCGTTCAGTTCGACTGCCAGCTCGGCCCCGTGCACAACATTCGCAAGGCGAGTCGCCACATCGAGGTCACAGGACGTGGAGGCACACTGTTCCAGCCCATTTTCGACTACCTGATGGAACACAACTATTATGACGGACTCATCATTCTGACCGATGGCTATGCGCCCCATCCGAAGATTGACGACAGCCTGCACACAGACATCCTCTGGGTCTGCGAATCGGAACGCCGCTACCAAGAACACCACACGTGGATGGAACTCTGTGGTCGTTGCTGCTGGATGATACTCTGAGGACAAGGATAAAAGAACGGACAGGATCACCTCACTTGGTGAGTCCTGCCCGTTCGGGGAGATTATTATGATAGATTTTCGCCGGATTAGAGGATGATTTTGGCTTTCAGCTCGCTTTTGGCCATTACTTCGGCAAAGGCGGTGAGATTGTCATCATCACCATAGATGCCGCGATGAACCTGCGAAGAATTGATGCAGGTAGGCATGGAACTGATAGTCACGAAGCATGAGCCATCGATGTAGTCGAACTGCTCAGTAGGGTGGTTGGCCTTTACTATCAGCTCATGCGACACGACCTTAGCGGTCTGTCCCTTGATGATCTTGCCCAAAGGACAGATAAGGATATGCGAATCCACGTCGAAGCTCTCAGCCAGTTCCTTGGCATTGTCGTAGGCACATGCTTGCTCTGTAGTGATAGGCACCATGTCTGAAACCCTGATGGTCTGACGTTGTTGGCCTATCTCAATCACATAGATTTCGTCAAAGTACTTCGTCTGTTCATCGCTGACTGTCACCATCAGGTTCAGGTCGCACTCCTTTGAAGCCTGCTCAGTGGCTACAGGAGTCTTCTGTGCTACAAACTCTGTGTCGTCGTTGTTGCATGAAACCAATGAGGTTGCCATTGCCACGATGGCGATTGCGAATGCGAAAAACTTTTTCATAATCTTAGTGAGGGCTCACCTGTATCGTCCTCGGGGTCTTAACTATTAATTATTATTTATAATGTATTATCTTGTTGTTGTCAGCTCGAAGCCCCATCGTCAAATTCAAGGGCTTCTTGTTTTTTGACGCTGCAAAGGTACGTACTTTTCTCGTGCTATCTCGTGCAATGGATGAAAAGAAATGTACAAGTTGTGAATCGCCTGCTTTTTTCATCATTTGAACATGAAAATTCACAGATTGTACAGTTTTATGGTGCTCAGATTTGGAGTTTTCGAAAAAAAAGCTTAAATTTGCAGCGCATAAGGGGGAAAGTTTTAGAAGTTCGAAGAGAGTTCGGTATCCCTCAACCCCTTCGTCTTCGAACCTTAGCCCTATAACTACTCAAAAAACTCGAACTCCTCAACCCAAACAAACGCCTCTCTCCCGATTGTTTAACTCTTAACTTTCCAACTCCCCGTGATAGCATCCTATACAAGACTCAAGAAACTGCGCGAGGCCATGCAGAAGGCTGGCATCGACATGTACCTGATGGAGAACACCGATCCCCACCAGAGTGAATACCTGCCCGACCACTGGAAGGAGGTGGAGTGGCTCACCGGCTTCCGTGGCGAGGTGGCCTTGGTGGCTGTGACACAGAAGGAGGCACGACTGTGGACGGACTCGCGCTTCTTCATCAGCGGAGCCGAACAGCTCAAGGGATCGCCCTTCGAACTGATGAAAATGAAGGTGGCTGGTATACCTACGCTGCAGGAGTGGATATGTGAACAGAAAGCTGAAGCTGGTGTCAGCCTGGTGGGTGCCTGCCGAGGCATCTTCTTCCAGGACATCACTGTGGACGTGGATGCCGACCTGGTGGCTCCACTCTGGAAGGATCGCCCCGACATGCCCGCCACCCCCATCGAGGTCTATCCTGAGGAGTATGCCGGCGAATCGACCCGCAACCGACTGAACCGCATCTGCGACGATGTGGAGCGTCAGGGTGCCAAGGCCTTGTTCCTCGCGAGCCTGGATGATGTTGCCTGGGCACTGAACCTGCGCGGACGGGATGTGATGTGCACGCCTGTCTTCACAGCATACGCCCTAATCAGCCGCACACGCACCATCCTCTACATCGACCCACGCAAGCTTACCACTGAGGTGACTGCCTATCTGGAGGCTACGGGCATCGAGACCCAGCCATACGAGGAGGGCATCCGTCTGGCCACGGAGGGGATGGAGGGACTGGCCGCACACAACCCCATACCGCTGATGAAGGCACTGAAGAACGAGGTGGAGATTGCCGGATTCCGCCAGGCCATGCTCAAGGACGGCATCGCCCTGACCCGCTTCTATCACTGGCTGGACGATAAACTTCAGAGCACGGGCGAGTTCACCATACTGCCCGACGGCTCTTTCGGCATCAGCAATGAGGTGACCGAGCAGGACTGTGCCCAGAAGCTCATCGAGTTCCGCCGCGAACAGCCGCTCTACCGCGAAGAGTCGTTCCCCGCCATCGTAGCCTGGAACGAGCATGGTGCCATGCCCCACTACGAGACCACACCTGAGAGCAATGTGCCCATTGCTGGCAATGGCCTGCTGCTGATCGACACGGGTGGCCAGTATCTGGACGGCACCACCGACATCACCCGAACCATCGGTGTGGGCGAAGTGAGCGCAGCCATGAAACGCGATTACACACTGGTGCTCAAGGGTCACATCCGCCTGGCTCAGGCCGTATTCCCTCGTGGCACACGTGGCGACCAGCTAGATGCCCTGGCCCGCATAGACTTGTGGCGCGATGGCAAGACCTACCGTCACGGCACCTCGCATGGTGTGGGTCACTACCTGGGTGTGCACGAAGGACCTGAGTCGGTGCGCATGGAGCACAATCCGCAGGTGCTGATGGACGGCATGTTCTTCAGCAACGAGCCTGCCATCTACCTGGGCGGAAAATATGGCATCCGTCACGAGAACCTTGTGCTAGTGCGTCCTTTCAACCTTGTGCAGGATGCTCCCTACGCCACTCCTTGCGACGCTTCCGAACAGGGCGAATTCCAATGTCTCGACACGCTCACACTCTGCTACATCGATACCTCCTGCCTCGACCTCGCCCTCATGAACCGCGAGGAGCTCGAATGGCTTAACAACTACAACCGCCGCGTCTTCGACACACTGGCACCTCACCTCAACGACAGCGACCGCGTGTGGCTCGAACAGAAATGTGCTGCCGTGTAAGAATAATAACATAGAAAAATGAGAAAATTACTGTTCACGCTCGTATGCACACTTTGCCTCTGCTGCTCGATGCAAGGCGAACAGAGGTTTCGGTACTACGACCACATCACGTTCTACGATGTCTATGCAGGCACCGTGAACGAATCGGATGCACCTGTGCCTGAGGGTATCTATCGTCTGA
Source organism: Bacteroidales bacterium (assembly GCA_045629225.1). Classification (GTDB taxonomy): domain Bacteria; phylum Bacteroidota; class Bacteroidia; order Bacteroidales; family UBA3663; genus Liminaster. The sequence goes on along the minus strand of JAZQQU010000087.1, from coordinate 7,320 downwards.
ACAACTCGCGCTTCACCACACTGCTGCCAGCTGCCGACCTCGATGCCATGGGTAACCACCTGAGGCTTGAAGTCACCATCCACGCCCTTTGCGACAACTACGACCGCATCGGTTCGGTGGATCTGGTGCTGATGCCGAAAGACTCGCTCATCTATAACGACTGCTGGCGCACCAAGCCCAGCGGGGGAACCTATTCGGGACGTCTGGGCAACACCGACCCGACGATCAAGCGCATCGAAGTGGCTCGCTACATCACTCCTTTCATGAACATGAACAAGCAGCCCGACTCCGTGCCTTACCATTGGGACATCTCGTTCCTGGCCCCCATGCTGCATGACCGCCAGCTGCGCGACTCGATGAACCTCTGGCTCGAGTTCCACCTAGAAGGCGTACCATACGCTGCCAACACTCAGATAGCAGGCTGCGCTGGACGCAACGATGTCTTTGCTGGCACGCTCGACATTGTATCAGACCCTGAGAGTCCCGTTCCCGCTTCATCAGAGGCTCCTTCCACTTCGCGGGCCTCTACGTCGACATTTGGGGCCGACGTCACCCCTGCTGACTACGACGGTAAAGCCTACGTAGTCCCACTCGTATACGAACGCTACATCAACAACTACAACAACACCGACGAGGATGGCACCACAGTGGCTCACTACCAACTGCATCTAGACGAGCCCATGTCCGATGCCATGTTCCTCATGATCAACTCCAACCATGGTGCCAACTCGGGCGGCGAGGAGTACAACCGCCGTCTGCACTATGTCTGGGTCAACGAATGGATGGCCGAAGTCTATCGACCTGGACGCTCGTCGTGCGAGCCTTTCCGTCAGTATAATACGCAGAGCAACGGCATCTATGGCGGTGGCGTGCAGAGCGACGAGTCGTGGCAGTCGTTCTCGAACTGGTGTCCAGGCGACGTGATCGACAACCACATCATACGTCTCGGAGCCATCCCCGCAGGCGACTACGACTTCCGTCTGCTGGTGCCCGATGCCATCTTCAATGGACATGAGGGCTATTTCCCCTTTTCGCTCACCTTCTTTGGCTTGCGCGATGGTGTCTTCAGCATCGAGTCTGTCCACGACGATGCTCCGCTTCAGACCCACGTTGCCTGGGATGGTGCAGAGCTCTATGTCCAGACTTCGGCCCCCATTACACACTGGACGTTGCTCAATGCTGCCGGCCAGCGACTAATGGCGCAGCCAGGCAGCGTGGAGCGCATTCGCATGAATCATTATCCTGTTGGAACCTACATCCTGCTGCTCTTGATGGAGGACGGCACGACGGAATCACATAAATTCTTCCGCCCATGAGACACATTATATATAATATTATAACACTGGCTTGCCTCTTTGCCGCCAGCTGTCTGTGTACAAAAGCTCAGGTTTATGTAGGTTATTGTACCGACGACATTGCTTCGACGGGATTGGGCAACACCAATGCCACTGCCACTATCTCATGTGCGGCCGGTTTCGCACAAGAAGGGGTGCTGCAGCCATACCAAATCTGTGACCTCACTCAACTACGCGTCGGTCTCTCGATTACTGAGGGACTCACTTCGTTCAAGGTTTGGATACGCGAACATCTGGCGAGCGACAACCTGACCGAGGTGGAAGTTTCCGTCGAGGAACTTGCCATCGGGTGGAACACGTTCGAACTGCCCATGAGTTTCGACATCTCAGCCTACGACTCCCTATACTGCGGTTACGACTACACACAGAGCAAGAAAAATGTGAAAGCTATCAGCTCTGCTGGCCATAAGAACACGCCTAACAGCTTCTGGATAGCCAACAATGGCAAATGGCGCGACTATACGTCTGGCAATGCTCCTGTCAGCATTCAGGCCGTCGTCATGCCTCGCTATGAGAATGCCCTACGCATGGACTGGGCAAAGCTCGATCTGCGCAGCCAGCTTTTCGTCCCCAATGGCGAATATAAACAGATTGGCATAGAGGTCCATTTCACGAATATGGGCAACAATGAGCACCCTATGTTCGACATTCATAATCTGGATAATGGGATCGATGACCTCGTCGTCCAGTATGATTATCCATCCCTGAAGTTCGGCGAGGAGTTGACTATGCACTACTGGCTGGCTCCAGGCCATGGCGTCACAGCACCTGCTTCGGACATTCCTATCGTCATCTCAGTCGATGATTTGTGCAATGATCCAAACGCACTGCTCATCAATTGCAGAGATACGCTCTATTATGAGTTGGGTGGAGAATCGGCGATGCCCGACATGGGCGAATACCTGATCGAGGAGTTTACGAGCGAGGAATGTGGCTATGCCCCTATTGGCCAGCAGCGTCTGCGTGAGGCCATCGACGAGGCACATCGCATCCGACTGGGCGACCGCTACCAAACTTGGCTCGATGGAGAGCTGGATGGCTACTATACGCATTATGAGATATTGTCACGACACGAGGGCTACGGACCCGCTGATGCATGGCGTGTAAGCCAGGGTTCTGACTACAAGCCTGAGTTCTTCGGCCAGAACAAGCTGACCTTTGCTCCAGCCATGATGGTCAATCGCAAGTTTCTACCTATCAGCACGACGTTGAGCGTGGAGGAGCTGGCCGAGATCATCCTAGCATGCCATAAGACTACACCTGTGACTTTGGCCGTCAAAGACATTTACTATGATGCAGATACCCGCAAGCTCAAGGTGGAGGCAGCGGTCTGGTTCTGGTCGATGGCCTTCTGCCAGTCTCCCCGCCTGATGATGTGCGTAAAGCAGGACGAGGTGGCTTCACGCAATCAGAAGAATTACTATCCCGAGAGCTACGACTCGAATCGTCAGTTCGACGTGGTACGTCTGTATCTGGGCAGCTGTGACTTGTATGAGACAACCGGCATGGAACAAATCTTGTTGGGCCAGGAACGCATCGCTGATCTGGTCGAAGTCGATGAGTATGGCCAGTATTACCGCACCTATACCTTTGAGGGGACTTTGCCTGACGACATCACTTCTCTTCAGGGTCTGACGCTGGTGGGTTATGTCTATAACCAGCAGGATGGCGGTGAAATCTATAGTTCCACAACACGTTCATTGTATTAATCCGACCAAGACATGTTTAAGCGTTTTCATGTTTTTCTGACCCTGTTTCTGTTGGCCATTGTCCCAGCTTTGGCCAAGACCTGGAGTCCCGAGACATTGCCTGTGACTCCTAACTCTGAACACCCCACATACGTGAGCAATCCCGACGGAATCCTGTCGCAAACTGCCGTGGCCGCGATTGACACAATGCTATTGAGCATCGAGAAATCGAAGGGTGTAAAGGCTCTGGTGGTAGTGATTACCAACATTGAGGGAGACGATCCCTATCGTTTTGCTACCGACCTGGGCAACAAGTATGGCGTTGGCACAAAGGATGACACAGGTCTGGTCATCGTTCTGGCCACTGACGACCGTTCCTACTGGATAGCCACAGGTACAGGCATGGACAAGTATCTGCCAGATGCCATCGTGAAACGTGTGGAGCACCGCGTGATGGTTCCTCTGCTCAAAGAAAGCGAGTGGGAGGAGGCCATGGTTGCCACCATTCACGAGATTACCCAGTTGCTCGAAGGCAACGAGGAACTGCGAGCCTCTTACACTGAGGAGGACGATGACTTTGACTGGTGGGTACTAAGCTTGCCTCTGGGCATCTTGGGCAGTGCAGTGGGACTTGCCACATACTCTGAATACAAGAAAAAGCGCTGCAAGAAGTGTGGCAAGCATAAGATGTCAATCAGACAGCGTAGCACCAAAAATATCTCGCGTAAGATGGAACGCATCACCGAAGTGTGGGTGTGCAGCGAATGTGGCCATACTGAGACTCGTGTGCGCGAAACGCAACGTGCTGACTTCTATGACGGCTCAGGAGGCGGAGGTGGAGGCATCTTCATAGGCGGCGGTGGCAGAGGCCATCACAGCAGCGGCCCGAGTTTTGGCTCATTTGGCGGTGGCTCATTCGGCGGTGGCGGTGCTGGCGGCAGATTCTGATAGGCCATAAACAACGTTAACAAAACTATAAATTAACATATTAACAAAACAACAGATCAACAACTATGAAGAAATCCAATTGGCTGATTATTGGCATCATCGCCGTACTCGCTGTGTGGGGCATCAAGACCTACAATGGTCTGGTGACCGAGGACGAAACCGTTTCGCAGATTTGGGCAAATGTTGAGACAGCTTACCAGCGTCGCGCCGATCTCATCCCTAACCTCGTAGCCACTGTCAAGGGCTATGCCGAGCATGAGAAGGGCACCTTCGAGGCTGTAGTCGAGGCTCGTGCCAAGGCCACCTCTATCAACCTGACCATCGATGACCTCTCAGAGGAGAATATGAAGAAGTTCCAGGAAGCTCAGAATCAGGTGTCAAGCGCCCTGGGCCGACTGATTGCAGTGAGCGAGAACTATCCAGAGCTGAAGGCCAGCGAACAGTTCATCGAGCTGCAGGCACAGCTGGAGGGCACCGAGAATCGCATCGGCGAGGCTCGCAACAAGTTCAACGCAGCAGTCAAGGACTATAACCTCAAGGTACGTCGCTTCCCTGGCAATCTGCTGGCCGGCATCTTTGGCTTCAATGCCAAGACTCCATTTGCTGCTGAGGCTGGTGCAGAGAAGGCACCAACCGTTCAGTTCTAACTTATTTATCTACATAGACTTTCGTACTTAAGGCGCTCGCAGTTGATAACCGAAAATGACAAAACACCCCGAAATGTGAGGTGTTTTGTCATTTTTTTATCTTTTTTCGTGCAATCGGTTGTTCGTTTGACATAAAACCGCTATCTTTGCAGCGTGTTTTTCATGGTATTAGATTTAAGGTAATGTGAGTTCAGGTCGTCGCGATGACGATCTGAACTTTTGTTTATACAGTTGATAGTGTTGACACGTTCCTGGGCGTTGAGAAGTTCCTGTACTTTGAAAAGTATGAAGGATTTGAAGATCTGGCTTCCCCCTCTCAAACTTCTCAAACTCATCAGCACTCCTTACGAATCATCTCCACAGCCCTGTCCATGATGTCATACAGCTCAGGCACAGTCTCAGCACGTAGCATAGCTATGCGTGTGTCTCGGAAATTCGGAATACCCTTGAATACAGGCGTAGCCGCCAGATGACGACGGATATGCAGGATACCTCGGTACTCGTCGATGCGGGCCACGCTCTCCTCCACCTGATGTTTGAGGGCAAGGATACAATCGTCGAGCGACATAGGAGGTAACGGCTCCCCCGTGTTAAGCAGATGCTTGATCTCGCTGAATATCCACGGACGACCAAAGGTTGCACGTCCCACCAGGATGCCATCCACGCCGGTCTCCTCGAACCGCCGCTTGGCAATTTCTGCACTCGTCACATCGCCATTACCGATGATAGGGATGTGGATGCGCGGATTCTGCTTCACCTCGCGAATCAATGACCAGTCGGCCTCGCCATTGTACATCTGCGAGCGCGTGCGGCCATGGATGGCCAAAGCCTGGATGCCACAGTCCTGCAGTTGTTCGGCCAGCGTGGTGATAATCTTGTGTTCGCAGTCCCATCCCAGACGGGTCTTCACCGTGACCGGAATCTTCACAGCATCGACTACTGCACGTGTGATTTCGAGCATCAGCGGAATGTTCTGCAACATGCCTGCACCACCACCCTTGCCTGCCACGCGTTTCACGGGGCAACCGTAGTTGATGTCGAGAATGTCGGGCTTGGCCTGTTCCACAATCTTGGCAGCTTCGACCATCGAGGAGAGGTCTCGTCCGTAAATCTGAATCACCACAGGACGCTCCTCTTCTAGCACGGTGAGCTTGCGCATCGTCTTGTCTATATTGCGAATCAAGGCATCAGCGCTCACAAACTCGCTATATACCATATCGGCTCCAAAATGTCGGCACTGGAGTCGGAAGCCAACGTCTGTCACGTCCTCCATCGGAGCCAGCATTACAGCCCTGTCGGGCAGAGAAACATTGCCAATTATCATCAATAATTATGATTTATGAATTATCAATTATCAATTATTTTGCTATTTTGATAGTGCAAAGATAACAATTTTAATACAATTGCACCTATTTCACATCGAAAGAAATTGGTTTTTTGCACAAAAATTATTAAATTTGCAGCGTTTTTAATAAATATGTCTTCTCGAAAACTCATTTTCGGAGGTCCGATACAGAAAAACAACAATCAATTTTAATAATTTCAATAACTAACTATCTTCTTATGTGGTTAACATCTTCCTCTATCGGTCGTAAGGTGGTAATGAGTGTGACTGGCGCTGCGCTGGTACTCTTCCTCACCTTCCACATGCTGATGAACCTCGTCTATGTCTATGACGTCATGGTAGGCACTCCTGCTGACGGTCATTACTACGACAAGGTTTGTGAGTTTTTGGGCACCAACTGGTATGCCCTCATCGCAACTGCCGGTTTGGCAGCACTTGTAGTCATTCACTTCATCATGGCCTTTGTGCTCACCGCACAGAACCGCAAGGCTCGTGGCTCTGAGCCATACGCTGTGAAGGGCAAGCAGCCAATTCACTGGTACTCTAAGAACATGCTCGTTCTGGGTATCATCATCCTCCTTGGCATGTTGGTTCACCTCCATGACTTCTGGTTCAACATGATGTTTGCTGAGCTCGCCGAGGCTGAGCGTCAGTTCGCACCAACCGCTGGTTTCGACTGGATTACCGCTAAGTTCAGCTGCATCCCACTCGTATGCCTCTACGTAGTTTGGCTTGCTGCACTCTGGTACCACATCACCCACGGCATCTGGTCATCTATGCAGACCGTAGGCTGGAATGGCAAGATCTGGGACAACCGCTGGATGGCTATCAGCTACATCTGGGCCACCATTATCGTTTGCGGCTTCCTCTGCGTAATCGTCACAGCTCAGTTCGCTCCATGCCATGGTGCATGCTGCTAATTTCTAATACTTAATTATTAATTTTTCATTCAGAAAGATTATGGCTGAAAATATTCTGGCTCCCGAGCTCAGCAAGATCCCTGAGGGCGAACTCGCTGAAAAGTGGACTAACTATAAGGCTCACCAGAAATTGGTGAATCCAGCAAACAAGCGTAAGCTCGACGTCATCATCGTAGGTCCAGGCCTTGCAGGTGCTTCTGCAGCCGCTACCCTTGGCGAAATGGGCTTCAAGGTAAAGTGCTTCTGCATTCAGGACTCTGCCCGTCGTGCTCACTCTATCGCTGCACAGGGTGGTATCAATGCTGCTAAGAACTATCAGAACGATGGTGACTCTATCTACCGTCTGTTCTACGATACCATCAAGGGTGGTGACTACCGTGCTCGTGAGGCTAACGTTTACCGTCTGGCTGAGGTATC
>JAZQQU010000086.1:0-31894 GCA_045629225.1 Bacteroidales bacterium | reverse complement strand
GAAAAGTATGATGCGAAAACCACCTATAAACATTTCAAAGGGTATGGTCCCGGCATTGCCGTAATCAATAACATGATAGTAGGAATCGAGAATCGTGATGGCAATACCAATTTGGATTTTGGATAATGCCATGATTTAGTGGTTTCTTAGCGTATTACCTCAAGTCGCTTTGTGGGGTAAGGGGGTGTTATGCAGCATTGTGGTGAATCTATTGCCTTGGGTTATTCAAGGCAAGAAAAATCGTTTGATTCACATGATATCTTTACCTGTCATATTAATCTGCGGATTTGAGGTTTTTTACCGGAATACAGAAAAAACAGGGCCTGATACTACTTTTTTGTTTCCAAGTAGTTACAAATAAGGACAAGAAAGGACAAATAGGACCCTTTATTGGGGAAGGGTATTGCCAGTGTCGCGAAAAATTCGTATCTTTGTAACGTGAAAAAGGGGGGGTATCTGTTTGAGGTGGCAGTCCGTTGCCGAAATGTCTGGCAGTCCGTTGTGCAGCCACAAAGACTTGCCAGCGATCCGAGCAGGCCGATGTGGACGCACAATTGTTTGCCAGAGTTGCTGACAGGTGGTTGTGTGTCCACAGAAGTTGGTTTTCTATGAAAGGGGTAGAACCATTGGTTACTTCGGGGGGTTAGAACCATTGGTTTCTTCGAGGGGATAGAACCATTGGTTTCTTCGAGGGGATAGAACCAACAGCATGACACACGCCAAGGTGAACACGTCAGTCAAAGCTTCAAAGGGCACTTATTCAGTTGCTTCACCTGATGTTGCACCTGATACGACACCTGATAGTGCACCTGATACGACACCTGATACGACACCTGATATGACACCTGATATGACACCTGATAGTAACCTGATACGCCCTCCAACGCGTACGCGCGTAAAGATATAGATATAGAAAGAGAATAAGAAAAAGAATATTTATATGAGTGAGCCAGTGCAAAAGCCCTGGCTGACGGAGCGCGGTAGGACCGCACTCCTCGAGCGCACAATCTACATGGATCAAACTCAGAATTCGACTAGAATCCGTGGATCGTGTACGTGCAAAAATGCCTTGTGTGAGGTTCGTGGCAATGGCAGAGAGGGTAGGTAAGTGTTAATTAAACTAATTTTTTTTGGTAATTCTTTTGCCATATCATCAGAAATGTGTATCTTTGCATCGTGAAATGTGTGACAGCATACATTTCCATTACTCATCATACGTTATACACTAAAACTTTTACTACTATGGATGCAAGCACTATCACCAAATTGATGGCTCTGTTGGAGCAGTTCCCTGATCTGAAGACCAAGCTCATGTCGATGGTTAACATGGACGAGGCTGTGGCACTTGTGAAGAGCAAGGGCCTGGAGATTGCCAAGAGCGAGTTGCAGGAATTCATCGCCAAGAAGCTCATGAGCGGTTCGGCCAAGGATATGCTGGGCAATCTGGCTGCTGGCGCTGCCAAGGAGGCTCTGGGCAAGGCTGCTGCCAAGGGAGGCGCTGCCGACTTGCTGAAGGGTATCTTGGGGTAATTGACTGAAGTTTTGCAGATCTGTTGTCAAACCAGTTGATTACTCGCGCTGTTGGATAACCAAGAACGATGACGAAAAGAGACTACATACACGCACTATGGTTGACGCTCGTGTTCCTGCTGCCATGCGCCTTGATGGCGCAAGAGCAGGAAGGGGCGGTGTCGCCAATCGAGACGGCTCAGCAGGACTCTCTGCCCGAGCAAGAGGTAGGTGAACTGCCCAGTCCAAACAAGGTGGTGGTGGTAGTGACCAAGGCCTTGAAGGACTCGATAGCCGAGCGCACGAAGCTGGCACGAAGGATGAGTTCGGACAAACGCACACCCGACTTCAAGGTGGCACGTCGCCACGTGAGCCGTCTGTTGCATTTGGCCGACTCGTTGCAGCTGCCCATGGCCACCCATCTGGTGGTGGCTGGCGATGTGGAGGATCTGGCTTTCAACTACGAGCGCAACAAACCTGCCCTTGGCAAGAAGACCGACCAGGCAGAGTGCCTGGCTTCGGCCAAGCGCTGCTTCCTCTACTATCGTCATGCCTATGAGCTCTATCATGAGCACACGGCCGACTACGGCAAGGAGGCTGCGAAGACCTGCCGACGCATACAGCCCGTGGCCATGCAGCACTACCTGCTGACCAAGGGTTTCCTGGTCAATGCCGGCCAGAGCTATGCAAAGAACGATCTGGAGACGACGCTCGAGGAGTTCCGCATGTCGTACGATGGCTCGATAGAGCCCTTCCTTGTGGAGCTATACGAACACGACCCCAAGCATGCGTCGGGGTTCGAGACCTATCTGGCCGACTCGACCCGATGCAAGACGCTCTATAACTGCGGCACGGTGGCCATGACCCTGAAGCGTTATGACGAGGCACTGGCCTACTTCGACACACTCAAGGTGCGTCAGTATGACATCAATCGCGTGATGCACCATACGCTCTCGATCTACTACACGCTGGGCGACACCCTGCGCATGATCGATGAGTTGCACGATGCCATTACCCTGCTACCCGAGGATACATGGTTCCAGAAGAACCTGTTGCAACTGCACATCGACCGACAGGAGTGGCCCGAAGCCAAGCAGGTGGTGGCCAGCATCACAGCCCTTGACTCGCTCGATGCACAAGCCATCTGTATGGAGGGACAACTCTATGAACACGAGGGCAACACGCAGCAGGCCATCGACCTCTACCGCAAGTCGTTCGCTCTGGATTCGACCCAGGCCAATGTCTGCTCCTACATCGGTCGCATCTACTACAACCGTGCTGTGCTGAAGAAGGCTCAGCTCTTCGAACAACGTCGCACCGCCCTGGTGCAAGACAAGCTTACGCCCATCTTCGACGAGGCACAGCCTTGGTATGAGCTGGCCTTTGCCCTCGACACCGATCGTCGCGACCTGACCATAGCCATGACCCTCAGGGAGATGCTCTATTTCCGCTTCACGCAGCCTTCGTGCCCTAACACCAGCGAGCTCATCGAACGCTATAACGAGGTGAGCCGTGCGTATGGGATGGCGGAATTCGGAGTGTGACGGGTTACTTTTTCTTCTTCTTTTTCTTCTTGCCGACGGCCAGGAGCGAGGCTTCGTCGTACTGTGTGTTCTCCTTGAGTTCCTTGGCTGAGTAGAGGAACACCTTGTAGATCTCGTCCTGAAATTGTCCGCGGGTGTATTCCAGCAGGTCCTGGATGATCTTGTTGTCATCCTCGTCAGCATTGGGGTGTGTCTTGTGGAAGTGTAGCTTCATGTGGTTGGCACACAGCTCGAGCAGGCGGGTGCGCTGTTCGGCATCCTCCATCTGAATGGCCTTCTGAATCATGTCCTCCACCACCTTGCCATACATGCGCCAGTGGATGTAGGGGTTCTGCGGATTGCTGAGCGGCGTAGGGCGGTCCTCGAGCTTCTCCTGCGAGAGGATAGGGAAGGGGTAGTCGATGTCGAGCTCATGATTGGCCAGGATGGCGAGGTGATCCCACAGGATCTGTTTGCTGTTCTCGACCGAAGCCGCGTCGGGACAGATGTCTGCCATGATCTCCACGATGCCATAGGCGTAGCGTGTACGCTTGTCGCGATCAGAGATGCTCTTGCAGTACTCCACGAGCTGCTGCAGGTTGCGGCCGTATTCGGGGAGCTTGACGGGGGAGAGTTGAGTATTGTAATTCTGCATGTTCAAATTCCTTTAAACGGATCTTTGGGCTTCGAAGCCTGGAACTCCTTGAGATAGAATGGTGTGAAGTATGCGGTGTCCTCGAAACGACCACGGTTGAAGGCCTGCACAGCCAGGGCCATCATGTCGCGAGCCATCACGCGGACATTGGGCAGGAAACGGGCGTTGGGGTGGCTGATCACCTCCTGGCACTTCTCGGCACCATCGCCAAAGAAGTAGATGACATGCTCATCGAGCACCTCACGGAGGAAGCCTTCATCGACCACCTCAGCACTCACCGGGCGCACCTCGCCCAGTGCCTGGTCATAGAGGGCGCAATAGACCTCCATGCGGCGGGCGTCGATCATGGGGCAGTAGAGGGCACCTTCGTCCATCTCCACCTCGGGGTGGAACATCACTTGGCAGCACATGGCCTTGAGCGTAGGGATGGCTATGAGGGGCTTCTGCAGACCGAAAGCCAGGCCCTTGGCTTCGCTCACACCAATGCGCAGACCCGTGTAGCTGCCGGGGCCAGCCGAGACGGCTATGGCATCGGGCATCATCTGGTGTTCGCGTGCAAAGTCCATGGCCTCCTGCACGTAGGTGCCGAGCACAGAGGCGTGATTAGGCCCTTCGAGGGTCTGCTGATAGTATTCGATGTTGAAGTCATGACTCAGGGCCACGGAACAAGCCCGGGTCGAGGTCTCAATCATTAATATATTGGCCAAAATCGTCGAAAATTAATTAAGAGTAAATAATCAAAGAAACGAGTATCGCGAGTGCGAAACTTAGAAAAATATAGCAAATATTACTAACCATTATTTGCAAAACGGGGAATCAACGGCCGATTTTCGATGCAAAAATAGTAAAAAAAATGATTCGTTGGTACAACTTATCGTTTTTTTCATTATTTTTGCACAAATTTTGCGAGTGAACCCCGTAATTTGTAATTTGAAATCTGTAATTTGAAATCTGTAATCTGCAAATTCGCAATCACTAATTAGTAATTATACCCATGATTCAGTCCATGACAGGATTCGGCAAGGCAACGGCCGAGATCGCACATAAGAAGGTCACCGTGGAGGTGAAGTCACTCAACTCGAAGCAGCTGGACCTGATGATGAAGGTCTGCCCTCAATATCGCGAGCGCGAGATGGAGTTCCGTCAGCTGGTGCAGCGCGAAATGCAGCGCGGCAAGGTCGACCTGAACGTGACCGTGGAGTTGCAACCCTCGGACGAGGCCCCTCGCGTGAACGTGCAGGTGGTCAAGGAGTACAAGAAGCAGGTCGATGCCGTGTGCGATGAGCTCAATATGGCTCATCCGGGCGATGGCTCTGAGTCGTCGGCCATGATGCTGCAACTGTTGCTCCGCATGCCCGATGTGATCAGCCAGCAGACACAGGTCATCGAACAGGAGGAGCTCAACGCTGTGACGCAGGTGGTGGCCGAAGCTGTGCAGAAGCTGGTGGCATTCCGTCAGCAGGAGGGCGAATCGCTCTACCGCGTCTTCACCGAGAAGATTGCCAACATCCGCAGCCTGCTGGCCAGCGTGGAGCCCTACGAGGCTGAGCGAACCGAACGCATACGCCAGAACCTGCTCGACCGTCTGGAGAAGCTGCCTGTGGATTACGACAAGAACCGTCTGGAGCAGGAGATGATCTACTACATCGAGAAGCTCGACATCAACGAGGAGAAGCATCGCCTCACCAATCACCTCGACTACTTCATTGAGACCATGAACGCCCCCATGGATGCTGGTGGCCACGGCAAGAAGCTCGGATTCATTGCTCAGGAGATGGGCCGCGAGATCAACACCTTGGGCAGCAAGAGCAACCAGGCCGAGATGCAGCGCATTGTGGTCAGGATGAAGGACGAGCTGGAGCAGATCAAGGAGCAGGTGCTCAACGTGTTATGATACTTCAAGTTTCGTAAGCTTGACTTGGAGGTGAATAAAAAAGAGGGGCTGTATCTTACATCCGACATCTGAAGGTGTCATACCTTTTGTTCCCCTTTCAGCCTCATGCTTAGCCTTCACTACAGGAAGTGGGTCAAATGCTTGAATCCTGTAATTTCCCCCAAAACAATAATCAAGAGAAATCATGAACAAACTGATAATCTTTTCTGCTCCCAGCGGCAGCGGCAAGTCAACACTGGTGAACTACCTGATGCAGCAGGGCTTGAACCTGGCATTCTCCATCTCGTGCACCTCGCGTGCTCCACGTGGCACGGAGCAGCATGGCGTGGAATACTACTTCCTCTCGCCCGAAGAGTTTCGCCAGCGCATCCAGAACGATGAGTTCCTGGAGTATGAGGAGGTCTATACCGACAAGTTCTACGGCACGCTGAAGAGTGAGGTGGAACGACTCTCAGAGGCAGGCTACATTGTGGTGTTCGACGTGGATGTGAAGGGTGGCGTCAACATCAAGAAGTTCTATGGCGACCGCGCTCTGAGCCTCTTCATCCAGCCACCTTCGATCGAGGAGTTGAGCCGTCGTCTGCATGGCCGTGGCACCGACACGGAGGAGGTCATCCAGCAGCGTCTCGACAAGGCTGCCTACGAGCTCACCTTCGCTCCACAGTTCGACCGCGTGATCGTCAACGATGACCTCGAAGTGGCCAAGGCCGAGGCCCTGCAGGTGGTCAGGGAGTTTATTGGTTGAGCTTAGGTTTTAGAGTATTATGCGCATCGGCATCTACAGCGGCAGTTTCAATCCCGTACACATCGGTCATGTGGCCTTGTGCGACTATCTGGTACGCGAGGGCTTCGTCGATGAGGTGTGGCTCATTCGCAGCCCGCTCAACCCGCTGAAGGCTGCTTCGGCACAGACCTTGGCTCCCGATCAGGACCGTCAGCAGATGCTTGAGCTGGCCATTGAAGGGCACGAGGGCCTGCGTGTGTGTTGCATCGAGGACGAACTGCCTCGCCCCAACTACAGCATCAACACCTTGCGAGCCCTGCAGCAGCAATGTCCTGACGATGAGATACACCTCATCATCGGTGCCGACAACTGGCTCATCTTCGACCGTTGGCGTGCATGGGACGAGATTCTGCGCGACTTCCACCTTGTGGTCTATCCCCGACCTGGCTATGAGGACCCTGCCACGAGCGAGGTCAACACGAAGCTTGACACCCGTCATGTGCGCTTTGCCAGCGAGGCTCCGCAGTTCGACATCAGCAGCACCCAGATTCGTGAGGCATTGAGTCAGGGACAGCTGCCCGAGATGATCGACCCCAAGGTGTTCGAATATATCACTACACATTATCTATATATATAATGTCAGCAACAGACAATCCGCTCTACAGTCCTGCAGTGATCGACATGGTGACCGTGTCGGCCGAATACTGCGTGTTCATGGAGAAACTGGGCGAGCAGGCCACTGGCCGTCGTTCGTTCCTCGACAAGATCTCGAAGGTGCTGCCTCTGCTCTATGTGAAGGCTGCGCTGCTGCCCGACCTTGAGGAGGTGGGCTTCGACGAACTGGAGGAGATGGTCACCGAAGAGGACTACGAAGAGGTTCGCAAGCGCGTGTGGCACCTGCTCCGTGCCGACGACGAGTACCTGGAGGTGTTCACCCCCGACATGCAGTACAGCGAAGGCCCGATGATGTGTACCATCAGCGAGGACTTGGCCGACATCTATCAGGACCTCAAGAACTTCGTGGCCGCCTTTGCTTCGCAGAACGAGGAGTCGATGAACAACGCCATCGTGAAGGTGAAGGAGAACTTCCGTAGCTATTGGGGTCAGAAGCTGGTCAATGCCATGCGCCCCATTCATGAACTGACATTCGGCGATCATGCCGATCGAGAAGACGCTGAGGACGATGAATAAGACGATAAGCAAAGAGGAACTTGCTGCCTTGCCCACCAAGGAATATGCTGGCTATGCCGTCACCGTGATCAACCAGGAGCAGGCCGAGATAGCTGTGCAGCAGATTCGCGAATCAGGACTGATGGTAGGCTTCGACACCGAGACGCGTCCTGCCTTCCAGAAGGGACTGAGCTACAAGGTGGCGCTGGTGCAGCTCTCTGTGGGGCAGGTGTGCTACCTGTTCCGTCTGAATAAAATAGGAGGGATGCCCGAGTGCCTGGTGGAGCTGCTTGAAGATGCCAATGTGGTGAAGATCGGCCTCTCGACCCACGACGACTTCCAGAACCTGCGCAAGTGGTTGCCCAGCCTGTCGCCCAAGGGGTTCATCGAGTTGCAGCAGCTAGTCACTAACTATGGCATTGCCGACAAGAGCCTGGCTAAGATCTATGCCCTGCTGTTCGGCGTGAAGCTGAGCAAACGTCAGCGTCTCACCAACTGGGAGGCCGACCAGCTCACAGCCCGCCAGCAGGCTTATGCAGCCCTCGATGCCGTGGCTTGTGTCGAGATCTATGAGGCGCTCCTCACACGCGGTCGTGACATCATCAAACAAGGATTATAATATGAAATGGCCTAAATATAAGGTAATGCCCATCGCCTTGCTGATCTATTTCGTGGCGATGGCTGTGTACGGAATCGTACGGAATAATGGACAGCTCCCCCAGGACTTCTACCTGATCTGTAGCATCGAGGCAGTTATCCTTGTGGCCCTCTTTCTGTTGCTCAAGCGCAGGGGGAGGTGAGTGAGTTCGGGTATTGTCAGATGTCGGTGTCGGCTATCTGTATGTCGTGAGTGGGGATTTTGTCCCATCTGAAGCCTTCGATCAGTTCGGAGGCTTTCATTGTTTCGACATGTTCGGTCAGTCCCGCATAATAGGCCAGGATGCCAATAATCTCTTCGGGAGAGTGATGCTGACGCAACTCGCCCAAGTCCAGGCTCTTGTCGCGTTTGCAGAGGCGCTGTCCCGCTTCGTTGCAGAGCAGAGGCAGGTGGCAGAAGGTGGGGACAGGATAGCCCAAGAGCCGATACAGATAGATCTGTTGCGGAGCCGACAGCAGCAAGTCACGGCCACGCACCACTTCGGTAATGCCCATCAGAGCATCGTCCACAACCACAGCCAGCTGGTAGGCCCAGGCACCATCTGCACGTCGCAGTATGAAGTCGCCACAATGGGTGGCCAGATTCACGGCCTGCGCTCCATAGTGGGCATCGGTGAAGGCTATCTCCTCGTCGGGGACGAAAAGTCGGGTGGAAGGAGAGCGCTTCATTGTGGAATCGGGAGCCGGTTTGGGCCGGTCAGGTGTGCTCAATGCAGCAGGCCGGCATGTGCCCGCATAGACGATGCGTCCGTCCGACTCGTGAGGTGCCTGTGTGGCCATGATGTCGGCACGTGAGCAATAACAGGGGTAGGTGAGTCCTAACTGTTGCAAGCGTGAGAGGTGAGCTTCGTAGAGGGCGTAGCGTTCGCTTTGTGTGTATTCTTCGTCCCAGTCGAGGCCAAGCCACCGCAGGTCGTCCTTGATCTGCTCAGCGAACTCGGGGCGCGAGCGTTGGGGATCGATGTCCTCCATGCGCAGTACCCATGCACCACCCTGGCTTCTGACTGAGAGCCAGGAGAGGAGTGCAGAATAGATGTTGCCCAGATGCATACGACCCGTGGGCGAGGGTGCAAAACGTCCTTTCATGGCGACAAAGATAGTGTTTTTTTCGATATGTTGGCCCTGATAGGGATGAAAAAAAGGTTGAAAGGGGTGCGAAAACGTGAATTTTTGACAATCGACACAATAAAACACCCCATCATGCGTTTAATAATTTAGGTTAACAGCGAACAATGAAACAACTGGGTAGCATAGCATTCATGCGCAAGGGGCAAGGCACTCTGGGCAGCAGGCTCCAGAGCCGGTGGCTCATAAGTATGCTGCTGGTAGTTGTCTGCATGTTCGGCTTTGATGAGGCATGGGCGCAGCTCGACACCCCTTCGAGCATGAACTGGGCCACGCCCACGCTCTACAACTCTGCCACGGCAGGCTCGGACTCAGCATTGCACGTCACGGCTTTCTCGCGCATGCAATGGGTGGGTATCGACGATGCGCCACGGACCTTCTTCGTCTCGGCGGATATGCCACTGAAACTGGGTCGTCAGCGAGCAGGTGCCGGCATTACCGTCCTCAACGATCAGGAGGGCCTGTTTACCACAACCTATGTCAACGCTCAGGTGAGCATGAGTCGCAAACTCTGGGGAGGCAGGCTGGCCATCGGCGTACAACCGGGATTTGTGAACCAGACGTTCGATGGCGGCGGAGTGTCAATCCCTACGGGCGATGCCTGGGATCCCTCGGATGAGTCCATTCCGACCTCCGACGTCTCGGGCATGGGCTTCGACCTGGGTGTGGGCGCGTTCTACGAATTGGGTCATTACTATGGAGGTGTCAGCGTGCAGCATGTACTCGGCACACAACTCGAATTGGGCGATTATGCCTATACCGAGCTCACGCCTACATTTTATTTGCATGGTGGAGGCAATATACCGCTCAAACGTACGTTATTCATATTGCAACCCTCTATGCTGGTGCGTACCACATTCCAGTTCTGGCAGGTCGAAGCCACGATGCGTGCCACCTACGACCACAAGTTCTGGGGTGGCATCACCTACCGACATGGCGATGCCGTGGCCCTGATGGTGGGTGCCGACGTGGGCACTATCCGCTTGGGCTACAGTTACGATGTGGGCATCTCGCGCATGGGCTTCGAATCAGGCGGTTCGCACGAACTGCTGGTGGGCTGGACCATGCACATCGACCTTGACAAGAAGGGACGTCATGGTCGCAAGTCGATTAGAATTCTATAAAAAATAACAGAAAGATATATGAAAAAACTCTTTTTCGCAATCATGGCAGTCTTGGCCACTTCGGCCCTGCTGACCAGCTGCATGAAGTCCATGGGAGGACAAGGCGGCGAGGTCACAGGTGTGCGTGGCCGAGCCTGGAACGAACCTCAGCCATACGGAATGGTGCTGGTGAAGCGCGGATCGATGGAGGTGGGCGCACAGGAGAAGGATAGCCTGTGGGGCGACCAGCTCGATGCCAAGGGGATCTCGGTCGATGCCTTCTGGATGGACGAGAAGGAGGTGTCGAACGCTGTGTATCGCCAGTTCGTGCAGTATGTGCGCGACTCCATCATTCGCGAACGCCTGGCCGATCCTGCCTATGGCGGCAACGAGGACTTCAAGATTGAAGAGGATAAGTATGGCGAGCCTGTCACCCCTCACCTCAACTGGAACAAGCCTATCCCTTGGCGCAAGCCCAACGAGGACGAGGAGCGTGCCATCGAGAGCGTATATAAGGTGGATCCCATCACAGGCAAGAAGATGCTCGACGGCGCTCAGATGAACTATCGCTACGAGGTGTTCGACTACAAGTCGTATGCCCAGCGCCGCTATCGTCTGGATCCTGAGCGTCGCGACCTCAATACCGACCATTCTGTGAACTACGATGAGGAGATTCTCATCTCGAAGGACACGGCTTATCTCGACGATGATGGCAACATCCGTCGCGAGACGCTGGTGCGCCCGCTTGCTTCGGAGTGGGACTTCCTCAACACCTACATCATCAACATCTATCCAGATACCACGGTGTGGATCAACGACTTTGCCAATGCCTTCACCGAGCAGTATGCACGCTATTACTTCTCATCGCCTATCTACGACGACTATCCTGTGGTGGGTGTGAGCTGGGAGCAGGCCAATGCCTTCTGCGTGTGGCGTACCGAATACCTGAAGTCGAGCCACGGTATGCGAGGCATCGACGTGGAGCCTTATCGTCTGCCTACCGAGGCCGAATGGGAGTATGCTGCCCGTGCTGGCAACAACGACCAGCAGTACTCATGGAAGACCGACATGCCCCACACCGACAAGGGTTGCTTTAACGGCAACTTCAAGCCTGGCGATGGTGACTACAGTCGCGATGGTTACATCATCACATCGCCCGTAGGAGCCTATTCGAGCAACGACTTCGGTCTCTATGACATGAGTGGCAACGTGGCCGAATGGACTTCGACCGCATGGAGCGAGGCAGGCGTGCATCAGACGAGCGACCTCAATCCTGACTACCAGTATAATGCTGCCAAGGAAGACCCTTACCGCTTGAAGCGCAAAGTGATTCGCGGAGGCTCATGGAAAGATGCCCAGCACTACGTCCGTGGCGATGTCCGCTCGTGGGAATATCAGAATGAGCAGCGCTCGTTCGTCGGCTTCCGTTGCGTGCGCACCTATCTGGGCAACAACAAGGTGGAGGTCAAGAAGAGCAAGGGCTCTAAGACCAAGGCTCCCAAGGCAGCCAAGCAGCCACGCCAGCGCGGTGGTGGTGGAGGTGGCAACTCAGCCAGGCGCAGATAACCCACAATAATCGAAAAAAAAATCGGCTGATCGAATAATCGATAACTCGATAACTCGAAATCTCGATAACTCGAAATCTCGAAATAACGAAATAACGAAAACTCGAAATAACGACAACTCGGCTACTCGAAACCTCGACAAATCGAACAACCCCAAATCGCAAATATCATCTATGAAAATCAAGAAAAAGAGTCTTCTCACTCCGAAGACATTCAACTATCTATACAGCATTGGTGCTTCGGTCGTAATCCTGGGTGCCTTGTTCAAGTTGCTGCACATCACTGGTGCCGACCTCATGTTGATTCTGGGCATGGGCACCGAGGCCTTCATCTTCTTTGTCTCTGCGTTCGACGAGCCAGCCAAGGAACCCAACTGGGAGATTGTCTATCCTGGCATTTACGACAAGGAGAGCAACCTCACCTCTGAGGAGAAGCAGACCATGATGGAGCGTCGCAAGAAGCGTGCTTTGGCCAACGTCAGCGAGAATCCCGACGCTGAGGCTTCGGGCAACGGCAATGGTGGTGGCACAGTCATCATCGGCGGTGGTGTGCCTTCGGGCAGCACCGTAGTCGTGGGTGGAGGTGTTCCTGCCGGTTCAGCCGAAGGTGTAGCCGCTGTGGCCGGGGGTGTTGCTGCCCCACTCGTAGCCAGTGGCAATGTGGGTGTCACCCCCGAGCAGGCCGATCAGGTCACCGAGGCTACCCGCAAGTATGTCGAGCAGCTTAATGCCATCAGCGACGGTCTGGCCAAGCTGCAGGAGAGCATGGCTTCGCTCAGTTCGAACAATGGCTATGCTGAGCAGATGGCTGCCCTCAACAAGAACGTACAGGGCCTGAATACCATCTACGAGATTCAGCTCAAGAGCGTCAGCTCGCAGCTGGGCACCATCGAACAGGTCAACCAGGGGCTTAACAATATCCGCTCGCTCTATGAGAGTGGTCAGAATGATTCGTTCCGTATCCGTCAGGAGACCGACCAGCTGGCTCGCAACCTGCAGCAGCTCAACGAGGTCTATGCCCGTATGCTTCAGGCCATGACTGCGGGCTATGGCTTTGTCCCACAGCAGCCACAGAATGTTCAGCCGCAGCAGTACCAACAGCCACAGAATGTTCAGCCACAGCAGTTCCAGCAGCCACAGAGTCCTCTCTATGCCCAGCGATAAGAAGTGCGTTGCTGCAAATGACTTGCTTTCACACCCCATGTGAATGAGCTGTAGCTTTAATGTCTTTTTTAACTCTTAACTTTTAATTGTAAAAGAATGAGTGCCAATAGCAGTCGTCTGTCTCCCCGCCAGAAGATGATCAACCTGATGTACATCGTCTTCCTGGCCATGGTGGCGCTGAATGTGTCGAGCGACGTCCTCTCGGGCTTCAAGCATGTGGAGGATGCGCTGGATGCCAGTAACGCCGGAGCTCAGACCCGCAATCAGAAACTATACGACGAGTTCGAACGTGCCCGTGAGAAGAACCCTGAGAAGGTGGCTCGCTGGTACGACGCTGCCCAGCAGGTGCGCTCCACAGCCGCCTCGCTTAGCGCTTTCATCGACTCGGTGAAGCACGAGATCGTCCGTGAAGCCGATGGCAAGAAGGGCGATCCTGCCAACATCAAGAACCGAGAGAACCTCGAGGCTGTCAATCAGGTGATGCTCTACAACAAGGAGCTGATGCGTGGCGAGATGCTGCGCCAGAAGATCGGAGAGTTCCGCGACGGTCTGGTGGGCATGTTGCCCGATGGCGATGCCCGCGTGGTGAGCAATTACCTTTCGACCCAGGCACCCGATGATCCGCGTTTCACGTGGGAGTCGGCCATGTTCGAGAACATCCCTGTGGCTGCAGCCGTGACCATCCTCTCCAAGATTCAGGGCGATGTGCGCAACGCAGAGGGCCAGGCCGTTGAGAGCCTGATGCAAGGCATTGACCGTGGCGATGTGCGAGTCAACCAGATGAGTGCTTTCGTGATCCCTAATTCGCGCAACGTGATGCGTGGTTCGGTGTTCGAGGCGCAGATCGTGATGGCCGCTGTCGATACCACCCAGACGCCCTCCATCTACATTGGTGACCAATTGTATAAAGGTGCACGCGAGGGCTACTACAGCGTCACAGCCGGTCGCGAGGGCATCCAGAGCCTGAAGGGCTACCTGGAGGTCAACAAGCCCGATGGCACCACCGAGCAGCTGCCCTTCCAGACCGACTACTTCGTGAGCGAGCCGGTAGCTACGGTGTCGAACACCATGATGAACGTGATGTATGCAGGCATTGACAACCCGCTCTCCATCTCCGTGCCAGGTGTTGCTGCTGGTCAGGTCAACGCCACCATGACCAATGGCACGCTCACCCGCACCGGCAACGGCTGGGTGGCAAAGCCCAAGACCGTCGATCAGGATGCTGTCATCACCGTGACCGCCAATCAGAATGGTCGCTCCATGACCGTGAGCCAGACCGCTTTCCGTGTGCGTCGTCTGCCCGATCCTACGCCCTACCTTCTTTGCAAAGATGCAGCAGGCAACACACAGCGTTACAAGGGTGGAACACCCATCTCGAAGGCTGCCTTGCTCGGAGCCGGAGGTATTCGTGCTGCCATCGATGATGGCTTGCTCAACGTGGAGTTCACCGTCAAGTCGTTCCGCATAGATATCTTCGACTCCATGGGTAATGACATACCAGAGGATAGCCAGACCAGCCAGTACTCTGAGCGTCAGCGCACGGCCATCAACCGTCTGCAGCGTGGCAAGAAGTTCTTCATCACGCGTGTCAAGGCTGTGGGTCCTGACGGCATAGAGCGTACGCTGTCACCTATCGAGGTGGTAGTGAACTGATTCAGGATTCATGCTCGAGGATTCAGAATTCAAGAAAACGTAATTGATAATTCATAATCGATAAATAGATGAAACTCCGCAAATTCACCATTCTTTTCCTGATGGGCCTGCTGTTGGTTCCTACAGCGTTGGATGCTCAGGTCTCTGTGCGTCGAGGTGGCTCGTCGCGTAGTGAGTCGAATACCGGCAAGAGGGACAAGAAGGAGAAGAACGATAAGAAGGACAACAGAACGCCGCGTAATGAGCAGGCTGAAGGTTCTGACCGCGAAGCCCGCTCAGAGGCACCTGGTCGAGGCCCGTTGCAACAGCCTCCGGTCGAGAACCCTCCCAAGTCGCGTCCACAGACAGAGCCTGCCCCTCCGCAGAATACTACTCCCACCAAGCGCACGCCAGCCAAGAAGTCCGGCGTCCAGAAGTCGGAGGTAGCCGAAGGCATGACCCTGCGCCAGCAGTCATTCTCTGAGTATCAGAAGAAGTCCGAGGGTCACGTCTCATGGCAGCATGTGCTCTATCGCGAACTTGATCTCACCAGCGACGCCAACGCCTCGCTCTACTTCCCCCAGGAGCCCATGGATGGCCTCACCAACCTGTTCCGTGTCATCCTCGAAGGTCTCTGCAACAACCAGCTCCGTGGATACGAGTATCTCGATGGCCGTGAGGTGTTCACCGACAAATATAAGGTCAACGTGCAGGACGTGCTCGACAAGTTCCAGATCATGTACCAGCAGCGACCAGGAGCCGGACGCGATGCCAAGCCCATCTTCGTGGTCGAGGAGACCGACGTGCCCTGCACCGAGGTGTTGAGCTACTTCATCAAGGAGCGTTGGGAATACAACCAGCAGACTTCGACCTACGGACCCCGCATACTGGCCCTTTGTCCTGTGCTGCATCGAAGTGGCGACTGGGGAGGCGAGGCTGTGAAGTATCCGATGTTCTGGGTCGATTATGAGGACCTGCGTCCTTTGCTCCGCGAGCATCTGGTGATGAGCGAGGGCATGAACAACACTCCACGCTACACGATGGAGGAGTTCTTCGCACTCGGTCAGTATCAGGGCGACATCTACAAGGTACAGAACACCCGTGGTCTCTCGCTCATGCAGCAATATCCCGACTCTGCTTCGCTCGACTCTGCCCGCACCTCGATCGAGGCTCAGCTGCGTGGCTTCAAGGACAGCATCTGGGTGCATCAGCTCACTCCAGCCGAGGAGGCTGCACAGGAGGCCGAGGCAGCAGAACGTCGTGCTGAGAAGCGTGCAGCACGTCGTGCCAAGGATGGCGACAGGTCTGCTGACAAGTCGGCCGACAAAGATGCCAAGCGCAACCGTCGCACAGGCGAGGTGGTCGATATGGAGGCAGTCGAGGCCGCACAGGAGGCCAAGGAGGATGCCATCGACCAGCGTGTCGAGGAGACAGGCACCGCCCACAGCGCCCGTCGCTCTGCCCGTCGCAGTCGTTAAGATGTTGGTCAAAAACGAATAAATATGTCAGAATGCATGGATTTAGCTCCGCAATCTGACATATTTTTTTGTTTTCTTTTCTTTTTTTCGAAAAAAATGTGTATCTTTGCACCCAAATGTGCACCTTTTGTACCCATTTCCCACCTTTTGTTGACAAAATAACAAAACAACAAACGAACAAAAGAACACAACAACAAAATAACAATAACAACAAAATAACAATAACCTCATGACACAACAAATTCAGAAGAAACTGAGCGATTCGCCTGCTGCCCGCTGGACAGCCCTGGTCATCGTGTCAGTCACCATGATGTTCGGTTATTTCTTCACCGACGTCATGTCGCCCCTTGAGCCATTGCTCACCGCAGCCAAGGGCGCAGAGGAGGGGCTCGGCCTGGGCTGGACCTCTTCGGAGTATGGTTGGTTCTCGGGCGCATACGGCCTGATGAACGTGTATCTGCTGCTGCTCTTCTTTGGCGGCATCATCCTCGACAAGTTCGGCATCCGCTTCACCGGCCTCATGAGCACCGCCCTGATGTTTGGTGGTGCTGTGATCAAGTGGTGGGCTTGTGCCAACGACTTCGGCGCCGACACCATCTGGGTGCCCTTTGGTGGCGACGTTCAGGCACAGGTAGCCTGGGCAGGTCTTGGCTTTGCCATCTACGGTGTGGGCTGTGAGATTGCCGGCATTACCGTCTCTAAGGTCATCGTCAAGTGGTTCACCGGCCATGAGCTGGCTTTGGCCATGGGCCTGCAGGTGGCATTGGCACGTATCGGTACCGCTGTGGCCCTGGGTGCATCGCTCCCTATTGCCAAGGCCATGGGCGGCGTTTCGGCCTCAGTCGGCCTGGGTGCTGCCTGCCTCTGCATCGGCATGATCTCATTCATCGTCTACAATGTGATGGACAAGAAGGAGGATCGCGCAGCAGCTGCTGCCGACGCTGAGCCAGAGGAGGGCTTCAAGTTCTCCGATCTCAAGATCCTCTTCCTCAACCGTGGCTTCTGGTACATCACCCTGCTCTGCCTCATGTTCTATGCAGGTGTGTTCCCATTCCTCAAGTTCGCCACCAAGCTGATGGTCTTCAAGTACGGCGTCGATCCTGAGCTGGCAGGCCTCATCCCAGCCATGCTTCCATTCGGCACCATCTTCCTCACCCCATTCTTTGGCGGCATCTACGACAAGTATGGCAAGGGTGCCACCCTCATGGTCATCGGCTCATGCCTGCTCACCCTGGTACACGTCATCTTTGCCTTGCCTATGTCGTCGGTAGTGCTGGCCATTGCCGTGATGGTAGTGCTTGGCGTAGCCTTCGGCCTTGTGCCTTCGGCCATGTGGCCATCTGTTCCAAAAATCATCCCTATGAAACTGCTCGGCACCGCCTATGCCGTGATCTTCTACATCCAGAACATCGGCCTCTCGATGGTTCCTATGTGGATCGGCTCGGTCAATGAGAAGAACACCGACCCAGCCACCGGCTTCATCGACTACACCGAGACCATGACCATCTTTGCCTGCTTCGGCGTCGTAGCCATCATCATTGCCATCCTGCTCCAGCTCGAGGACAAGAAGAAGGGCTATGGCCTCCAGAAGCCTAACGTGAAGTGAGCTCAATCGTAAATTGTCAATTGTTAAATCGTAAAACATATGTTTTCACTCTCAATGCCCCTGATCGTAGGTCTCTTTGCCCTTTGGGGAGCCTACCTGTATTATTCTTATAAGGGACAGCCCAACGGACTTTGGGTGCTGGCTTTGGCCAATACCGGCGAGCGTTTCGGCTATTATACCATGCTGGCAGTCTTCGCCCTCTTCCTTGGCGAGAACTTCGGCTTCGAGGCTGGTACTGCCTCTGAGATCTACACATGGTTCCTGACCCTCGTTTACTTCCTGCCTCTTTTCGGCGGTATGCTGGCCGATAAGTTCGGCTATTCCAAGATGGTAGTCATCGGCATCCTCATCATGTTTGCCGGCTATCTGCTGCTCTCTCTGCCTCTGGGCGGCGACACCATGGCTGTTGCTGCCATGATTGCAGCCCTCGCCCTGGTCAGCGTAGGTACAGGCCTCTTCAAGGGTAACCTCCAGGTGATGGTTGGTGACCTCTATAACCAGGCACCTTATCAGGACAAGCGCGATGCAGGCTTCTCGCTCTTCTATATGGCCATCAACGTAGGCGCCCTTTTTGCACCTACGGCTGCCGTCAAGGTGATGGAGTGGGCTCAGGATTCGCTCGGCTATACCAAGGCTGACTCTTACCACTTCGCCTTCGCCGTGGCTTGTGTGTCGGTCATCTTCTCGATCGTCATTTACTTTGCTGGCATGAAGACCTTCAAGCATGTACTCACCGTAGCCAAGAAGAAGGGTTCCGAGGCTGCCCAGGCCGTTGTCGAGGATGCCAAGGACACTCGCGGGCGGATCATCCGCCTCTGCCTTGTCTTTGCCGTGGTTATCTTCTTCTGGATGGCCTTCCACCAGAATGGCCTTACCCTCACCTGGTTTGCCGATGAGTTCACCGCCACCAAGTCATCGGGCATCGAGAGCATGCTCTTCGACGTTCGTAACCTCCTGGCTTGCATCTTCATCGTCTATGGCTTGTTCGGCATCTTCCAGCAGAAGGGCCTTTCGCGCATGATTGCCATCGCCCTCATTGCTGGCGGTGCAGGTTATCTCATGATGATGCAGCCGGGTGCTGATGAGGAGATTGCCATTGCTGCTCCTATCTTCCAGCACTTCAATGCCTGCTTCGTGGTAATGCTCACCCCTGTTTCCATCGCCCTCTTCAGCTGGCTTGCCTCCAAGGGCAAGGAGCCTAAGGCCCCTGTGAAGATCGGTCTGGGCATGCTCGTGGCTGGTGCTGCTTACCTGCTCATGTGTGTCAGCTGTCTGGGCATGCCAGCTTCTAACCATCCTGAGCATGTGGCCGATGCAGCTCCTACACTCCTGGTCAACACCTACCTCATCCTTACGTTTGCCGAATTGCTCCTTTCGCCCATCGGCATCTCGTTTGTCACCAAGGTGGCTCCAGCCAAGTATAAGGGCATGATGATGGGCGGCTGGTTCGTAGCTACCGCTCTGGGCAACAAGCTCGTCTCAATCCCTGGCCACATGTGGGATATGCCTCTTCCAGTGGTCTGGGGCACCCTCATGGCCATCTGCCTCGTGGCCGCTGCCTTCATCTTCTCAATCATCAAGAAGCTTAACAAGGTAGCGTGATCATGGCAGAGCAACTGATACAAGTCTCTGACCGCAACTTTCGTCTTTACCTCAGCCAGGAGCAGATCTTGGCTGAGGTTAATCGTGTTGCGGCACAGATCAACGAGGACCTGCGCGACCGTCATCCGCTCTTCGTTTGCGTGCTCAACGGTGCCTTCGTCTTTGCCAGCGACCTCTTCCGTCGCATCACCATCCCCGATGCCGAGATCACCTTCATCCGCATGAAGTCATATCAGGGCACACAGACCACGGGCGAGGTCAAGACCATCTCCGGCCTGCACGAGAGCCTGGTGGACCGCACCGTGGTGGTCATCGAGGACATCATCGACAGCGGCTACACCATGGAGCGCCTCGTGCATCAGCTGCGCGACGATCTGGGAGCCCGCGAGGTCTTCGTCTCCGTCCTGCTGAGCAAGCCCAAGGCGCTCAAGGTGCCCGACCTCAAGATCGACTACTGCTGTCTCGAGATCCCTAACGACTTCATCGTGGGCTACGGCCTCGACTACAACGAGCAGGGCCGCAACCTGCCTGATATCTGGGTGGTAGCTTAGTTTATTTCAAACCTCTCAAACTCATCGAACTCCATCATGCCCTACACCGACCTCTTCATCGACTTCGACGACACCCTCTACGACACCCATGGCAACGCCATCCTGGCCCTTGCAGAGCTCTATCGCGACTTCCGCCTCGACCGCTACTTTGAGCGTCTCGAGGACTTCACCGTGCCCTATTGGCAGACCAACGTCGAGCTGTGGGACCTCTATTCGCAGGGTCTGATCGAGCGCGACTATCTCATCGTGGAGCGTTTCCGTCGCCCTTTGGCATGCGGATGGGAGAGGAGCGAGGACGGCGCACCTGTCCGGCCCTTCGAGCCCACACGTGAGTATTGCCTGGAGGTGAGCGATCACTTCCTCGACCTCTGCGCCTGCAAGCCCGGAGTCGTGACCGGAGCCCACCAGCTGATGCAGGCCCTCCGTGCCCAGGGCTACCGTCTGCACCTGTGCAGCAACGGTTTCCACGAGGTGCAGTACCGCAAGCTTCGAGCCTCGGGTCTGCTCGAGTTCTTCCACTACATCATCCTCAGCGAGGACGCTGGAGCCAACAAGCCCAGCCCCAAGTTCTTCGACTATGCCTTTGCCCAGACAGGTGCCCGTCCGGAGACCACGCTCATGATCGGCGACAACTTCAAGTCCGACATCCTCGGAGCCAAGGCTGCAGGCATCGACCAGATGTTCTTCAACCGCCATCCTGACCAGTTCCAGCCCACCGAGCCCGTCACCCTCCAAGTCTGCTCGCTTGCCGAGGCTCAGGAGGTTCTTTGTTAGAAGGTAGGGGAGGGGTTCGAGGAATTTGAGGGGTTCGAGAGGTTCGAGGAGTTTGAGGGGTTCGAAGGGTTTCGTTTCTCGTCCGTAGGTACCCGTCGAACTTTCGAACCATTCAAACTCTCAACCCTTTCCAAAGGCGTTCGAGTGGGGGACACTTTCAAGTCTTTCGAACTTTCGAACCTTTCGACCTTTCGATCTTTCAAACTTCCCCTCTTCATCATTTCATCAAAAAAAGCTGCATTTTCACACTAATGCAGCCTTTTTTTGTGTTCGTAGCCCCCAAATTCCGTACAATTTGTGAAAAAAGGTGAGCAATTTGTGAAAAAACGGGGGCATTCACAGTTTGCACACTTCTTTTCCCCCATTGCACAACAAGGCCCGAAAAAAGTGCGTACCTTTGCACCGTCAAAAAACAAGAAGCACACCTCCATCGGACTTCGACACACGAACCGACGATTCGAGCTTCGAGCCAACGACAACAAGACAATACATATTAAATAATAATAAAATAAGAAATTAACGATTAAGACCCCGGGGGCGATACAGGTGAGCTCCCATAACAATTATGAAAAAGACATTCGCAATCATCGCTCTCGCCCTCGCATCAGTATTCAGCGCAAACATCGCCCTCGCCCAGAGCCACGCCAATCAGGATGTCAAGACCGTATCCATCCGCCCATACGTAGGCATCACCGGCACAGCCGTGATCAACGCCGAGACCGATCTGACCTACAATCGTGGCCTCGCAGTAGGCGTCGATGCTCAATACATGTACAACAAATGGTTCGGCCTCTCGACCGGTGTCGAGTACCTCAACTGCGGCTGGGAGTACGACAACAACGACTGGCAGGGCTCCACAGCCACCCTCCACCTGCTCGGCGTACCTGTGCTCGCCAACTTCTATCCTTGCAAGGGTCTCGACTTCAAGGTAGGTCTCGCCCCCACCTTCGTGCTCAACTCCGAGGTCACCAAGGACTGCAGCGGCTCCGGCCATTCCTTCAAGGGTCACGATGCCCTCACCGGGTATGACAACAGATTGGTGCTTGGCGTGTCGTACGAGTTCAAGCACTTCGTCCTCGAGCTTCGCGAGAACCTTGGCACCAGCGACCTCTTCAAGCACGACGACCACAAGAAGGCTGCCACCATGGGCAACGCCATCCTCTCGCTCGGCTACCGCTTCTGAGCCAGCGTCCCACCCAGCTGCACACCCGCACAAAAAAGGCTGCATTCCCTGCGAATGCGGCCTTTTTTGTGACCGATACACAAGAAAGTGGATCGAAAATTTGGAGGATTGGAAAAATATGTGTACTTTTTCAGCGTCGGAACATAATAAGACTCATGATCAAATAGTTTTATTGAATGCACAAATCTGATTTGAATCATGCAAAGGAAGGAAATAGTATCCATGATTAGCGAGGCAGCAAAACAGTTGTTACCATCGGTCAGCGTATGGATTTACAGAATCATGGAACAGCCGAGTCTCGCTCTTCACCATCAACGTCAACAAAGAAAGGATTGCAATATATACTACGCCTGTTTTCACGCCACCAGTATAGCCTTAGTAGCCATTGGCGTGTTTATCAGGAACATTAAAGAATATCTCTGTTCTTTAAGGTATGTATTTTCAGACAAACTAATAAGTAGTAAGACAACATGACACTTTATGAGAAATTAGAACATGTTTCATCTGAGGAAGATGTGAAGGATCTTTACATAGAGGCTCTTGGCTTAACAAGTTATCAGAAGAATCTAATTGATATTCAAACCAAGGAAATCTGGTTTGAAGCAAAAGATGGATACAAGCATACGACATACGAAATGTTCACTCAATTGCTTCACTATGTAAAGCAAGCCACAGTTCAAGGAGAATACGTTGCGCCTTTTCTTTGCGTAATAGATACACGCAAAGCCGCAATTATGCGCACCGAGGATGCTATGTTTCTGATAAACCGCAAGGACATCGTATGGGGCAAATCGGCCAGCAACTACTCACAAGAGGCACTTGATGCTGTTTCTCAGTATCTTGGTACCTTCTTTATATCCTTCAACATTAGTACCCACGAAGCCGAGTTCATTCAGATGGTGAAGACGGCAATAAAGGAGGGTCGGCTTGTCCGAACTCAGATTACGCCTAATAACCTTAAGCAGGTCTTCGATAAGTGGGTCGAGATGATTGGTCTGGAGATTATGGATGTTACTGAGGATAAGTACGACCAATTATTCTATGCTGATATCATGAGCGATGGCACTCGTAGCACACATGAGAATCTACCCGCAGAACTGATATTCAAAGGAGGTAGCCCTGCATTCATGATTGATGGCAAAATCTTTGAGCTTGGTAATAAGGAGGGCTATCGCAACTTCTGGAACATCTACGACCGTCCACCAAAAGAAGAATACCGCAACTACTTGCTTGAGCGCAGAGATAGTCTTATCCCAACCAACGAGCGAGCCTTTAATGGAGACTTCTATACACCTCTCGTTGCTGTAGATAAAGCTTATGACTACCTTGAGCAGGCTCTTGGCCCAACTTGGCAGAAGGACTATCTTGTGTGGGACATGTGTTGTGGTGTGGGCAATCTGGAGACCAAACATGCCAACCACCGCAACCTGTTTATGAGCACTCTCAATCAGGTGGATGTGGATGTGATGAAGGCAACTAAAACTTGCCGTGTAGCCGAGAGATTCCAGTATGATTATCTGAATGATGACATTGCCGAGGATGGTTCCATTGATTATGGAATAACAGGGAAGGTGCCGCAACTGTTACGCAAGGCTATTGCTGAGCGTAAGAAGATATTGGTTCTGATCAATCCTCCTTATGCCGAAGCCATGAACGCCGACAATACAGCAAATGGTGCTAACCAGAGCGATGCGGAGTCGAAGCAAGGTGTGTCAGGAACAGCCATATCGCGCCTGATGGAGAATGAGGGATATGCCTACGCCAAACGAGAGCTCTTTGTGCAGTTCCTCTATCGTATAGCAAAGGAGATACCCAATGCGGTTGTTGCAATGTTCAGTACATTAAAGTATATCAATGCCAGTAATTTCAACAGCTTCCGTGCCAAATGGCATGCAGAATACCTGGGTGGCTACATTGTCCATAGCAAGATATTTGATGGTCTGAAGGGTAACTTCCCCATAGGCTTCCTCATCTGGAAAACACATAATCATGAAGAAGGCTCACAGTATAGAATCGGTGAAGTCATGGTCGATATCTATGATCGCGAGATGAAGCCTAAGGGCCAAAAGAAGTACTTCCCTCTCGCAGAGAATCAATATCTCAACAACAGGATCATTCGCCCCAAAAGCAAAGGCGGAGTGCCTTCGATTCCGTTGAAGAGTGCCATCAACCCGACCGAAAGTGAGAAGGATGTGAGAGGCATGGTAATGCCTGAAGGAGCGGTAGCAAGTTTTATGACTAAAGGCAATGACTACCAGAATCAAAAAGGCACCTCACTACTTTCCTCTGGTTATTGCAGCGCAGGCGCGTTATGGGTGACTGCCGAGAATCTATGGCAAGTGGCCATCGTCTTTACGGTTCGCCTTATCGATCCTGCTACATGGATCAATGACCGCGACCAGTTCCTGATGCCGACGGGTGAGCTTACTGACGAGTTTAAGGACGACTGTCTCGTGTGGATGTTATTCAGCAACAGCAACGGCACCGCCTCGGCTGACAAGCTGATGTGGCGTGGCAAGGAATGGAGCATAGTAAATCATTTTATCCCCTTCACCGAGGAAGAGCTGGATGCCAACTCCCGTTTTGAGTCCACCTTCATGGTGGATTATCTTGCCGATAAGACACTGAGTGAGGAGGCAAAGGCTGTGATGACCGAGGGCCGCAAGCTTTGGCGCCAATACTTCACTTATACCGACGAGCGTAATGTCCGCGAGCGATTCCGGCTCGGTAGGCAGGATGTAGGGTGGTATCAAGTACGCAATGCCTTGCAGGCTCGTAAGGAATTGGGCCAGCAGAGAGTGGACTTCACCTCATTCAAGGAAGCATATCGCACCCTTACTGACAAACTACGTAAGAATGTAAGAGCTCTGGGATTCATATCATAATAATAAATCAAACTATGTTGAAAAACGAAATTCGTACATCGTACATGGCCTTCCAGCGCAAGGAGCGTGAGGGCCAGCAGGGACTGACCGGCAAGCTGGTCATCCAGTGTAGTAATCCTCACCTGGTGGGGCAGATCAAGGTCTTTGGCCCAAGCGTGACGAGCGAGGCACAGCGCATCATCTTTGAGCGCAGTGTACCCAGCCACCTGTGGTACCGTATGCCTGGCACGCGCATATACATTCACCTGGTGGGTACCTATTACAGGAACATCGACAATGAGAGCGAGCGCCAGATGGCACCACGCTTCACCATCATTGCACGCGACATGATGCAGGAGGCTATCGACTCAGGGCTGATCAGCCAGAACGACATCCGATATTACACCCAGCGCCCGCGCGAGGAATATTATTACTCGGACGAGGAGCTGGACAAAGTGGTGGATGACTTTATGAGCAAAGGTTTTGAGTAGATGTTGATGTTCGTTTGAGACTATGTGAATTTATATCCTCCACAATTACAGCGGAATAAGAACTCGGAATTATCCGTGGGGAAATTGTCGTAATGATTCGCCCACAAAGGGTAAGAGATTCGACAACCCCCATTTTTCTTTTCAATAGTATTCAATTAATACAAGAATATGAATTCAGCATTTAATACCAAAAGAATTTTTAAAGACAACGATCACTATAATGATAAATTCGGTTGTATTGGCGATGCATATTTCTGTGCTGTATCGATTCTTTGGACCGATAAGGCAATATTCGAAATTAAACATAAGTTCGAATACTTCGTTCAAGATACTAATGAGAACAATGCAAGAGAGCGATTTGAGACTAGAATCTTCGAGATCAATTATTGTTTGAAAGATATAGTGTTTACTTATGATTATATGAATTGTCTAATTCGGTTCATTGATGCATCTAACAGTAAACATCCAGAAGCCACCATCCGTGATAATGTAGCGTCGATGATATCTTCATACACAAATGCTAAGAATTCTGTTTCTTATTGCACCATAAGGGAAGTGGAATGTGTGCGTTTTTGTCGAATGAGCCCCTCTTTTGTAGAAACGCTTTTGTTCTGTTCTTATGTCTACTGGAAAATAAGCTATATTCTTCATGAAGATAAAGATTCCCTAAAGAATGCCAATTATTACCTTGAGGAACTTTGTGTTCAGTCTGGACTTGATAAGAAGTTTGCAAAGGAGCATCATTTGTTTAAGCTGTATCGAACAATGCTGGACACTTTTTTTAATGAGTTTTGTAATAATACCACAACCACAACTTTCGATAGTGTGAATAATGCTGATAGGGAGACTAAGGATCCAGAGGTAATTGAAGAGACTTCCGTAACCTATCAGCACTTTCGCAAACTTATTTTCTTCAACGAAAAGCTCTTCAATACCGATGAACGAAAGCAGGATCTTCGTAATGCTCTTCTTCCTATCATCAATGATGTACAAAAGAGACAAGATTGGTATGCTGTCAAACGTGGTGCAGAAAGTGTAAAAGAAAGAAAAGATAAACTCGGGAGAAAGTACAAGGTAGTGGCCGATTCGCCATCAAACGTAGCTGTTTTTGAAGACCTCTATATGCTGTTCCCATGGTTGAATGAAAGGGAAAAGCTTTTCCCTATTAACAATTTAGAAGAAACAGCTACACACTCTTCTAAATTCAAAGGTCTTCGTATGGCTTTATGCGGAGAGCAAAAGCGCTGGACTATAAAAGGAAAAAGGTGAGCTCCTCGTGACAGAATGGAAAAAGACAGAATACATTCCTTCGCAAGACGAAATAGAACCAGGCAAGCGTATCAATAACAAAGAGGAAAAATATAATCGTATGCTCCAAATCGGGAAAAAAGTTAAGGAAGCATTAGAGCAACTACGCGACAAATACATTCAAAGCTGACGCATGGCGTCGCTGAAAGGCTTAAGGTCAAAATTCATCAGGCGGGTATCGTCTTCGGCATCGGTTTCGGTGAAGAAGGTGAACCCGCATTTTTCGTATAGTCCGATGGCATCACGATGGGCATCGACCGTGAGGAACCGACAACCCGTGAGGTTGCCGCTGGTCAACTTCACTTTGATCAGGTCAATGATTTCGCGAGCGACACCCTGACGGGCATATTCTACTGACGTACCCAGTCGGCCAATCTTCACGGTTGGGTAACTCTTCATGCGTTTGTGGTTGCTGACTTTGCGGTTCAGGCGATTCCATGCTGACTTGTCATCACCTGGCAAGTAGGCCAGCTTATCGTTGAGCAGGCAGAAATAGGCCACCAGGTTATCCGTTTTTGATTCGAGGGCCAGATAGGTCACAGCAAGCAGTCCTTCCTGATAGTCGAGTGAGTCGTCTGTCAGGAATTCGTTTATGTCCACATTTCCGCAATCGAAATGTGTTATGTCATGCTGTGGTGTGAGTCTTTTGATCTCGAAATCAACCATCTTGACTTAATTCTGGTTAGAATGCGAAACCACTCTTCATGCTGAGGCGCTCATAGACAGCCTTGGCACGAAGCACATCCTCACGGCTCACAGCCTGTGGGTGTTCTACCGCGTAAGCGAAGCGCTCGGCATCGCTACCGGTCAGGATTGGGGTTTCTTTGATTGGTTTTGCCATACTCTCTTTTTTTGGTGCAAAGATAATATTTTTATTTTAACCATGCAAATAATCTTCTCTTTTTTTGCAAATCATCAGCATTTTTACAAAGAAAAACACCGCTTATTGCCTTTTTTAAAAGATGGACACGCTAGACATGCTTGACACGAAAGTGCTATTTTGCTAGACATGCTAGACATGAAACGAAAAACTAAGCAAATCTATTAATAATTTCTTGACTTCTCACTATCTTTGCACCACGTTCTTTGACATCCTGCTACAACTCAGCCCTCGGTAAGGGCAGTCCTGCGATGGATTGACGGTTCCCTCCGGTCAATGGGAATAATTCGTAAGAGTACCCAAATAACCCTTTAATACCTTTTCGCCTATGAGCACAATTAATGCTCCCTGATCAAGGTCTATTCAATCCTCGATCTAACCCAATGATAATGCAGCCGCGCTTGCATTATTAACCAAACCAAGAGATAATTAATAGATCCAGTGAGTCTGCACCAGAGTCAATGGTTACTGACTCACTTTCAATTTAAACCTTTACCACTATGACAGAAAAAAACAAAGAGACCCTCCGCTGGGTCATCAACCTCCTGGCTTCGATTCTTACAGCCCTGGCTGCTGCACTTGGCACCTCGGCTTGCGTGAGCATGAACTAATAATCTAAATATTGTAACTATGAGCAAGATTTGCACTCATGGGCCGGTACTCATCGGGACTATCGGCCCGAAACACATCAGAGAGATTGTCGCAGAGTACCTTCAGTCAGACTACCCTCTGGCAGCGCTGATCAAGAAGGCTGTGTTCAATGGAAAACATTTCGATTGTACCCCATGACTATCCAGAAACTTCAGGAGCCACGGATACAATTGTATTCAGCTCCTATCAAGAACACTACGGCCAAAGCTGCGGTGAGCATAAAGGACGTGTACCTCTATATCACCCATACCTCTCTGTGCGAACCGCTGAAAGGCCTGATACGTGAGTACGGTCCTCTTACGGGCGATGCCGGTGGCATACAGCAGGCAACACAGACTCTCCGCTCCATCACCGATGAGCAGCAGCACCGCAAGTATAAGGGCGAGCATTTCGCCTTCGCACTTTTCTCAGGCCTGTTCAATGCTCGCAAGGACAATGGCTTGATCCAGCACTCTGGTCTGATCTGCATCGACTTCGATCATCTCGGTGTCAGAAAGACAGAGGTCAGCCAGAGACTGATCAATGACCCATACTTCGAGACTGAGCTGCTCTTCACCTCGCCTTCGGGCGACGGGATCAAATGGGTGGTTGAGATTGATCTTGCCCGATGCGATCACCGCACCTGGTTTGCTGCTATCAGCAACTATGTGCGTCAACAGTATCACCTCGAAGCCGACCAGAGCGGAGCCAACGAGAGCCGTGCCTGCTTCCTCCCTTATGACCCAAACTGTTATATTAACCCCTTAACTTTTAATTCTTATGGAAGAGATTAATCCAAAAGAAAAATCTAAGAAAACCGATGGTTTCGATGTAGAGGGCTATGCCAAACTCTACACCACCATCGCTGAGAGTAATTCTGCTCCATCCGTGAGCGAGTGTGCCACCAGCAATGCCCCTGCCACAAGGGGCATTGCCACGGCCAATTACGAGAGTCGCAGCTATGTATCTACTCTTGCTGACGATGAGGCCAAGTCCATGGTCATTGCCATCCTCAAGGAGGTAGAAGAGCGTGGCATCGACATCACTGGCGGATATGAACAATGGCGTAACATCGGCTTTGGCTTGGTGCAGCTCTTTGGCGAGGCTGGCCGTGACTACTTCCACCGTCTCAGCCGTTTGTCTCCCAAGTATGACCAGCGCTATGCTGACGAGCAATACACCGCCTACACTCGCTCGTCGAACGGCTCGGTGACCTACAAGTCGATGCTCCACTATGCCGAACAGGCAGGAATCTCTATTGCTGAGATTGCTCATGAAGTAAAGCATGTGCAGCAGGGTGTTGCCGCCATTTCCGCCAATCCGCCTTTGGCAGTAAATATTGAAAATAGTACAAATAATAATGATTTGACTACTTTTGACTATAATAACGTAAGTGGCGGAAGTGGGGAAGTGGCGGTTACTGCGCTGCTCCCTACCTTCTCTGACAAACTCCAGTACGACGCTTTGCCACTGATCTTGCAGAAGGTCTATGATACGCAAGATACTGCCGCCCACCGCGACAAGATGCTTCTTGGTGCCATCACGCTGTTCTCTGGGCTGATGGGCATGGCAAACTATTTTGGGGATGAACGCAGCGGTATCTATGGCATCTACGATGGCGATATGGTTTTTGCCCCACTCTACACCATGATCTATGGCAGCCCTTCGAGCGGCAAAGGTCCTATCAAATACTGTCGATTCCTGGCCAGCGAAATCCGTCAGGAAGTTGTGGGCAAGTATAAGGAAGAAATGGAGCAGTATGAGCAGGTACTCAACGAATGGAAGGCGCAGAATCAGGGCAAGAACCGTTCGGGTACACCAGCACCTAAGGAACCAGAATATCGTGATGTGTTTATCCCTGGTAACTCAAGTGCCTCGTACTATCAGGTTCAGCTTTGCAACAATGGCGGGTCGGGTATCACACTCGAGACCGAGGGTGAAACGATCTCCTCTATGTTCAAAAGCGAATACGGCGATTACACTGCTCTCTGGTGCAAGAGCTTCCATCATGAGGTTGCCGAACTGGGACGTCGTATGGACAACCTGCGCGTTGAAGCCGAAAAGCCTCGTTTGGCAATCCTTGTCACTCAAACACCTGGTCAGCTGGCCTCAATGTTCGACACCGCATGGGATAGTGGCCTCGGTTCGCGCTTCATCTTCTATTATCTGCCCAGCGAGAAACTCCACTTCCGCAATGTGTTTGCTCGCAAGGATCGCTCAATGGAGGATGTTTACAAGGAGATCGGCCGACAGTTCACTCCGCTCTATCATGCCTTGCAGCAGCGTCAGGGACATCCCATCCACTTCGTCATGAGCCAGCAGCAGGAGCAGCACTTCCTCGACTTCTTCTCAGACACACTCAGCGAACGTTATGCCCTTTTGGGCGAGGGTAGCGAGGCCATGGTTTATCGCTTTGGACTGATGAATTTCCGCATCGCCATGGTACTGACGGCTCTTCGACGCCTTGACCAGGCCAAACCTTTCGAGGAAAAGCCTATCTTCAACGACGACGAGAATGCTCTGATTTGCGATGAGCGCGACTACCAGACGGCCATGACGATGATGGAAGTTATCATTGAGCACAACTCGCGCGTGTTCAGCGTACTCAACAAGGAGCAGGACAATCCGTTTGCTAATAAGGGCATCAAGCTCTCGCCAGTAGAGATTAACATCTACAATGCGTTGCCAGATTCTGAGTTTGAGACCAAGGACTTCATAGCCGTCGCCATTCAGCATTCCATACCAGAGCGCACTGCCGAGCGTATGCTGGGCGAGATGTGCTCACGTAAGCAGATCATTGTACGTGTCAGACGAGGTGTTTATATTAAGATACCGTCATCACAGAAGTAAATCTCATTAATAGTAATACACAAAAGTTTCAAGACTTACCCAAGTGGTGAAATCTTGAAGCTTTTGTTAATTATACTTTTGGTTTCGCAAGTTGTACTTGACCAAAGAAGTAAAGACATTAATGTCGAGTGAAAGGAATGATACAAATAGTACCGTCAGCTGCCCGAGGGGTGCAAGGACTATTCGGACCTCTACGTCAAGCATCACCGGGAGGAACAGGCTCACAAGGGTTCGCCAATAAACTCATAGATGATTGCGACCTGCCGTGCCGTCAATATCCGCTGCTGTGGGCGATAGCCTGCCGCGTGGAGGGCAGCCAGCAGGTCGCGGTCGCCTTCGATCCAGCGGCGCAGGCGGTTGAGGGCGGCACATTGGGTGAGGTCGGGCGAGTAAGCTTGAGCAAGCTCGGACTTGCTGTATGCACGGGTGGGGGTGTCGATCTGGTTCATAATCATTTTTCCTTCTTGTCGTTTGGTTTTTTGAGTTATTACGGTATGCTTTCCGATAGTCGAAGAGGTGCTTCGCGCGAAGTACGTCGTCTATCGTTTTTGCTCTGCAAAGATACTAAAAATATCTGATATAAACAAATAATTATCAAATTATTTTACGTATTTATACGTATTTAACGAAGCTCACCGACGAGTCGCGAAAAATGAGTATATTTGCATCGTCAAATTACAAACACGTGCGCCAGCGTCGCGATGTGGCGTTGCAGAATTGCAGAGCTTCGGACGGACGGGAGGGCTGGGCGATGTAGGAGTGCGGAGGGCTGAAGGACGGCGTGGTCCGATTGCCCCTTTACATGACGCAGTTTGCCGTTGCGCAGGGGATTGGGGATGACACGAGCATCTGGACGAAATAATACAAAAGTTGCGGACGAAACGATAGGCCGAATGTGGTAAAATACCCGGTATGAAAAAGACACTGCTGATGATGGCGATGATGGGTGCCGTTTGC
>JAZQQU010000085.1:0-93432 GCA_045629225.1 Bacteroidales bacterium | reverse complement strand
GTTGGGAAATAAGGGCGATTTGGAGAATCAGGGAAGTGCTGTGCCTCAAAACATACAGCACTGCGAGCAGGGAAGGTTGCTCCATGCCAGCCAGAGAAACCATTCAGCCAGTTGCCAGTGTAAAGCTGTACTCCCGGTTCTGTGGTATATACCTCCATGGTACGTCCGGATACAGGTTCTGTTACCTTGGCAGCAAATGAAAGTTCACCACGCTCATGCTTGTTCAGCACATAGCAGTGATCGTAACCAGTACCATTTACCAGCTGCTGGTCAGTCTTGTCATTGATGCGTTCACCAAACGTATGTGGAGTAGTAAAATCAAATGGAGTTCCCTTGACAGAATCTATAGAACCTAGTGGAATACTAGTCTCGTCAATAGGAATATAATGATCTGCATTGATCACGCAGATTTGATTGTCAATAGTAGCAGTAGGAGTGTCAACACCACTCAGAGAGAAGAAACCGTGGTGTGTCATGTTTACAATCGTACGGCGGTTAGTAAAGCCTCTGTACTCTATCACAAGTGCATTGTCATTGGTCAAGGTATAGCGCACGGTCATGTTCAGCTCACCTGGGAAACCTTCTTCTCCGTAGCTTGATGTATAATGAAGCTCTACACACTGTGGGTCTATCATCATGGCATCCCAGACACGAGCGTGAAAGCCTGTAGGACCACCGTGTAAGGCATTTGGACCATTGTTGACAGCTAACTGATAGACTTTGCCGTCTAAGGTAAACTGACCTTCTTTAATACGATTGCCGTAACGGCCGATAAGTGTACTCAAGAAAGGTTCTGGACTATTGATGACAGACTGAAGGGTATCGTGTCCTTGAATGACATTGGCCATCTTTCCGTTCTTGTCTGGAACCATGATGGTCAGGAGTGCGCCACCATAATTGGTGCAAGCTACCTCACAGCCATTGTCGTTTT
Organism: Bacteroidales bacterium; assembly: GCA_045629225.1. GTDB lineage: Bacteria > Bacteroidota > Bacteroidia > Bacteroidales > UBA3663 > Liminaster. Next base: position 92,501 of record JAZQQU010000085.1, on the reverse strand, counting down.
TCAGAATAAAAAGATCGGTTTTCTTTCCTTTTATCTCAGACAGGAAGTCCTCACGCTTCAATCCTGAGATATTATTGGGATCGATAGTGTTGATCATAATAATTCGGTTTTTGGTTAAATCTTCGTGCAAACTTAACCAAAAAGTACGATGTAAGCAAGTGATTCTTGAAAAAAGTCACTGCCTCAAACCCGAATTTAAATAAATATTTAAGATTAAAGCGCCTTTTGTGACAAGTACGACAGTAAATCCGCAACAATGAAATTACTTCCTCCCACAAAAACAGCATCGGATAAACCGGCATTTTTGCAGGCTTCATCAAATGCTGCAGACACAGTAGGGTAGCTATTTCCTGTCAATCCGTGCTTAGCTGCCAGTGCTGCAAATTCCTCTGCAGGAAGCGCTCTTTTTACGCTGGCTTGCGTGAAATAATAAGTGGCATTTTTAGGCAAAAGGTCAAGCACATTATTGATGTCTTTGTCGTTTACCATGCCAATCACAATGTGCAAAGGTTTCTGCAATTTCTGTAGCTGGGAACTTACATATTGAATACCACCCACATTGTGACCCGTATCACAGATTAGAAGAGGATCTTTGCGGAGTATCTGCCAGCGTCCCATAAGTCCGGTGGAACTGCATACCTGTGCAAATCCCTCCCGGATGTGTTCTTCGCCGAATTGGAAACCTGCATAGATTAACTGACGCACAACATGCAGCAAAGTATTTGTATTCTTTACCTGATATTCGCCTGCCAGCTCACCATAGAGAATAGAAGAATTCAAGAAACCTCTTCTGATTTCATAGACCAGTCCGAAATCTCCGTTTGGATCTGGATTTGCCTGCAATACGATAGGGGCATCCTCGGCAAAGACGATAGGACAGCCTACCTCTTGAGCATGCTTTTCGAATACCTCACGGGTCTCAGGTACTGTTTCACCTACCACAACAGGTATTCCAGGTTTCATGATGCCGGCTTTTTCTTGGGCAATTTCGGCCAGAGTATGACCGAGGAACTGGGTGTGGTCAAAACTAATGTTCGTAATTAAGCAAAGTTCTGGTCTGATGATATTGGTACTGTCAAGTCTTCCTCCTAATCCTACTTCTATGATGGCTATATCTACCAGCTCGTCGGCAAAATACTTGAATGCCATGGCTGTTGCCAATTCAAAGAAAGAAGGATGAAGCGGTTCAAAGAATGCTCGTTCCTGTTCCACAAAATCTACCACATACTGCTCAGGAATCATCACGCCATTGATTCTGATACGTTCCCTAAAATCAACAAGATGCGGTGAAGTATATAAACCAACCCTATAACCGGCAGCCTGGAAGATGGAAGCCAAGGTATGACTGCAGCTACCTTTACCATTTGTTCCTGCCACATGTATGGTCTTGAACATTTTATGCGGATGTCCGAAATGCTCATCCAGCTTGTGTGTGGTAGACAATCCCTCTTTGTATGCACCAGCACCTACATGCTGAAAAAGAGGAGCACTGTTGTAAAGGTATTCTACAGTCTCTTGGTAATTCATGATTAATCGAACAGTTTTCTAAACTTCTTGAAAATACTTTCCTTCAATGAGGCATTTGGAGTAAAGTTGCTGCTTTCCTGCAGTTTCTCCATCATGTTTTTCTCGTCCTTGCTCAGAGATTCTGGGACATAGATGCTAATCTGGATCAGCTCATCTCCATTTCCATGGGTACGTCCGTAACTGTCAAGGACTGGCAATCCTTTTCCTCTCAGGCGCATGACTTTTCCTGGCTGAGTTCCTGGCTCAATCTTGATCTTGACCTTGCCATCCACGGTAGGAACTTCTACAGAACCTCCCAAGACAGCTGTAGGAAAGGAGAGCAAGAGGTTGTATACCAAGTCATTACCATCGCGAATAAGCTCCTTGTTTGGTTCTTCGGTAATGATTACCTGTACATCGCCGTTAATACCGTTTCTACGACCGGCATTACCCTTGCCTTGTACTGTAACCACCATACCTTCGGCTACACCTGCAGGAATCTGAACCTCTACCAGTTCTTCACCTTTTATAATACCTTCACCCTGACAGTGGCTACACTTGTTCTTGATGACCTTACCGTCGCCGTTACAGGTAGGGCAGACGCTCTGAGTCTGCATCATACCGAAAATGCTCTGCTGAGAACGTACCACATAACCATTTCCGTGGCACTGTGTACAGGTTTCAGTAGCATCTTTGCCACCTTCTGCACCAGAGCCCTTGCAATGAGGACAGGTCACATCCTTCTTTACCATGAACTTCTTGGTGCATCCCGAAGCAATTTCAGAAAGGTTCAGTCGTACACGCATTCTAAGGTCTGAGCCACGGAATTTCTGAGGGCCACGGGAACGTCCACCTCCTCCGAAGCCGCCAAAACCTCCGAAACTGCCATGTCCACCGAAGATATCACCAAACATAGAGAAGATGTCATCCATGTTCATGCTGCCACCGCCGAAGCCTCCTCCGAAGCCTCCTGCACCATTCAGGCCTTCATGTCCAAACTGGTCATAGCGTGCACGCTTATTTTCATCACGCAGCACATCATAGGCTTCTGCTGCCTCCTTGAATTTTTCTTCAGCTTCCTTGTTGTCAGGGTTTCTGTCCGGATGGTATTTGATGGCCATCTTCTTATAGGCAGCCTTTATTTCCTGGGCAGTGGCTTTCTTGTCCACGCCAAGAACTTCATAATAGTCTCTTTTTGTTGCCATAAATCTGTATTTATTGAGCCACGGCTACCTTTGCGTGACGAATTACTTTTTCATTGAGTGTGTATCCTGTCTGAACACAGTCCAGAACCTTGCCTTTAAGTTCTGCCACTGGTGCTGGAACCAGAGCAATGGCTTCATGGAAGTCGGTATTGAAGTCTGCACCATCGGTAACAATTGGGGCAAGTCCTTGCTGTCCAAGAGTCTTGAGAAACTTCTGGTAGATCAAGTCCACCCCCTCACGGACTGAAGTGACATCTTCTGCCTTCTCCATATTCTTCAATGCACGCTCAAAATCATCCAGCACCGGCAGGATTTCAGTAATGACCTTGGCACCGGCATTCTTGATGAGTTCAGCCTTTTCTGCAATGGTACGCTTGCGGTAATTGTCAAACTCTGCCATTAAGCGGAGGTACTTGTCCTGCATGGCAGCAGTCTGGCGCATCTGTTCGTCCAGTTTTTCCTGAAGAATCTCAACTTCAGTCTTTTCTGGCTCTGGAGCTGCTTCTTCAGCACCTTCTTCAGCGTTCACTGTCTGCTCTTCTGCATTCTCAACAGTCTCTACAGTCTCTTCCTGAACCTCTTCCTGGTTCATATTTTCATTCTTGATGTTTTCGTTATCGTTCATAATCTTGTTATTTTTTGCCTATTCACCACAAAAGCTTTGCCACGCTATATATGCACGCGTTCTATTATGACAAAGTTTCCATTTTGTGACAGTTTTGTCAGTCTAATCTCAGAAAAATGATTACTTTTGCAGTCAAATTTACATAAATCATGATTACAGTTTCAAATCTAGCCATTCAGTTTGGCAAGCGAGTTTTATATAAAGACGTGAATTTAAAATTCACAAGTGGCAATATCTACGGTGTAATTGGTGCAAACGGTGCAGGTAAGTCTACACTGCTGAAAGCTATTTCTGGAGAGCTTGATCCTACTAAGGGTTCTGTAGAGCTGGGTCCAGGTGAGCGTCTTTCAGTTTTGAGCCAGGACCACTTCAAGTTTGATAATTATACCGTCTTGAACACCGTTCTCATGGGTCACAAGCCATTGTGGGACATCATGCAGGAGCGTGAGGCTCTTTATGCCAAGGCAGAATTTACCGATGAAGACGGTATTCGTGCCAGCGAACTGGAGGAGCAATTCGCCGAAATGGACGGATGGAATGCCGAGAGCGATGCAGCAGCTTTGCTGAGTGGACTTGGCATCAAGGAGAAGTTGCATTACGAGCTCATGGGAAGCCTTAGCGGTAAGGAGAAGGTGCGTGTCATGCTGGCCAAGGCGCTCTTCGGTAATCCTGACAACCTCTTGCTCGATGAGCCAACCAATGACCTTGACCTCGACACCGTGACCTGGCTGGAGAACTTCCTTGGTAACTTTGAGCACACGGTGCTGGTAGTGAGCCACGACCGTCACTTCCTCGATCAGGTCTGCACCCACACCGTGGATATCGACTTCAAGAAGTGTTCGCTCTTTGCTGGCAACTACTCATTCTGGTACCAGTCATCACAGCTGGCTCTCCGTCAGCAGCAGATGCAGAACAAGAAGGCTGAGGAGAAGAAGAAGGAGCTGGAGGAGTTTATCCGTCGCTTCTCGGCCAACGTGGCTAAGTCGAAGCAGACCACAAGCCGCAAGAAGATGCTCGAAAAACTCAACGTGGAGGAGATTCAGCCATCGACCCGTCGCTATCCTGGCATCGTGTTCACTCCCGAGCGTGAGGTGGGCAACAAGGTGCTCGAGGTGCATGGCCTGGGCAAGCAGATCGAGGGCCAGACGCTGTTCCACGACGTCAACTTCCAGATTGAGCCAGGCGACAAGGTGGTGTTCATCAGCCACGACCCACGTGCCATGACCGCTCTGTTCGAGATCATCAATGGCAAGGACAATGACCATGAGGGTACCTACAACTGGGGCCAGACCATCACCACTGCTTATCTGCCATTGGATAACTCTGCATTCTTCAACACTGACCTGAACATGATCGACTGGATTGCCCAGTACTCGAAGGACACGCTGGAAATTACGCTGAAGGGCTTCCTGGGCCGCATGCTGTTCCGCGACGAAGAGGTACTGAAGAAGGCCAGCGTCTTGTCTGGTGGCGAGAAGATCCGCTGCATGATTGCCCGCATGATGATGACCAATGCCAACACCCTGATCCTCGACTCGCCCACCAACCACTTGGACATGGAGTCGATCCAGGCCTTCAACAACAACCTGCAGACCTATCGTGGCGTGATCCTGATGTCGAGCCACGACCACGAGTTCATCCAGACTGTCTGCAACCGTGTCATCGAGCTTGGTCCTAATGGAATCATCGACAAGCGCACAGAGTTTGATGACTATATCTCTGACGAACGCGTGAAGGCTGCTCGCGAGCGCATCTATTGATCCAGAGCATTCCATCTGGAATTACAGACAAAAGAGAATCCGCACATGTGACCACTGTTAGTCGAAGTCACATGTGCGGATTATGTTATGCTCTATGTCCTCTGATCAGAACATCTTGAAGCCCATCACTTCGCGCATCTGGTCGAGCGTCTCACGCACGTAGGCACGAGCCTTCTCGGCACCTTGACGACGTACCTTGTTGAGGTATTCGGCATCAGCATAGATCTCGTTGTAGCGCTCGCGGATGGGGGCAGTCACCTTCAGCACGTCGGTGGCAATCTGCATCTTGAGGTCGCCATAGCGGATTGAGCAGTCGTTCCAAGCAGCGAGGTACTGATCGTAGATCTCAGGGGCAGAGACGAGCTTGAGGAAATAGAAGAGGTTCTTGATAGGCTCGTTCATCTCCGAATTAGGCTGCTCAGGGGTCATGTCGGTCACGGCCTTCTTGAACTTCTTGATTACAGTCTTGTCATCGTCGTTGATGTAGATGCAGTTGCCCTCGCTCTTACCCATCTTGCCACTTCCGTCCAGACCAGGAATCTTGATAGGCTCACCCTTGGCCTCGTAAGGCTTAGGCTCAATCATGAGGTCGCACTTGTAGAAGTTGTTGAAACGCTTGGCAAAGTTACGAGCCATCTCGAGGTGCTGTAGCTGGTCCTTGCCTACAGGCACGAAGTTGGCGCGATGCTGCAGGATGTCGGCGGCCATTAGGACAGGGTAGGTGAGGAGTCCGGCATTCACGTTGTTAGGCTGCTTGCGAGCCTTGTCCTTGAACGAGACGGTCTTCTCCAGCTCGCCCAGATAGGCGTGCATATTTAATAAGGTGTAGAACTCGCAGGTCTCAGGTACATCACTCTGCACATAGACAGTGCACTTGTCCGGATCCATACCGGCGGCCAGATACTCGGCCAGGATAGAGCGTACATTGGGGTTGAGCACCGAAGGATCGGGCTGTGTGGTGAGTGAGTGATAGTCGGCAATGAAGTAACGGCAGTCGTAGTCGTTCTGCATCTCCACAAAGTTGCGGAGCGCACCATAGTAGTTTCCGAGGTGCAGGTGGCCCGTCGAGCGGATGCCACTGAGCACGATAGGTTTTTTTTCCATTATTTTTTATTTTACATTTTCAAGTATCTTGTTGACGATAGTCTCGTTGCCCGCCACGATCGAGATGCAGCGGTCCTGACGGAAAGGCCGGACAATGCCGCCAGCCTCCTCGACAATGAGCATGCCAGCACACGCATCCCAGGGTTTGAGGTTGAGCTCCCAGTAGCCATCGAGCATGCCCGAGGCCACGCAGCAGAGGTCGTAGGCTGCAGAACCCATGCGACGGAATCCGCGCAACTGAGGCACGAGGCGAAGCACATTGTCCAGGTTGTTGTCAGCCGACGAGACCGACCCCTTGTCATAGGGGAAGCCCGATGCCACAATGCACTGGTCGAGGTCGCTCTTCCGGGCCACGTGTATCTGTCGTCCATTCCATTGAGCACCCTCGCCACGCACGGCGGTGAAGAGTCCATCCATCGCTGGGGCATAGACTACGCCTACCTGCGTGATGCCCTGATGTCGCACGCCTATGCTGACACAGAATATGGGCAGGCCTTGCGAGTAGTTGTTGGTTCCATCCAGCGGATCGACGACCCATTCCCATTCGGCTCCGGGCTTCTCGAGTCCGCCAGTCTCCTCGCTCACTATGCTGTGTGTGGGATAGGCATCGGTGATGCGCTCCAATATCAGTTGCTCACACTCCTTGTCCACCTCAGTCACCACGTCGTGCATGCTTGACTTGGTCTCCATCTCCAGATGGCGACTGCGGAACTTGTGCTGCTGCAGTTTGCCGGCTGCCATGGCTATGTCGATGGCAAACTCGAGGAGCGAAGCATTGTCCTCGGTATGCTCTTTGCGGGTGAATGGATTCATAATACATTATTATTTATTGGCGCAAAGATAAACTTTTATTGCCATATATCCAAATTTTCTGCTTTTTTTCGAGTATTCTACAGTGCTATTTGAACCGATTGTTTGGAAATGTGCTAAAAACAACGTATCTTTGCAGCAATAAAACAGTGCTTTGTAAATGAAAAAATGATACGTGACATGATGTTCGAACTGCAATATCCCTCAACGCTTGCACCCATGCAGCCAGCCGATGCTGACCTGGCCCTGGCCGAAGTGTTCCCACTCATTGACGAGCAAGGCCATGTCATTGGTCGGGCTGCGCGCAAGTATTGTCATGGTGGCTCCATGGCTTTGCATCCTGTGGTGCATCTGCATGTGTTCGACCGGCAGGGCCGCCTCTATTTGCAGAAGCGCTCGATGAAGAAAGACATTGCACCAGGATTGTGGGACACCTCAGTGGGTGGTCATGTGGATTATGGAGAGTCTCTGCTCGAAGCTGTGAAGCGCGAGGCAAGGGAGGAGCTGGGAGTGGACAGTGAGCAGTTGACAGTAAATAGTGGGCTCCGTCTCCTATTCCAATACATCTGGCAGTCCTCGCGCGAACGCGAGGTAGTCACAGCCTTTGCCATCACTTACGAAGGCGAACTGCATCCTGATCATGACGAGGTGGATGAGGGTCGCTTCTGGACGTTCGACGAACTGCGAGCGAATCTCGGCAAAGGCGTCTTCACCGAGCAGTTTGAACAGGAAGAGTTAAGACATCTATTAGCATCGCTATGAAGAAAGTAGCATATTATACCTTAGGCTGTCGCCTGAACTTTGCTGAGACTTCAACCCTGGCTTACCGGTTGGAGCAACTTGGCTTTCAGAAGGTTTCGAGCCGTGGCGAGGACAAGGGCGAGGCATCGCTCATTGTGGTCAACACCTGCGCTGTGACTGAGCAGGCCACAGCCAAGAGTCGCCAGCAGATCAATAAGCTGATCGCTGAACACCCCAATGCATACGTGGTGGTGACTGGTTGCTACGCACAGATCGAACCTCAGCAGCTGGCCGAGCGTGTCAAGGGCATCGACGTCATTGTGGGTACAGAGTTCAAGGGCGACAACATCATGACCCTGTTGGGCGATTTGTCGAAGCGAGAGGAGACACTCATCTACCGCACAGAGTACAAGGACATCCATACCTTCCATGGTGGCTGCTCGGCCGACGACCGCACCCGACATTTCCTTAAGGTGCAGGATGGCTGCGATTATTTCTGCACCTATTGCACCATACCTATGGCGCGCGGACGCAGTCGCAATGCCTCAATCAGCGAGCTGGTCACAATGGCTAAGGATGTGGTCGAAAAGGGAGGCAAGGAGATAGTGCTGACGGGTGTCAACATCGGCGATTTCGGACGCTCCACAGGCGAGACCTTCTTCGACCTCTGCCGGGCCCTCGACCAGGTGGAGGGTGTGGAACGTTTCCGCATCGGCTCGATCGAGCCCAACCTCATCACTGATGAGATCATCCAGTGGATAGCTCAGGAGAGCCAGCACTTTGCACCTCACTTCCATATCCCCTTGCAGGCAGGCAGCGACGAGGTGCTCCGACTGATGCGTCGTCGTTACGACACCGCACTCTTCCGCCACAAGATCGATCTGATACGCTCGTTCATCCCCCATGCCTTCATCGGCGTGGACGTGATGGCAGGCATGCGTGGCGAGACGGCCGAGCTCTTTACGAAGTCCTATGATTTCCTCGCATCACTCCCTGTCAGCCAGTTGCATCCCTTCACTTACAGCGAGCGCAGTGGCACACGAGCCCTTGACATCAAGCCTGTCATTCCTGGCCCTGAGCGTCATGAACGCACAGCTCGACTCGTGGCCCTCAGCGAACAGAAACTTCAGGACTTCTATCGCACCCAGTTCAGCCAGACACGCTACGTACTGTGGGAGCAACCTGCACAACTGCGCAATGGCGAGTTTGCACCCATGCATGGCTTCACAGAGAATTATGTCCGCGTGGAGCGCTCATACGATCCCGCCCTTGTCAACGTTTGCCAGGAGGTAGTGTTAGGCGACAGCATCAAGGCCACTACACAGGGACTGGTCATCGAACAGAAGGCACGTTAGTATTTCAGCAGCTCGCGCTCATAGCGGGTGAGCACCTCTTCGAGCTGCTTCATGTCCTGCGAGTGGATGATGGCTTGCGAGATGCCTTTGTATTGCAGGGCATACATGAAGTCAACGGAGACTTCAGCCTCGGCCAGACGGCGGAGTACCTTGCTCATCGAACCCGTCTCGTTGGGCACGTTCATCGAATAGACATCGGTGAGTTGTGTGCGGAAGCCGGCTTGCTGCAGGGCTTTGTCGGCCTTGGTAGCGTTATCGACAATGAGGCGCAGCGTGCCTTGCTCGGGAGCATCCTCGATGCTGTACGATAGGATATTGATATGAAGGTCGGCCAGAGTCTGGAACACTTGCCAGCTCGCACCGATGCGGTCTTCGATGGAGACACTGACTTGCTTGATGATCATGTTGGGTGGTTTTTTATGGTTGTTTTTGGTGCAAAGATACGGGATTTTCATAATAAAACAAAATTTCTGACGAGTTTTTGCGCAAGTTGAGGCAAAAATGCTTATCTTCGCACCACGAAACAACGCTTACACATGTATCGACTATGAAAAAGATGCTCTCTACGTTTGCCTTTGTGGCCTCACTCTGCAGTTCGTCGCTTTTTGCACAGACTCAGAATTTCGGTAATCTCTCTGCTTCAGCCGAGGCACAGGCTTGGTACGAATCGGGCCAGTGGCGCCAGGGCTTCAAGGTGGAAGGCTACGCTCAGATGGATGTCCAGACCTTCTATGAGCAGTATCACAAGGCTCCCCAGATGTGGGATTCAATCTTCACCTATCTGGCTTCGATCGATCCCATACAGATGGAGCCTTCGAAGAACGCCATGCAGTGGAGCCATGCCTACGTCAAGATCCTTGACCAGGACTTGCGCACCCCTGAGAACTGCCAGTGGGAGCAGCATCGTCGCACTATCGACCTTCAGTGGGATGCCACGGGTTGCGAGCGTTATCTGATGACACGCACTCCCGAACGCCTCACTCCGAAGAATGAGTACAGCGAAAAGAAAGATGTGCAGAACTTCGTGTGGGATCGTGCCGTGAAGCCTTCTTTGGACGACTGCCTTGTCATCGACAGCGACCCTCAGCACTTTTACCTCTTCTTCCCCTCAGACATCCATCAGGCCTGCGGCATCGGCCATCAGCCTGAGATGCCACGCAAGGTGGTGGTGAAGATTGACTACTTGGAATAGTTTTGGGTTAAAGAGTAAAGTTTAGAGAGTAAAGTTTAGAGTTTAAAGTGTAGAGTTTAGAGTGTAAAGTGTAGAGTTTAGAGTTTAAGGTTTAGAGTTTAGAGAAGCTCTGAACGTTAAGGAACATGCCAAAAATAAACTTTGTATTTTTACTCTCACTAAACGTCAAGCTTGTGCTTCAAGGATATGTATAGTAAAGACGATTTCCTCCGCCGCGACATCAACGATCAAGCCAGTTTGACCGCAGCTTTGTCGTGGGCCTCATATAAATATTATATAGAGAACGATCCTCCGATGTCGGACTTTGAGTTCGACATGGAGTTCAAGCAGCTTCAGGCGCTGGAAAAGGCTTCGGGCATGGTGTTGCCCGACAGCCCTACGCAACGTGTGGGTTCGGACCTGCAGGGCGGCTTCGAGAAACATCGTCACGTCATCCCGATGCAGTCCATAGAGAACGTCTATAGCGACGATGAACTGCAGCAGTGGCTGACCTCTACCTCTCAGCAGCTCCGTGCTGCTTTCCCCACTGACGAGATCTCCTACACCTACGAGCCTAAGTACGATGGCCTCTCCATCTCGCTGGTCTATATCGACGGCGTGTTGACTGATGCGGTGACACGTGGCAACCAGGTGGAGGGCGAGTCGGTGATCGCTAATGTGCGGACCATTCGCAACGTGCCGTTGCTGTTGCGTCCGCTCTCTGCCACTCTGGTCAGGGAGAACACTGCTCCACCAGCTGAGCTATCTTCGGCTCCAGCTGCTGAGTTGTCGTTGTTCGATGACAGTATGTTCGAGGATGATGCTGAGGCAGAGCAATTGCCAGCCTACTTCGAGGTGCGAGGTGAGGTGCTGATGCCTCAAGGTGCCTTCGACCGCCTCAATGCCGAGAAGGAGGCCAATGGCGAGCGACCTTTTGCCAACAAGCGCAACGCTGCCAGCGGATCGCTCAAGCAACTCGACCCCAAGGTGACAGCCAAGCGTGGCCTGGTGGTCAATGCCTACGCTGCCTATTCGACCGACGAGGCCTTCCAGCGCGACGTGCTCTCGTCGCAGGCCAAGACTCTGGAGTTGCTGGGGCAACTTGGCTTCGACTATTACCACACCCCTGGGCAGCAGGCATTCAGCGACATTGCCAGGCTCACAGAGGCCATCAATGCGTTCAATGAGGTGCGTACGTCCCATTCACTGCCTTACGATTGTGATGGTGTGGTCATCAAGGTCAACGAGCGTCGCCATCAGGAATATCTTGGCCTGAACACTACGTTCCCCAACTGGTGCAAGGCACGCAAGTTCCCGCAGGAGGCACAATCTACGCTAGTGCGCGATGTGACCTTCCAGGTGGGCATGACAGGTCACATCACCCCCGTGGCCGAACTCGATCCCACTGTTATCAGCGGTTCGCTCGTGTCGCGTGCCACACTCAACAACGAGAACTACATCCGCTCGCTCAACCTGCAGGTAGGTGCCTACGTCTTCGTGCAGAAGGCAGGCGAGGTGATCCCACAGGTGACGGGCATGGATGAGGCTCGCAATGCTGCCGAGGAGGTTCAGCTGCGTGCCATCCAGTTCCCCGAGGCCTGCCCCTGCTGTCAAACCCCTCTGATCAAGAAAGGCGAGTACTGGATCTGTCCCAACCACCACTGCAAGGAGCAGGTGGTGCAACGTCTGGAGTATTGGTGTGGCAAGGATTGTGCCAACATCAAGGGACTTGGTCCCAGCGTGCTCGAGGACCTCTACGACAAACTCGGCATTGCCTCAGTGAGCGACCTCTATCGCGTCTTTGTCGCCGACGAGCGCACATGGGAGCCCGACGTTTTCTGCCCCGACTACCGCAGCCACATCCAGCAGCTTCTTGGCGAGGGTTATGCCGAGAAGTCCGTCAAGCTGATGTTCGAAGGCATAGCGCAGAGCATCGCATCGCTCACCCTCGACCGCATCATCGGTGGCTTGGGCATCGACGGCGTGGGCAAGATCACGGGACGCATCCTGGCCGAGCACTTCGGTTCGTGGACCAAGTTCCGTGAGGCAACCCTCGAAGAGCTCCTGCTCATCGACAGCATTGGCGAGATCATGGCCAACAACATCCTCAGCGCCGACCTCTCGGATTATGTATGCCTCGACCAGGACTATGGCTTCCAGACAGAATATCAGGCTGCTGAGCGTCTTGGCAATGCCTTGGAGGGCCTCACTATCATCTTCACAGGCACCAGTTATCGCTTCAAACGCGACGAGATCAAGGCCTTCTTCACTGGCCATGGCGCCAAGTACGTCGGCTCAGTGTCTGGCAAGGTTAACTACGTCATCACAGGCGATGCTCCCGGTCAGAACAAGCTCGACAAAGCCCGCCAGTTGGGTGTGGAGGTCATTGCCGAGCGTGATTTCTACGAACGATTCGGATTATCAGCTTCCTATTAGCGACATTATTCTCACTAATTCATCATAATAATGAAAAAAGAACTTACTCTTGTCTCTCTGAGCATGACTCTGGGACTCTCCCTGCAGGCGTCCGACTGGCGCCAGCAGCTCGTGTCCCTCAATCCGGGGGTCATCGACTCTGTGTCGGTCATGCCGCATTCCGCCACTGCTCCCGACGAGTATCGCTCGTACATGATTCACTACCATCAGCCTCTGCGCCACGAGGAGCCTGAGCTGGGCAACCTGCCTCTTCGTGCCCTGTTGACTGTGCACAACGACGAGGACTTCACCCAGCAGATGTGTCAGATGTACATCGGAGGCTACTTGCTTGACAATGCTTTGCTCGAGAAGCCTGACGAGGTTTTTGCGAACGATCAGATCAACTCAAAGGGTGAACTGGCAGGCCGATATCATGGCAGTCGATTGATGCCCGAGCATCGCTACTTCGGTACGTCTTGCCCCGAGAACCCATGGGAATCGCTCCAATACTGCGAGGCCAAGGAGGCAGCTGCCGACTTCCATGCCCTGCTCGAGGCCATGAAGAAGGTGTTCCGTGGCAAGTGGGCCATCACGGGTGTGAGCAAGGGTGGCATCACCACCGCCATGCAGCATGCTTTCTATCCTGACGATGCCGACTGCTATGTGCCTTATAGTGGTCCTTTCCTCAACTATTATCATGACTATCGCATTCAGGACTTCTACATGACTCACAGCTGGACTGATGAGCTGAACGAGAAGATGCTGCGACTCCAGCATCAGATGACCAGCAGCGAGGACTTCTTCAGCCTATATTGCCTGTCTATGGATATTGACCCAGAGGATGTTATTGCCAGCAAAAAGGACCTATGCAAGTTCGCTCTTTCCGTAGGTTCTATCGATCTGGAACCACGTGCCTATAATTCTCGCGAGGAAGTTAAGCAGATTTTCGAGAACAATGAGAGCGTACTCCGGCAGTTGGGGCTTGAGTCCTATTCGGTGGAGATGATGCTTTACATGGTGGTGGAGGAGTCCCTTTTACTCGATCAGAACTATTTCGATTGGTACAACAAGTATTTCGAGACAGAGGATGTGGCTGAGAACGGCCCTCGTCGTGCTCATGCCCGTCTCAAGGAGGGAGTGAAGTTCGATGTTAAACATAGATTGTTGCATCCTGATGTCAGAGTGGATAAGGCTATTTGGGATGCTGATCCTTATTTCCCATATTCATATCAGGCAATTCACGAGTTGGGCTACTTCGATATGAAGTGGAACTATTACTTCGACGATCAGGAGTATGCCGAAATGCTGAACGAATACTGGCGATCGTTGTACAACAACGTGAGGGAGGCTGAGCTTGACGGTTTGTTCGACGATGTGGAGTACAATCCTGAGCTCTTCACCTTCGTGCGTCAGCAGACTGCTAATGCCGAGAAGCCCATCCTCTTCATCTATGGTGAGGACGACGTCTGGACAGGAGCCCACATGGAGGACGAGAACGTCAATGGCGACAATGTGCGTCTGTACATCCTGCCAGCGCAGAACCACAGGTGCAACATCAACGCTATCCCCGATGATGAGTTGAAGCAGGAGCTGTGGGACTTCATCGATCCCGTCTTCGCCTCTACGCCAGTGTCCATCAGCACGCTGCGCGACGAGTCTTCAGCCCCAGCTTGCTACTATGACCTCTATGGCCGCCGCGTGAGCGAGCAGTCTCTGCAAGGCCGAATCGTGCTGAAGCGATAAATCATTTCATCCTCACATTGCTATAGCTGATGCTGTAGCCATTTGAGATGCTTGGCCTGAACCTGCTGTGCGTCTTGGCATAGCGTTCCAGGCGTTGAATGATCTTGCGTTCCGTGGCGTCTGGCTTTTCACCCTTCTCTGCCCGCTCGTCCTGCTTCGCCTTGTAGTCCTCGATCATCTTGTCGAGGTCGAGTGTGGAGAACGTAGGCTCGTTCAGGTAGCTGACAGGCAGATAGATGCCCTCGCCCACATGTCGGCATTCGGTGCGCTCGTGCGAGACTTCGCCATTGAGTTCACTGCGCAGTATGCTCCAGTTGTCCTCTATCACATAGAGGGTCGAGACGGCTGGATCGTCCTCGTCGCCCGCATTCTCGTTCACCAGCACATCGAGGGTCAGTCCGTTTTCCTCCACTGTTCCCTTTAGCTTGTACTGGCACTTGCCCTTCTTCAGCATCTTCGAGCAGTAGTCGGTGTCATTGCCATACATTTTGTCGAAGGGGTCCTCATGCGCAGTCTTGAACAGCTGCTCGCGTGCCTTGTCGTTCATCGACGGGGTGGCGCTGAGCAGCTTTTCGTTTTTGTAGGTGATGAGTCCGCCGTCGTAGACCATCTGGGCAGTCAGTCGTGCGTCGGTCTGTTCGTTCGAGTAGCAGTACTCGAAGATGGCGCCACGATGCACCGTCTTCATCAGCGTGTTCAGACCCCACATGATGGGCTTGGGCAGTATGGCAGGCATGAAATCCACGTCCTTCGAATGGAACACGAACTCCTTCTGTGCCTCATAGTGCACCAGGCGCTTGCGGTTCTCCTTGGCTCGTTCGGCCACTTTGCGCAGGATGTAGATGGCAGGATCTTCGCCAGTGGGAGTTACATACACATCGTTCAGGTTCAGTGGCTGTTCCTCCAGGCTCTCGTTGTGGGTGTACTGATGTGGCTCTTCGACAACGATCTGGTGTTTCTCTGTTCGATAACCCAGAAACGAAAACTCAACCTCGACCTTGCCACGGGGCACGTCAATCAGATAATGACCTTCCGAATCAGTCACTGTACCCTGTCCTGTCGCTGGTACATAGATTGTAGCATACGCTGCTGGTACTGAATCACCGAGTAATACACGTCCCTCCAATGTCTGTGCCTGTGATGTGACGACAAGACAAGATACAAATATTATGAGCGAAAGTAGCTTCTTGAACATGGTTGCAAATTCTTTATTACTTCAAAAAAAAGTTTCGCAAGTTGTTACTTGCGAAACTTGTGATCTTTACAATTCGATTACTACTCCAGTGTAGTCGCTACCCACTTGCTGGCCTTGCAGGTTGTAGCGCAAGCCGCGCTTCTGGGTGCTGGCACTGAGCTGCTCGATGCCCACAATGTCACCCTCGCCCAAGCCTACAGCAGCCCAAGCCTGACGGGTGGAGCGTACCTGGGGGCTGTCCTCGCCAAAGAGTTCGATGGCAGTGTTGACCCAAGCCTCAGCTGCCTGCTCGTAGCTCATGCCTTCACAGGTGTGGTGCTTCAGCGTGTTGAAGGTCAGGTACTCGGCCTCGGTGCGGTCCATTGGAGTCACTGCATACGACTGACCCAGCGAGTTGATGCCCTCGCCACCTTCTACGAGGAGGTAGAACATGTGGTTCTGCACGCCTGCATTGCGGTGTACCTCATAATATGTGGTGTCGAAATTCTCATCCAGATAGCACGAAGGATCATCCAGGAGCTCAGGCTGGTCGAAGTAACGCATGGCTGTTCCCTCAGGCATGACACCACCATTCACGATCCAGGTCTCATTGCCCGTCACGGTGCGTTCCAGTGCAAAGCCCATGATGTCGGCAAACGACTCGTTGAGAGCACCTGGATGGTAGTTCTCATGGTCTGGGTACTCTGACATCAGGCCGCGGGCCACCAGGTGTGTGAACTCATGACCGATGGTAGCCAGATCGACAAAGGCATTGTAATACACGTCAGCCATGCCACCCAAGCCGTACATCATGATGCCAGGTGCCTCAGGGTCGTCTAAAGGTATGGCACAGGCATTGGCACCAAAGAATATGGTTTCCGGTGGGTTGACTAAGCTGAAGACTGGGTTGCCCATTCCGTCGAAGCTATTCAGTTCGAAGACGTTCTGATAGTAGTCCAGCACCTTCTGCATGCCCCAGTGGACGTCGATCATCGGAGCGGTCGATGGTGTGTAGTTATGGACATTCAGGTAGCCATTGGTGAGGATGTCCTGCTGTTGCTGGTTGAATTCCTCATCAGTTTCTGGATTGAGGTACTTGGTGAAGAGGAGTGTCTGCAGGTTATTGCTTCTCGAAAAGGTTGCAACATCATGCAACTCAGCTTCGTCCAGATCGGGAGAGTAGGTATTGAAGACGATGATGCCGTTCTTCGAATCGTATTCCAGTGTCTTTGGCAGATGGAGTGTGGTGCATGGACCAGACACCAGGACAGTGTCAGTCCTGTACACGTCATCACCCATATAGAGTTCGGCAAACACATATTTGCCCAAGACTGGCGACTGGTTGGGATCATCCAGGTGGAAGCTGAGGCTATCAACCAGCGAAACCACGCCTGGAGTCATCCACGCGGGCTCATCGTTCTGATAAAGGCTGCAGTAAGAGGCCAGTTTCTCAAGTATCTCAGCACTGTCGATCTCCTCATTATTGTCAATCAAAGGCCATTGCTGACCCGAAAATGTCTGAATGTCGTTCCAGGTCATGCCATTGCTAATGAGTGCCTCGTACGATGCATTGAGGGTGTAGTTCTTGCGGTCGTAGTCGAGCAGTGTGTAGCTGCCATCTTCAAGACGGGCCACGTCGAGCTCCTGCTCGCCCTGATAGAAGGTCATGCCCTTGCCTTTCACCACCTCGCCCTGAGGCACCCCCCAGTTCAGGATGATAGACTTCTTGGCCAATACCTCGCCCGTCTGGGCATCAATCAGCATACGATACCAGCCATTAAGCACGCGGTAGGCCTGATGAGCCACACCGTCCTTCACGGTGACTACCAGCTCAGCCTTCTTGCCCAGACGCTCGGGCAGACCTGCCATCTGCATGATTTCGGTGGCAGGGCGTGGAGCACGTCTCAGGTTGGTGCCACTGGCTGGCAAAGCCTGATCCTGAGTCATCACCGAGCCATCGATGCTGAGTATCTTGCCGTCGCGCATGTGGATGCTTGCGATTTTACCATTGATGCGTACACCATTGACATACTGCTGCATCTTGACGTGACGCACACCCTGACGAGTGGTCTCGTCGCTGACAATCTCAAAGGTAGTGCCCTCGCAGAGCTTAGGCAGCTGGGTACGGCAGAAAGCCTCAAGATTGGTCTCAGCCACGCCACCCGAGTAGCGCATGCTGAAACTTCCGTTGTCGTTCTGCGCCAGTGCAGTTCCCATCAATCCGGAAGTGAGGACTGCAAATAGAATTGATTTTTTCATAATAGTAGAATTTTAGTTTCGTAAGTCCTTAACTTCTTCTACTTCTTTAACTTCCAAGTTCAAGCGGAGCTTGCGAAACTTGATTAATAAATCATATTCCTTGAAAGCATTCGGTTTTTCTAAACCCTGAATTCCTCCTTATCGAATAGCCTTCAGAGCCTCGATCAGGTCTTTGGCCAGTGCCTCATTATAAGTATTGATTACAGGAGCACCTTTGGCCGAGGCGAAAGGATTGGCGTGCACGCGACTATTCTTGAACGTCATCACCAGGCCCTTGGCGTTGCTCACCTTGGCCGAGTAAGTACCACTGATGGCACCTGCACCCATGCCTACGGTCTGGCGCAACACTGCGTTGCCCCAGTCGATCTCATCCAGACAGGCTTCAATGAGCAGGGCGTCAGCAGGAGCCTCCTTAGCGTCAGCCACGAGTTGGAAGGTGGCTTTAGGGAAGGCCCTCTGGAGTTCGCTGACCACGGTCGTGCCTACAGCATCGATGGCAGCCTGCTGCTTAGCCACTTTTTTCTTGTTCTTCATCTGGACCTTGCTCTTAGCCACTACATAGACTTTGCAAGTCTCCACATCGACGTGCTGCTCTACGGTAGCCTCATCCAGATCATGCCAGCCTTTGAAATCTTCTGCCTGGCCATTCGCCATAGTGGCCAGGGCGATGAACATTGTTAAGATAAGCTTTTTCACGTTGTTATGTTGTTTTGTTGTTATGTTGTTTTGTTGTTTTGTTGTTTTGTTGACATCAGAACAGCATGTACCACAGGTCGTGAGGTGCGATGGTGTGGTTGGCATTGCAGTCTGCCAGGAAGTCCAGCACCATGGCAGCAATCTCCTGTTGCAGTTCGGGCGTGATGTTGTAGTCCCACTTTACAATTATCTCTCCACACCCACCACATTATAGCAGCGTTCGCCCCTGCGTATCATGATGCGGCCGTCGGTGTCGAAGAACTTGGCGGCCTGCGGGTGGTGGCGCATGTCGCACTGCTCACCTATCTGCTGGATGCATGTGATGTCTTTATCGACGAACTTGAGCCTGATCACGTCGGCATCCGTAATGTCAGGTTTCATTGTCGCCTTATAGGAGGGCATCGAGGTATAATCGTTGTCAGTATTGCGAACGAATGCAAACTCACCCGACTCCAAGGGGGTGAGAGGCATGCTTTCGCCCATTATCAGCTGAGGTCTTGTGCTCCTGTTACCCAACAGGAATTCATCCTCTACCAGATTATCGCCTGTAGTGTCAAAGCCTTCAATCCAGAATGTTGAGTCCATCTCAGACGTGATGATGTAGTTGCGGTTAGCCTCGAATCTGTCGGCTTCCACAAGAATGAGCTCATGGTCAGACGATATGCCTTGTGTCGTGTAGGCCCTCATGCCTTCAGGTATCTCGCATTCGAATGGCAGACAGAGCGTAGCGGGATGTCCGAGCATTATCACAGCCAAATGATGCGGACCCTCCACATGGATAGTTCCTAACTCAAGGCACATTGTCTGGTCTGGCCTGTCCGACTCCGATATGGCTATCAAGCCTTCATACGTCACGCCTTGCACAAGCTCAGAAGCATCAATGTCGATGGGTACTGTCACCTCCGTCCTGGCAGGGATGCTGAGCTGATATTCCTTGGCGATCTCGTCCTTCACATACATTGACCAGTCTCTCATTCTAAAAAAGAGCGTACCATCCACCTGATTGCTTGTAGGGTTATAGAGTCTGGCTTCGAGGTGCATCGGCTCCATCGGTATCTCGGTGGTCTTGAAAGCAGGCTCTGTGAGATAGACGAATCCCTCGCTCAGCGTATCGGGCTGAATGCCGATCACAATCGAATTTAATTCGTCAAACTGGTAAGTCGAATTACCACCGATGCCCCCCCTGTCAGGCGAAAGGGCTGTCTCTGTTTCAGTCGAAGTCAGCAGGAAATAGTCATTATAACTGCCATTCCAACCCCAGTTGATGTGGAAGCGCCCCCCCTCGTAACCATCGCAAACGAAGCTGTGTCCTCCTCCCTCAGCATTGGCTCCATTGTAGACTACAGGACGACCTGCAGCCAATTCGGCATAGACAAGAGCTTCCCAGTCAGCATCAGAAATATGCTCATCGCGATTACAGAACTTCATATTCTTGTCATAGCCGAAGTAGGTGCGTAATATGTAGGTAATAGATGATTCCTCAGCGGCAGAACCGCCTGCGAACTTTTTGCCATACTCCATGTTGTAGGCGATACCCACATCGGACATCAGCAAAGCCACGGCATCCTCCTCAGGAGTTCCATGATAGACACCATTGCCATATTCATCCACGTCATAGGTCTCTTTCATCAGGTCCCAGCGATATACGCTATTGGCAAAATTAGCCTCTTTGTAATCACCATGCAGACTGTAGGCATGGTGAGCCATGCCGCGTTCCGGATAGTTCCAGTAGCGCATCACCTGGGCTACAGACGTAGCTCCACATCCTGTGACGATTTGCTCCAAGGGGTTAGGAGTTTCAACGGCGCCCGGAAGGAAAGCATTGTAAGGCAGATCCTGGTTCCACATGATGCCGCCCAGCAATGGCTCGACGGCTGGCAGCTGTTCAGCAGTGCGTCGGGCAGCATGGCGCATGGCCGAATTATCCTTCACCGCCTGGATGGCGCGGTGTATCTGATGCTCATACTGTGCCAGCCACCACTTCATGGCAGGTGGGAGCTTCTCGTAGTCGAACTGCCCAGTCTCGCCATAAGCCAGCACGTCGCAAGCCACATCGTCGCCACCCACGATGACGTAACCACCGGCAGCATTGTTGAACACATAGTAATAGGTCTCGCCCTCGGCAGCAGCTGTGTGAGCCAGCGTGAGAGCTGGGGCTGAGGCCTGCGAGCTTTGTGCGCGGGTAGGTTTTTGCACGAAGCGTAGTGCCCGTTCGAGTGCCTGATCAGGAGTGATGGTCTCAGCCATGGATGCACTACCGATCAGCATGATGGGGAGTAGAAGATAGCGTTTCATCTTTCAGGAGTGACTAAGGATTCAGTGTTTTAGGTTACCAGTTAATGACGGTGCCTGATGTTGAGTAATCCTGGTTCTCGCCATGGATCACCACTGTGTTGTTGATGAGCTCCTTGGTAGCTGGGTGCATGACGATGGGGGCAGGGGTGGTCTTCACGCCGGTGGTGTGCTGACGATACTCCTCCAGAGCCTTATGGAACTGAGCGAGGAACTCCTCGTTGCCTGGCAGACGGGCAGCGACAGCCATGGCGAGCACGGTGCTGGCGTCCACGTCGCTCTTCCAGTGGTGGCCGCAGATCACGCGGTTCATCGAGTAGTGATAAGCCTCGAGCATCAGAGCCTCAGTGGCAGCAGGGTTGATCATGCAGAGCACCAGAGCAGGCACATAGCAGCGGGTGGTGTGGCCCGAAGGGTAGGAGAAGGCCTGACGCTCCTCTTCGTCGAACTCTGGCTCGATGCTCTCTTCGCCCATCTGGACGAAAGGACGCAGACGCTCGAACTGGCCCTTGGCAGCAATGTTGGCCATGTGAGCATCCGACTGGCAGCGCTGTAGCAGCAAGTGGAGCTCTGGAGTGTTCTCAGCTGAGATCTCTATGCCGAAGGCTGGTGAGAAGATTCCCTCCAGATATTCTACCGAGGTGCCATGATAGTCGGCGATGGCACGGGTGCGGATCGAATCGTTCTGACGCTGCTCCTTGCCCCACTGGTAATAATAGAAGTCGTTGTACCAGGCACCCGAAGTCATCGAAGGTGGAGCAGGCAGGAATGCGGTTCCGTCAACAGCTTCCTGATAGAAGGCAGGTTCGAATGCCAAAGCGTTGCGCTGAGCCTGAGCCAGCGACACTGACAGCATGGCTGCCAGGGAGAGAAGGAGAAGTTGAAGCTTTTTCATATTAATTGTGTTTATGGGTGTTACATTCGTATTCATGAACAAAAAATCTGTGCAAAGATAATAAATCCTACGGATTATTGGCTTGCAAAACGTATTTTTTTCTGCTTTTTGGATGTTTTGCAAGTAAAATAGGGCGTTTTGTCATACATTTTTGATAAAAACATGCACAATTTCCTGCCATAGCTTCTGGCAAGCTTTTCGAGACGACAGATTTCCTGCCATAAACTCTGGCAAGCTTTTCGAGGCGACAGATTTCCTGTCATAAACTCTGGCAAGCTTTTCGAGGCGTCGGAAAACCATCTTCCTTGCATTTCTCAAGAGTCGTTCCTAACGATTCAGCATACAAGGGTGTGATGCATCGATGAAATGAAGGATATAACTTTGTTATATATTAGAATGCAAAATTTGGAAATGCATGTAAGTGGAAAGACGAAATGTTCACAAAAATAGTGAAGATGTGGAATTAATCATTATATTTGCACACTATAGGAATTGTCTAATCACTCACAATAATTAATATTGAAGCTATCAACCGACTGCCTACTCATCCTGGCGATGTGCTGATGGAGGAGTTGGAAGCAAGGGGAATCTCGCAGAAAAGTTTGCAGAGGGTACGGGTGTGCCTTATTCGATGCTCAATGAAATTCTCAATGGGAAATGCTCTGTGACAGCACAGAAGGTTGTCTTTCTCCCTCCCCATTAAGGGGGAGGGTTGGGGGAGAGGGTCTGTGAGGATTTGATAAAAATTGCCAGAGATGCTGATGAACTTTTCTTGTTGTCGAAAAGTCGGTCAGGATCTCTGGCAATGTCTTTAAACCTATGCAATCAATTATTCCAAAGTGTGGAAGAGACGAACTGACAGCAAGTTATCCTTTGCTTCAGAAATGGACTGGAAAGGATTAGCCTCAATATTGCTGAATTTTGCAGCATAATAATTGGAAGTATTAACTTGTGAGCTTGTCCAGTAATAACCGTTTTCTGAAAAGTTCTCTCCCGTACTCGAAAGCACATATCCTTTGAATGGCAAGAACAATGAAGTGGAATGATTGCCAAATGTCCAACTCCAGTTAACTCCCTCTATGCCTTCCTTCGTCTCAACGCTATGTGACAAAAAGTTCAAGCGAACGTATTCGTCTTTCGTTGGCAATCTCCATCCTGTTGGATTTGACAAAGTATTTGCACCTTCCCATGATACGAGATCGCGACTATTCTCTAAAGCTATTGCCACCTTTTGGTTATCGCCCAGATCTACCACGATAGCCTGACGTCCATCCAGATAACCGATAGCGCCTATTGCAGAAGTAGAGGTAATTTGATTATTATTGCCTTCTTCCAACTCATCGATATTGTAGATCTTGCCATGAACAATTTCTTTTGCACTATTCTTATTGATTCTAACTCTTTTATTCGTGCCATCAGAAAAGTCAAAATCAAATTGAATGTCTTTAATAGATTCTGTAGGAACATCTATAGATGCGACAAATTCAATATTCACATGACCATCCGAAGTCTTTTTAAACTGAATATTGGTCGCATTATTAGTAGCAGTAAGAGCTGAGGTGCTTTCGCTATTCAAGAATTGGGCTGTTATAGAAGTTAAGGTTTTGTTAGCATAGGCTGTTTCGAAGCAGCCAATGCTAACTTTGAAGTAAGTTGCCTTCTGCTCGAGAACTACTATAGAAGGAGCATTTTCGTTATAACCAATAAGTCCATTATTAGACTCGCATTTAATATCGCTATACTGCTGAACAGCATCTTCGAGAGTTGGAACAATGAGATTATTGTTATAGTCAACCCAACTTGTCAGCCACTCTACGTAAGAATTTGTATCATTGAATAATGTCCATTTACCGTCATAACGTTTGTCATATGGGCCAATAAGGAAGTATGTGGCATTTGTAAAATTAGAAAGCTCGCTTTCATCCACTATTTTATTCGAGAAATACAAATTCCCCTCAAACACAGCTGATTGATAGCCTATGCCCGATTTTAATTGTAAGTTTCCGACACATACATTGATAAGTTTACTATTTGATTGATCCCACTCTTTTGCCTCAACATACAGCATATCACCATCCTGGAAATAGAGTGACAGGTCGGAAGGATCTATTGTAGCACGGGTTGCATCAGACTTACTCACCGATACAGTGTATGGAATTGAATAAAGGCCAGTTTCTGGTTTGGCCTCTGGCACTGGTACTATCTCGTTTACAACCTCGTCATTATCATCGCAGGCCGTAGTGAGCAAGGATGTGCCAAACAAAAAAGTGGCGGCTGTCAGAGTCTTGAATATATTCTTGTTCATTTTCATAATTTCGTTTTGGTGTTTAAGCTGTTATTACCAATCTTCTTCTTCCATACTTGTCAACCGCACCTCTGTACTTGTGGCAATAATGTTTGTCATCTTCACTTCTGCCACCTTGATGGTGGGCTTGCTCCATGCTTTGAGGCTTGTTGCCTGATTTGTCGTTTCGGGGTAATTCATAATATTCTTATAAAAGATGAAAGTGCAAAAATTTAGTTCTCAGAGAGTAGGAATGAAGCCTTGCTCTCTGAGAACAGACTTGTTAGAGTTGGTAATTACTCAGCTACACGCTGTACGTGACCGTCCTTGATGATAAACGAACCAAGCTGAGTGCTGTTGACGCGACGGCCAAAGAGGTCGAAGCGCTGGTCGTTGTTTGGCTTAGCGGCCTGAACTTCTGCGATAGCAGTGCTCTGTGGGTCGTGGTAGTAGATGGTATTAAGCTCTTCCATATCCTCATAGCCATCATAATAGTCGATCTGACAGCAGGTGTAAGGACCTGTCCAGTAAGTTTCGTCGTAGGAAAGGACAAAATCGTCTGTCAGCTCACCATCTTCGAAAATGAACTCATAATAGACATGACCCTCGTCGGTGCGGCCGAATTCATTATCCTCTGTATAGAACACTTCATTAACCAAACCGGTGAGATCCCATTGAGTAGTATCTGTGGCGCAGGTGTACTTCAATGTTTCATAGGACTCTTCTTCGCCTGTAGCCTCGTATGTGGTTATCTGCTTCTCACCCAGCTTTACAGCATTGTTCTTATAGCTGAGGCTCACGGTCTCGAAACCGCCAACATAGGTGTAAGTAGTGACCTCGCTGATTGTCTCCCACTCATTGTTGCTATTCTTCTCATAACGGGCATTGAAGAAATATGAGAGATCAAATGAAAATTCAGATACATCCTTGAACATATCATTCGAAATTGAGATGGTAGTGCGCTCACCAGGACCCGCTGGAGTCTCAACATCCTCGTACGAAGTGGCATAGTAGCCTGCTTCTGTCACTTGTCCGTTCTCATTCAAATAATAGGTCTCGCGCACGAGTCTGAACTCTTCGTCGTAGGTATAGGCAATGCTATCGCTGAGCAGCTCATTACCCTGCTCATCGTACTCGTAGTAAGCCACCGATTCGACGCGGCCGTCAGGCAGTTCGTTTTGAGAGACGCGACCAAAAGCTACCCACTCGCCATTCTCGAAGTAGTAGCGGCAGAACGACTCTTCATTATTACCGGTGATGACGGTCTTAGTCAAGGCGCCATACAGTTCGGTATCGTCGTCGAAACCGTATTCCGTATAGCTGCTGCCCATCTCAGGGTAGTCTTCAGTCCATTCGTCACGGTCAGTCTCGATCCATTCATCGTAATTGTCTCGTCCCATAGCAGTGACCCTGGCCAGGTTGCCATTGTCATAATATGAGTAGTACTCAGCTCTCTTGAGTACGTCAAACTGAACTACAGTGATGCTGTCGACCTGCAATTCATCCTCATCGACCAGCGATGCGCTTCTGGTCGGCATGTCCAAATGCTGCTTAAGAAGCTGCTTGTGATCGATCTGGGCCTTCTTCTGCTCGAGCTGGCGGGCAATGATTCCAGGGTGCTTAAGCTGTGCGGAGAACTGGGCATAGCTGGTGCCAGCTACCGAAACGAGTGCCAGCAATGTAATATATTTGTTCATGACTTTCTGCTTATTTAATTACTACTTGTATTTTTTTCCATATCGTTAGGAACCGCCACGGCGACATCTTCTGGACGAAGTGGTACACGTGTTGTCGAAAGATATAGATAGTAAGGCTGTGGTATCCAGAATAAATTATATACCGCTCCTTCTGGCTCATCAGTAGGTTTACCTTTGCTATTGTCTACATCTTTAACATATGGCTTAGCCGCATCAGACGTCCAGTAATACTTATAGCGGTTATTATTGGAACCGTTATTACCACGGTTTGTGCCACCTGAAGCGCCTACCAGACGGTAGTCACCCGATTTGCCCCAATGGCTTGAATAAGCTTCCAATCGATAACCAGTAAGAGGCATTGTTGTAAAGTCATCCTCTGGGATAGCCTTTTCCATGAGTAGATATGAATTATTATCGTGGCAAACCCAGCCGTCACCAAAGTCTATGCCACCTGCTGTTATACAACGACTATAGCCTTTGTTATTCCACTCATTTTCTTGGTGAACATTAACAAGCATCAGGTCTTCCAAGCCGTGGAAGTCATCACGCATCACAACGGCATAATACCAGTGATGGCTATTATTACGCTTGCAATTGCCGAAATTTGAAGTCTGGGTATCCAGACAATTGCCTACACTGAAGCCGACATCAGTCACAGGATAGAACATGGTCTTGAAGCCATTGGCCAATTCTCTTTTTTGAGGCCTTGCCTTAGCCTTAGCACCTGCATTAACATCTACATAAACGCCACCCAATACCCACTCAGTCTCTTCGGTAGCAGGCTTGTAGGTTGGTTTCTTCCAAGCACAATAGTAGTTGATGCCTTTCTCATTCACCATTTCAAGAGCCTTATACAGGGTCTTGTAACGTGCAGACTCTTTATCCTGACACAGCTTGTAGATGGCGATAAGAGTTGCCTCCTTCTCGTTCGGATCAATGAATTCTACAGGCAACCAGTTGTCAGGATTGTCAGTAGCAATCCAGTCATCGAATTTGCAATTCGTATTGGCATTGCCACCCATGAATACGACATCCAGGTTAGCCTCAACATTTTCAAGGTAATCCTTGTCAGAAATACCGATGCTGAAGTTAATCTTTGCTGCATTTTCATTGATATAATTTGCAGCGGCTACAGCATCTTGCGTGTGCTGGTTGGCATCCAAACTTTCATATTCTCTTAGTGCCACCTGCAATGCCCACTCTGTCGAAGATTCGGTAATATCCTGCTTCTTTCGGAAGTTGAGTTTTGCCATGGTTCCCAGTGTGCAGTAAGTAAGCAAATGAGAACCGTATGCCTCGATAATCTTACATGCACCATCCAAATCTTCTGAATAGTACTTATATTGGTTGGAACCTGGATTGTTTAGCACATTGTCGAGTTCTTCGGTGATCAGACGTTTCCAGAGAGTATCATTAGCAGGGATTGATACCAAGTTCTTAGTCAAGACAGCAGCCGCATTGTGTGTGGCTTTCGTCTTGGTCATATACTCATAGTAGCTCTTGGAATGCTCTGATGATTTGTCTGAAAAACTGCCCGAAAGAAGAGCTGCCCAAGATTCAGCAAGAGGTGTTTGACCACCGATATTAACTGCAACACTATGGGTATACTCTTCCAAGGTGCTACCATTAGCAGTCTTGACCTCTGAAAAGCTCTGGAAATTCTGGTCAACCCACAACAGGGTTCCCATCGACTCAACATCACTCAGGCCATTGAGCAGGACCTCAGACCTGAGCATAGGGAAGCGAGGGTGGTGTTCTGAAGGACCTTCCCAAATATATTGACCCTGCGAGAATACGTTGGCAAAACGCATCCTCAAGGAATCCTGATTAGCGGCACGGGTCAGTGACTTCGAGTCGTTGACGGTGAGCAGGAAACGCTTGGTGAGCTCAGGATGATTCTCGATGGAGAGGGTCACCTCATCGACACCAAGTCGAGTCTGATCAGGATTGGCCACCTGCAGGTAATATTTGCCATCGATATTGACACACTTCAGTGCATTCAGATCCTTGCTACAAGAGATGGTAACAGGAACAGAGGTGTTCAGTGGAACACTCAGACAAGACAAAGAGTCAGTCTCTGTGATAATGGAGTTGAATCCAAAGGTGAGATCGCCCTCCGAAAGCATTACGGTTTCAGGTGAGCCCGTAACTGATTCTGATGACCATGATGAATCTTCAGCACAAGATGCCACCAATGCCAGAGCAGAAGTAAAGAAGAATACTTTCTTTAGCATAGTTAATAATTTTGAGTATTAATATTTCTATTTATTTATTCTATATATATAATGTGTAGGATGAAGGGTTGGGTCTTTAAAACTTTCTAAACCTTTCAAACTTTTTGCGCCATCCTTCTTTTCTTACTTCCCATAGTCCTCAGGTATCACACCATGCAGGCCATCGCGAATGTAGGTGATGAAGGCATCGAGGTCGGTGCAGATGCCCTCGTCGAGGATCTCTGACTGACGGAAGGCTACAATCTCCTTGCCCTCGTTGATGACGAAGTTGACAGAGGCTACCTTGTACTTCTGCGCAGGGTCGATGAGGTGATACTCACCATCGTCGCCCAGCACTTCGCACTTGGTGATGCGACGTAGTCCAGTGACAGTCATGACGTAGGTCACAGGGTCGAACTCGAGCGTAGGAGTATTGTCCGGGTTGAACTCATAGCGCATACCTGCGCACTGCAGGAAGCCGCCTGAGAGGTTGGGGTACATCTTGACTCCGCTCTCCAGTGCATCGAGAATCTGCTGGCCCGTGGCCATGACGGTCATCACCTCGTTGCCGAAGGGGAGCACGTCGAGCAGATGACCATAGGTGATCTGGCCCATAGGGAGCGAGGTGCGCACGCCACCGCCATTGAACAGACCGATCTGTGCTCCGGTCATGCTGCGGAACGACTCGCAGATCAGGGTGCCGAGCGGTACGCACGAGTAGCGGGCACGGCTCTCACCCTCCTCGTCGAGGATGTTGGTGTTGGGCGAGAGGTTCTCACCGATCACCTCCTGAAGCTTCGACTCGACCTTGGCCTTGGTAGCATCGACCACGCGCTGTATCTTCTCGCTGCTCTGAGTGATGTCCTTGATGGCTACGAGCTCGGACGTGATCTTGCCGTCGCCAGTGATGATGAGCTTGCCGATGTGTTCGAACTTGGTGCCTGTCTGGATGTTAACCACACTGTCGCCATCGATGTTGGGGAACTTCATGTTGGGGATGGTGGAGTGGGTGTGACCGTCGAGCACAATGTCGATGCCGCGTGTCTTGGCCAGCAGCGTGGGGGTATAGACCGAGGTCTGGCCACGGTCGGCCTCGCCCAGGTGAGCCACCAGGATGACGTAGTCGGCACCTGCGGCACGCGCCTTGTCCACAGCGCCCTGCACCAGCTGGGCACAGTCGGCCTCGCGCAGGTCATAGAGCAGGGTCACACCATCCTCGGCCAGGAAGGCTCCTGCCTCGGTGAGCATGGCACCCGGGGTGGTGACGCCCACGAAGGCCACCTTGCGCGGACCCATCTCCTTGATGACGTATTCGCGGTAGTAGAGCGAGTCGTGCGCACCGTTGTAGAAGTTGCAGCAGGTCACCGTGCCTGCTGGCATCTGGCTCATGAGCTGGCGCATGCGTGGCACCTTGTAGTCGAACTCGTGATTGCCCAGGGTGACAGCATCGTATTCCATCTCCTTCATCACGTCGATGATGTACTGACCATTGGAGAGGGCGCCGATGGCTCCACCCTGCAGGTAGTCGCCAGCCGAGACGGTGGCCACCCAGGCGGTGTCGGCAGCGCGGACGGCGTCGCGATAGCCTGCCATCTTGATGTAGCCATCGACGGCGCAGTGCACGTCGTTGTCGTAGATGACTACGATGCTGCGGGTGTCCTGCGGACAGGAGCTGGTGGCGTCGTCGTCATCAAGGCAGGCGGTGGTGACGAGGAGGGGGAGGGCCAGGATGGCCCAGAGGAGGGAGTGTTTCATTGGGGAGGGGGTAACTATTATTCGTCGAACAACATTGCCCAGAGGTCGCGGGCGGTGATGGTCTTGTCTTCGCGGCATTTGGCCACATAGTCATAGACCATGGTGGTGAGCTGCTGCTTGAGCTCGGGCGAGATGGTGTAGTCCCATGCCAGGGCGTCGGCTACTGACACAGCACCGAGCGAGGTGTTGTTGGCGTTCTCGAGGTAGAAGCGACGGGTGCCGATCTGGTTGTCCTCAAGATACTTGACGTAACCGTCGTAGCTTGGATAGAGGAAGAGGAAGAACCTGAATCCGATGACGCGGCTTGAGCGCAGGTAGCGATCCATGGCGTTGCGCATAGACGAGAGGGCGTCGTTGTGCACCAGCACCACGGTCTGGTCGTCGATGCCAGCTGCCTGGAGGCGAGCCATGCAGTGCTCAAGGTTCTCTTTGCTGTCGAAGGTCTCGTCGAGCACCACGCCAGCCTCTTTTACGAGAGCCTGCACCTCAGGGTTAGAGCGGACAGAGTAGCTCTTGCCTGCGCCCGAGTTGCCTGCAATCATCACAGCGGTGTGGTTGCCCTCAGCCAGGGCGCGATCGATGAGGCGATCCATGATGACGCTATCAACCACTGCGCCTGCCAGGAGGTAGGTGAAGACGTTCTTGCCATTGTAGCCAATGGAGCGGAACACCTCGCGTGTCTGGTCAGGGTCGCGCTTGTTGGGTTCTTCGCTGGCCTGTATCTCGTCCCAGACTACGCCTGCAAGCGAGTCGAGGTGGGCGTAGGCCCAGTCGCGAGCCTCTTCGCGTGTTGGGGGAGTTTTAGGGGTGAAGTTGACGCTGTCTGCCATGAAGACATCCATCTGCAGACGTCCGTTCTTGTATATCTCTACTGTCTGTGCCTGGGCAGTGTGGCCGAGGCAAAGAAAAAGGGTCAAGAGAAAAAATATTTTTTTCATATAAAGTTAATTATTTAAGTTCGAAAAATAGTAGTTATCAGGAGTTAACGGGGAGTTAGCTTCGCTGGAGTTGTTACGCGAGGCTCCACGCGAGCAAGCTCGGAGAACGGACATTACCTCTTTGTCATATTTCGGACATTTTAGCAGCCGATACTATCGTCCGTTAACTCCCGATAACTCCTGTTAACTCCCGATACTATCGTCCGTTAACTCCCAATAACTCCTGTTAACTCCCGATAAATCCATGAAATAGCTCCTGTTAACTTCACTTCCGAAACTTCAGTTAAAGAAGTTAAGGAAGATAAAGGAGATAAGGACGATGCCCAAATAGCCAGGTAATGTCTTTAACTTCCCCAAGCGACGAAGGAGCTAACTGTATTTTACATCTGAATCTTCACTTTCCATCCATCCACGCTGACAACGCTGATGCCCTGTGGCAGGGTCAGGCTGGCCTGTCCGTCGGAGGCGATGCGCTGAGAGCCGAGGAGTTGGCCCTGAAGGTTGAACACACGCACCAAAGCACCTGGACGCAGGCCGCTGAGGCTGAGGGCGTCGCCGTGGAGGGCATAGGTAGGCACTGCCTCGGCCTCGGGCAATGCAATCGAGACCGGAGTGTCAGGTATCGAAACGAAGTGTACCTGCATTCCTGTGGTGGCGGGCAGGGTGAACTGAACGCCGCTCTGGGTGGTGAGCTGCAAGTCGTGATTGGCGTCGTAGCTGACCTGTGGCCGCTCGTCCAGATAGAAGAGCGTGCGGCTGGGCTGTGCGCCATCGCTCACTGCGATCTCTATGCCATACTGTTCGGCGCGTACTCCCAACGTAGTGCCTATGAACAGCAAGCAAGCAAGGATGAATCTCTTGACCATTTTATTTGAGTTTTTTTTGAACAATTTATCTCTCAATACCCATCACGTCGTACTGATGCTCGCCCTTGCGGATCATGATGCGGCCTTCGGCGTCGAAGAACTTGGCAGGCTGGAGGTCAGTGACGTTGCCGGCGACGGTGTTGATGGCGACGGTGCCAGCGAGGATGTAGTCGATGCCACGCTTGGCGTTGATCTTGCCTGCACCGAAGCGCTCAGGTGAGGCCTGGCAGAACTCGTCGTAGTCGCAGGTGTTGTCAAGCACGTCGAGGATCTGCTCGCGAGTGAGGTTAGGATTGGCCTGGAGCCAGAGAGCCACGATGCCGGTAGCAGCTGGTGATGACATCGAGGTGCCCTCCATACCGCCCCAGTAGTACTCTGTGCCGTCGATCACGATGCTGCCTTCTGGAGCCTCTTCGAGGACATCGAGGTTGTGGTGATAAGCAGAGATGATGTAGGAACCAGGAGCTGCTACCAGTGGCTTAGGTGTGCCATAGTGACTGTCGCCCCAGCTTGAGAAATCAGAGATGTCGCCCAATGGATTGATGTCGCCATTCATGCAGTGATTCTGATCGATGTAATCCACACGACTGTTGTAAGA
This sequence comes from Bacteroidales bacterium, assembly GCA_045629225.1. Taxonomy (GTDB): domain Bacteria; phylum Bacteroidota; class Bacteroidia; order Bacteroidales; family UBA3663; genus Liminaster. Next base: position 60,399 of record JAZQQU010000085.1, on the reverse strand, counting down.
GCCCACTGAGATGACGTGCTCGTTGCAAGCCCAGACGTTGATGCTGCCCTTGGTGTTCACTTCAGGCTCGTTGTCAACTTGAACGAAGAAATCGCCCTCAACGCAACCGTCCACAGCCATGTCTGCATCCTTGGTGTAGATAGAAGCCATGACATAGACTGGAGTCTCGCTGGTGACTGTCACCTCGGCTTTATGGTAGTAACGATTGGTTTCGGTGATGAATGCGCCATAGGTAATGTCGAGGCAGTAGTAGGTGTTATAGTCGGTGAACACCTCATCGCCGATGTTCTCTTCTTCGGCAAAGCCGCTGATTGTAGGCAGAGCGAGGTAGATTTCGCCTGTCTGAGTATCCATGAGTTCGAACTTCACAGCAAACTCACGATCGTCAGCGCTGGCAAAGTCGGTATTGAAAGCGTACTGGTACAGGGTTCGACCTCCGGCTTGGATTTTCTCGCCATTGGGGTAATAGGCGAATGTGCCCTGACGGGTCCAGCCACCATTGCCGATTGGTTTGTCGCAATTCATCTGGAACGACATAGGATAACTGGCCTCGTTGCCTGCGCTGATGCAGATGATCTTGCCAGCCATGTCGAAGTTCTGGGTCAGTGCCTCCAATGAGATGTTGAATGGATCAGAGCCGTCGAGCAAGGCGCTGTTGGTGCCCAAGCTCATGTTCACTGCGAGAGGACGCTGCTGCACGTCGGCCTGCTGCAAAGCGTCGGTCAGCATGTACATGAGTTCAGCGCCGGTCGATATGCCCGAATAGTCGTAAGTCATGATGTCGGCCTCAGGTGCCATGCCATAGTAGGCCTTGAGCGGATTGCCCTCAGGGAGCATGTCGGTCGAACCGGCAGCGATGCCCGCAACATGAGTGCCATGGCCAACATAGATCTCACGATCGCGGGTGGCAGCGATGAAGTCTGCGAGCTGATCCTGCTCGATGATCTCGACGTTGAGCTCGTGAGCTACTGTGTCGACGTCGAACTGAGCAGCACGCTTGATGCGGTAGTTGCCCTCAGCGTCGCGGAAGGCTGGATGCTCCAGGTCGAACTCTCCGTCGATGATGGCTACCAGCACGTCCTTGCCACGATAGTACTCGGGCATGTCACTTGAGGAGTTTGCCACCTGCATGTTGTGGACCATCGGGACCGACGATGCCTCACGCTGGGTGTTGGTGTGCAGCTTTGCCTTGGCACCGGTGTCCACCATGCGGATACCCTCCATCTCAGAGAGTGGGCGCAGCTGGTTGAGTGGTACTTGGGCGAAGAGCATATTCTTGAGTCGCTTCTCGACCTTGATGTTGAGCTCGGCGAGCTGCTCGTCGGTCACGTTGGCACCCTGCTCGAGCAGAATGGTGGTGAGCACGCGACGGTCGAGCTGTGGAGCCTTCTTGGGGAGCAGTGACGAGTGGCTTGCACCCTGCTTGCCGAGGAGAAGCTGTGAGTTGATGGACAGCTTCGACTGAGCGCTGACTGTGCCAAGCATCAATGCCATGGCGGAGATTGCGAAGAATGTTTTCTTGTTCATGTCGATTATGGATTTATGTTTATCGTGCGCAAATGTACATATTTTTATTTATATATGAGTTTGCAAAACGTCTATATTTGCGCCTGAAGCTTCAAAAAGGACGTTTTGCAAGTTTGTAGGACGTTTTGCAAGGTCTTTTGCTTACTTTTCGTCCTTTTTTTGTGCCATTTGAGATACAAAAAGTGCTTTGGCGACGCGATGCCTGACGATGATCAATCCTTATGTGTCGTGAAAATGTAGCCACTGGTGGCGGGGCCGAACCAGTAATTGTAGATTGATACGATGTCGAATGTTTCGGCGATTACGGTTGCGAGGGAGATGAGCTTTTTCATTGTTATTGTAGTTTTATATGTTAATGTGTTGTTTTGTTGTTTTGTCCCTTTGTCGTTTTGTTGTTTGGGTGGGTGTCTTTGTTTTTTGACGGTGCAAAGGTAGGGAGTTTTTTCGAGGTATGTTGTGCAATTGAGGAAAAAAAATGTGCAATCCGTGAATATCCCGTTTTTTGCATTGTCTGCACGGGATTATTCACGGATTGCACAAAAAAGGTTGATTAGGGGGAGAAAAAGTTCCCTAATTACAGTTCAATAACTACTCCGGTGTAGTCGTTGCCTACACGCTGGCCCTGCAGGTTGTAACGCAGGCCGCGCTTCTGGTTGTTGTCCTGGTTGAGCTTCTCGATGGTTACGATGTCGCCCTGTGGCAGACCTACAGCAGCCCAGGCCTGGCATACAGACTTCACCTGTGGGCTGTTCTCGCCGAAGAGCTGGATGGCTGCGGTGATCCATGAGTCAGGAACTTGTTCGTAGGTCATGTATTCGTCAACATATTCGGTGACAGTAGTGAAGGCAAGCTTCTCGGCCTCGGTGCGATCGATTGGGGTCACAGCGTAGTCCTGACCCAGCGAGTTGATGCCCTCGCCACCGGTGACGAGCAGGTAGAACATGTGGCTCTGAACGGTTGAGTTCTTGTGTGGCTCATAGGAGTCAACATCGAAGTTTTCATCCAGGTAGCATGATGGGAAAGGTGCTGGCTCGCCAAATCTAAGTGTCTGCTCAGGGTTGTCTATAAGGCGCAATGCATTGCCATCGCGCATTACGTTAGCACCGATGCCCCAGATCTCCTTGCCAAAGACATGACGGTAGATAGAGATAGCCATGATGTCGGCGAACGACTCGTTTAAGGCAGTGGCATGAAGGTCGATAGTGTCATTTGCTTCAGTAGCGAGCTTTCTGGCTACCAGGTGAGTGAACTCGTGGCCAGTGACGGTGAAGTCGACAACAGGATTCATCATAGCGCCGCCCAAACCGTACATCATCATGCCTGGGTAGCCTTCAGGCAATGGCAGAGCACAGGCATTCTCACCCTGGGAAAGCATTTCAGGTGGGTTGACGAGGCAGAAGACCTGGGTGCCATTGCCATCGAAGCTGTTGTAGCTGAAGACGTCGTGATAGTAGTCCCATACCTTAGCGACACCCCAGTGGATATCGATGGCAGGAGCGTAGCCTGTGAAGTAGCTGTTGGTAGTCAGGTAGGTCTCGTCCTTCTCGAGCTCGGCAGTCTTGCAGTTAGAGCCCTTGGGGAGATAGGCGTATTTGCCGATCTGCTCCACCTCGCCAGACTGTGGGTCGATTATGAAAGCTCCTGCACCCAGAACCGTCTTGTCGTCGTGGTCGATGACTGAAGGCAAGGTAAGCACAGTTCTTGGTCCCTCGATGAGCACAGGCTCGGTGCTCACGTAGCTCTGGTCATCATAAATGACCTCTGCATAGACATAGTAGCCAGCATAATCGGGGTTGCTGGTCTCGAAGGTGAGGGTCTCGAGATAAGACTTGAAAGTAGGGTCGAGCCAGTCAGGCGAATCGTTGACGAAAGGATCGCAGTAGTCGAGTATTTCTGTGATTTCCTGCATCTGCTCACTTGCCTCAGTGAAGCCGTATGAGTCGAGCACTTCCAAAGAGGAATTGAGGGTGTAGATGCCGCGGGTGAGGTCGATGAGCGCATACTCATTGTCCATCGTGGCGATGTCGATGTCCTGAATGCCAGAGAAAATGGTCTGGCCCTTGCCCTTGGCCGGTACTGGATCATCGTTGCCAGCTGCCTCGTTCTTGAGGAGGCTGTAGTCGGAGATCACTTCGCCAGTGAAGGCATCGATATGCTTGCACATGACGCCATCCATGACGCGATAGCAGAGGTGCGAGATGCCGTCCTTCTTGAACCATACGAGTTCGGCACGGTCAGCCAGACGATCCGACAGGCCAGCCATCTTGAAGACCTGAGCTGCTGGGCGTGGAGCACGCTTCATGGTGTCAGGAGCAACCATGTCCTGGGTCAGGACTGTGCCATTGATGCTGGTGATCTTGCCATTGAAGACATGCACGTTGAGGGTCATGCCATTGGCACGCACACCATTGACGAACTGCTGCATCGTGACGTGACGATAGCCCTGCTGATCGACACGGTCGCGTGTGACTTCGAAGGTTGAGCCAGCGCAGAGCTTTGGCAACTGAGTGCGGCAGAATGCCTCAAGATTGGTCTCGGCCACGCCACCAGAGAAGCGCATGCTGAAGTGTCCATTGGCGTTCTGTGCCTCGGCGACTCCCATCATGCCGAGGGAGAGGGCGAGGAGAAGTAAGGATTTCTTCATTTTTTTTAGAATTAGAAAATTATAATTATGAGTTTGGTTTTTCTGATTCGGGGATATTCGGATCTTCGGATTCGGGGGCAATGCCTTGGACGAGCTGTCTGCGGTATTCGGTGGGCGTCATGCCATAGGTCGCCTTGAACTGGCGGCGGAAGGTGCTCTGCTCCTTGTATCCGCAACGCATCACGATTATGTCGATGGGGTCGTCGGGGTTCTCCTTCAGCTTCTTGGCGAAGAGAGACAGTCGGTAGTCCGAGAGCCACTGGCGGAAGCTCCTGCCCGTGATGTTGTTGATGCAGGCCGAGACGACCGAGCGGCTTGAGCAGGCAAGTTCGGCCACCTGCAGGATGTCGAGCTCCGGGTTGAGATACAGCTCCTGCTCGGCCATCAGCCGCTCGATGCGCTCGTAGAGGGATTTCTCCGTGTCGCCATTCTTTTCGAGCTTGGCCTCCTCCAGCTGAAGCTCGAGCTCCTTGATCTCCTCCTTCGACTCGGTCAGGTCCTGCTGGGTCTGCACGATGATCTGCTCGCTTCGTCGGTTCTTGTTGATGAGGAAGGCGATGACCGCGCCAGCCAGCAGCACCACGGCCAGGATGACCGAAAGCAGGACGTTGAGCAGTTTGTGGCGCTTGAGCTGACCCTCAGCATCCTGACGCGCCAGCTGCTGCTCCTGTACCATGTTGAGCGAAAGCTGTTCGGCCAGCTTGCGTTCCATGTCGTGCTGTCGGATGCTGTCGCTCACGGCCAAAGCCCGTTTAAGATAGGAGGAACTGGCCTTGTCGTCTTGGCCCGACTCGGCATGGATGGCCTGGAACTTGAGGTATTCGACGTACTCCACACAGAGGCTGTCGTTGCTATACAGCTCAGCTGCGGCCTTCAGGGCTCGGCCAAAAGCTGCCTTCCGACCTGTGAAATGGAATTCAGGGAGCATGGCAACCAGATTGTTGGGCGACTGTGATCCTTCGGTGTTCTGCCACTTGTCCAGGTAGGCATTGACCGAGTCGGTGTCGGCCTGGATGTCGGCGGAGAATCCCTGCTCGACCTTCAAACGATAGGCACGCGCCAGATGACGGTAGAGCTGCACCCGATAGAAGTTGGCGAAGTCGTGAGTGGCAGGACCAGACTCCAACATCGTGGACGGACGCTGCTGGATGAACGAGGGGTCGCGATCGAAGCGTTCCACCTCGTCGAGTATCTCGTGGCAGATGGCTATCATCTGGTCGTACTGCTGCGTCTTGTTGCAGAGGATAACCTGCTTCTTCTGCAACGAAATCATGGCGATGAAGTCGCCAAAGGTGGCATTGTCCTGCAGGAGCTGGTAGGCTCGGGTGTAGGTCTCGTGAGCCTGCGTGATGCGGCCCAGTTCCTGTTCTGCTTCACCTAATCGAGCCATGAGGGTGGCCTCGTCGCTGCGCATGCGTTTGTCGCCATGACAGAGGGCGATGCCGCGGTTAGCGTATTGGAGCGTCTCGATGTGCAGCTTTTTGAGCGAGGAGATGTCGGAAGCAAGCACACAAATCTCCTCCTCGAGGAAGCGGTCGTCGCCGAACCGGCCCTCGTCGAGCAGACGGTCGCATAGCAGGAGGGCACTGTCGGGTTGCTGTTCGCCTGATAAGATCACCATGGCATGATAATAGTCGCAACGAGGTTTAGTCATCAGCCCAGCTACCTGCAGGGAGTCGAGCATGTGATGCGTGCGCAGCGGATCGGACTTCATGAGGCTCATGCAGCTGTCGATGAGTGTGAATGCCTCCTCGCTCGGATAGTCACGCCCCTCGTCGTCGGCTTCGTGCTGGCTCGTGCACTGGCAAAACGTACAGAGGAGAGCTAATAGTAGTATGGCGAAACATTTGCTCATAATAATAAATATTTTGTGCAAATATATTTATAATTCGCCATATTAAGGTTTGCAAAACGTCTATTTTTTGAAATTCCCCCCAAAATTCGGACGTTTTGCAAACTTTTGCTGCTGTGAACGCTCTTGAAAGTGGGGTCTAAGGGGAGTTAATGGGAATTTTTCAGAGTAGTAAAAGGAAAGTTAATGGGGAGTAAAAAGACAGGAAATGGGACGAATGCTACAGATGTCGGAGCCTGAGTCTTGGTAAAAGTAAGTGCGCAATGTGCGTGCACAAAAGTCTGTCAGCAGGTCTGGCGGGAAATTGTGTGCGCACAAAAGTCTGTCAGCAGTTCTGGTAGGAAATTGTGCGTGCACAAAAGTCTGCCAGCAACTCTGGCCGAAAAATGTGCGTGCACAAAAGCGTGCTAGCAACTCAGGCAAGAAATTGTGCGCACACAAAAGTCTGTCAGTAACTCTGGCAAGGTATTGTGTGCGCACGAAAGTCAGTCCGCAATTCTGGCATAGGATTGCGATGACAATTACAGCGTCACACCATTCTTGAAGATCGAAATCTCGTGGATGCCAGCCTTCTCGTTGTTGGTGAGCTCGCCACTGGCTACTGAGAGGATCTTCTGGGTGAACTGACGTACGGTCTCGTCCATAGACTTGTCCTCGGCCAGAACACCAGCGTTGAAGTCAATCCATGTAGGCTTGCGCTGGGCGAGGCCCGAGTTGGTGCTGACCTTCATGGTGGGGACGAAGGTGCCGAACGGAGTGCCACGACCTGTGGTGAAGAGCACGAGCTGGCAGCCAGCAGCAGCGAGGGCGGTGGCTGCTACGAGGTCGTTGCCTGGGGCAGAGAGCAGGTTGAGGCCATTGTGCTCGAGGCGCTCGCCATACTCCATCACGCCACAAACGACCGACTTGCCCGACTTCTGGGTGCAGCCAAGGGCTTTCTCCTCGAGCGTAGAGATACCGCCTGCCTTGTTGCCAGGGCTTGGGTTCTCGCCACAAGGCTCGCCATGCGAGAGGAAGTAGTTCTTGAAGTTGTTGATCAGTGAGATGGTCTGGTCGAGCAGCTCCTTCGAGCCACAGCGCTCCATGAGGATGGTCTCAGCACCGAACATCTCAGGTACCTCGGTGAGGATGGTGGTGCCACCCTGAGTCTCGCAGAGGAAGTCGGAGAAGGCACCGAGCAGAGGGTTGGCAGTGATGCCCGAGAAGCCGTCCGAACCACCGCACTTGAGACCTACGCGCAGCTTGGAGGCTGGCTGGGTGGTGCGAACGTCCTGCTGAGCCTTCTTGACAAGCTCTTTGAGCACAGAGACGCCATAGGGGACCTCGTCGCCCTGTACCTCCTGACAGATCATAAACTTCACGCGATCCTTATTATATTCGCCACAGAACTCCTCGAAGATGCGTGGCTGGTTGTTCTCGCAGCCGAGGCCTACGACGAGGATGGCTCCAGCATTGGGGTGATGTACCATGTCGCGCAGGATCTTCTTCGTATTCTCGTGATCCTCACTCAGCTGTGAGCAGCCGTAGTTGTGTGGGAAGTGGAAGATGCCGTCGATGCCTGGGATGTCGTTGCCCAGTTCGGCCTTGGTCTGCTCGACGATCTGCTTGATGATGCCATTGACGCAGCCCACGGTAGGGATGACCCATACCTCGTTGCGTATGCCCACCTGGCCATCAGGACGCTCGTAGCCCTGCCAGGTGAGCTGCTCGCCACTTGGCTCGCACTTGGTGAGGCCCTTGAGCTGGATGTCCGAGTAGTCGAGGGTGCCAGCCAGGTTGGTCTTGATGTCGTCGTGGTCCATGTAGCTGCCCTTCTTCACAGCATGGCGTGCATGGCCGATGGGGAAGCCGTATTTGATGATATTCTCGCCCTCAGCGAAATCCTGCAGGGCGCACTTGTGACCAGCAGGGACGTCGGTGAGTAATTCTACTTGATTGCCGTCAACGTCGATGACTGTGCCTTTGGCCAATGGCTGAATGGCAACAACCACATTGTCAGCGGGGTTGATTTTGAGAAATTCTTTCACGGAAGATTTACAATTTACGATTTACAATTTACGATTAGAAGTTAGTGAATTTGTTATTTTGAACTAATTGTTGTTCTAATCGAAAAAGGAATCAGATTTCACATATTATTATTATCTAATCTTTTACGAACGGACTTAATTGAAGCAATGGTAATACTTAGTAGTTCATTACACTCATTATAGTATGATAGTAATGAATCTTTTTGCATCATTCCACTGTCCATTATCAGTTCCAGCCAATGTAGCGTCTCGTCCAATTCTTCTTCAACCATTTTGAGTTTGTTGACGAAGTCTTTGTCTGACTTGGCGAGACATGCAGCTCGATAGTTTGCACTAGGAGAAGTGCCTGACCTGACTATTTGTTTGGCTATCGCCCAGCCAGATACTGTTCTGGGCATACAATCAACCAATTTGATTATGTTGAGTGCAAAAAATTTGAATCTTTGTTTTAATTCGTCCTGCGTCATAATCAAATTGGTTGTTAATTACTTTCAGCTATTACGACTTACATTACATTCTTATAATCGTAAATCGTAAATCGTCCATTCGTAAATTAGAGAATCGACTTGACAGTCTCCTTCATGCCCTTCTCCTGGATGTCGTTCAGGAAGCCGGTAACCATGTCGGTGAGGCCAGGAATCTCGTTGAGGTTCTGCTTGCTCTCCTTCCAGATGACGTCGGTAGCAGCGAGGACACCCTCAGCCACCTTGCGGGTGTCGCCAGTAGCCCAGAGCTGGGTGAGACGATCCATGATCTCCTGAGCATCGTTAGGCTGGATAGGAGCGCCGTCGGCACGTGTGCCACCCTTGTAGTAGGTGATGATGGCAGCGAGGCCGAGCACGAGGCCCTTAGGCAGCTCGCCCTTGCGCTCGAGGTAAACCTTGAGGCCTGGGAGGTCGCGAGTCTCGAACTTAGGGAATGAGTTGAGCATGATGCTGGTGACAGCGTGGTCAACGTATGGGTTGTCGAAGCGCTCGAGCACGTCGGCACCGAACTGACGAAGCTCGTCCATAGGCAGGTTGAGGGTCTCCATAAGCTCGCCGAACTGTACCTTCTTGATGTACTCGCCCACAACCTTGTCGTGGAGAGCATCGCGCACGATGTTGATGCCACTGAGGTAAGCCACAGGAGAGAGCACAGTGTGAGGACCGTTGAGCAGGGTAACCTTACGCTCGTGGTAAGGAGCCTCGCTCTCAGCGATGAGCACGTGCAGACCAGCCTGGTCGGCAGGGAACTCCTTGCGGAGGGCAGCGATAGACATGTTGGTTGGCTTCTCGATGACCCAGAGGTGGAAGATCTCGGCCTGAACCATCAGGTTGTCAGCATAGCCAGCACGCTTCTGGAGCTTGGCGATGTCCTTGCGAGGGAAGCCAGGTACGATGCGGTCAACGAGGGTAGCGCACACGTAGCAGTACTTGGTGAACCAGTTCTTGAACTTCTCGTAGTCCTTGCCGAAGTCCTCCTTCCAGAGCTCGATGTACTGGAAGATGCACTCCTTGAGGTGATGGCCATTGAGGAAGATGAGCTCGCAAGGCATGATGATGAGGCCCTTCTTAGGATCGCCATTGAAGGTCTTGAAGCGACGATAGAGGAGCTGGGTGAGCTTGCCAGGATAGCTGGAAGCAGGAGCGTCGGTGAACTTGCAGTTAGGATCGAAGGTGATGCCAGCCTCGGTGGTGTTCGAGATGACGAAGCGGATCTCAGGCTGATCGGCCAGAGCCATGAAGGCAGCGTTCTGAGAATAAGGGTTGAGAGCACGGCTGATGACGTCCACGCGGTCGAGCTCATCGACAGGCTTGCCATTGAGGCGACCCTGGAGGTTGACGTGATAGAGGCAGTCCTGACCATTGAGCCACTCCACCATGCCGCGGTCGATAGGCTGAACGACAACGACTGAGGCGTTGAAGTTGGTCTTCTTGTTCATGTTCCAGATGATCCAGTCAACGAATGCGCGGAGGAAGTTGCCCTCACCAAACTGAATGATCTTCTCGGGAGCCACGCTCTTAGGCGCGGTCTGCTTGTTTAATGCTTTCATCGAAATATAAAATAAAGTTAGTAATAAATGTGTTTTTGTTCGGAGATTTATTGCTTTTTCGTGTGCAAAGATACTAATATTATTTTCAAAACAAAAAAAAATAGCAGTTTTTTTGCAAGAAATAAAAAAAAATTGTATCTTCGCCCCGTGAAATTCACAAAATGACAATTTTTTTATCTTATACTAACACATAATTCTTATTGCCAAATGAAACCATTCATGGATGAGAACTTCCTGCTGCAGACCGAGACAGCACAGAAGTTGTACCACGAGCATGCGGCCAAGATGCCCATCATCGATTACCACTGTCACCTGATTCCCCGTATGGTTGCCGAGAACAAGCGCTTCGAGTCGATTGCGCAGATCTGGCTGATGGGCGATCACTACAAGTGGCGCGCCATGCGTTCGAATGGCGTGGACGAACGTTTCTGCACCGGTCCTGACACCACAGACTGGGAGAAGTTCGAGAAGTGGGCTGAGACCGTGCCTTACACCTTCCGCAACCCTCTCTATCACTGGACTCACCTGGAGCTCAAGACCGCTTTCGGTATCGACAAGCTGCTGAACCCTGAGACAGCTCGAGAGATCTACGATCAGTGTAACGAGATGATCGCCAACGATCCTAAGTTCTGCCCACGTGGTATGATGGAGCACTATAACGTGAAGGTGGTGTGCCCCACCGACGATCCTGCCGACTCGCTTGAGTACCACAAGGTAGTGGCCGATGATCCAACCGCTAAGACCCGCATGCTCCCAACCTGGCGTCCTGACGCAGGCATGAACATCGAGGCTGCCACCTGGAAGGCTTACATCGAGAAGCTCTCAGAGGTAGCAGGTGTGGAGATCAAGAACTTTACTACCCTGAACGAGGCACTGCAGAAGCGTCACGACTTCTTTGCTGAGATGGGCTGCCGCCTGTCTGATCACGGCATCGAGGAGTTCTACGACGAGCCATACACCGAGGCTGAGATTGACCAGATCATGCAGAAGGCCCTGTGTGGCCAGACTCCAACTGTGGAGGAGCAGCGCAAGTACAAGCACGCCTATATGAAGGCTCAGGGCGAGATGGACTATGCTGCAGGCTGGACCCAGCAGTATCACTATGGCGCCATCCGCAACAATAACTCGAAGATGTTTGCCAAGCTCGGTGCTGACACAGGCTTCGACTCGATTGGCGAGTTCACCACTGCCAAGGCCATGAGCCACTTCCTCGACGAACTCAACGCTGAGGGTAAGTTGGCCAAGACCATCCTCTACAACCTCAACCCATGTGCTAACGAAGTGATTGCCACCATGCTCGGTAACTTCCAGGACGGCTCGGTAGCTGGCAAGATCCAGTTCGGCTCAGGCTGGTGGTTCCTCGATCAGAAGGATGGCATGGAGAAGCAGATGAACGCCCTCTCAGTGCTCGGCCTGCTCTCACGTTTTGTAGGTATGCTCACCGACTCACGCTCATTCCTCTCATATCCACGTCACGAGTACTTCCGTCGCACCCTCTGCAACCTGGTAGGCAACGACATCGAGAACGGCCTGATCCCATACGTAGGCTATGAGGAGCAGCGCGTCAACCAGATGATTGAGGATATCTGCTACAACAACGCTAACAGCTTCTTCAAGTTCTGATATTCCTGTTGTTTAACTGATGTGTTGTATTGTTAATGTGTTAATAGCTAAATGTCAAGAAGCAGTTGTTGCATGCAAGAGATCTCTGACAGCAAGTTAACACATTGACAAAACAACATAACAACAAAACAACCCATTATTAAATTACTAACTTTTAAATTCTTATATTCACATGGCAAAGATTATTACTTTGGGCGAAATTATGCTTCGTTTGAGCCCTAATGGTCAGGATCGTTTCATTCAGACCGACGTGTTCCGCATCATCCCTGGCGGTGGTGAGGCTAATGTAGCTGTCAGCTGCGCCAACTATGGCCACGATGCTTATCTCGTAACCAAGCTGCCAAAGCATGAGATCGGTCAGATCGCAGTGAACTCACTGCGCCGCTATGGTGTCAACACTCAGTACATCGCTCGTGGTGGTGACCGTGTAGGTCTCTATTACTGTGAGACTGGTGCTTCAATGCGTCCATCAAAGGTTATCTATGACCGCGCTAACTCAGCCATCGCTGAGGCTAACCCCGAGGATTTCGACTTCGATGCAATCATGGAGGGTGCAGACTGGTTCCACTGGTCAGGCATCACCCCAGCTATCTCAGATAAGGCTGCAGAGCTCACCAAGCTCGCTTGTGAGGCTGCCAAGCGTCACGGTGTGACCGTGTCGGTTGACCTGAACTTCCGCAAGAAGCTGTGGACCTCGGAGAAGGCTATCTCGATCATGCGTCCTTTGATGCAGTACGTTGACGTGTGCATCGGCAACGAGGAGGATGCAGAGCTCTGCCTCGGCTTCAAGCCAGATGCAGACGTAGAGGGTGGCGAGACCAATGCTGCTGGCTACGAAGGCATCTTCAAGCAGATGAAGGAGCAGTTCGGCTTCAAGTATGTCGTTTCTACTCTCCGTGAGTCATTCTCTGCTACTCACAATGGTTGGAAGGCTCTCATCTACAACGGCGAGGAGTTCTATCAGTCAAAGCGTTATGACGTTAACCCAATCATCGACCGTGTAGGTGGTGGTGACTCATTCTCAGGTGGTCTCATCCACGGTCTTCTCACCAAGCCAACCCAGGGCGAGGCTCTCGAGTTCGCTGTCGCTGCCTCTGCCCTCAAGCACACCATCAATGGTGACTACAACTTGGTTTCTGAAGCTGAAGTAGAAGCACTTGCTGGTGGTTCTGCAAACGGTCGCGTTCAGCGATAAAATTTTAATTTGACTTATCAATGGCAAAGTTCGATAAATTTCAGGTGATGGCCAAGATTGCGGCTGCACCTATGGTACCAGTTTTCTATCACAAGGACGCTGAGGTATGTAAAAATGTCATTAAGGCTTGCTACGAAGGTGGCGTTCGTGCATTCGAGTTCACCAACCGTGGCGACTTCGCTCACGAGGTATTCGGTGAACTCTCAAAGTGGGCTGCTAAGGAGTGCCCAGACTTGGCTCTCGGTATTGGTTCGGTAGTTGATGCTCCAACTGCAGCTCTCTATATGCAGCTTGGTGCCAACTTCGTCGTTGGTCCGCTCTTCAACCCAGACGTAGCAGTTGTCTGCAACCGTCGTTGCGTAACCTACTGCCCAGGCTGCCTGACTCCATCAGAGATCGGCAAGGCACAGGAGGTAGGCTGCGACTTCACCAAGGTATTCCCTGGCGACGTTGTTGGTGCAAACCTCGTGAAGGGTCTGATGGCTCCAATGCCATGGTCAAAGATCATGGTTACTGGTGGCGTGGCTCCTGAGGCAGACAACCTGAAGAAGTGGTTTGACGCTGGCGTCTTCTGCGTAGGCATGGGCTCAAAACTCTTCCCTAAGGACAAGGTTGCAGAGGGCGACTGGGCATACGTGACCAACAAGTGCAAGGAGTGCTTCGAGGCTATCGCTTCGTTCAAGAAGTAAATTAAATGTTCTTTTGTTCTTTTGTTGTTTTGTTCTTTTGTTGGGGGAGGTAGATGGCTACTGTCTATAGATATGAAGACCTGCTGGTTTGGCAAGAGTCAAGAAGTTTGTCCACGACTGTTTATAAGAAGTTCTTAAATAATCGTGATTATGATTTCAAGAGCCAGATTCAGCGAGCCGCCGTTTCAATAATGAACAATATAGCAGAAGGATTTGATAGGAACAAGATAGATGAAACTAATAAATCGTTTATCTATTTTCTGGATATAGCGTATGGTTCTTGTGGTGAAGTGAATAGCATGACATATTTGGCAGAGGATTTGCTTTACTTGACATCTGACGAGGCTTTAGATTTACGGAAAGCTTGTTATAGTCTGTCTAGTAAGTTATATGCTTTTATTCAAACGCTGAAAAATAACCCCAAGCCCCTATCTCCTAAATAACAAAATAACAAAAGAACAAAACAACCAAAAGAACACATCTATGAAAAAAATGAGTAACTGGCGATGGTACCTTTGCGCATTGCTTTTCGTCGCTACCACCGTCAACTATATGGACCGCCAGGTGCTTTCTATGACCTGGAAGGAGTTCATCGCACCTGAGTTCCACTGGACCGACGAGAACTATGGTGACATTACCGCATTCTTCTCGGTTGTCTATGCTTGCATCTCGATCTTTGCAGGCAAGTTCATTGACTGGATGGGCACCAAGAAGGGTTATCTCTGGGCCATCGGCATCTGGAGCCTTGGTGCATGTATGCACGCAGGCTGCGGCTGGGCAACCGTACAGTTCGGTTCCTTCCCTGGCGTCGAGACCTCTGCTGACCTGATCAAGGCCACTGGCGATGCCGCTGTCATGATTGCTACGATGTCGGTTTATCTGTTCATCGTCTGCCGTACCGTTCTGGCACTGGGCGAGGCTGGTAACTTCCCTGCCGCCATCAAGGTTACTGCCGAGTACTTCCCCAAGAAGGACCGTGCCTTCGCAACCTCAATCTTCAATGCCGGTGCTTCGGTAGGTGCTCTCGCAGCTCCTCTGACCATCCCTGCACTTGCTGCAGCCTATGGTTGGGAGATGGCCTTCATCATCATCGGTGGTCTGGGCTTCATCTGGATGTTCTTCTGGGCCTTCATGTACGAGACCCCAGGCAAGTGCAAGCATGTCAATGAGGCAGAGCTCGCTTACATCAATCAGGACGAGGCTGCCGAGGCTGCAGCCAAGCCAGCTGGTGCTGCTCCTGCCGAGGAGAAGACCATCCCAATGCTCAAGTGCTTCACCTTCAAGCAGACCTGGGCATTCCTGGCCGGTAAGTTCTTTACCGACGGCGTATGGTGGTTCTTCCTGTTCTGGGCTCCATCTTACTTCCAGGATCAGTTCGGCTACAAGGCTTCGTCACCAATGGGTCAGGCGCTGATCTTCACGCTCTACCTCATCGTGACCGTCGTTTCGATCGGTGGCGGCTATTTGCCTAAGCTCTTCGTCGAGAAGAAGGGCATGGAGCCATACGCAGGCCGTATGCGTGCCATGTTGATCTTTGCCTTCTTCCCAATTGCTGCGCTCTTCGCTCAGCCTCTCGGTGCCTACTCTGCATGGTGGCCAGCCATCATCATCGGTCTGGCAGGTGCTGGTCACCAGGCTTGGTCGGCCAACCTCTACTCAACCATAGGCGATATGTTCCCAAAGAGCACCGTGGCTACCATCACCGGTATCGGTACTCTGGCAGGCGGCATTGGGTCTGCGCTCATCAACTCTGGTTCGGGCAAGCTCTTCACCTATGCAGCTGAGCAGGGCGCTGCCTTCAGTTTCATGGGCTTCGAGGGCAAGCCTGCCGGCTTCATGATCATCTTTTGCATCTGCGCTGTGGCTTACCTCATCGCTTGGAGCATCATGAAGACCCTGGTTCCAAAGTACAAGAAGATCGAGATCTGATCTAGCGCTTAACGTTACCAAAACAGCATAAAATCCTCTGTCCAATCATCAGTTTGGGCAGAGGATTCTTCTTTTTTCGCCATTTTTGTGGCAAAAAGAGTCTCTTTTTGAGCTGAAACAGGCGCAAAATGGCAAAATACCAAAAAGTCGGTATTGTGAAACTGCCGAAAAAGCCCTATCTTTGCACCGCAAAAACAAAAGGATGGCACGAGTAGGTATCTGCTCGATTGTCCCGACCGAAACGAATTTTCACACCAGTACAGTTTAAGAAGAAATAGTTGGTACTAATAGAATTAGAAAGGCCTCGCTTGTGAAAGTGGGGCTTTTTGTTGTTCTTTTGGTCACGTTTTTAGCCGTTTTCTTGCATAGTTCGTAAAAAAAGCGTATCTTTGCGCCCATGAAACAGTTAGTTCATCATCTCATTGCCATCTTTGCCTTGTTTGCCATCAGTACGTTGGCTCTTATGGCATCACCCGTTCATATCTATGTCTCGCCACAAGGTCATGACCAGGCAGATGGCTCGCGCAAGTCACCTCTGCAGACTCCAGCCAAGGCATTGGTCAAGGCACGACAGATGCATAAGCGCGATACTGTCTATGTACATCTGGCCGATGGAATATATCAACTGGAGGAGACTCTGCGATTGCGTGCCGAAGATAGTGGAACGGACGAGTCGCCCCTGATCATTGTGGCTGATCATCCGGGCAAGGCTGTCCTAAGTGGTGGGCGTCCGTTGGACATGTCGGGCCGTATGGAGAGCCTGAACTGGTGGATGGGACATCCTGTAGATGGTCATCGTGTGCCCGAGGTGCGACAGTTGTGGCGCGATGGAGTGAAGGTGCCACGAGCCAGTCTGGTGCCACTCGACAGTCTGATTGAGATTTCGAGCCTTTCGCGCGAGAGAAGAGAATTGTGGATTACTGCCCAGAGTTTCGACCCTGTGCTCGACCTTATTGCCGGTTCACGCTTAGGCCTTGCTGATGATGAGAGCATCATGCAGACAGTGAAAGAGGAAGAGATCCGTGGCATGGAGTTTGTGGCTTGCACACAGAAGAGCATGTGCGTGCTGCGTGTCAAGAACTTCTGGCTTGATGGTCCGACAGTGAAGGTCTCCTTCCATGACCCCGAGAGCCGCTTGCTGTTCGAACAACCAGAGTTGCCTCAGTTCTATAATGTTATGGGAGGCTATTCGCTTGTCATCCCAGGAGCTTGGTATCAGGATCCGAAAGACGGTTCGGTGGTTTATGATCCAGACGAAGAAGATCGAGTAGCCGGTCAGCAGGCGTCAGCATCTGCCCACTTCGTCTATCCTGTGCTCGAGCAGTTGGTCGAAGTGTGTGGTCGTCACGACAGCCCCGTGCATCATATCATCTTCCGCGGCATTGCCTTCCAGCATACAGGTTGGACCCATCCTTCGACTCACGGCCTTGTCACCAACCCAGGTGGCAGCTATCGGCTCACTGGTGGTCATGTGGATCGTCAGGAGGCTGCTGTGATGGTGCGTGATGCTCACCATGTGGAGTTCGCTGACTGTCAGTTCTCTCATTTGGGAGCCACGGCGATCGACTTTCTCCCGAGCACGACGCAGGGGAGTATCACAGGTTGTAGTTTTGTCGATATAGGAGGTTCGGCCATCGCCACTCCATCCGATCCTGTTGCACTTGGCTTCCGCATACAGCGTAACAGCTTCGACGATATTGCCAATGAGATCTGGTTCAGTGACGTACTTCGTATGTAACAACATTTGCCATGTACCATCTGCCTCGCATCTTGTCGCAATGTAATGTCGGGCTTTGTCTCCGACGTTGTGTGTTGTCACTTCTGCTGCTGCTTGTCCTTGCCACACGTTTTGTGCCTGGGGTAGGCGAGTGGTATGCAGTGCGTCTCTATCCTACCATCTCGCTGGTGCTTTCAGCCATTGCCTCGATCGTTCCCTTCTCTTTTGAGGAGTGGATTGTCATCGTGGGCATCCTGTTCCTTCTGGCTTATCCCGTTGTGGCTGCTATCCGTAGGGTAGGGGCCATTCGCATTTTGACGGTCGAGGTCGAGGCTGTGCTCTGGGTTGTGGCTTGGTTCTATGTAGGATGGGGTTGCAACTATAACCGAGCCAGCTTCTATGAGCGTGCTGAAGTGATGCCTGTAGCTACGGACAGCCTCTTCTTCAGCGAATTTCTCTATGATTATGCCGACAGCATCAATGCATTGTATGCGGAGCCTTACACGCTCACTCACGCTGAGGCAGAGTCTTTGATCAAGTCTCAGTATGAAGTCTTGCCCTCAAATTTCGGTCTTACTCGTCCCTGTTCGTTCCAGCATCCTAAGGTGGTGGCTTTTAATAGGCTCTACAGTGCAGTGGGTGTCCTGGGCTACATGGGACCCTTTATGGGCGAGAGTCAGCTCAACCTGCAGCTGCTCCCTGAACAATACCCTTTCACCTACGCTCACGAATTGGCTCATCTGCTGGGCATCAGCAGCGAGGCAGAAGCCAACTATTGGGCCTATCATGTCTGCACAACGTCGGACAATGCACTGTTGCGTTACAGTGGCTACTATAGCATCTTGCCATACCTCAGCAACAATGCCTCAGCCCTTCTCTCATCCGATGATTACTGGGTATGGCGTGAACGACTTGATCCACGCATCATTGAGTCACTGATCCGCAAGCAGGAGTTCTGGCAAGAGCAGCGCATCGGATGGATTGATGAACTGCAGGAGAGCTTTTACGACTGGTATCTGCGCTCTAACCAGATTCCTTCGGGCAAGGCCAACTACAGTCAGGTCATTCAGATGATTCTGTCAGTGCGGACACAGCAATGGATGATGGCAGGTCAGGGCGTTCTGTCCACCCAGTGATAAGGAAAAACAAGGTGCGCAAACAGACTATAAGTGCGCAGAAATGAAACCTCTATTTGTTAAAATTATGTTTCTTTGCTTCCAAATATGTTAAAAAATGCACTTTTGCTATCCATGAAATAGGATTGTCATAAATATTCGTTATCTTTGCGCCGTGTTATTAAGGTTTCGAAAGGCATTTTTAGGTCAATTTTATAGATCAAAATTATACATTATTATATTTAAAACCAAACAACAAACCAAAATGAAGAAATCATTACTGACTTTAGTAATGGCGCTCGTATCGAGCGTTATTCTTATGGCACAGGTTACTACCTCTTCTGTTGCAGGTCATATCACAGATGATATGGGCGACGTGATTGGTGCTACTGTCCAGGCAATCCACATTCCTTCAGGTACTCGTTATGGTGCTATCACAAACTCAAACGGTCGTTACACGATTGAAGGTATGCGTGCTGGTGGTCCATACAAGCTTATTGTTTCTTACATTGGCTACGAGACCAAGGAGGTTAACGATATTCAGCTCCAGCTTGGTGAGACCTTCCGTTACAATGCCAACATCAAGGAGGCTGCTGAGATGCTTCAGGAGGCAGTCGTTATTGGTAACTCTATTGATGCAGCTAAGACTGGTGCTGCCATGAGCATCAATGCAAGCCGATTCTCAGAGCTCCCAACCGTCAGCCACAGTGTTGCTGATATTGCTCGTATGTCTCCTCAGGTTCGTACCACTGAGGGTGGCGCTATGGTTTTTGCTGGTAGCAACAATCGTTACAATGCTATTCAGATTGATGGCGCTATGCAGAACGACGTGTTCGGTTTGACCAGCAATGGTGCAAACGGTGGCCAGGCTGGTACCAACGCTTTCTCTATGGAGACCATTGATCAGATTCAGATTTCTGTAGCTCCATTCGATGTTCGTCAGTCAGGCTTCACTGGTGGCGCCATCAACGCTACCACCAAGTCTGGTACTAACGACTTCCACGGCAGCGTATATAGCTACTTCCAGAACCAGAGCCTTATCTCTGACAAGTATGTTAAGTTCGATGGTAAGGAGTCTTCTCCACAGGCTGATCAGACTGACTATACTATTGGTCTCACCGTGGGTGGCCCAATCATCAAGGACAAACTCTTCTTCTTTGCCAACTACGAGCATGCTGACAAGTCATACGACAACGCTTATGGCCCAGGCTCAGCTAACTCACAGGTTGATGCAGCCGTTGCTCAGCAGATCTATGACAAGGTTAAGCAGCTCAATCCTAATTACTCTGGCACACTCGGTACTCCAGACGAATACACTAAGAGTGACAAGTTCGGCGTCAAGCTCGACTGGAATATCAATGAGAAGCATCACGCCAGCTTCCGTTGGAGCCTTGTTGATGCTAAGCAGCGCAACCAGACTTCTGGTGCCAAGTCACTCAACTCAAGTGACTATGCTTTCGATTTCGAGTCGGTTACCAACAGCTTCGTAGCTGAGCTCCAGAGCCGCTTCTCTGACAAGATCAACAATGACTTCCACGCTACCTATACTCGCGTCCGCGATCAGCGTAACCCAGGTGCTGCCTTCCCAATGATTTCTATCAGCAACGTAGGCAAGGGCACTCTGAACATCGGTAACGAGCGTTCTTCAATGGCCAACAGCCTTGATCAGGACATCGTTTCTATCACTGATAACCTCAGCATCTACCTCGGCAAGAACACCATCACTGCAGGTTTCAACTTCGAGTGGTACAAGTTCGGCAACCTCTTCTGCCAGGATTTCAATGGTACTTATTACTTCGCAAATCCTGATGACTTCTTCGCTGGCAATATCCAGCGCTTCCGCTATGGTCATGGTGTTCAGAAGGATCGTTCAGTACCTACTTTTGCTGCTGGTCAGTTCGGCATCTATGCTCAGGATAAGATCAACCTCACCGATATGTTCGACGTGACCCTCGGTCTCCGTATCGACATGCCATTGTTCTTCGATGAGCCAGGCGAGAATAAGGATTTCAACTCTACCGCGTCACAGCTTGCAGGCAAGGTTGCTTATTGGGATAACTTCAAGACCAATCAGAAGCTTTCTTCTGCTCCTATGTGGTCTCCACGTGTAGGTTTCCGTTGGCAGCTCGATGATGAGAATAAGCTCGTCCTCCGTGGCGGTGCTGGCATCTTCACTGGTCGTGTGCCTTTCGTTTGGTTGTCAAACAACTTCTCTAACACAGGTGTCCTCCAGTATTCTTACGATTCTAACTCAGACAAGGGTCATCTTAAGGACATCCAGTTCCTTCTCGATCCTAATGCTCAGAAGCAGAACCTCCCTGCAGGTGCTGATGGCGCTCCTTCACCAAAGGCTCAGACCGTCAACGTCTTCAACAAGGACTTCCGTTTCCCACAGACCTTCCGTGCTGACCTCGCCCTTGACTACACCGATCCTGTTGGCATCAAGTGGACTGCTGAGGGTATCTACAGCAAGACCATCAACGACATGATCGTTCGTAAGCTTTCTATCAAGGAGACTGGTACTACTTGGGGTGCTGCTAATGGCGTTTCATTCGACAACCGTCCAATGTTCTCTACCGCTTACACCGACATTGCTAATGCTCCTGGTACTGTTTATCTTCTTGATAATGTCAGCGGTGGTTACAGCTACAACCTCTCGCTCAAGGCTGAGAAGAGCTTCGACTTTGGTCTTGACTTGATGGCAAGTTACACCTACGGTCAGTCGTACACCATCAACAACGGTTCTTCTTCAGTAGCAGCTTCTAACTGGCAGTACAACTATACTCACGCTAATCCAAACGATCCAGAGCTCGAGAAGTCTAACTTCAACGTTCCTAACCAGATCATGGCTTCGGCCTACTACCATCTCAACTGGAACAGTGTCCTTGGTAAGTCTTCTAGCCAGGTTACCAACACCACTACCATCGGTTTGATCTACTCAGGCATGAACGGTGCTCCATATAGCATCTACGTAAATGGTGACATTAATGGCGATGGCGGTTACAACGACTTGATGTACATCTTCACTGACCAGCAGATTGATGAAATGCTCCAGAAGGAGATGTTCACTGCTACTAAGGATTTCACTGCTGAGCAGCAGGCTGCTAACCTGAAGCAGTGGTTGGCTAGCGAGGATTACGTTAAGGATCATCGTGGTGAGTACTTCGATCGTAATGCAGCTAATGAGAAGTGGGAGAATCGTCTTGACCTCCACCTCGATCATAAGGTCGGCTTCAAGATGGGCAAGGATATGCGTTACCTCACTGTAGGTTTCGACGTGATTAACTTCACCAACATGCTGAACAAGGAGTGGGGTGCTACCTATGGAGGCGAGTACAAGTACTACAGCCCACTTACCTACAACAAGGGTAAGTATCAGTTCCTCCAGAATGGCGATTATGCTAAGAGCATGCGCTCATACAATGACTTCTATAGCCGCTGGCGTGCTCAGCTCAGCGTGAAGCTCAGCTTCTAATTATATCCATAGATGACGCACGTTCGTCTATTGTAATACAACGATGAACCCCGCCTCCGTTTTTATTAGCGGAAGCGGGGTTTTCCCTTTCTTTATCTATTATTAATACACACAAGGTCAATCAAGTCTTTGTTCATGATCAATCGACTGTACACTCTTTTTCTTGCTTGTCTGCTCATTTCCTTCAGTTGCCTTAATGCACAGCAATCAGACAACAGCCCGGGCACAGATCATTACGTCGTCATTGTCAGCATGGATGGCTTCCGCTGGGACTATTGCCAGATGTACCATACTCCATTTCTCGACAGCATTGGTCACCAAGGCGTTTATGCCCGCATGCGCCCGTCTTATCCCAGTAAGACGTTCCCAAATCATTACACCATAGCCACTGGCCTTGTGCCCGACCATCATGGCATCATCGCCAACCGTTTTGTCCAGAAGTCAACAGGTCGTCAGTTTTCGTTGAGCAACCCCGAGACCAAGTTCGATCCCTCATTCTATGGCGGCGAACCCATCTGGATTACGGCCAAACGCCAGGGTGTGCGTTCAGGCATCATCTATTGGCCAGGCTCTGATGTGCCTGTGGGTGGAGCCTATCCCGACATCTATCATAAGTATTTCGCTAGTGACGATTTGCTGACCTTCGACCAGCGTATTGCTGAGGTGACGCGACTGCTCTCCTTGCCCGAAGACGAGCGTCCGCATCTGGTGATGTGCTACTTCGACGAGCCTGACCATACAGGCCATGTCTCCAATCCCTATAGTGCTGATACACGTGAGTGCGTTGAACAGATGGATGCACTCATGGCACGTCTCTATGCTAAGCTCCAGCAGTTGCCCACCGCACAGCAGATTGACTTCATCATCACCAGCGACCACGGTATGGCTCCTACTTCACCCGAGCGTATGGTATCGCTGGGCGACTATTTCGACCTGTCGTGGATCGAGACGGTTGACTACTCTCTGCCAACTCTCATCAATGCGCGCAAGGAGTTGCGCGATGGCATGGTCATCGATTATGCAGACAGCATTGTCCATGCCCTTCGTCAGGCACCCCACTGCGACGCATGGCGAAAAGCCGATGTGCCCGCTTACCTGCAATTCGGCAGTAACGAGAACATCGGCGATGTGGTGGTTAACCCTCATTTGGGATGGGTTATAGGAGGCGAGTACACTGAGAAGCCTGGAGCACATGGTTATGACCCCTTCGACAATGATATGCAGGTCATCTTCCGTGCAATAGGTCCTGACTTCAAAACGGGCTATCAGAAACCCACACTGTTTCAGAACACCTGTATATACCCCCTTCTCTGTCATCTGCTCGGCATTGAGCCACTAGAGGTTGATGGTTGTCTGGAGGATGTGCAGGATATGCTCTGCTACTAAAACTCAAGAGATTATTTGAAAATCGCTGCCCAACCGCCTGCAGGCTTGAGCTCGATGGTCAGAGTGTCAGCGGGTGAGACTTGGCTGACAGAGTGACAATAGTCGGTGGCTTCGCGGTCAGCATTGATGCCATCGGCAAAGCTGTCCATCGTGGCTGACTGTTGCAGGAAGGCATCCAGATGCAGTGTCACGGTGCGTGGCGTCCAGTTGTTCATGACGGATACGAACCATCGGTCACCCTTGCGACGAGCTATGGCCACGTACTCTCCCATTTCACCACACAGGGGTATGGTTTCGTCCCATGTAGTAGGTATCTGTGCAATGAAATCGGTGCATTCCTGGTTCTGCTCATAGTGTGTAGGGCTGTCAGCCAGCATTTGCAGTGGGGCTTCATAAAGCGCGTACATAGCCATCTGGTGTACGCGGGTGCCTTGGCTCATAGGATGGTTGTTGTTGCCGAAGAAGTGGTCACGAGTAGCGTTGAGCATGGCTCCAGGTGTGTAGTCCAGTGGGCCAGGCAGCATGCGCAGGTAGGGAATGGTCACGTCGTAGCGTGGCATGTCGTGCAGAGGACCATCGCCAACACGAGGCTCCCACTTGCAGTTCTCCAGACCCTTCACGCCCTCAAAGTTCACTACGTTAGGATAGGCTCGCTGAACGCCTGAGGGTTTCAAACCATGGAAATCCACCAAGAGGTGATGACGGGCAGCGCAGGCTGCAATCTCATAAGACGAACGAATGACCTCTTGATCATCACGGTCGAAGAAATCGACCTTAAAGCCCTTGACGCCTGCCTGGGTATAGTGTGTCATGTTGCGCTCCATGTCCTTGATGAGGTTGCGCCACGAACTCCACAGTATCACTCCTACATTACGCTCTCGCCCGTAGGCAACGAGCTCTGGAATCGAAAGCTCGTCGTTGGCATATTCCAGCAGATTCTCTTCACTGCTCCAGCCCTCATCCACGATGATGTACTCTAGGCCATTCTTCGAAGCAAAGTCGATGTAATGCTTGTAGGTGAGGGTGTTGATGCCAGCACGGAAGTCCACACCCGAGATGTTCCAGTTGTTCCACCAGTCCCAGGCCACCTTGCCTGGCTTGATCCACGAGGTGTCATCCAGCCGGCATTCGGGAGCGAGGAGGTATGGAATGTCGGTATTGAGCAGTTGGGTATCTTCGGTAGTTACCAGCACGATGCGCCAGGGCAGGGCCTGACGGGGGGCAATCTCAGCAATGTAGTCGGCACGCTCCACTGGTACGAGATTCAGACGGTCGAAGCCTCCGACCACGGTCTTGGTGGGCAATGGGGCAAACGTGCCATCCAACTGATATGCATTCGTGCCATTGGGTTTGCTCAAGAACATGCCTGGATAGTTTTCGACAGCAGTCTCCATCACCACCGCTTTGATGCCATCTGGCAGACATACGGCCAACGGGGTAATAGCCAGCGAGTCTGTATAGACTTCTGAATAAAGCTGCTCGTCGTAGTATGACTCGAACGAATAACAAAAACGCTCGCCACCACGATTGTCGTTGACGTATGGCACGAACATCTGATAGTCATCGCTAAAGGTAAAGGTAGAGTGTTCGTTCATCACGCGTAGGGGCTTATCCTGTGTGCTGACAAGGCGGTAGGCACAGCCATCGTTGTAGGCTCGCACCACCAGGTCAAAACCGCCCTGACAACGCAATGTCATCTCGTTGCAAGCTTCATGTACTGAGGAGCGCTTGTAGTTGATGGCCTCCAGAGTGCGGTCAATCTTCTTGCGCGATACACTTTTGGCTTTCATTGGTGCATTGCTCTGGTCGATGTCCAGCTGGATGTTCGATGGCTGGAGCACACAGACTCCGTCGCGTTCAATCTTCCAGGCTTTGTTGCCCGATTCCTTATTTTCGAATACGGTTACCTTGAGGTGTCCGTCGGGTGAGGTCATCACAAACTCCTTGTCTTTTGCCATTGCCTGACAGGCTGACATCATTGCTGCCAGCACTAGTAGATTTTTGTAGGTTGTTTTCATGCTATAATGTATATAAAAATGTGTATGTAGGCTTTTTTTTGTGATGCAAAGATACGTAAAAAGTCGATTAGTTGGTACAAAAAAGGGCAATTTTTTGCTCAAAACACCTTGTTGCGTTCGTTATCTGCCTTTCGATGGCTCTAAAGGTGTGCTAAAGTTTCATTTTCTAAAACCCGAAAGTTCGAAAAGCAGGCCAGCGCATTTGACAAGAAAATTGAGTGCTCGGAGAGGATGCAAGAACTTCTGGCATCCTTTTTCTGAGATTGTAGATATGGATTTGGGAGCCTTGGCTCACAATGTGCGTGAACAAAAAAGAGCATTTTTGATGCTGGCAAGCTTTTGTGGACGCACATTTTGTTGCCTGTGGTTCTGGCAAGCTTTTGTGGATGCACATTTTGTTGCCTGGGGTTCTGGCAAGCTTCTGTGGACGCACAATTTGTTGCCTGGGATTCTGGCAGGCTTCTGTGGACGCACAATGAGTCGTTAGCATTTAGGGTTTGGAATTATGGGTTTGCGCAGGGTGTTTTGCATAGTATAACTGGCAAATCGCTAAGCTAAGGGAGATGTAGTGTGCGATTTTCTGCCTTTTTTGTTCAAGATATCAAGAAACGCGGTACCTTTGCAGCGCAAAAACAAAGATAATTAACGCGGCTAAAACGCAAAGACGTAGTCGCTAAGACTACTGGGTCCCAAAGACCGGTTTATAGTGTTTATTTTTTATTATTAAGGTATCATTTAAAAGATTACGATTATGAAAAAGTTCGAAAACAAGATCAAGAAGGCATGCGTAAACTACATTATTGGTTACAACCGTACCAGCGCCATGTATATTGATTCAATGAGCAATGTAGTTCGCGGCATTAAGTTCTGAGATCCACGTGCTGAGGCTTCGGCCTCATACAAATAAATACGAGCCCTGTCCACAAAGGATGAGGGCTCGTTCTTCTTATTCTAAGGGTATACCTGTGTCCGTATTGCGCTTACCTATGACTGTGTAGTGTATACTTATGTCAGCATTACATTTCCTATGACAGGGTTTCGTCGTCTATGGTAGGGTTGCATTTATTCCGCCAAGGCCATCTTATAGATTTCCATGGTGGTAGAGGCATCGAGAGGCAGATAGCCTGGCATGACGTCGCCTTTGTTCTTGTGCAAGCGCTGGTTCATGAGCTCGAGGTCTGGATGGTCGATGCCGAGCTGGCTGAAGGTGACGGGTAGCTGCAGTACGTCGTGGAAGAACGAACGGAGGCAGGCTGCACCTTGGGCAGCCACCAGTTCCTGTTCCTCGCGTGAGAGTGACTGAATGTCCTCGCTGGTGGTGGGGACACCGAATACGCGATGTGCCAGTTGAGCCACTTTGTGCGGATTGGCCTTGCTCATGTACTGCAGGAAGGCGGGGAAAATGACAGCTAGACCGGCTCCGTGTGTTACGTCATAGAGGGCTGACATCTCGTGCTCCATGGCGTGGCTGTTCCAATCCTCTTGTCGGCCGAGGGAACAGGTGTCATTGTGGGCAATGGTTCCGCACCACATGACATTGGCCCTTGCCTCGTAGTCTTGAGGATTTGCCATTACCTTTGGAGCTATGTCGAGCAGGGCCAGAAGAATGCCCTCTGCCATACGATCGCCGATCTGCACATCGGAAGTGTTCGAGAGATAACGCTCCAGGATGTGAGCCATCATGTCGGCTATGCCACTGGCAGTCTGCCAGGCTGGCAGGGTCATGGTGAGCTCGGGGTTCATGATGGCGAACTTGGGACGGAGCAGCATAGGCTCGCGCAAGCCGAGCTTCTGCTGTGTAGCCTCGCGTGTAATGACGGTGTTGCCTGAGCCCTCGCTGCCTGCAGCTGGAATGGTAAGCACTACGCCCACGGGTAAGGCTCGGGTCACTTTGGCCCGGCCGATGTAGAAGTCCCAGAAATCGCCTTCGTAATAGTAGCCAGCTGCTGTGGCTTTGGCGTTGTCGATGACTGAACCTCCACCCACGGCAAGAAGGAAGTCCGGCTGGAACTCGCGAGCCAGGGCGATGCTCTCGTAAACCTTAGCGTCGGTAGGGTTAGGCCGGATGCCACCTATCTGGGTGTGAGGAATTCCTGCTTCGTCGAGCGACTGGCACACTTGGGCGAGCAAGCCACTGCGCACAGCACTGCCTCCGCCATAGACAATCATGACGCGAGAAGCTCCGTGCTTGAGGCAGAGCTGGCCGACGTGCTGCTGTGTGTCTCGACCGAAGCAGAACTCAGTGGGGGAGTAGAAGGTGAAGTTATTCATGGTGAGAGTTATAGCACTAAGCGAAGTCCAATGTTAGGGAATGGGTGGATTGGCATGTTGCCCATTCGGCGAGACACGCGGCAATAACGGTCACTGTGCCCCCACGAACCACCACGACATACGCGACGCTCGCCATTCTCCGGGCCCTGTGGGTTGACAACAGGGTCGGCCGAATAACGGTAATAGAGGTCACTGCACCACTCCCATACGTTGCCACTCATGTCGTAAAGACCAAGCTCGTTGGGCTGCTTGCTTCTGACAACGTTTGTGCGGCAGTTGTTGCTTAATTGCTTCTGGTAGTTCCACTCGCCAGTGAGGATGGAGTCACCGCTGTTGTTATAGTAAACAGCCACCTCGTTGATGTGATTGCCACCAGCATATTGGTAGTGTTTGCTCTGATCGCCTCCACGTGCAGCATACTCCCATTCTGCCTCGGTGGGCAGACGGAAGTTCAGGCCAGTGAGACTGTCGAGTCGATGGATGAAAACCTGACACATGTCCCACGAGACATTCTCCACAGGACAGCTGGGGCCGATGTGCTGCGACGGGTTCTCACGCATCACGGCATACCACAGCTCCTGCGTTACCTCGGTCTCGCCAATCGAGTAGCTGTCGAGTGTCACGGTGTGCTCTGGTCGTTCATCATGGTAGGGGAAATCCTGTTCGGCTGTAGCTCCCATCTGGAAGGTGCCACCCTTCACAGTGACCATTCTGAAGTTGACACCACGCACACTGTAGGTCTCGGTCTGTGCGTTGAGCGCTGCGCAAGGCATTATTGTGAGAAGAAGCAAAGCGATGAGCTTTCGGATCTGTTCTTTCATAGGACGGAGTGTGTACAAAATACGTATTGATGTGCAAAATTGCTAGCCAAAGGCTACAGAATCGGTGGCAAATGTACGACTTTTTGTTCGTTATTCCAAATTTTCTGCTCGAAAAAATGCTAATCTACTTCATTTGATCCCGTAAAAAGAGTGATTGGAGCCGAAAATGGGCTAAAAAACGTTACTATAAGTCCCCATTTTCACAGAAACTGTAGTAGCGTCCGTCAGCGATGATGATGTGATCGATGAGATGGATGTGGAACAGTTCGAGTGCCTGACGGGCATTCAGTGTGAGTTGTCGGTCAGCCTCGCTGGGACGGAGCCCGCTGTGCGGATGATTGTGGCAGAGTGCCACACCCGAAGCCATGTATTGCAGGGCAGGGCGCACTATGCACCGGATGTCGCCAGGTGCTGAATCGACACCACCCTGACCGATGAGCACTTTCTGTAGTATGTTGCCATTCTTCGAAGTGTATAGCGCCCAAAGCTCCTCGTGGTCGAGGTACGACAGCTGCTGGTTGAACTGTGCGAAGATGACATCACTGCTCGTGACGCGTTGCGAAGTGAGTTGTTGCATCTGGCGTTCCTTCTCCAGACGACGTCCTAGTTCGAGAGCTGCTCGGATAGTACAGCCTTTGGCAGGTCCGATGCCTTTAAGCACTTGCTGACTCTGTGGGTCGCCATTGGGAGTGAGCACGTAGTGAAGGCGTTCAAGGCTGCCTCCACACTGGTGCAAAACATCGCGCGCAATGTCCACAGCTGTTCGTCCTTGTTGCCCCGTATTAATAAGTATGGCCAACAGCTCAGCATCCGACAGGGATTCCTCGCCATTGGCCATCATCTTTTCACGGGGCCGGTCGTCGAGCGACCAATCCGTGATTTTCATATTGCAACTGATTACTTGGCACGCTCTACGTATGAACCGTCGCGGGTGTCAACCACGATCTTGTCTCCCTGCTTGCAGAAGAGTGGCACCATCACGATGTTGCCGGTCTCAACAGTTGCTTTGGTGAGGGTGTTAGTGGCAGTGTTGCCCTTCTCGCCTGGCTCCATCTCGGTAATCTCGAGGGTGGTCTTAACAGGCATTTCGGCGGTGAGGATGGTCTCGTCGGTAGTGTCGCGAACAACTTCTACAATGTCGCCTTCCTTCATGAACTTGCCACCTACGACCATTTCTTTGTCGATGGTTACCTGCTCAAAGGTCTCCTGCTCCATGAATACTGCGTCCTCGCCGTCCATGTAGAGGAACTGGTATGGACGACGCTCTACGCGAACGTCCTCGAGCACTTCACCGATGTTGAAGCGCTTCTCAACTACATAACCACTAACTACATCCTTCAGCTTGGTACGCATGAAGGTGTTGCCCTTACCTGGCTTTACGTGGAGGAACTCTACTACAACCTGAAGCTTGCCGTCCAGACGAATGACGGTGCCGTTCTTGATGTCCTGTGACTTAATTGCCATAATTTTTGTATGTTTTAGATTGATTTTGTAATTTCGCGGGTGCAAAGATAGGGAAAAATAATGATAAAAGCAAAAAAAATGAAAGAATTTCATCAAAAAGTTTGGTTACTACGGGAAAATTTACTACTTTTGCACCCGCTAATTGCAAAAAACTATATAAACTCTATAAAAACGATACAACTATGAAGATGACTTTCCAGCCACACAACCATCGCCGTCTGCATAAGCATGGTTTCCGCGCTCGTATGGCCACCAAGAACGGTCGCCGCGTCCTCGCCGCTCGTCGTGCTAAGGGCCGCAAGAATCTTACTGTAGGTGACACCATGCGTTAATCCTGCACGTGTGTGACCTTTTGAGGAGAACGATGACTGTCAGAGAGGCCAAGCCTCGCGGCAGTCATTTGTTTTTTATATAGTATAATGTATGAAGACACGCATCCAGACATTGCTCAAGTCGCTCGGTGAGGGCGTTTACGAAAAAGACAGTGAACTTTCGCTTGGACTGTTGGCCGCGCTAGCAGGTGAGAGTGTACTGCTGTTAGGCCCTCCTGGTGTGGCCAAGAGCATGGTGGCACGACGGCTGAAGGAGGCCTTCGTGGGTGCTCGCTCGTTCGAATACCTGATGTCGAGGTTCTCTACACCCGACGAGATATTTGGCCCAGTGTCTATAAGCCGGCTGAAGGAGTCTGACCGCTATGAACGTGCGGTTGATGGGTATCTGCCCACGGCTGACGTGGTGTTCCTCGACGAAATCTGGAAGGCTGGTCCTGCCATACAGAACACCTTGCTCACCGTCATTAACGAGAAGACCTACCTGAACGGTAACACACCGATGCATC
Organism: Bacteroidales bacterium; assembly: GCA_045629225.1. Taxonomy (GTDB): domain Bacteria; phylum Bacteroidota; class Bacteroidia; order Bacteroidales; family UBA3663; genus Liminaster. Next base: position 29,773 of record JAZQQU010000085.1, on the reverse strand, counting down.
TGCCCCTGAAACTGCTCATAGCTGCCAGCAACGAGTTGCCCACCCAGGGCGAGGGACTGGAGGCGTTGTGGGACCGCTTTTTGATTCGCCTTGTGAGTCACTGCATCGACAACGAGGAGAACTTCTATCGCATGGTGACCAGTCAGGATGTCCCTGCCAGCCCAAAGGAGGGTGTGGCACTGACTGCCGACGAGTATGCTGGGATACAAATGCAGATAGCACAGATTGTGGTGCCGCGTGACGTGCTGCTGGCCATCACTACGGTTCGCCAGTTGCTTCAGGATGTGACTATCGAGGGACAGGACGTGCATCGCAATATCTATGTGAGTGACCGACGGTGGAAGAAGGTAGTGCACCTGATGTGCGCTTCGGCCTTTGTTCACGATCGCACCGAAGTCGGCCTGAGTGATCTGCAACTTGCCATTCATTGTTTGTGGAACGAACCCGACGAGATCGAAAGCATCGGACGTATCGTGGCTCAGGCCATCTTCCGTCCCTACCTGGACCGTCTGGATGCCTTGACCCAGCAGGTGAGTCGAGAGTTGCGTCACCGCAAGGTGCGCGACGTGATAGAGGCTGCTCGTATGCGGGGCGATCATCGTGACGATGACGTGGTGGTGATGGATGGACTCTACTATCAGATAGATGAGCGTGCAGGTGTAAGTAATACCTTTATTTATATACCCGACTTCAAGACGCTACCTACCCGCAGTGCTGATGAGCCTGCGGTGCGTGGTGTGATGTATCACGATCCTCGTCAGCCTAAGCGTACCATCATCCGTGCCTATACCAATCCAGATAATGTGGGTGAACATGAGGTGGAGATGACACGCGTTAACCTGTATCGCGATTCGATGAACCTTTATGTCAATGGCACACGCTATCCTTTGCGTCGCGCTCTGCGTGGCGCTTCCACCCAGCAGCAATCTGGTCTGGAGCCTGTGCTGAAGGCTGCACAGCCTTCGCTTGAAGATTGTGAGACAGCAGTGGACAAGCTCTTTCAGCAAGCAGTGATGCTGGCTAACCAGATCAATGGTCATCTGTTCCTCAGTCCGGTGGTGCAGCAGATAATAGGTAGCCAGATGGATACGTTCCGCAAGCAGATTGCGGTGCTTAGGGCGGATGTGAGGAAGTTGCTGTATGATGAGTAACTGAAGTTGCGCTTTTGCTCAACAGTCGAGAGGCAATTTGAGTTGCTACGAAAGTTGAGTGTGTAGTGGCAGATAATCTCTCTTTTTTTTAGCTCCTTCAAAAAAGCTTAAACAACATGTACCTTTCCTTCCCCAAAAAGGTCCTCACCCCAACCGAGGAACTGATCTGTACGGATCTGGAGCGCTCGTTCGGAGATGCGGTTGAGGCCCGTATGCAATTTATGCGTATGCGAGGGGTGGAGGATCCTTACGAGCTGGCACAGCTGCGTGAGGATTACTTGCGTGAGCGTCTGCCAAAGCAACAGGCGTTGCTTGACAAGTATCTGGAGGTCATCCCTGAAGCACTGAACCAAAGGAACGCCTCACTGGAAGAGTTTACGCAGTGCTGGGCTCTGATGGGAGGAATATGGAATGTAGTTGAGTTTGAACGCATTCGTCCGATTGTGCGATTGCAGGAGCAGTACCCCGTGCTGCTCGATGTGGCGCGACGTGTGGGTCGTATAGCTGATGATCAGGGGCCTGAGCGTGTGCCTGTAGCCTCGGGCGGCAGCATGAGTGTGGAGCACAGTGCACCTTCAGACATCGAGGGTGTAACCATTGGCAATGACCTGTCTGCACTCTTGCCTCTTGAGATGGCCATCATGGCTGACGAGCAACTGGATTCGCTTTTCGCGTATCGTTTTGCTACACGTCGATTGCAGACATTCCGCTACAAGAGCAACCTGATGAAAAAGGCCCAGAAGGTGGAGGTGCGACAAGCACGGCAGCGTGGCCCAATGATTGTGTGCCTCGACACATCGGGGTCGATGCAAGGCCCTCCCGAACGCATAGCCAGCAGTCTTCTGATCAAACTGCTTCAGATAGCCCTGCAGCAGGAGCGCGACCTGATGCTCATAGCTTTCAGTACCACAGCTAAACAGATGGATGTGCGCAGGCAGCGAACGCAGCTCTTTGACTTCCTGCGCAAGGAATGTGGCGGCGACACCGATGGTTCTGCCATGCTGCGAGCTGCTTTTCAGCTGATCTGTAGCGATGGTAAATACGGTAGCGCGGATGTGCTGCTGATTAGCGACTTCAAGTTCCCGCTGGTGGCGAACTCGCTATTGCGTCAGTTGCAACAGTTGCAGGACGAAGGCACGCGTTTCTATGGGCTGCAGATCGGCATCTCGCCTTCGATAGAAGACTGGAAGAAGTATCTCGACCAATACTGGCATTTGGATTACAAGGTGCAGATGAGGCCGTGGTTTATTCAGAAGTGATATTTTACAAGAAACATCAATGGCTGCAACTCTTTTAGTGAGTGCAGCCATTGATTCATTTAGAGCATCAAGTTATATCTGTCGCTTATTACTTCTTGATCTCTACGAATTGATAATCAATGTCAAAGGCGTCTGTTCCCCAGTCTTCACCTTGGAAATAACCACGACCTATACATTTACGAGAGATATGAGATATCAAATGGTGTTCATTTCTTAAAACTTGAGATATTTCATATATCATATCTGCACTATTTTGGATTTCTGTGCAAATAAGAGCTTCTGATTTATTACCTAAGAATCCGAATGGAGCTAACGATTTTACCCATTCATAGCGAGGGAACCCTATTATAAAAGGATTGAGATCAATATTACTGTCGTTGGCTTCACCATTACACTTTGCACTCCATGCCCATGTATCATTTTCGTATCGTGAGATTTCAAATTTATCCCATTCGAAATTACTAGTGTTTTGAATACTACTATAGCAAGAGAGGTAACCTTGTGCGTCATAAGTGAAAACCCCATCCCCATCAATAATTCTTCCCAGATTATCCAACGCGTATGATTGTTTCGACCTACTACCTTCGTGTTCGAATTTTTCCACATTCAGGTAACGAGAATACTCATAAGTATAGGTCTCGCTATAATATCCATCATAAAACTCTTGGATACGCCCATCTTCAAGATAATTGAAGGTATATACATAAGATTTGCCATTACGAGTGCTGACTTTTATTGACTTAACGAGATACTCTCCTTCTGGCTCTGGGTCTGGCTCTGGGTCTGGTTCTGGCTCAGGGGTTACGCCAGGCTTGTCATATCCATCGGGACCGTCCTCATGTTCCAAGCCACCTCTCCAAGTCGGGTTATAGGAGCCGTATGGATAATGAAAACGCCAGAGACCATTGCCCCAGGTGTCTATGCCAAAGTCTTTACCATCAAGATTAATACCATCACCGTCATCTTTGATAATCCACCTGTGAGGTGTGCCATCACCGTCATTTGAGTCAGTGTAAGTTCCGTCTCCATAGAACGTAATTATTGTACCATCTTTCCACTTGTAGCTGTCAGGCAGAGAGCCTCGTGTATCTGAGAATCTCCACTTTCCGCGAATCATTTTGTGAGCGTCACCCTGTTCGAGTGCTATGGTTTCATCTCCATCACTCAAGCATCCTGTCATCAGAAAGCAAGAAAATAAGAAAAGCAACAAATATTGTATTTTCAAAATAGTTTTCATATTGATGTATTGTATGTAGGTGATTCTTATTTAATGTCAAACTCCACACGACGGTTCATTCTTCGTCCTTCATCTGTATCATTATCGGCTACAGGTCTTGACATGCCGTAATATGAGTAGTTTAGTCGTTCTTTTTCGACACCTTTTGATACAAGATAATCATAGACGGCCTTGCTTCGTTTGCGTGATAACTCCATGTTGTAGCTCTCTGAACCTCGATTATCTGTATGTCCTTTGATTTCGATGCTAATGTCAGAACTCAACATAAGGGCAGCAATCTTGTTGAGATAATCACGAGAATCGCTAGAGAGTGAGCTCTTGTTATACTCGAAGTTAATAAGATCCACAGCACAGATGGTAAGACCTTCGATAGTACGTCCCAAATTCATGATTTCTATGATTTCTTCAAGAGAGTAGCATGGTTTCTTCACCTCATGAATTACTACAGGTTCCTCTTTTACTATCACAGGCTCCTCATGGATAATGATTGGCTCTTTAACTACTCTTTTTGCCTTTTTGAATGCGGAAAGTGGAACAGAAACATTGGCCATAACCTCGAATCCACTGTATTTGCGGGTTCCTACAATATCGTATGGAACAAAGAAATTCTCGGATAATGCCCATCCTTTTTTCTCTTTGTCTCCGTATGTGTCGGTGAAACCTATTTCATAGCTGGCTTCTATCCCAAGATGAATGCGAGAGTTGCCTATGCTAATAGGAAATTTTACGCCAACACCGATGTCACCAGCAAAGTAGGTAGGATTCATATTAGCTTCGGTAATATCCAGGGTTTGTTGGTATTCTGCATCTTGCACTTTTATTTCTCCACCAGAACAAAAACTCAGGACTGGGGCGACAAAGATATAGGGACGAACAGACTGATACGATCCGAAGTTGAGCATCAATGGTACACGCAAATCAAGATAACTTGCTGTGATGTCATAGTCCAGTTCTCCTCGCACATTGGTTCCATCTTCATGGTGGGCATGCATAATGTCATGAATTGCAGTATTGCGGGAACCGAGCATCAGTTCAGGACGGATGGAGAACATACGCGAACTGCCAAGTTCAAACTCGACAAATATACCGCCCGATCCAGATATTACAGAATTGGGAGACGGGAAAAAACGTTCGTCAAGGTTTGAATATTGTGTCTTGTTCATATGTATTCCACCCAAGGCACCAATGTGGATACGGTCTAAAGCGTCAGACTCTTGAGCAAGGACTGTTTGTCCAAGAAGAAAGACACTGAAAGCGAGTGTACTTCCTCGTAGAATTGTGTTACTTTTCATTCTGTTTATATTTAATTTTGATTGGAAAATAATCGCCTGAATCATTATTGTTTATGTTCTTTGACGATTTGATGAGATATAAAAAAGTGTGAGAAGAGAAAAGAATTTTGAAGTGGAAGTATAATATAATGAGGAGCAGCTTCCTTGTCCTTTTAGTATAGACATAAAAAAGATGTGGAAGCCTATTGTCTATCCATTCTACAGGCTTCTCGCATTGCCTTCGTCGTGGATAAAACAATAGACACCACACCTGAGGATAATATCGAAAAGCCTCCACCCAATATGGGCTTTGGAAACGTATTATCAACTAGATGTGATGCTATTGCCATCACCTTCACGACGATCAAATTTTGCGAGAATTTGTAGAATGAAGTTGATATCAATAACACCTTTTCTGTTATCAAAAAAATCAAACTTGGCAAGAATGCCTCAGTTATGATGGTGCAAAGATAAACAATTTATAGATAAGTTGTGCATAATAAATTAGGAAATGTGTTTTTTTTGATGTTTTTCTCTATATAACCTCAAATCCGCAGATTAATTTGCCATTCAAAAATGTCAGAGAAATGCGGGAGTGAATATGTAATTTCATCTTCAAGATACGTCATTCGAGGAAATTAAACCCAATCTCCCCCTTACCCCACAAAGCGACTTGAGGCAATACGCCAAGAAACCACTAAATCATGGCATTATCCGAAATCCAACTTGGCATAGGCTTGATTACTGGTGTAAATATTCAGGACATTTTGCCTTGCGGCTTTGATCCATTTAGCCGCTACAGAGACAAACTTGAATACGAAAGTCTTAATTCTGCAGGTAGGTTTCAGACCGAAGTCAGAGACCTTGAGCTTAGAGAGGATGTATTTGTAGAAGTTGTAGATGAGTGCTGTCAACAAGAGGAAAGCTGCATTCTGTGACATGAAAGACTTTGGGAGGTGGCTCCATCCAAACCCATTGTTCATTTCATCAAAGATTCTCTCTTTGCCGCCTCTCTTGTTGTAGAACTCCACAATATCCTTTACTGAGGAAGAATGGTCATTGGTCAGTATGCATCTATAGGTATATTCACCTTCCCAAAGGTCAAGGTCGCCATCGATACGTTTCTGGCGTTGGATGACAAGACGATATGCCTTGCCCTTCCATTTCTCTACCAGAATGGAGTTCAGTTCGAATTCCAGGTCATTGATCACTTCCTTCTTCCAGCCTCGCAGCGCAAAGATGTCGTCATAGAGAGAGGGGCATCGGTTGGCGCGGATATAGAAATGCTTGCAATGCTTCTCTACCATCTTGACAATCTCCTCTGAACAGGATCCACAAACCATCCTCGCTCGATTGATTTTCAATCCTTTGTCTTTTAGGCGGAGAAACATTCTTTCCAAAGTGTCCTGCTGATGGAACCGCACGTTGGTATTGCCATCACGATTCTCGACTCCGACAATCATGTTATTGATTACGGCAATGCCGGGACCATATCCCTTGAAATGTTTGTAGGTAGTTTTCGCATCATACTTTTCGGTTTCGATGAACTGATGGTCGAAATCAAAGTCATACTCGCCACCCTTTGTCAACTGTCCTGTTGTCAGCAATGCTTCCAAGAGCAGATTATTTAGCTTCTCTGCCTTGTTGAACTCATAAGTCTTGCCATTGTCAGAAGTATAGGCGATATTGTCTTCGGTCAGTTCTTCTATCGCGCGAAGTATTGTGTCGGAGCTGCAAGTACGGAGTTTCGGATGCTGGGATACACAAGGTATAAGGTGCTTGCTGAGGTCTTCGATGCATGTGCCGCCACAGAAGTACACGCACATCAGCGAGCGAATGATTTCGCTGTACTGATAGCCGAAAAGTTTGCATCTAAAACCGAGTGTCGAGTCAACAATTTCGCTCAAAACACGGTCGAATTCATCCATAATTGGAAAAATTCCACCAAAAGGAGTGATTTTCTCAGATTTTATTTGTATCTTTGACACGTCTTGTTATGAATTTCTTATGTTTGAAGTTTCGCAGCACAAAGATAAGTGAAATTCTTGACATGGCAAAACCCTGGGCAATATTTTGTTGCCCAGGTTATTATAAAAAATCTTAACAAACTATGCTGCGGATTCTAGGAAAAAAAAAGCAGAGAAAAGGCTGCATTCGAGGGGGAATGCAGCCGAAGATGTCGGGGAGTTTTTCTCTCGTCATCGAATCATTCTCACCAATCACTTGTGCGAAAGAATGAGGTGATGACTACCAATCAGACAAACGATTGACAGATGAACCACTAATTTAATTGAGTTTCATTCTTAAGTTTAATCTCGTATGACTTAACACCCGTAATCTGATTGATTGACTTCACATTATCGATGATGAAATCAAGTGTCCAGTTGTTTTCCAAATAATTCTGATATTGACCATTATCCCAAGCGATATAATACTGCTGGCTATTTCCGACAATGTGAATCCACATAGTTGCACCCTCGTCTGGCAGTCTGCCATTTAATGATTCAACAGTATAAGACGTTGCTTCAAATACAGTTTCGTCAATTCCAAAGATTGCCTGTAAGTTCACATTCTCATGAATGTTTGTTATAGTCCTGGGGTTCTCAGTATTTTCGTCGCTCCATTTAATAAACTTATAATAGTTGTTAGGCGTAGCACTAATAGTAACATCAGCACCTTCAAGATACGTATTCTTACCATCAGATGTAGAAGCACTTCCATACTGCCAGTTATTTGTACCTAAATTGACAGCGTATTTTGCAACTATTGCCTCTGAAGAACCTGCGATATCGTACCAATCCTTGATCATCGTTGAGCCAAGATAAGGATTGTATTGAGCATTATCAAGCACAGCGCTCATGACGCGTGGACTGATTACAATCAAATCAGCATCTGTCGAGGCATACACATTTGGATTGTCTGTCGATTTATAGAAGATATAAGGAGCTTGAGAACTGAATGACATTCCATTCTTGCGACCTTCAGTAGTTGTGAATACGCTGTATGCATTAGAGGCCTCGGAAGAACCATTCCAATACTTGCTATCATTACGGTTCAACCAAATTTGCTTCCAAGGTTCAATAGTACCCAGAGGCCAGTTGATATTAGGGATTGATGAAGCTGCCTGGGATGTGCTGGAAGGATCAACATAGAGAAGGCTTGCATCAGAAACGGTTTGAGTCCAAGAGTCACCAATCGCACCATTCCTTACCCAACTCTCAAACTCTCCATAAGCTTCAGTAATTTTTTTGAACTCTTGCGTCCACTTTGTACTATTGGGACAACCGAATTTTTGAGGAGCCTTGCCAGCTTCAGCCGTTAGTTCAAAGAAATTTGCACCTGTGTTTCCTATTAATGATGCATCTGCGCCTGTACGAGATGGGACATAAATAGGTACATCTACTGCGTTAAACTCATAGTTATTATAACTATTTTTCTTTGCCTGGAACTCATACTGGAAAATAACAGCAGCTCTTTTGACACCACCAGCCGCATTAACATTCACAGGGACATTAGTCGCAACGTTGAAAAGCCTATGTACTTCATGGGCCTCATCATTAACTCCGACACGTACAGGTATGGTACCACCTGCTGCCTGTAATGTAATCTTAGCAGTGGCTCTTCCATTACTGTAATCTGCATTCAAAAAAGTAACATCGAAGACGACATCGTTAAAGTCCCAATCGAAGGTATTGCCAAGGTCCTCACACATAACGCGACGAGTATGAGCGTCCTCCTTCTGGAAACCAGGAGTCAACTTCAGAATCCAGTCATTGTAATAGCCATCAAGATTAACACAATCTCCTTCACCTGCACAAGTTGCAGGAGAAGAGCATTTATGTGACTGATAATCAAACGCAAGATAATAGTTACCATTGATGCACTGGAGTGTCCAATTCTGTAAGTATTGACTACTATTTGACACATTGTAACTGAAGTCTACAGTAGCACTGTTTTCCATTCGCTGAACCTGTTCTTTAGAGCCTCCAGCTGCGTTGAAGTTGTAAATATGAGCCCAATCACCTACGCCAGCATTAGTTTCGTCTGTTAGTACATGATCAATACCATAATCATCGGTTATAAGGAAATTACTGCCATCTGCATAAAGTGCGCTGTGCTCTGGCTGACCCCATACCGATTGAATAAAATAATCAGACCAGTTAACATGAAGGCTCTCTGGATTTCTATGGGTAGAAAACCACCAATAAACATAAGCGCGTTCGTATTGTGTGATATCACCAGCTACCCAGCCCCATGGAGCAGCATCATTGGCATATACACCACCAGGTACCTGAAGGTGAAATTCACTCTCCCACTGATTGTAGTTAGTATTAGCACCACGTGTAGCATCAACACCACAAGTGGGCATGGCACCAAAGCCCCAATTATGACATGGATCGATTTCTCCGAAAGACTGTACGAAAGCTTCGTTATAGTGACGATCGAAAAGAGTTGACTGAACCTCAGCCTCATCAAATGGTTCATAGTCCTGGCATGAAGTAATGGTCAGCGGGCTGAGGAGGGCGGCTGAGGAGAGAAGCGTGAACGCAACGCGCTTGGTGGTTTTGACAACGTTTGTCATAGCAGTAATTGTTTTGAGTCGATACACCGCAGGGTGTGTAAGATAAAAGAAGATAATGTGATAATAACTCTGACTTGAGGCGGTGAATAATTCCGCAATTGAGAGGTTGAGTGAGGAGGAATTTGAGCCTCCAGCACCGTCGTTCCCGAAAAACTGGCGCAAAGATAGGGCGTATTTTTTATCTGTGCAAGAGTGCGGTATGTTACAGAAGGAAGATGTAACAAATGAAGAGCATTTTTCGGAAAAATACGTTAAAAACAGGCGAAAATGCCCATTTTGGGGCCAAAAACAGGCCAAAAATATGTTCTACAACATAAAAATCGATTTGTAACATTTCTCTTTATTTTCGGAAAGCAGGGTATTTGGCACCTCATGCTGGGTTAATAAAGCATAATAATTGAACATTTTCTTGCAGATGTCAAACTTTTTGCCTATCTTTGCGCTCACATATTATAAAATCTGTATGACATACGACGAGACTTTAGCCTATCTGTTTGCCCAGCTCCCCGTGTTCGAGAGCCAGGGTGCTCATGCCTACAAGCCAGGTTTGGAACGCGTGGAGGCCATGGACAAAATGCTGGGACACCCCCACCACAAGTACAAAACCATCCATGTGGCCGGCACTAATGGCAAGGGGTCGACCAGCCACCTGCTGGCTTCGATCCTGCAATCAGCTGGCTACAAAGTGGGACTCTTCACCTCCCCCCATCTGGTGGACTTCAGCGAACGCATCCGCGTGAATGGCGAGGAGATCGACCATGAGTATGTGGTACGATGGACAGAGAGGTGGTTCCCCCAAACTCCTCAAACTGCTCAAAGAACCCTCAATTCCATCCTCCCCTCCTTCTTCGAACTGGCCAACATGATGGCATTCTGCTACTTTGCGGACATGGGCGTGGACGTGGCCGTGATTGAGGTCGGGTTGGGCGGCAGGCTTGACTCGACGAACATCATACGGCCAGAGCTGTCGGTAATCACCAACATCTCGATGGATCATACACAGTTCCTGGGTGATACGCTCCCCCAGATTGCAGCTGAGAAGGCAGGCATCATGAAGGAGGGTGTGCCTTGCGTCATAGGCGAATGTACCGACGAGCGAGTGCACTTCACCTTCGAACAGAATGCCCTGCTGCACAAGGTGAAGAGCCTGACATTTGCTGACGAGAGGAGGCAGGTGATGTGGGTGAAGGAAAATTTTTTGATGGATGAGGGTGAGAAGTTTGATGGGAGAGAGAAGTCTGACGGAGTTGAGAGGCCTGGAAACCTCTATGTGACGCTGGACGATGGTGAGCTCTGGTGCCCACTCACAGGCGCCTGCCAGCCACACAACGCCAACACAGTGCTGACAGCTGTGCAGAAGCTGAGAGAGCAGGATTTCGAAATCACTCAGCAGGCTCTGGAGCAGGGATTCCGCGACGTGATTCGCCTCACTCACCTGCGTGGTCGCTGGGAGACTCTGGCCACCTATCGCGATGGCTCTGCCCGTGTGCTGTGCGACACAGGTCACAACGAGGGATGCTTCAGCTACATCGGTCCTCAACTCAAAGCCCTCGCAGCCAAAGGCCACCAGCTGCACATCGTATTCGGCATGGTGAGCGACAAGGACGTGAGCACGGTTTTGGGCCTGCTGCCTGAGACTGTGGGAAATAAAAAATCTCAAATCGCAGGCTCTGCGGACAAGCCGAAGGGCGCAATTGCTGTCGGAATGAGCAGCAACACAGGGGGAGGAATGACAAATTACTACTTCTGCAACGCCCCTACCCCACGAGCTTTGCCCGCAGCCGACCTGGCAGCTCTGGCTAGGGAGAAGGGCATTGAAGGCGAGGTCTTTGACAGCATCGACGCTGCCCTCGATGCTGCCTTGGCCCACACCACAGATGCCGAGGCTTTGCCAGCCAATGAGCGCCCGATTGTATTCGTCGGCGGCTCGAACTTTGTGGTTTGCGAGGCTATGAAGCGAAATTTGTGAGTTTTTGTCAGGAAAATTTGGCAAAATCGAGAAGAATGCGTATATTTGCGCACGAAAATAATGACATAATCCATGTGCACACTTGAAGAAGTTGCCGCCGACAAGCGTTATCTGGAACTTCTGGCAGAGAAGTTCCCCAATGTGAGCAGCGCGGCTACCGAGATAATCAATCTGGAGGCTATCCTAAGCCTCCCTAAGGGAACTGAACACTTCCTGAGTGACCTCCACGGCGAGGCCACGGCTTTCACTCATGTACTGAAGAATGCATCGGGTCAGATACGTCGCAAGGTGGACGACATCTTCGGCATGTCGATGCGCGAGGCAGACAAACGCGAGCTCTGCGCCCTGATCTACTACCCTGAAGAGAAACTTGCCCTGATACGCGAACAGGAACGTGCCGAGGAACTGGACGACTGGTACCGCATGACCCTGCACCAGGTGGTGGAGGTGGCACGATTCGTGACGGTGAAATACACTCGCTCGAAGGTAAGGAAGCTGCAGTCGCCCGACTTCGCTTATGTAATCGACGAGCTGCTGTACGAAAGCAAGTCCGAACCCGACCGCCAGGATTACTACAATGCCATCATCAACTCGATCGTGGAGATCGGTCGCTCGGAGGACCTGATCATAGCCATCTGCAACCTGATCCACCGCCTGATCATAGACCGTCTGCACATTGTGGGCGACATCTTCGACCGTGGCCCTGGAGCATGGCGCATCATGGACACACTATGCAAATATCACAACTTCGACATCCAGTGGGGCAACCACGACATTGAGTGGATGGGTGCTGCTGCCGGCAATCTGGCTTTGATTGCCTCGGTGCTCAGAATCTCGATTCGTTATGCCAACGTGGAGACGCTTGAGGAGGGCTATGGCATCACCCTGCTGCCACTGGCCAACCTGGCTATCGAGGTGTATGGCGACGATCCCTGCACCATCTGGCAGACGAAGGACTTTGAGAACAATCCACGACTGAAGCGCTCGGCCCAACTGATGGCCAAGATGCACAAGGCTATCTCGATCATCGAGTTCAAGCTGGAGGGTCAGATCATACGTCGTCACCCGGAATATGAGATGGACGACCGCCTGATGCTGCACCTGATCAACAAGGAGAAGGGCACCATCACCATCAACGGTAAGGATTATGAGCTGCTAGACAAACACTTGCCATCGCTCAACCCCGAGGATCCATACGCCTTGTGCCAGCGAGAGCAGGAGGTGATGGAGCAGCTGGCACACTCGTTCCGCCGCTCGGATCAGTTGCAGAAACACCTGAAGATGCTGCTGAAGAAGGGTTCGCTCTTCCTGGTGAGAAACAACATGCTGATGTTCCATGCTGCCATCCCGATGACGCCTGAGGGCGAGTTCCGCGAGGTGCTGGTGGATGGCGAGATGGTGAAAGGCCGCGCCCTGATGGAGAAGATCGACCACGTGGTGCGCAACGCCTACTTTGCCCCACAAGGCTCAAAGACACGCGAAGACGCCCTCGACTACATGCTCTACCTGTGGTGTGGCCCGCAGTCGCCACTCTTTAACAAGGACAAGATGACCACCTTCGAACGCTACTTTGTGGCCGACAAGGAGCTCTACACCGAGCAGAAGGGCTCGTTCTTCATCCTGGCCAACCAAAGGAAGACGTGCGAATACATACTACGCGAATTCGGACTCGACCCATCGAACAGCCACATCATCAACGGTCACGTGCCCGTACGCACGAATAAGGGCGAGTCGCCACTGCGTGCCGAGGGAATCCGACTGGTGATTGATGGCGGTTTCTCGAAGCCTTATCACGAGACGACAGGCATATCAGGCTACACATTAATATATAATAGCCACGGATTGCAGCTGGTGGAACATGAGTCGTTCGAATCGAAAGACAAGGCCATCCGCTCAGGTTCGGATATCCATAGCCGCGTGCAGCTGGAGGACTTTAAGTACCGTCGCATGCTGGTGCGCGACACAGACCTAGGCCATGAGCTGCAGCAGCAGATCTGGAACTTGCAGAAGCTGCTGATGGCTTATCGACACGGATTGATCAAGGAGAAGTAATTTTCTAAGCACAACAGTAAGAGAGCGAATGCGTTTCAAGGACATCACAGGACAACAGGAGGCTGCCGACCGACTGCGCAGAGCCATCGATGATGGCAGGATGCCTCATGCCCTGATGATTTCGGGTCGCGATGGTTCGGGAGCTATGTCACTGGCTCTGACCGCAGCGCAATACATTTTGTGCGAACATCACTCAGCTGAGGGTGAACCCTGCGAGCAATGTCCACATTGTCTGCAAGTGCACAGACTGCAACACCCCGACCTGCACTTCGTCTTTCCTGTAGTGAACAAGAGTGGGCAAAGCGGCGAAAACTCGGCTGTGAGCGATGACTACCTGGCAGAATGGCGCGACATGCTGACACGCAATCCTGAGATGACCTTTGCAAACTGGGTGAAATACATCAGCGAAGAGGGCAAGAACGCACAAATCTACAAGAACGAAGCAGCCAGCATCGTCAGGAAACTCTCGACCAAACCCTTCGAGAGCGACTACCGCGTGATGATTATCTGGCTACCGGAGAAGATCAACGAAACGGCCTCGAACAAACTGCTGAAGATCATCGAAGAGCCCTATCCTAAGACGCACTTCCTGCTAGTGAGCAACGAGCCAGAGAGAGTGCTGGGCACCATTCAGAGCCGCTGTCAGCGACTGAACATACCTCCGCTCAACCCCACCTGGATGCAGCCGAACTTCGACGAAGATGACCGACAGATGTTCTTTGACAAGTTCTGCGCCATGATGCGCCTAAGCTACATGCGCAAGATATTCGACATGCGCGAATGGAGCCTCGAGATGGCAGCTTTGGGCCGACAGCGTCAGCAGAACTTCCTGCAATATGCTCAAACCATGATCCGCGAGAACTTCGTGATGAACGTGCCAATGGAAGGGATTGCGGAGTTTGTAGGAGTTGAAGAGTTTGAGGGAAGTGAGAAGTTCGAAGGGATTGAGAGTAAAGAAAACAAGGCGGGTGAAGTGAGCAGAATGAGCTTGAACTACATGGAGCAGGACGAAGAGCAGTTCTCGTCGCGCTTCCACCTTTTTGTCAACCATCGCAACGTGGAGGGCATCATGGAGGAGTTGGCACAAGCCGAAGCGGACATCGCTCAGAATGCTTCAGCCAAGATTGTTTTCTTCGACTTAAGCCTGAAACTCATTATGCTCTTAAAGCAATAAAATCTGCAATACACACATTGCATATTCAAAGAATTTCAAGAAAAATTCACCTTTTTAAGTATTTTTTATCCAGGATTACTGTTTTTTCGCTATCTTTGCGCACTATTTTTCGTAGGGAATGATAGTGTCCGCATGTTGTGGACAGCTATCGAAAAGTTTTTTTAACAGAAGAATATGCGTCAAATTAAGATTACACAGAACATCACCCGACGTACCGAAGAGTCGATCGAGTCGTACCTTACAGCCATCAGCAAGGAGCACATGGTGACCCCTGATGAGGAGGTAGATCTGGCTCAACGCATCCACAAGGGCGATCAGCAAGCACTGGACAAGTTGGTGCGCGCCAATCTCCGTTTCGTGGTGTCTGTGGCCAAGCTTTACCAGAATCAGGGTCTTTCACTCTCAGACCTTATCTCCGAGGGCAATGTCGGCCTCGTGAAGGCTGCAGAGAAGTTCGACGAGACCCGTGGTTTCAAGTTCATTTCATACGCAGTATGGTGGATTCGTCAGTCAATCATGCAGGCGCTGTCAGAGCAGGCTCGTATGGTGCGTCTGCCAGGTAACCAGAACAACCTGATCCGTCAGATCCGCGTCATCCAGAACAAATTCGAGCAGGAGCAGAACCGCCCTGCCACCATCGAGGAGATTGCCGATGAGCTGGATGTAGCTCCAGAGAAAGTGCGCGAGACCATGGCAGCCAACAACCGTGGCGTCAGCCTCGATTCACCTTTGCAGGACGATGAAGACGGCACTCTGCTCGACGTCACCCCTGACACCAAGCTTGATGCAACCGACTCGTCGCTCAACAATGAGTCTCTGCACATCGAACTCGACAACTTGCTCCGCTCCATGCTCAAGGAGCGCGAAGCCCTGATCATCAAGCAGACCTTCGGCATTGACTGCCCGGAGAAGAGTCAGGAGGAGGTAAGCCAGGAACTGGGCCTCACACGCGAACGTGTGCGTCAGATTCGCGAGCGAGCTTTGCTCAAAATCCGCAAGTCGCCCAATGCCAAGCAGCTATTGGCTTACCTTTAAGGCTAAATTCAAAGCACAAATGACAAAAGCACCGCCTCAACCCGTGGCGGTGCTTTCTTTTTGCACTTTTCGGCATGAATGTTTGGAGATATGAAATAAATTTCATAACTTTGCGCAAATTTATACTCATACGACTTTGACGACAGCATCGCTCAATGCATTATGGACACACATTCAGTCCCTATCTCTCACGCCTCAGAACCGTGAGTGGCTGCTGCACCAAACAACAGATAACAATTACAAAACAACATAAAACAATGGAAACTGTAGAAACTGCAATCGAGAAGAAAGCCTCAAACTTCGTAGAGGAGTTTATCGAAGAGGATATCGCTGCCGGCAAGGTAGCTGCGTCACCAACCAAGATGGTCCACACCCGTTTCCCACCAGAGCCAAACGGATACCTGCACATCGGCCATGCCAAGGCCATCTGCATGGACTTCGGAGCTGCTGCCAAGTACGACGGCCAGTGCAACCTGCGCTTCGACGACACTAACCCAAGCCGTGAGGACACCGAGTACGTTGACGCCATCAAAGAGGACATCCACTGGCTTGGCTTCGACTGGGGCGACCGCATGTACTACGCATCAGATTACTTCCAGCAGCTCTGGGACCTGGCAGAAGAGATGATCAAGCGTGGTCTGGCCTACGTCGAGGAGCAGAGCGCCGAGGTCATCGCTCAGCAGAAGGGCACCCCTACTCAGGCAGGCGTAGAGTCACCATTCCGCAATCGTCCTTGGGAGGAGAGCCTCGACCTGTTCCGTCGCATGAACAAGGGCGAATTCGAGGAGGGCACCCTGACCCTGCGTGCCAAGATCGACATGGCCAACCCAAACATGCACTTCCGCGATCCTATCATGTATCGCATCATCAAGTACCCACACCACCGCACCGGCACCACCTGGCAGGCTTACCCAATGTATGACTTTGCCCATGGTCAGTCGGACTTCCTGGAGGGTATCACCCACTCTATCTGTACGCTTGAGTTCGAGATTCACCGCCCACTCTACAACTACTTCGCCACCATCATGGCACTCATCAAGGAGGGCAAGGATATCCATTACGAAGAGGGTCTTGTTGAGAAACTCGGTGTGAATGAGAAGCCAGAAAATGGCGAGCATGAGGTCACCGATGCTGTGGGCATCAGCTACAAGCCTCGCCAGATGGAGTTCAACCGTTTGAACCTCACCAACACCGTGATGTCGAAGCGCTACCTGCGTGACATGGTGGAGAACGGCATCGTACGCGGCTGGGATGACCCTCGCATGCCAACCCTCTGCGGTCTGCGTCGTCGTGGCTACACCGCACCTGGCATCCGTGACTTCATCACTACGATTGGCTACACCAAGTTCATGGCACTGAACGACATCTGCCTGCTGGAGAATGCAGGACGCAACCATCTGAACAAGATTGCCACACGCGTGATGGGTGTGGTCGATCCTGTGAAGCTCACCATCACCAACTGGCCAGAGGGCAAGGTGGAGATGTGCGAGATGGACAACAACCCTGAGCAGGAGGGCGCTGGCACACACCAGATGCCATTCTCTGGCGAACTCTACATCGAGCGTGAGGACTTCCAGGAAGCGCCAGAGAAGAAGTTCTTCCGCCTCACCATCGACAAGGAGGTGCGTCTGAAGGGTGCCTTCATCATCAAGTGCACTGGTGTGGAGAAGGACGAGAACGGTGTGATCACCAACATCCTCTGCACCTACGACCCTGAGTCGAAGAGCGGCATGGCAGGTGCAGACCGCAAGGTGAAGGGCACGCTGCACTGGGTATCAGCCCAGCACGCTGTGAAGGTAGAGGCTCGTCTGTACAACAACCTCTTCCTCGACGAGGAGGCTACCACTGAGAGCGTTCGCAACCCACAGAGCGAGGTTGTCGTGGAGGCATACGTAGAGCCATTCGCAGCCGAGATGGTGCGCAAGCAGCCATTCACCTATGCTGCCGATGGTACTGCACGCGAAGGCCTGAAGTTCCAATTCCAGCGCATCGGTTACTTCTGCGTTGACAAGGACACTACAGCCGACCACATCGTATTCAACCGTACCGTATCGCTGAAAGCTAGCAAATAAAGAATGAAGAAAACCCGCGCATACTACCAATACATGCTCGACAAAGCCGACGGAAAAATCGGTTACTACAGCGCTGAAGACATCGAACAACTCGTGTATGACCTACTTGAGGATGGCGATGCCGAGGAGGCTATGCGTGCATGCCAGATTGGTCTTGACCAGCATCCAGATGACGACTATCTGGAACTGGTCGAGGCCAAAGTGCTGGTTCTTACGCAACGCGCCGACGAAGCCGATCGTCTGATGAAGGGCAAAAGCGAGGATACCACTCCGTTCGACATCAGCATCCGCTTTGGCATCATGGTGAACCGCAAGCAGATCAAGCAAGCTCACGACTACCTCTGCCAGCATCTCAGGAATGGCAAAGTCAGCACCATGGAATATGTAGGGATGCTCGATGAGATGTTCGACATCTTGCCCAAGACCGACATGAGGAGTTTCCTGCATGAAGGTTTTCTCGATTCAATCCAGAAGAAGAAGAACGGACAGGATGAAGCTGAGGCCCTGGGACGCATCGGTGCCATGCTCATGGACTGCAACGACCATGAAACTGCCATCCCCGTTCTGGAGAAAGCCTTGGACCTCGATGCTTACGACGTCTATACGTGGCAGGATCTGTCACGCTGTCAGTTCGAGCTGAAAATGTATGACAAGTGCGCCAACAGCTGTGAGATGGGCCTGGCCATCGACCCACAGAACCCGCTGTTCAACTTTGCTCTCGGTTATATCAAATTCAACGAAAACGACTTTGAGGGTTGTGTAGAACATCTGCGCATCTCTTGCCTCTATGCAGAAGGCAAGCTCAAACACGAAGAGGTGCGGGTGGATCGTACCGAAGCCGAACAACAAACCATGCTCTCGTACGAGATGCTGGGCACGGCCTACATGCAGATGGAGCGTTTCGACGAAGCCATCGAATGTTACCAGAAGCTCCTCGACCGTGGTCCCATGAATGATGAAATCTGCATGAAGCTAGCCATGGTCTATATGGCTAAAGGAGATGCTGCTTCGGCTATCGAAAAGATCGAGACAGCCATCGACATGCAACCACAGAAGTCCGAATACAAGACGCTACGTGTGGCCATACTGACCGACATGCATCGTTTTGACGAAGCACTGGATCAGCTGGACGAACTGCTCGAACAGCAGCCGCATTCCAAGTCATTCCTGCTGGCCAAAGCCGAACTGTCGATGAGTCTGAAGCGCTACGACGAGGCAGACAAGGCTTATCGTTCGCTACTCCAACTCAAGCCTCGCGACAACACGTCACGCACGTTGCTGCGCACCTACTTCGAGTCGATTGGCGACGAAGAGGCTCTCCGAAAGCTGAAATAAGTAAAGACAAACGAAAGAACAGAAAGAATGGAAGCACTCTATTATCTGGTAGCCGACAATCTGAACTATTGGTGGATACTGCTCTTCATGACCATTGAGAGCTCGTTCATCCCCTTCCCCTCAGAGATCGTCATCATCCCCGCCGCCTACCTGGCCAACCAGCCCAACTCTGAGATGTCTCTGCCTATGATCGTTCTGGTTGGAACCATCGGTGCCTTGTTAGGCGCCCTCATCAACTATGGACTGTCGGTCTGGTTAGGCCGTCCCATCATCTACCGTTTTGCCGACACCAAAGTGGCTCACATGCTCCTCATCGATCGACCAGGCGTAGAGAAGGCTGAAGCCTACTTCAAGCAGAAGGGCGTGATAGGCACACTCATCGGCCGCCTGATTCCTGCCATACGCCAGCTGATCTCCATTCCAGCAGGTTTAGCCAAGATGAAGCTCTCGACCTTCATGCTCTGCACAGTCATTGGAGCCGGCATCTGGAATGCCATCCTGGCAGCCATTGGCGACGTCTTCGGCAAGACAATGCAAGAGGACGAACTCATTGCCAAAGTGCAGCAATACAGTTTCTACGTCAAGCTGGGCATTGCCGCAGTCGTGGCCGTGGCATTTGCTTATTATATATATAAGGTAGTAATGGCCAACCGCGCCACAGCAGCACGCCAGCAACAATCGTAAATCGAAAATCGATCAATCGTAAATCACAAATCGATCAATCGTAAATCGTAAATCGCTAAATCGTAAATATCCCAGATGACTTTCGAACTACAAGCAACCGACAAGAACTCATGGGCACGCGCCGGTGAAATCACCACCGACCATGGCAAGATCCAGACCCCCATCTTCATGCCTGTGGGCACGGTGGGATCGGTGAAGTGCCTGCATTTCAAGGAACTGAAGGAGGACGTGAAGGCTCAGATTATCCTTGGCAATACCTATCACCTCTACCTGCGTCCCGGACTTGACGTATTGCAGGAGGCAGGTGGTCTGCATAAGTTCAACTCCTGGGACCGTCCAATCCTGACCGATTCGGGAGGCTTCCAGGTCTTCTCTTTGGCCGAGAACCGCAAACTCACCGAGGAGGGTGCCATCTTCCGCTCGCACATCGACGGGTCGAAGCACCTTTTCACTCCTGAACGCGTGATGGACATCGAGCGCATCATCGGTGCCGACATCATGATGGCCTTCGACGAATGCCCACCTGGCGATTCGGACTTCAAGTATGCTGAGAAGAGCCTTGGCCTGACAGAGCGCTGGCTCGACCGCTGCTTCAAGCGTTACAAGGAGACCGAAGACGAGTATGGCAATGGTCTGTATGGCTATCACCAGGCCCTCTTCCCTATCGTACAGGGTTGCACCTTCCCCGAACTGCGCCGACGTGCTGCCGAGAAGATCGCAGCTATGGACGTGGAGGGCAACGCCATCGGTGGTCTGGCTGTGGGCGAACCCACGGAGAAGATGTATGAGATGATAGAGGTGGTGAACGAAATCCTTCCACAAGGTCGTCCTCGCTACCTGATGGGCGTAGGCACTCCTGCCAACCTGCTGGAGGGCATCGAACGCGGCATCGACATGTTCGACTGTGTGATGCCTACGCGCAACGGACGCAACGGCATGCTCTTCACCCGCCACGGCATCATCAACATCAAGAATGCCAAGTGGGCACACGATTTCTCACCACTGCAGGAGGATGGTCCGTCGTATGTAGATCAGGTCTATTCCAAAGCTTACGTCCGCCATCTGTTCCATGCCGAGGAGTATCTGGCCCTTCAGATTGCCTCCATCCACAACCTGGCCTTCTACCTCTGGCTCGTGGGCGAGGCTCGCAAGCACATACTCGCTGGAGACTTCAAGCCATGGAAGGACGAAATGGTCGTCAACGTTACAAGACGCTTATAACACTCAACTTTCTCAAATAGCTCAAGTTGGAAGTTCAGAGTGGAGAGTTTAGTGCAGTTTGCTAGTAATTAGTTCTATAGTTGTATAGCAGCAGGGACACTAACTATTCTTTCCACATCCAAAAAAACAAAGGGTAGTCAAAAGAAAGCAAAAGGGTAGTCAAAAAGGAGTAAATGGGTGGTTAAAAAAGGAATAAAAGGGACGGTTGTTACCGAAGACAAAGCCTGGGACCCTGAATAAAGCCTTATATCAGCATCCTACAGCCAAAGGCATCGGCCCTTTACTCCCCTTGCACGTCTTTTTCACTCTACTTTTACTACTGAAAGTAAGCAAGTTGCAGACTAGCAAATCTTAAAATACTATAATGCACATACGAATCATTTCCCCCGCAGGTTCCATCAAACCCAAGGTAGTCGATGCCGGAGCTTTGACGCTCAAGTCATGGGGCCACAAGGTGACTCTGGGCAGACATGCCAAGGGCAGCTATGGTCGTTTTGCCGGCACTCCCGACGAGAGAGCACAGGACCTGATTGACGCACTGGAGGACCCAGATGTAGAGATCATCTGGTGCACACGAGGAGGCTATGGCTGCATGCAGATCCTTGACATGATACCCGAGGAACTTGTCAGCCGAGCCAATAAGCCCATCATCGGCTACAGCGACATCACAGCACTGCATGCCCTTTGGCAGAAGTGTGGCATACGCAGCCTTCATGCTCCTATGATGAAACATCTGGGCGAAGAGCCTCGCCACCGCACTACACAGACCATACGCGAGCTGTTGGAGTACTATGCAAGCCATCGTTCATGGCCTCAAAAGCATAACCTGCTGTTCATCAAGAAAGCCAAACTCTTCGTGGCACCACACCAGGGTTGGAGCAACGAGGATCTCAACCCAGAGGAGACCGAACAACTGATTGATCAGCTGATGTCGCATCCCGTACCTATGGTGGGCGGCAACCTTGCTGTGCTGAGCGGACTTCATGGTTCGCCCTACGACTTCGACTACAAGGACAAGCTGCTCTTCATCGAGGACATTGCTGAGAGTCCATACAAGATAGACCGCATGCTGATGCAGTTGAAGCACTGTGGCATCCTCAGCCAGATCCGTGGCCTCGTGTGCGGACACTTCTCGGGGTGCGACGAGGATCCTACCATGCCTGTCAAACTATGGGACAATATCAGACAGATCGTCGAACCCTTCGGCATTCCCCTCTGGCTCGGCTCACCTGTCGGCCACGAACTCGAAAACTGGCCTGTGGTGGAAGGGTGACACAATAAAAACACCATATTCGCGTTATATTGATAGATGATTCAAGTTTCGCAAGTCTGCTACTTGCTCACTTGAAGGAATTTATGAAATTTGAAGAACTTGAGGATTCTGAAGACAAATGTACCAGATGAAAAATACCAGGGATTCTGTTCATTGGAAGTATCGTCATCAATATCCTCAAATTCCTCAAAATCATCAAAATCACATTCAAGTTTCGCTCATTTGAGAAACTTGAATAACATACAGCCTCACACCCTATAAGATGAACAAGAAAAAACGCTTCACATTGCTCTTCTCAGCGCTGATGACACTACTGCTCCTGGGGGCCTGCCGCTCGCAGGGCAGCATCTCGTATTTCCAGGATGCCGACCTCCTGCCTGACACCTTGTGGCACACTCAAGCAGAAGTGCGCACCGCACTGACCCGACACGATGAGATCAGCGTGATTGTCACAGCCGAGAACATGAATGCAGTTTCCATCTTCAACAAGCCCCTGTTCACCACACGTAACTCCAACGAGCTCCGCATCAGCCAGCAACCTTCGCTCATCACCTACATCATCGATGACAATGGAGATATCGACTTCCCTACCTTAGGCAAAGTCCATGCTGCGGGCAAGACCACCGAAGAACTTGCGGTCTATCTGAAGAACCGCATCCAGGAGTATGCAAAGGATCCTATCGTCGATGTGGAACTGATCAGTTTCCCTGTGCTGGTGTTGGGCGAAGTGAATAAACCAGGCACTACCTACCATTCGGACAAGCATGCAACTCTGCTCGATGCCATTGCCAAGGCACAGGACCTCAGCATCTATGGCGATCGAACCAACGTCCTGATCATACGCGAAGAGCAGGGCATGCGCACCAAACACCGCATCGATCTGACCAAGACCGACCTGTTCAATTCGCCCTATTTCTACCTCAAACAGCACGATGTCATCGTAGTCTCGCCCAACGACGCCCGTAGTGAGAGCGCCAACTACAACAGCATGAAGCAGCAGAACCTCTCGATGATCTCAACCATCGTCAGCGTTGTCTCAGTGCTTGCTTCGCTCATCATTGCCATCTGGAAATAATCACGCTTCTACTTTCATCTTATGCTATACGTCAAGAAAAGCGATCTCAAAGCCCAGTTGCAGCGCTATCGTCGCAATTGGCCACTCTTCCTCCTCAGCCTCCTGGCATGCCTTGCTGTGGCTTCGCTCTTCATCTTTGTCAAGAACAAGCGCTTCGAGGTCTATACCTCCATCAAGATTACCGACGGTTCAACGGGCGGAGGCATGATGGCTGCCATGGCCAAGAACTCAGGCTTTGGTGACATCCTGGGCATGGGCGGCACGGAGGTGGACAACGAGATGGTCATTCTCGAGTCACACCACGTCATCTACAATGCAGTCAAGCAGTGTGGTTACAATGTGTCGTACAGCAGTCGTCCTTTCATCAAACGCGTCAATTACTGGCAGGACAGTCCCATTGTGATCTCAGCTGTCAGTCCTACCTACAGCGACACCCTGCAGGAGAGTCTCAAGTGGAAAGTCACTCTGCATGCCGACGGCAAGACGGCCGACATCCGCTGCAAAACCCACAACCATGGCAAGGCTTTCGACCAGAAGGGAATCAGCCTCCCTGCACAGATAAGCACCACATGGGGCGACTTCACCATCAGCGCCACAGGCATTGGTGAACAAGGCAAAGAGGTGACGGTCAAGGCCGAATGGTATAGTTACACCGCAGTGGCACAGTCTCTGATGCGTGACATGAGCATCAAACTCATTGACAAGAAGGCCGACATCATACAGATTTCCTACAAGGATGCCATACCTGACCGCTGCAAGGCGTTGCTCAATGCAATCGTCGAGTCCTACGAACAGTATTCGCTCGAAGCCAAGAACCGTGCAACCATCCTCTCCATGGACTTCATGCAGCAGCGACTGGACACCATCAGCCAGGAACTGGCCGAAATAGAGGCTGAGGTCGAAGCCTACAAGCTGAACCACAAACTCAGCATCGTTGACAAGCAGGCCGAGATTGCTCTCGAAGCCTCAAAGCAGTTCGACGCACAACTCACAGAACTGGAGCTCTTCGTCACCAACCTGAAGGATCTGGAGCAGTACCTCAACGACCCGATTCATGAGTTCGATCCGCTCCCTATTGTCAGCACAGGTTCCAATGATGCCACACAGGCCATCATTGACTATAACTCAGGCCTTGCTCACTTCCTGGAGCTCAAGCGTGCCACCACACCAAACAACCCCACCTTCATCTCAGCACAAAAGGCCATCGAGAGCAGCAAGGAGGCCCTGAAGCTCACCATCCGCTCGGCCAAAGAGAATGCCATGAAGGGCTACAGCAAGTTCCAGGCCAAGAACAACCAGCTGATGGGCATGACCAACAGCCTGCCAACCCTCGAACGCGAATACGTCAATCTGGTACGCCAGCAGGAACTCAAGCAGAAGGTCTATGTGATGCTGATGGCCCAACAGGAGCAGAATGCACTCAACCTGAGTTTGGATCAGCCCAAGAGTGAGCGTGTCGACGAGGCTTACGCCAATGTTCTGCCCAGTGGTCCCAAGTCTATCGTCATTCTGATCATTGCCCTGTTCTTCGCGCTGTTCCTCCCCATAGCATGGTTCCGACTGCTTGACATGATCAATCCCAAACTCATTTCACCCACACAGCTGCAGAGCCTTGAGGGATTCCAGGGTGACATTCACCTGATCTCGCCAGACAATCAGGAGGACCTCCGTCAATTGGCTTTGGAACTGGCCTACCGCTCACGCAACAAGCAGACCCAGGCTCTCATCGTGACCATGCAGGGCAGCGAAGAGAGCGGCACACTGGCCGAAAGCCTTCGCACGGCATTAGCCGCTATGGGCACAGCAGCCAGTCAGGTCAGCATCAGCGAGGCACCCGCCTTCACCGCATCATCAGAGGTTATGTACCGTCTGGTTGAGGATGTCATCCCCATCATTACTGTCCGCCAGAACGTCACCTTGCGCGAGAACCTCACCTACATCGAAACCCTGCTCGACAAGCAGTTGCTCGGTCCTGGCACTTTGACCGCCTACATGATGTGAATCGACGACCTCTGTCCCTAACAACAACCTGCGTACTATGGATCGCTCGAAGTTACTGAAGCAGAACATTGTCATGGCGTTGGGAGTCAAGGCTGCGAGCATCGTCATCAGCCTCGTGCTGGTACCGATGACCATCAACTTTGTCAACCCCACGCAGTACGGCATCTGGCTCACCATCTCAAGCATGGTGATGTGGATGTCGTTCTTCGACGTTGGCTTCAGCAATGGCATGCGCAACAAGCTGGGTGCTGCCCTGGCTGCCTACGACCTCGAACAGGGTCGCTCGTATGTCAGCACCACCTATGGCATGCTGTCGCTCATCTTCAGTGGCATCATGATTCTGCTGTCGGGTCTGATCTGGATGCTCGACATGTCGCCTCTGCTCGGCATAGACATGAGCTACGAGCCCGACCTCAAGCCTGCACTCACCATCCTGGTGGCCTACTTCTGTATCAATTTCGTAGTTCGCATCCTCAGCCATGTGCTCAAGGCTGACCAACGTACATCATGGGGCGCACTCATCGACTGTGTCGGACAGTTCTTTGTGCTCATCACCGTGTGGCACATGCAGGGACACATCGAAGGCTCGCTCACCGTCTTGGCTCTTGCACTCTGCCTGCCTCCCCTGGTGGTGTGGCTCATTGCCTCAATCGTGCTCTATGCAGGTCGATACCGTGCTGTCCGTCCCTCGTTCTCAGCCATTCACATGCGTGATGCCCGCTCTCTGCTTTCACTAGGTGTCAAGTTCTTTGTCATCCAGATTGCCTTCATCATTCAATTCCAGACTTCCAACTATCTGATTGCCCGTCTGTTCTCGATGGAGCAGGTCACCTCATAC
Organism: Bacteroidales bacterium; assembly: GCA_045629225.1. Classification (GTDB taxonomy): domain Bacteria; phylum Bacteroidota; class Bacteroidia; order Bacteroidales; family UBA3663; genus Liminaster. The sequence goes on along the minus strand of JAZQQU010000085.1, from coordinate 3,544 downwards.
AATATCGCATACAAGTATTTCAATGTGATGTACATGGTGTTCTGGCTCCTCATCGACCCCTTCTGGGGAGCGGTGACCAATGCCTGGAGCAAGCAGGACATCGACTGGATACGTCGCACCACCCGCAAGTATGTGGGCCTGGCTGCCCTCTTCCTGTTGGGAGGTCTGCTGATGCTCGGCCTCAGCGAGTGGGTCTATGACTTCTGGATCAATAGCAAGGTCGATACTCCCGTCCTCATCCCCTTCGCCCTCTCGGCCTGGATGCTGGCCTACAACATGGTTACTATCTGGGGACAGGTGTTCTGCCTCTTTGTCAATGGCATCGGTGCCTTGAAGATCCAGTTCTTCACCTCCATGATCTCGCCCATTCTCTTCATCGCAGTCACCATCACGCTGGCCAAGGTGTTCGGCATGGGCATGGAGAGCGTGCTCATTGGCTCGATCGTAGCCAACTTCAATGGTCTGATACTCGCTCCTCTGCAGTATTGGATGGTCATTCACCGCAAACGCCAAGGAATATGGACCGCCTGATACGCCGTGACCGCTATACCGATCGCCTCATGTTGCTGTGGGTGGGACTTGGCATGTTCATGTTCGGCTATGCGCAGCCCGACATCTTCTTGCACTCGGGCATTTCCAATGTGTTAGCCCTATGCACCAAGGCGGGCACACTGTTGATCTTTGTCAGTCTGTTATCTTCGATCAAACCAGCCTGGAACGAGCGTACCCGCTGGGGCAAAGTGCTGATTGCGTGGATTGCCCTATGGCACATATTCATGGTTGTCGAGTACGAGCCCCTCGATGTGCTGGGACTACCCAACTACTTCGACCCCTACTGCTATACACTCTATCTTTTTCCACTCGTATTGTTTGTTCCACCCGTACCTTTGGTCCGAAGTTTCTATTTCATCAATCGCTACCTCGTCCCTGTCGGTATGGTCATGCTCTGTCTGCCGCTGATCTATTTCACTGGGTTCGGTGCCATACAGTTCATCTTCGAAGGGTTCATCATGGGTGCAGCCCTGATCCTGATGACCAGCAAGTACCACACCACCCGTCAGCAATGGATAGCAGCCGCAGCGCTGATACTAGGATTCCTGGTGGCTACAATCACCGCACGACGTAACCTGATGATGACCACGATGCTCTACATGCTTGGCGGAGGCTACATGATCCTGTTCCGAGGCAAGAAGATAGCTCGTTCCACACAGATCTTTGTCCTGATGTCGGGTGTGACTGCGGCATTGCTCGCTGCTATGATCTTCTTGCTCAACAGCAATGGTGTCTTTGCCAAGATTGCGGGTCGTGCCGGCGACAATACGCGCGATTATGTCTTCCTACTCTTCTTCTGGGACATGCTCCAGACGCCCCTCGACATGATCTTCGGCCGAGGCATACGTGGAGCCTACGAGTGCCGAGGCGTTGATGGCAATGGCAACGAGATGCGATCGGCCGTAGAGAATGGTTACCTGCAGCTGATGCTCAAGGGTGGCATCATCTACATTGTGGCCTACGTCTCGCTCTTCATCACAGCCATCCGTCAGGCTTGGCACAGCACCAACCAGCTCTGTCGGGCTTCGATCATCGTGCTCTGCATCCAGTTGTTCGACATGCTTCCGTTTGGCCTGCATGCCGTCAATCTGAAGACTTTCATGATCTGGATGTGTGCCAGCATCTGCCTCTGCAGTTCGCTGTGGAGCAAGAGCGATGACGAGATACTTGACCTGCTGACCGCCAAGAAAACCCGTCTGCCCCATTGGAACAGGTGAGGAATCAATGAAGAGTTAAGAGTTAAGAGCTTAGAGTTGAGAGTTGTTGGAAAGTCTGGAAGAATAAAGTTATTTAGTGGAGTAAGGTCCAGCAGAACACTGACCCACTCTATACTTCAAACTACCCAGAACACTGACCCACTCTATACTTTTAACTACTCAAAACACAAAACTCTCCACTCTGAACTAGAGAGTTTCGCGCTTGCGACACATAAATAAATATTATGACATGACTATACTCTGGATTACCAACGTAATGCTTCCCGATGCTTGCGAGGCGCTCGGCCTGCCACCCACCGTGGTAGGCGGTTGGCTTTGTGGCTATCGCGATGCTTTGCTTCAGGCACATCCAGAGGTCGAGCTGCACATTGTTTCGCCCACATCGGCAACTGAAGGCCAAGAGGTTAAGACGCCATTGGCCATCCACCATCTGTTTCCTGCCCAAGTCGATGCAGCATGGTTCCGCACCTTGCATCAGCAGATTAAACCTGATGTCACCCACATCCACGGCACGGAGTTCCCACACTCCCGACTCTGGATTGAGGCCAACGGAGCAGAACGCACACTGGTTTCGATTCAAGGCTTGACCTCAGTCATTTCTCGCTATTATATGGGGGGCCTGACGTGCGAAGAGCTGCGTGGCACCTGGTCGCTGAACGACGTTCGCTTCCGTCGCACGCTGTCCCAACAGCAGCGACGCATGCAGCAGCGTGGAGAGTCGGAGGTCCAAGTACTCAGCTTGGCGCAGCACGTGGCAGGTCGCACCTCATGGGATCATGCCCACCTGCAGGCCATCAATCCATCGGCACACTATCACACGCTGCAGGAGGTGTTGCGTGAGGAATTCTATGACGAAGGCATCGTCTGGCGTCTGGATCAATGCCAACGCCACAGCATCTTCGTGAGCCAGAGCCACTATCCTCTCAAGGGACTGCATCGTCTGCTCGATGCCATGCCATTGGTACTGAGGCAATATCCCGACACACAACTCTATGTAGTGGGCGAAGACTGGCGACCTCAGCACTGGCGTCATCGTTCGCAGTATGGCAACGTCCTGATCCGCAAGATGAAGCCTTTCGACGACCACGTGCACTACCTGGGCTTCCTTTCGGCCAAGCAGATGATCGAGCAGTATCGTCGTGCACACCTCTTCGTCTGCCCTTCGGCCATTGAGAACAGCAGCAATTCCGTCTGCGAAGCCCAGATCATCGGCACACCCGTCATCGCCTCCTGCGTGGGCGGAATGATGGACCTGGTCGAACACGGCACGACGGGAATGCTCTATCGCTTCGAGGAGGTCGAGATGCTGGCTGCACAGATCTGCCAACTCTTTGCCGACGATGCCTTGGCACAGCAGTTGAGCCGAAATGCACGACAGACAGCCCTCCGTCGCCACGATCCACAAGCCACTGCCCATACATTATTTAATATATATTGTATGATGCAGTCTTAGCTCAAGCCAATGGAGCAACCTACGCCCACAACCTCTTCTCTATCAGACGAGTTACGGCGTCCGCGATCTCCAGAGGGGCAAAACATGCAACTTTTGCCCCTACATGTACGCACGAATTTAACACATCGTACGAAGTGTCAAATTCCAGCACGCCCGACTTCATCACTACTCACATTGTGATGAAGCCCACGATCTGCAGAGGGGCAAAATATGCAGCTTTTGCCCCTACATGTACGCACGAATTTAACACATCGTACGAAGTGTCAAATTCCGGCACGCCCGGCTTCATCACTACTCACATTGTGATGAAGCCCCCAATCTG
>JAZQQU010000084.1:0-17761 GCA_045629225.1 Bacteroidales bacterium | reverse complement strand
GAAGTCGGATCGTAGCCATGTCGTTCTGTGAGCCAAGGAGTTGCTTGCTTTTTGTTGTCTTCCTAAGACCGCTTGGCCCGACTTCCACAAAGGTTCGTACAACTCACCTGGCCTCACTCTGAGACCGATTGGGCTCCCTATCTGGAGTCAGCTCGTCAGTGCTTCATACATCTTGCTCAAGCTATTACGCGCTTTGAGTCATTGCTCATCGTAACCCCCGAACCCGAAGAGGTGGAATGTCAGCTGCGACAGGCTGGCGGTGTGCTGTTGGAGCGTGTCACTATTGCCGAGTGCCCCACCAACGACACTTGGGCGCGCGACCATGGTTTCATCAGCACCCGCAGCCAGATGCCAGCCGAGGGCGATGCTTCAGCAGCCGACACCGAAGGAGGAGCCGGCATTGTGCTCAACGACTACACCTTCAATGGCTGGGGCATGAAGTTCGCCGCCAATCTTGACAACCAGATCAACATCCGGTTGGTGGAGAGTGAAGTGTTCGACGAGAATGATCAGCTCGGCCTCTGGGATGCCACCTATCGCAGCCGTTTGGGAAGAGTGCTCGAAGGCGGCTCGATCGAAAGCGATGGACAAGGCACGATACTCACCACCACAGAGTGTCTGCTGTCGGCCAACCGCAATAATTTCGATTCAAAAGAGAGTTTCACACAGTGGTTCCGCGAAGACTTCGGCTGCGATCGCATCCTTTGGCTCGACCATGGCTTCCTCGTAGGCGATGACACTGACAGTCACATCGACACCCTGGCTCGTCTTTGTCCCAATGACACCATAGTCTATGTGAAGTGCGAGGATCCTGACGACATTCACTTCGAGGAACTGCAACTGATGGAGGAGCAGCTCCAGTCATTCCGTACCCGCTCCGGCCAGCCCTATCGGCTTCTGCCTTTGCCCATGCCTGATGAGATCAAGGAGAGTGACTTCGCCGATGCTGTCGAGGAGGAGGGTGACCAGCGCCTGCCAGCCACCTACGCCAACTTCCTGATCATGAATGGAGCAGTGCTCTATCCTACCTATGACCAGCCTGCCCACGACAAGAAGGCAGCCGAGGTGCTTGCTCAAGCATTCCCCGGCCGCGAGATCATTGGCATCGACTGCCGTGTACTCATCCGTCAGCATGGATCGCTGCATTGTGTCACCATGCAGTATCCTCAATAAAACTTCGGACTTCCCAAACTCTTTGTCAAACGGTTGGGCTAATAATTGTTCAGTCAGTAAGGCTGTCAATCGTTCAGTCAGCAAGGCTTGCATCAGTTGTGCAGGCCTTGCTTTTGTCATGATTGTCAAATAGAAATCAATCTATGGTATGGAAAACCGGCAGCAACAACCTGTGAACCACGGCGAGTACTGCGACGAGGCCGCAAGACGTGCCGTCGGAACTTCTGGACGGAAGTGATCCGCACCTTTGTCAAGGTCGGTGCTGCTGTCGTGGCAGCGTTCGGGCTCAGCAGTTGGCTCGGCGAAGAGTGAGGACAGCTGGCTCGGCGAAGAGTGAGGACAGCCGGCTCGGCGAAGAGCGAGGACAGCTGGCTCGGCGAAGAACGAGGACAACTGGCTCGGCGAAGAGTGAGAGGGCAGGGACTTACGACTTATGCAGCTTCTTGTAGATAAACGGTTCGACCACATACGAGAACACCACGGCGCTGATCAGGCCGACCAGGGTGGCGAAGCCTACCGACTGGATGGCAGGGTGTTCGGCAAAGTTCATGGAACCTACGGTGATGACGAGGACAAGGGCTGAGAGCGAGATGGCGGTCTTGTGGTATTTGAGAACCTCTCGGTTATCGGCGGCTGCTGTCGTTTGCTTGCTTAGCGGTGTATTCTGCTCAGCCTGATCGGCGTCCACCAGTCCGCAGATGATGAAGATGGAGTAATCGACACCGATGCCGAAGATGAAGGTGGAGATGATGATGTTGATGAGGTTGAACGAATAGCCGAAGATGTTCATGGCTCCGAGCACGATGATCCACGAGATCACGATGGGCAAGAAACAGAGCAGCGAGCGCTTCAGATTGCCTCGGAACGAGATGAGCAGCACCAGCAGCACGAAAGCCATCGATACCCACTGGAGCACGTCGAAGTCCTTGCCCAGCTGTCGCAGCGTGTCGGCAGCATAATAGTAGGTGTCGAGCACCGTGAGGTTGGGCTCGTCGGCAATGGCGTGGCAGATGCGTGCATAGTCGGTGGAGTCGCTGCGCACCGAGTCGAGTTCGCAATAGACGGTCGAGAAGCAGAGATAGGAACTGTCGTAGCTTTGTTCCATCATCGAAGTGCGGTAGCCAGTAGGGATGAGGCTGGCCTCGTAAAGGGCATCGGGCTCATAGTCGCGTGTGGCAGCCTCGAAGAATGGTTCGAAGGCCTCGGCATTCAATCCGGCCTGAGGGGCACACTTGTTGATGAGCGAGCGTACGCGATCCAGTCGCTCGTCGTTCCAGTAATGGTGCCAGGCATCGATGCGCTCCTGCTGGAGGGCGAGGGGCAGGAAGATCTGGGTGGTCTGTGTGTAGCTCTTCACCAGGCCCTCCTGTTGCAGCGAGTCGAGTTTCTGCATCAGGGTGCCATAGTGTTCCAGGGCCTCCTCCATGGTCTGTCCGCTGGCTGCGAAGTACTGGTTGCGCAGTCCGTTCGACGTCTTTTGTCGCATCAGGTCCTCGACGCGTATCTGGTCCTTAGGCAGATAGCCCAGGTTACGCATGTCGGCATCGAAGTGTGTGCCTCCGCAGATGTAGTAGCCGATGCTGACACAGCTCACCACGACGATGAGCCAGAGCAGGGGGCGCTTCTGGTCAATGGGGTAGGAGTTGATGCGGTCAATGAGGGCGAAGGCACGGCGGTTGGTGCGGTTCTTGGCCTGATTGAAGAAGGGCGGCAGGAAGATGAGCGAGAACAGCGTTGTGCCCACGATGGCAAAGGTGGCAAAGAGGCCGAAGTCCTGCAGCAGATCGGTCTGGATGAAGATCAGGCCCAGGAACGAGCCGATGGTGGTGATGCAGCCCATCAGCACAGGCTTGACCTGATCGCGGAGCACACGCACGGGATCGCCTACATACTTATAATGTGTGATGACGTGCAGCACATAGCTCAGCGCCACGCCCAGCACGATGGCTCCGATGCCGAGTGCCAGGAGCGAGAACTGCCCCTTGATGAAGTACATCATGGCCAAGCCGAACACCGTGCCGAAGCCCACAGGCAGGAGCAGCAGCGGGATGGTGTTCCACTGACGGAAACACAGGCAGATGACCAGCAGCACGAGCACAAGCGAGCCGATCACGTTGTGCATGATGTCGCCCTTGATGGTCCACGAGTTGTAGGCTCCGCGTGCCGTGGTGCCATGATAGCCGATGCGGATGCCAGGCACCTGCATGTCGGCTATGATGCCGTTGATGCGGGTGATCAGGCCAGCATTGTGGCCGGAGTCGGTGGCTGGGAACACGGGTGTGAGTATGGCCACAGCTATGGTGCTGTCGGGCACGAACAGGTGACCGTCGATGAGTCGGTAGGAGCCTGTCATCGACTCCTTGAGCCCTAACAGCCGGTCCATGATGACGTGACGCATGCCGATGGGGTCCATCTGCAGCAGTTCGGGGAAGGCTTCGCCTATGAGCGAGGTGGCCTGCTCGCGGTTTTCGATCATCTGCCTTAACACCTGAGGCTCGGTGAGCAGGGTGTCAAAGCCGGCATAGCATGAGGTGTCGATGAAGCTGGGCAGGTGCTGCTCCACGTAGTCGACAGCCTCGAACATCAGGTCTTCGACTGAGAGGCTTGAGAAGAGGTCGTCGATGGTCTTCTGGTCGTCGGGCAACAGCGCCTCGGTGGCCATGAGCGTGTCGCAGAAGGCATCGACCACACGGCAGAGGCTGTCGGTGCCTACACCGTCCACGTCCTCGAACACCAGGAAGGTCTTATCCTTGATCTTGAGGTTCGAGAAGGAGAGCTTCAGCGATCCGTCCTCGTTGCGCGACGAGGGGAGGAGCCGCACGATGTCCTCCTCAAGATAGATCTTGGTCGAGAAGAAGCCAAAGACGGCGATCAGCGCTACCATCGAGGCTACCCAGAGAGTGCGATGACGGTCGAAGAAGTGATAAATCTGAATGAAAAACTGTGTCATGAGAGTTGAACGGTGTAGTGCCGTATTTGCGAGATATTGAGGCGGTTAGGGAGTGAATGCCTGGGCCTTATTTCAGCAGTTCGGCCAGGCGGCTGCGCAGCTCCTCGATGCGAGGCATCATGCTGCGATGGCGCAGGCAGTTGACCTGAGCCTTGAGCGTGCGCAGGTGCTTGAAGTAGAGCCAGCCGAGCTTGCCCGTCGGGATCCAGAGCAGAATCCACACCACAGCCTGCCACCACAATCCCCAGGTGAGGCCCATGACGAGCAGCGTGACGAGAGCCAGCAGCGGGTAGAGGAACAGCACGGAGATGGCCAGGCGGTAGGTGTTGGTGAACATCTTGTCGGTCTTGAGCAGAAGCAGCGGCAGCGAGTAGCAGAGGCCGTGAGGCCAGAGGCACACCAGCCACAACGGAGCCAGCACCAGCATGAGCAGGGCTTTGGCCGTGACTGCAGCCAGAGAGGGATGGCTGGCCACAACAGGCTCGGAGGTGCCGGCCTCCAGCAGACGCTGCCTGAGTTCGCTGGCCAGCGTGATGATCTCGTCGTAGTGCGTATGGCTGGTGAGGCGGGCTATGAACTGCTTGTCGTGCTCCAGCTGCTGAGGCAGGGGCATCGACTCGCGATCGGGCAGGTTGAGGGTGGTGAGTCGCAGGAAGTCGCGCACCTCATAGTCCTGCAAGCCCTCGTCGAGCATGGCCTGCTGGATGGAGTCGAAGAGCTGGCGGGTCACCTTGCGCATCACCGTAGGCTTGTGGTGCTGGAACTCCTCGTAGTAGGGCTTGAGCGAGATGGCAGGACGGATGATCCACATCAGCTCGGTCTGCACATCGAAGTAGTCGCTATATACCAGCACGGTAGGCAGCAGCTTGACGTCCTCCTTCCACCCGTTCTGCTCGGCGGTGATGAATCCGATGCGTGCCAGGCCCGTGGTGAAGCGCTCTGAATAGTGGCCCTGCGTGTGACCTGCCTGCGGACAGATCAGGAGCGGGGAGCACTCATTGACGCGTTTGGCCACCTCGCCGAACGAGGCCATGTTGTTCACCAGTCCGTCTGGTCCTTCCCATCCTGCACGGTAGGCAGGCACCAGGCCGATCCAGCGGATGAAGCGGGTCATGATGGGGTGGACGTTGAAGAGGTCAGCACGGGCCATGGCACTCATCTTGACGCCATAGGGCAGGCCCATCACTATGTTGATGGGGTCGTTGCCCGTATTCTCGTGATTGCAGGCAATGAAATATCGTTCGTCAGCCTTGGGTAGGTTCTCCATGCCGATGATGTAGCGCTTGCGATAGAGCAGGGAGTCGTGCATCAGCTTGACGTAAACCTTGAAGATGCTGTATGGGATGTCGACCATAATGATCCAAAGATTGTTGTTCGTTTATATGGAAATAAAAGAAAGAAAACCGGGCACAAAGATACAAAAAAAACTCGATATAATCAAATTTTGGCGTTCGAAAATAACCGAACAAAAAGAATATATCAATATAATGAAAAAATATACTTCAAAAATTTGTGCTTCTCGAAAAAAAACACTACCTTTGCAGCGATGTTATGCATCTTCATTTGTCCAGAGTGGAGGGTATAAAAATAGTAAATCGTAAATCGTAAATCGTAAATCGTAAATCGTAAATCGTAAATCGTAAATCGTAAATCGTAAATCGTAAATCGTAAATAGTTTTATGTATCGCAAACAAACCTGTGGCGAGCTTCGTCTCGCCAACGTTGGCCAGGAGGTAACGCTGGCCGGATGGGTACACCGCGTCCGCAAGATGGGCGGTCTCACCTTCGTAGATCTGCGCGATCGTTATGGCAACACCCAGCTGGTGTTCGACGAGAGCGATGGCAACCAGGAGCTCTGCGACAAGGCCACGAAGCTGGGTCGCGAGTATGTAATCCAGGTGGTCGGCACCGTGCGTGAGCGCGAGTCGAAGAACAAGAACATCCCTACAGGCGACATCGAGATTGTGGCCAGCGAACTCAATATCATCTCCTCGTCGGAGGTGCCACCATTCACCATCGAGGACAACTCGGATGGCGGCGACGACCTCCGCATGCAGTACCGCTACCTCGACCTGCGTCGTCCTTGTGTGCGCAAGAACCTCGAACTCCGTCACAAGCTGGCCTTCGAGACCCGTCGCTACCTCGACTCGCACGGCTTCCTCGAGATTGAGACCCCCATGCTCATCAAGTCCACCCCTGAGGGTGCACGTGACTTCGTGGTGCCATCGCGCATGAACCCAGGTCAGTTCTACGCCCTGCCACAGTCGCCCCAGCAGTTCAAGCAGCTCCTGATGGTGGCAGGCATGGATCGCTACTTCCAGATCGTCAAGTGCTTCCGCGACGAGGACCTGCGTGCCGACCGTCAGCCAGAGTTCACCCAGATCGACTGCGAGATGTCGTTTGCCGAGCAGGAGGACGTCATCCAGATGTTCGAGGGCATGATGAAGCACCTCTTCCGGGAGCTGAAGGGCATAGCGTTCGACCAGTTCCCACGCATGACCTGGGAGGATGCCATGAAGCACTATGGCTCGGACAAGCCAGACCTGCGCTCCGGCATGAAGTTCGTCGAGCTCAAGGTCGACCCCGGCAAGGAGTCGCCTAAGGCCGAGGGTGCACGCCCTGAGGCTGTGATGGATGTGCTGCCAGCTGGTCAGTTCAGCGTGTTCGACGATGCTGCCTACGTGGCAGGCATCACCGCTCCTGGCTGTGCAGGCTATACCCGCAAGCAGATCGACGGGCTGACCGACTTCGTGAAGCGTTCACAGATCGGAGCCAAGGGCCTCGTCTGGATCCGCAGGGACGAGCAGGGCCAGACCAGGTCATCCATCGACAAGTTCTATGCCCCGGAGGTCATTGCAGCCATTGCCGACCGCATGGAGGCTCAGCCGGGCGACCTCATGCTCATCCTTTGTGGCGACCGCCGCAAGACCCAGAAGCAGCTCTGCGCCCTCCGTCTTGAGATGGGCCAGCGCCTCGGCTTGCGCCATCCTTCGACCTTCGTGCCGCTTTGGGTCATCGACTTCCCCCTCTTCGAGTGGGACGAGGAGACCCAGCGCTACTATGCCACCCACCACCCGTTCACCATGCCCAACCCCGAGGACATCCCGTTGCTCGACACCGACCAGGGCCGCGTGCGCTCATGGGCTTACGACTGCGTGATGAATGGCGTAGAGCTCGGTGGCGGTTCGGTCCGAATCCACGACTCTGCCCTCCAGGCCAAGATGTTCGGCCTGCTTGGCTTCACCCCAGCCAAGGCCATGGACCAGTTCGGCTGTCTGATCAACGCCTTCAGGTACGGAGCGCCACCGCACGCAGGTCTCGCCTTCGGTCTGGATCGAGTAGTTTCGATGTTCGCCGAGATTGATTCCATCCGCGACACCATCGCCTTCCCCAAGAACAATCAGGGCCGCGACGTGATGATCGATGCCCCTTGTGCCATCGACCAGGCTCAGCTCGATGAGCTCCAGATTGCCCTGAACCTGCAGGAGGTAGAGTGACCCCCTGTTTTGAGGACTCACCGCTAAAAAACAATGCCCCGCTACAAACCGATGCTGTGGCGGGGTATTCATTAACTCAGCTTACGATAGCCCCGAAGTTGTGCATTCCCCCCCCCCCATGCGAATCCTTTCATTGACCTGCATACTCCTGTTGCTCCCCGTGCCGTTGCTGGCTGGTCGCGCATTGCGTCCGGACAGCGTGCTGGCATTGTGCGAGCGCCTGAATACGCAGATACAGCATGCCACAGTGCCTCAGGATTCGATGATGGAGCTGATACTGATGGCCGACGAGGCCAGGAACCAAGCCGACCTTGTCCGTGATGCCGACGCTCACTATGGCCCCGAGGTCAGGAGCCAGGTGTGCCGCACGGTGGGCCTGTATTACCTCAACGTGATTACCGATCATCCCACAGCCTTGGCCTACGGCTTTAAGGCACTCGCCCTGGCACGCCAGAGTCAGCAAGCCCGTGTGCAGGTCGATGCCCTGAACCTGCTTTCGGCCATCTACTTCCACAAGAGCGATTCCACGGGCTACGACTACGCACGTCAGGCATTGGCCTTGAGCCAGGACATCGGCCTGCTGCAGGGCATCTACACCTCGGCATGCAATGTGAGCAACTACCTGTTCAACGAGTCGCAGTATCGCCAGGCCATGGACTACCTGCAGCAGGCCATAGCCTTGGCACGGCGCGAAGGCTGGCGCCGACAGTATCAGTATCTCTACTCCTTCGAGGCCGACATCTGTGCTGCCCTCGATAGCCTCGATGCAGCCGAGCGCCTCTACCTGCTGTCCGTGCACGATCTGCCCGAGACGTCGGGCTACGACAAACTCTATGCACGCCTCTGTTATGCCACCTTCCTGAGCCAGCGTCATCGCTATCATGAGTCACTGACCTACGCGGCCGAGGTGATTCGCCTCAAAGAGGAGTGGGGCATCGAGGTGTTCGACCTGCCGCTCTATCAGCTTCTGGCCCATGTGCACGAACAGATGCAGCATCCGGCCGAGGCCCTTACGTATTATAAAGAGTACGCGCGCGTGCACGATCACATGGTGGGCGAGGAGAAGGAGAAAGCCGCACGTGTCATGGAACTGAAGCAGGAGGTCGATGAGCAGAAGCGCAAGAATGCCGAGCAGGAGATGCAGCTGTTGCGACAGAGCCGTGCCCTCTGGGCTTGGGGATCGGTGGTGGGTGTGGTGGTGGTGAGCTTGGCTTTTGTGTGGATATTGTATCGTCGTCGCGAGATGCGTTATCGCGAGATTGTGCGTCAGCAGCTCGATAAGATCGAAGGTGAGCGTCGCCTGCGTCTGCAGTTTGAGCGTACATTGCAGGAACTTCAGCAGCTCGAACAGGCCTCTTGCTCGGGCAGCAGTGTCAAGTATGGCAATTCGTCACTCTCAGAGGAGAAGGGGAGCAACCTCTATATGCAACTGGAGGAACTGATGCGTTGCGAGCATCTGTATGCTGACCCCTTGCTCAGCATTGAGAAGCTGGCTGAGCAGCTACAGACCAATCGTACCTATCTGTCGCAGGTTATCAATGAGCAGGCGGGTGTGACCTATTCTTCCTACATCAATAATTTCCGCATCGATGCGGCTCTGGCTCTGCTCTCCGATCCAGCCAATCTCGACGTGTCGCTCAAGGAGATTGCGCACCGGACGGGCTTTAATTCGCTCTCGTCATTCTACACATTGTTCAAGAAGAAGGTGGGCATTGCTCCGTCCATTTATCGTGAGAATGTGCTCAAACTCCCACCTAAGGCGGAATGATCTGCCGTTGCATGACGAAAGTCAAATGGGCGATTGAGTGTTAAAAAGTATAATTTTTATGCAAATTACTTGCATTTTAGCTATCAAATTCGTAAATTTACGATTATGATAGCTTTTTTTTTGTTGTTTACGCGGGGAAATCGTATATTTGCAGCTGTTTTTTGCCCGATCGCAATTTCTAGGGAGAAATACATCCTCTCGGGCAACAAAACAACTTGACAACAAAACAACATATAAACAAAACAACATAACAACAATCCAACAAAAACAACTCATCGCATGAAGAGAGTTTTACTTTCCGCATCGCTGGTAGCCGCAGCAGCCATGTCAATGGCTCAGGCTCCCAACTTCAAGAGCCCTGTGTCGGCTGACGGCAAGAGCCTCGACGTCCGTGCCGTGGTGGATGCTCGTCTGAACGACATCATCCAGGGCCGTCTGACCCAGCAGAACGCCAAGGGTCGCTCAGTGACTAACTACGTGGAGCAGATCGCCACCCAGAAGGCTGGCAAGCCCATCCACAAGCAGAGCCTCAAGCCTGCCAACAGCCCAGCCAAGGCTAAGGCCGAGGCTCAGGAGATCACCTTCACTGCATTCTCGCAGACCTTCTTCAACAATGGCAACCAGTTCAACTATGCTGGCGGCGACCTCTATTCCTATGAGGTGAAGGCTACGGTCGATGGACAGGACGTAGTGTTCGAAGGCCTCTTCAACATGCTGGCCCTCGGCACCGACACCGAGGAGCCTGTACATGGTGTTTATGATGCCGAGGCTGGCACTATCACCATTGTTCCTGCCGATCCTTTCGAGACGGAGATCTACCTTGGCTCGATGTATGGCGGCTACTACAGCGCCTACCTCAAGGCTGGCGAGGTGAACCAGAGCGGTGCCATGGCACTGGAGGACAACCTTGTCTTCAACGTGGCTGACGACTTCTCGTCAATCACCTCAGTCAACAATTGCGCCATCGGCCTCTATGCCTATGGCTACAACTACGGCAACCTCACTGCCTATAAGACCATCAACCTCTATCAGCCAGTCGAGGGTTCGAAGGTTGTCTGCTTCACAGCCGACCAGCTGCAGTTCAACACCGAGATGTATCCTGAGTTCGAGGAGAGCCAGCAGTTGCTCTTTGCCAACCTGGGTGCTGAGCCAGCTGAGTTCGTGATCGACGCAGAGTCTGACGGCAATGCCTTCACTGTCGAGCCACAGAACGGCGAGATCCCATCTATGCAGATGCTGTCAGCCACCGTCACCTTCAAGCCAATGGAGGAGGGTGAGTACGAGGGCATCATCACCTTTGCCACCGAGCAGGAGGAGTTCCTCTTCAGTGCTAATGGTGCATGCGTGCCATATCCTAAGTACGACGAGATCGTAGAGAGCGGCGAGTTCAACTTCAAGACCTGCATGGAGTTCCCATTCGAGATGGGCGAGTATGCTGGCCACCGTTCGGCTCACTCTACCAACATCCAGCAGTATGGCGACTCATGGCTCAAGGCTGAGTTCGAGGTGCCAGAGGGTCAGATCGCTACCGTATCGTGGAAGGGCTCTTCATACGCCTACATGTGGTACGTATCGCAGGCCACCATCACCGACGACCGTGGCAACGTGCTCTTCCAGTCAAACCAGTACGAGGAGGATGCCTCAGGTTCGGCTAAGTTCGCTCCTGGCAAGCGCAGCATCACCTTCGACTACATGGTGAACTATGCATACTATGCTACTCCTGATGACTACCTCGAGATCTATGGCCTTGAGACCACCTACGAGGAGATGGAGGAGATGAAGGCTGTATATCGCACCGACAACTTGCTCAAGTTCGGCAACTTCACCGTAGGCGCACAGAGCCTCATCCTGCCAGCCGTGCTCTTCAACGAGGGCGAGCAGCCACTCGTAGTGACCGGTGCCGAGGGTTCTGATCACTTCAAGGTTTATCCTACCTCTAACCAGGCAGGCACTCTCGAGCCACTCAGCACTTCGGTTGAATTCGAGCCAAATGCTGCTGGCTTCTATGAGGAGGATATCTTGCTCCACACCTCAGCTGGCGACTTCATCTTCCATTGCTCTGCCCTCGTACGCGAGGTGCCTGACTACAATGCCATCCTCTCACCTGAGAACGAGGCTGAGATTACATGGGATTACAGCACCACCGAGCCATTCATCATCGAAGGCGCTGAGGCTGTCAATGCCAATGCCCTGCATCCAGACACTGTGGCTACCGTTGCATGGTTCGTAGCAGAGTTCGAGGTTCCTACAGGCAAGAAGGCCAGCGTGACCTGGGACACTACTCTCGACGTAGATACCTTCGACGTTGACTTCAACCTCACCGACTTCGCCAGCGTCAGCATCCAGCATCCTTCTGCTGGCTTCCAGATTTCACGCCATGGCACTCAGTCGCTCGACTCTGACACTGTTTACACCGTATTCACCGGTGCCGAGGACTATCTGCCAGGCACCAACTGGGTACAGTGGTCGCTCAACCACAATGGTGACGGCCAGACCAAGGGTAAGGACGAGTTCCGCGTTCGCAACATCAAGATTACCTTCGAGGACTTCCCTGCCTACGCTCTAGAGGCCGACGTTGACTACTTCGACTTTGGTTCGATCCTTGCCATCGAGGGCCGCAAGGCTCAGGGTCAGCTCAACATCACCAACAAGGGTGGCGAGCAGATGTTCTTCGAGAGCTTCGAGGCTCCTGAGTACATCACCCTCGACTACGCACCATCATGGGGCATCAACTACAACAACCAGATGAACCTCACCTTCAACTTCGCACCAGCCGAGCCTGGCGTTTATGAGGGCGAGATCGTGGTTCACACCACTTCGGGCGACGTTACCGTTGAGTTCTATGGCGAGGTTGAGAGCCTCGAGGGCTGCCTCATCGCTGAGGACTTCGAGGGCGACGTCAACTGGACCCTCTACGATGCTGATGGCGATGGCAAGTGCTGGGATCTGCTCTACAACCTCTTCGGCGGCTGGCCTGATGGCCATGCTCACAGCGGTAACGAGGGCCTCGGCTCTACGGCATACTACTACTATGCTCCCGACCTCGACCCAGACAACTGGACCTTCTCTCCATACTTCGACATTCCTGCTGGCGAGAACTACGAGCTCTCATGGTGGAGGTCACCTGAGGAGGTAGTGGCTGGCGAGTATGAGCACACCTATCAGGTACTGGTGGGCACCGACATGCAGAAGCTCGACGAGTTCGTGCCTGTCTTCGAGGAGACCATCGATCAGCCAGGTTGGCAGATCCGTCGTGCAAGCCTTGCCGACTTTGCTGGCCAGAAGGTATGCATCGCCTTCCGTCACTTCAACAGCCAGGGCAAGATGCTCCTGAAGCTCGATGACGTATTCGTGAAGTTCCAGAATGCTGTAGCTATCCGCACCATCGGTCAGGACAACGAGGCTCAGCGCTTCGACCTCCAGGGCCGTCGTGCCGATGCTCAGACCCAGGGCATCACCATCGTGCGTCGTTCAGCCGAGGATGGCAGCCTTGAGAGCTACAAGACCATCCAGAAGTAATCCGGCTTTTGCGAAAGTCTGAAAACACCGTTTCTTGCTACAATGAAGAGATTCATTATTACTATATTTTGTGCCATGGCGTCAGTAATGACTGCCATGGCACAAGCCGATACATTGACCCTCACCCGTTGCGATGGCCAGGTGGAGACCTCGGGCAGCATCGGCTGTTCGGGCAAGCAGTGGAACGAGGCTGCTACCCTGTTCCCTGCCCAGTGGCTCACGGGCTACGACGGCAACCACGTGTCGGTGATTCGCGCTGGCCTGGCTTCGAAGCTGGGCATCGACACCCTCACCGTGTGGGTGCGTTCGGAGCTCACAGGCCCCAACCTGGCCGAGCAGACCATCACCGAGGATATCATCAAGGGCTGGAACGACATCCAGCTCGACACCCCTTTCCTCATTCCTGCAGCCACCGACCTCTATGTGGGCTACAGCTACCACCAGAAGAGCTCGTCGCGCTGCATCTCAGGTGTGGCCGACGTGCAGCCAGGTGGCCTCTTCTATCATCGCGATGGCTACGACTGGACCGAGCTCACCGACCATGGCGTGCTCAGCATCGAGGCTGTAGTCACTGGCCAGCAGCTGCCGCAGTACGATCTGGAGCTGGTTTTAGTTCAGATGGTTAAGCCCAACTATATCGTTGATAGCCTCCTGGTCCTCGACCTCAAGGTGCGCAATCGTGCTGCTGCCTCGGTCAGCGGCTTCTCGTTGCAGTGCAGCGTTGAGGGTGTGGACTACGGTACGCACGTCGATGCTCCTCTTGTCAGTGGTGAGGTGTGCCAGCTGCAGGTACCGGTCTTCCCTTCGGTACTCAATCAGAAGCAGCTGGACGTCCAGATGGAGGTCAGCATCGCCTCGCTCGACGAGGGCGAGGACATCAACCTCTGGAACAATCGCCAGCTTCTGACCTTCAATGTGCTATGGCACGAATACAAGCGTCACGTCCTGATCGAGGAGTTCACGGGCGAAGGCTGTGTCAACTGTCCGCCAGCCGCTCAGATGCTGCACGAACTGCTCGAACAGGACAAGTATCGTGATCGTGTCTCGGCCGTATGTCACCACACAGGTTACTATCCCGACTGGCTTTCGACCGACAATGCCGAGTCCTATGACTGGTTCTTCAACGCTGGTTATTCCACCTACGCCCCAGCCTTCATGTTCGACCGCTGGTGGTTCTATGGCGACGCTCCTGTGGTCAATCGTCCCAGCACGCTCAAGGACATGGAGGAGATTGTTGATCACCGCCTCGCCAAGTCGAGCAACTGCTATCTGGAGGCTTCGGCCACCTACGATGCCGAGAGCATGTCGCTCAATGTGCATGTCAATGGCGACCGTGGCTATGAGTTCTCCAAGACCGAGCCTCGTCTCACCGTGTTTGTGGTCGAAAACGACATCAAGGCACATGCTCAGTCAGGTTCCGATGGCAACTTCTACCACCAGCATGCCCTGCGTGCCTACAACGCAACGTTCGGTCAGGTAGTCGATTGGCAGAACGACAGCTTCCAGTACGACTGCAAGATACAGCTCAAGTCATCGTGGAAGACCGAGAACATGGAGATCCTCTGCTTCATGGCCGCCTACGATTCTGCTGATCCTTGTGCCTGCGAGGTGGAGAACTGCTGTCGCATCGCCTTCCCTGACGAGGCTTCACAGCCGGTCATCGAGGCCAACGAGGCCGAGGTGCAGACTCTCTTCACCCTCGATGGCCGCGCACTCCCTGCTGGTGCCTCAGGCTTCATGCTGCAGCGTCTGAGCGATGGCTCTGCCCGTAAGGTCTATCTCGTTCGCTGATTTTTTCTGAGGTAGAATAAAGCTACAGCCGATGCAAAGAAAGAGATTTCTTTCAAAGCACAAACAATTTTCGTAGGAAGAGGGTGTGTCAAAAGGTCTAAAGCCGTAGACACACTCTCTTTTTACTGTGTATACCTCAGGATCGGTGTCGTCCATGACGTAGATGCCAACCGTCATCACCGCCTTGAATTCCTTGAAGATGAGCATGGAAACTGTTGCGCCAAGAAGTGTGGCTGCTGACAGTACAGCGTCAAACGATGCCTCTACAAAGCCATTCCTCCCGTCACTATCCCATCTCCCTTCAGCACCATATTCTAGCACTTCCGCCCTCCTGATTCTGCCACTCCAACGCTCCATTTCCGCTGATTTGTGTTAAAAACCATACTCTATCTGCATTTTGTACCCCCTAATTGTGCGATATTTGCCGAAAAAATGTTTAGTCCTTCGCGACCTTATGGTCGCGAAGGACTAAACGTGGCACTCTTACAAACATCATAGAATACGGTTATCATGTCAGACAAGGAGTTTAGTTCCTATCTGCGCATCAGAATGAGTTGCTGGCCAAATACGAGAATCAGTATATCGCCATAGTGGGTGATAAGGTAGTCGGTGCCTACAGATTTGTTAATAAATCTGTCATTGCCCAGAGCTACGAAGAACATTTGTTAAAAGCCTCTGGTACACGGCCAATAATCCTTAACAGAATCAATGACTTATAGGTGTTAGCACTATCTTTGCATCGAAAAACGAGAATAAAAAGATACGATGAAACGTTGCGTGACCCTCCTTCTCATCTCGATGCACAACGGGCTGCTCTACCCTCAGGTGGAGCAGTCAGCCGGTGGTCAGGAAAAGGGGGACTCGCTGCGTCTTTCAGACAGTTTTCTGCGCGAGTTGGAACGCACTTTCAGCCTCTCGCCTCTGCCTGCGGAGCCTCTGATGCCACTCGATACGCTCTCCGTCGAGCTGCTGCACGACTGGGTGGGAAAGCCTAAGCTTGAGCTGCAGGAGGGACGGAGCAAGAGCCGTTTTGACTCCACCTACTTTGCCCTGAAGATGTATGAGAAGGAGTTCATGATCTGGGATCCTTCGCTGGACATCACCATACCTGGTCTGACTGATGGGGCATGGCGCGAGGGGTTGCCCAGAGGCAGTGCCGTTGCCAGGTTCGATGCTAATGTGCTGGGACAATACATTCGCCCTCAGGAGATCCGCATACGTAAGCTGCGCACTTTGGCCGAAAAAGCCCGCCCAACGATGGACAGGCTTTTCCCTATGGATGGTTTGCCGATCTTGCCGATGATGCCTAGAGATACGACAAAGGTGGCGCCATCTGTTACCTCATCAGCAGAATAGTGCCGTTCCTGATCACCAGGCCATGGCTCTGGAGGTCGGCCACGCGCTGCCCCATCAGATTATAGCAGCATCGGGTGGCAGGCTCCTGGCTGATGCCCTCGATGCACGACATCGACTCGGGCCATGCCGCTGCTGCCACTCCTGCCTGTATGCCCTGGAGAGCATGGGGGTTGAACACGGTGAGCGAAGCACGGTTGAGCACGTCCATGGAGTTCTGGCCGCAGCCGTTGGTGTCCCACACAAAGGGGATGCAGCCATGGCTGATGGCCTCCTGGTTCACCAGCTTGTGATACAGGCGTATCGAGGCATCGTGATCGGCCTGGTAGCCGCCACCCACCGTGCGCCAGATGGCACCATACTCGCCAATGATCACGGGTATGCCCTGTGTGCCGAACTTGCCGTACAGAAGCTGCATCTCGTCGCGCAGGTAGCCCTCCTCGCCCCAGGTGGCATTCCACTGCTGGTAGGTGGCATCGGTCACGTGGTTGTCTGTGCCCCAGAAGTAGGCCTGGTTGCCCCAGCCTTCGTCCTTGGTCATCATGCAGAAGTTGTAGGGGCTGTAGTAGTGCACCTCCACCATCATGCGTCCCTGGGCGGCGTCCTGGGGCAGGTGGCTGAGGTAGCTGCAGGTCTTGTCGATGTCGGTGTTGGGCCCCTGCACCACCAGCGTGCGTGTGGCGTTGTTGCCACCGGTGGCGCGCACGGCGTCCACAAAGTCCTGATGATAGCGCATCAGGTCGTTGGTGGAGGCCTGATCGTCGGCATTGGGTTCGTTCAGACCGGCAAAGAGCAGATGCTCGTCGTAGTCGCGAAACTCCTCGGCAATCTGTGTCCAGAGGGTGCGCAGGGTCTGGGCACGCCCGGGGTCATAGCCCTTGATGTGGTTCTCGAGCCAGCCACCGTCCCAGTGGTCGTTGAGCACCACGTAGAGACCGTCGTTGATGCAGTAATCGACCACCTCGCGCACACGCTCCAACCACGCCTCGCGGATGTGCAGGGTGGCCTGATCGTCGAGATGTCCGGTGTACCATGCCACGGGGATGCGCACTGAGCGGAAGCCCTGTGCCTGCACAAAGTCGATGACCTCCTGCGTGGTTCGGGTGGCCTGCCAGCCTGTCTCCCAATCCAGATCGTTGCTCAGCCAGGTGCATGGGCAAGCCTCGAAGGTGTTGCCCAGGTTCCAACCCGGATACATCTCAGGTGCGATCTTTGCAGCCGAGGGCAGCTGTGCCCAGGCAGTCAGTGAACTGGTACCCATCAGCAGGGTACATAACAGCGTGTTGAAGTGTTTCATAAGCCTTTCCTTTTTTTATCGTGTGTGATGATTCTCGCCCAAAAGTGCGGCAAAGATAGTGTTTTTTTTCGAATCATGCAAGAATCAAGGCAAAAAACAAGACAAAAGCAATAAGGAATGGGAGTGCAAGGGCAATAAAATACGATTCGTTGCGTTATAATAAGGTGTTTGCAAAACAACAAAGCACATGACCCAACAACCCAACCTCCGAGCTTGCTCGCGTGGAGCAAAGCGGAACAACCTCAAAACCCCACAACCTCAAAACCTCAAAACAACCTCAAAACCCCAAAACCCATAAACCCCAAAACCCAAAAACCTCATAACCTCAAAACCTCAAAACCCCACAACCTCAAAACCTCAAAACAACCTCAAAACCCCACAACCTCAAAACCTCAAAACAACCTCAAAACCCC